>CALLRW010000012.1 GCA_938014215.1 uncultured Alistipes sp. | reverse complement strand
CCATTCCATACGTTGCGCGGGATTACCTCTCGGGACAGGATGCAATGCTTGACAAATTGCTGGAAATCATTAAAAAGGATATGGTAAAATGACGATTTATGACCCCTGCGAAATGGTCCTGCTTCAATTTTCTGGTCGAGATAGCGCTCCTGACAGCCCCCGAAGCGGGTGCCAGGGGGCATATGCCGCTCTGAGGTGACAAGACCCTGAAAAACCGGCGTGAAAGTAGGGTGGGACAACCGCGTGGAAAGGACCCTCTCTTCACGGTTGGCGGCGTGGGAATATGCCGGGGCCGGCGCTTGTGGTTCGTCGGAATCGAACCCCGGACGGGCGAACCTGCCGGACATGCTGTCTCCCATGCAAGACCCGACCAGGCCCATTGGGGGGATGATTTACGGGCATTGGAGAATCAATACCATCGACAATCCAGTCACGCTCAGGGATAAAGGACGCCGATTATACCGGGAAAAAATATCAGATTCTCCCCGGTTGTCGTTCGCGGAGACATCTGGAGGAAAGAGAAAATTTCGTATCTTTGAAGGAACATCAAGAGGAGACCATGAAGTATTGCGTGCTATTGATCGGTGTTATGCTGGGGTGTATCTCCTGCGGGGAGAGTCGGAATCAATCGAACATTCTGGATGCGGCAGCCGGGTTAATGTCCGAACAACCCGAACAGGCGCTATCCATCTTGAAATCCCTGGATGTGGAGGAGATATCGGGCAGATCCGGCAAGGCTCGTTTTGCACTCCTCTATACGCAGGCCCTGGACAAGAACCAGATAGAACTTCGAAGCGATTCCCTGATTCATCAGGCGGTGGATTATTATGATCGCAGGGGGACCGAACAGGAGAAGGCGCTGGCTCATTATTATCATGGATGCGTATATGCCAATCTGCATGATACCGATGCGGCAATGGTGTCGTTGGTTGAGGCGGAGGCTCATGCCGCAAAGACGGATGACAGTTATCTGCAGGGGCTGATTCACAGCCGGATCGGAAATCTGTACAGTGACGAATACCTCCATGAGGAGGCTTTGCGGCGTTTCGAAAGGGCCCGGGCGTGTTTCCGGCAGGCTGGGGCCTTGCGCAACGAAGCGATTTCGTTGAACAATCAAGCGTATGTCTGTTATCTGACTGGAGATTACGCAACGGCAAAGGAGAGTTGGCAGGCGGCCAAGATGCTGTATCTGGATCTTGGAGATCGGGATGCCGCCAGTGCGATCGACGGCGATCTGATCTCCATCCGGCTGGAAGAGGGGGATCCGGTGGATTCCATAAAGAACTCTTTTCTAAGGATCTGTAACGATTATTACGGGGAGCCGGATCCTCCGGTTGTGGCGGGGACCTGGCTGGCCATCTATCAGCAGGCGGGAGAGTTGGACTCGGCACGATTGTGCGGACAGGTTATTCTGGCCCATCGGAATCTGTTTACGGATCATCAAATTGCCGGATGTTATGCGTTGCTAAGCCGGATTGAATCCGATTGCGGCCGCTTCGAGCAGGCGTTTCGCTACAGCCGTTTGTACCAGCATATGGCCGACTCGCTGAATCGAGTCTCGCAGCAGACAGCCCTGCAAGAGGTGGAACAGAGGTACAACAATCGGCTGCTCAAGGCTTCGCTGGAGTCTCTTCGACTGAAACATCAGGTTCAGATGACAGGCTTGATCCTCCTGCTGGTGGTCTCGGCTCTTGTCGTCGTCCTCATCGGATATGCCTGGATTCGTCGATACCGGAAGGTTCGCGAGGAGCATACCTTGTTGAAACAGGAGTTGGACAACCTGCATCAGATTTACGACGATCTGTCCGAACGGTTCCTGCACGTGAGGCAGATGCTGGATTGTTCCAACGAGCGGGAATCGAAGGTGGGCAAGGCCATCGAAGAGCGGTTGTCCGGACTGCATCAGCTGGTCGAAAAGCTGCCGGCGATCAAACCGGCGGATTTCGTTCGTGCGTTCAAACGATACATGGCCGTGGATACGAACTCCCAATATGCACTCTACGATCTGCAATACATCGTCAATCAAAAGTACTCCGGAATCATCGATCATCTGAAGTCCTGCTACCCGGATTTGAACAAACATGATCTGGATCTGTGTGCCCTCATGTGTTTCGGCTTTTCCCATGCCGGCATCTGTTACCTCTATGACTATTCGACACTGGGGTCGTTCTACAATAAGCGAAGCCGTTTGAGACGCAAGTTACATCTTTCGCAGGAGGAGAAGATCGAGGATTTCATCCACCGGCAAATAGCCGAACTGAGCAAAAACGAGGAATAATGAGTTTTAGATTGATAGCAAAAGCGACGAATCAACAGGTAATTCGTCGCTTTTGTTGAATAGATTCCCAAAAATCTTATCACAAGGGGTCTCTTCTTTCGAGAGCCTGATTTTCGGGGATCTGTGGGCCGGTTTATCATCCTAAAATTCTGGCACAGACTTGTGTCGGCCGACAAGGCTTTTCTGTTTTGACAAGGGTCGAAACGGGCTCAAAAACGGGCCCGGTCAGGATCTGCGGAGCAACAGGGTAATTAAATTTTTTTAATAGTCTGTTTGTCAGTGCGATGTGAAAGTGATTTGGGATATGTCCAAAGAGCTGGAACCGTTGTTTTTTGCGTAAATTTGTAGAGCAGCACTTCGAGGAAGCAGATTCTCCAAT
>CALLRW010000011.1 GCA_938014215.1 uncultured Alistipes sp. | reverse complement strand
ATAAGAAATCCTATCTGAGGCCGGTGCCGCGGATCGACCTGGATCGGGAATTATTCCCCGAGTGAAGACTATAACACAAAAATAAGATCCACACGCCGCGGCGTGTGGATCTGAAAACAAGAATTGTTATATTTGCATATCTGAAGAATCTGAAGGCTCCTTCCCAGACACACTTTTTGAAACACTACCGTATGCTGCTGGCCGGCCTTGAACTGGAACGTATCCTCCAGCAGATAAGATACTTTGTTGGCTACAACCTCGATAAAGGGTCGGCGCGACTCCAGACGCTGCGGAATCATGACCGCCTCGTAGGTTGCGTTATCCACCTTCCGGGCCTTGACGGTCGCCATCTCGCCGAAAATATCCTTCGTCACGGCTCCCGTCGCCAGATCGATGGTTGCCGTCGGCACAACGCTGTGGATGTAGACCGTCGCATTGTCCGGCAGTTCGCCTTCATACGACGCCCCCTTCACGAGCTTAACGACCAGCTTGCTGCATCGGTGCGAGAACTGCAGGGTCACGGTCTGCGCCGACTGATCGACCCCTTCCGTTTTTGCCCACAGAAAGTCCGAGGCTTCATAGCCGCCCAACCGGTCGCCGACCCGTTCGGTCGACTGATCCAGCGCAATGGAGAAGGGCTGCTCATCAACGGAGGTCGGGGTCATGTAGGGATAGTAACCATAGACATCCATGCGGTTGTCGCTCCAGAAGATCTTCTTGGCCGTCACCCAGTCCTCCCCGTCGAGGGTTGCGGCCACGTTGTTGGCCCAGTTGCCGGAGATCTGCAGGGGAGTCGGCGTTCCGCCGGTGTACTCCGTGAGATAGAGGCCGATCTTGTCCCCCTGCTCGAAGGAGGTCTCCGTAGCACGGGTTGCGGAGGGATACTGCATCTCGAAACGCATGCTGCCGTCATCGACCGTGATCTCTTCCGCCTTGTCACAGGAGGCGAGCAACAGGGCCGCCATCCATATGTAATTCCATTTTCTCATAATCGAATCGCTGATTGTTAGTTGAATTTCGGCTTGTCACCCATGTAAACCGGGTGCTGCTGCTTGTTCGAGGCGGCGAACTCCAGGGCCGAGGAGAACGAACGGGTTTCGTCGCCGGCCGTCGATGCATCGAGGACATCGAGCGACTTGAACTCCTCGAACGAATAGCTTTCGCCCGCATACTCCTTGATCCGCTTGACGATGGCCTCGCGCGAGATGGCCGAGAAGTAGGGGATGTTGTTGTTCATGCAGCTGTTCGGTTCGGAGCGGAAGACGCCGCGCATATGCATGTAGCCGCCTTCGTAGATATCGACCAGATTCGAATACTGCGGATCGAAGATCAGATGGCTCCAGGGTACGTCGTACATGTTTCCCGTCAGGGAGAGGTTCTCATACCATCCCCGCGACTTGTTGGCATTGAATTCTTCCACATGCGAACAGCACAGACAGGTACATGTCTGGATAAACTCATTGTGATAGATGTACTCATCACCCAACTTGCCAAAACCGTGGCCGCCGGCTTCGTGCTGGACCAACCCGCGGAAATCATACGGATAGACATCCTCGCTCATCGGGCAGCAGGCAATCGCCGACCCGTCGCCCCACATGTAGGTGATTCCGCCGTAATCGGCCGTATTTTCGATCAACGTGATCAACGTCCGACCAATCCGATCCTCGGTGACGGTCGGAGCCTTGCAGGCATATTCAAAGCAGGTCTGCTCGTCGGGCGCAATTTTGCCAAGCGCATAGGCCGACCCGAATTTCGACTCCCGAATGGTGTTCACATCCCCCACCCCGCTGTCGGGCGAGAGGCCGAAGACAGTATAGACGTTGAAGTAGTCGCGATAGGTCTTGTAAGGCTCCACGGCGAAGAAGTAACCGATGGCCTCGTTTACGGCATCGAGGTATTTGCCCTCGGCGATATCCTTGGCATCGAAGCAGTCGCCCATGAATACCAGGTCGACACCGGCGCCCTTCGTCGCCGTCTGCACGGTCATCACCTCGCCGTCGCCATACTGGTAGTCGTATTGTTCCACCTTGGTTCGGGTCCGGTAATCCTTCCCATTGAGCAGGAAGACCACCTCGCCTTCGCGGTATCCGGACCCCTTAGGCTGGTCAGCCACCGTGACGGTCACCTCGACCTTGCCCGTTCCGCTCATCGGTTCAACCGTCACCCAGTCGGGTTTGGATTCCACACTCCACGCCTCTCCGCTCGGAGCACGCAGCACCAGCGTCTTCGCGAGCGATGCATTCAGCGTCCGGAACAGATTCCGGGAGATCGAGAAGTCGTGATGAGCCGCAAAGCGCTTGAACTCCATCCATCCGGGCGCCGTGCTGTAACTGTTGACCGATGCTTCGGGCACCTCAACCGTAAAGTTGTCCTTCGCAACACCATTGAATGCCGAAGCATCCAACTGCGGAGGATTTTGCGCTTCGCAGACAATCGAGTTGAGTTGGAAACAATCCGTAAAAGCATTCTCCCGGATAAACTCCACATTCTTGGGAATAACTACCCCTTCCAACTGGGAGCAACCGGAGAAAAGACCAGCACTGACTGAAATAATGTCTTCGGGCAACTCGACAATACCTGTCAAACGAGAATTTTCAGAGAATGCTCTTTCTCCAAGTACAGCCAATGCTTGAGGTAATTTCAGTTCTCCTGAAAATGAATTAAGATAAAAAGCGAACTCTCCTATAATTGCTACATTATCGGGCAATTGCAAGGGCCCTCGGAATCGGCAGTTCCAAAAGCTATTTTCTCCTATCTCTGTCAACTCCTTTGGTAGATTTAGTTGACCATTTAGACCGGAACAACCACTAAAACAAGAATCCTCTATTTTTGTAATACCATGAGGAATAGTAAGCGAACCTGTAAATCCGGAGCATCCAGAAAAAGCACTCATCCCCAACTCTTTCAATCCATCTGGAAGTTGTAAATTTCCGGTAAAGCCACTGCAGCTACTAAATGCGTGTTCATCTACGACCTCAAGAGATGCTGGAAGATTCAAACTACCGGAAAGCCCTGAGCACCCCAGAAATGCACTCGCACCAATATTGACCAAAGATGTAGACAACGTTAACGTACCATTCAAAGGACAACTACAAAATGCATGATGCTCAATCTCAGTAACCCCATTCGGAATAATCAACGAGCCTGACAGATTCGTTTCATAAAACGAATAATTACCAATTTTCGTAATGTTCTCAGGAAAAATAAAACGAATAAGGGCCGATTTTCCATTGAACGCATTATTCGGAATCTCATTGGCAGCATAACTGCCATACTCCGCAATCTCGACCTCCCGCAGATTGAGCGACTGTAAGGCCGTCATCTCCGTACGCATCATCTCGAAATCCCGCCGGTCAATCGTTCCGGTCACCTTGAGATTCTTGACCTTCGTATAGTCCTTCCCGGCGGCCGTGATGCACTCCTTCAACGTTCCGGGCTCCGGACAGTCGACGATGATGTATTCACGCGCCGTTGCGTCGTGCGAGACGTTATCCGTCTCCCACGCCGTGATGCTCTCGCCCAGCAGTTTGAACTCCAGACCGCTGGCGCTCTTCTTCGAGACCTCGATGGTGAACTTGTGCAGCTTGCCGCTCACATAGCTGAACGGCTCGCTCTTGCGGAAGACATAGGGCACACCGTCGACCGTAATGCTGAATAACGGCGTCGAGGCCGCTACGGTCTGCGGAACCACCACGGCCCGGAAATCACCGTCCCGCTTGTAGGGGATGGTACCCGTGGTCGGCACCTCGCCGGTCGGAGTCACCTCGCCGGTCGAAAGGTCGATCACCGCCTTGCGAATCGTATTGGTCACCAGGACACTCTTCTCCAACTGGCCAAATTCGCCGGCGTCAAAGCCCGTACCCTCCGTCAGCGTCACCAGCACGCCGGCCATCCGGTGCTGGAACTTGACGGCGATACGCTGCGTGGTCGGAGCAACATCGGCCGCCTTGCCCCACAGGAAATCGCTGGCTTCGTATCCGCCCAGCAGCCCGTTGGCAGCCTCGGTCGACTGATCCTTGGCCACCTCGAACGCATAGGAATCGACCGACGACGGCGAACCGTAGGGATAATAGCCGATAATGTCGACGTGCGTATTCTTGTCCCGGAAGTAGACCGACTCGTCGGGGATCCACTTGCCGTTGGCCTCGTCATAGACGTAACGGACGTTATCGGCCTGGTTGCCCTCGGTGACAAGCTGGCCGGGAAGCCCCTCTTCATAATTGACGACGTAGATGCCCACGCCGTCACCGTCGCAGAAGCCCTCGTCGTTGACACGCGTGGTGGCGACCTGTTCGATCTCGTTGAAGAGCTGGATGGGATACGACTGGTCGACCGCAACGGACATCTCGTCGGGCTCGTACGAGCAGGCACCCAACACGACCGTGAGGATGCCGCATATCAATAAACGCTTGGATTTCATACCGTTTGTTGTTTCAACTGATCCAATGGGTGGGTTCGGAAGCCCACCCTTCAACCCGAAGGTTATTCGGCAGCACCGCCGTTATCCGTCTCGTCGATCTCCCAGTCGCCGATACCGATATCGACACCGCTGCTGGCCTTGTTGACGGTAACCGTAAATTTATGCTGCGTATTGGCCTTGAAAGTGAAGCCCTTGGCCAGCGTATAGTCCACGCCGTCGACGGTAATCGTAATCAGATTCGAGCCGTCGGCCACGGTCTGCGGAACGAGCAGCGCCCGGTAATAGGTACCCTCGTTATAGGGGACGATCTCCGTTGCCGCACCGGTAGCCGTAGCGACACCCGTGCGGAGATCAACCGTTGCCGAAGCCTTCACGTTGCAGATGCGCACAGACTTGGTGGCAGCGGCCAGCGTCTCCTCGGTGAAGCCCTTGCCCGGGGTCACGTAGATCAACATGTTGCTCATCGAGCGGTTGGTGATGATGGGCACGGCACTGGCCGTCGGGCTGATGCCGGTAGCCTTGCCCCAGAGGAACTCCGAGGCCTTGTAATCGGCCTGCAGCGACTGGTCGCTCTTGACCGAGAAGGGATAGGCCGCAATGTCAGCGGGCTTGCCGTAGGGATAGTAGCAGTAGAAATCGGCCTTCGTCGTCTCATCCTTCCAGTAGATCTCCGAATCGGGAGTCCACGATCCGGCGCAGGTGAAGCACATGTTGTCGACGTAGTTGCCCGAAGGCTGCAGGGCCGTGGAGGAGGATCCTTCGTTGTTGACCACGTAGATACCCACCTTGTCGCCCGTTTCGTAGGCCGTATCCGTCACACGGGTCCAGACATTCATCGAGATATTGATGGGGATCTTCGCCGGTTCGGGCGTCGGTTCCGTACCGTTGTCCGACGAGGAGCAGGAAGCCAGGCACAAAAGTGCCGCGAGAGAGAGGAAAAATCTTGTCATAGGAGCATATTTAAGGGTTAGACAATTCATTTCCGACCATTACTAAATATTTAAAGAACCGGGCTCCATTCGGGAGCGAGTTGCAGGGATATATATTAAGGTATAGCCGAATCTGGAGCAAAGATACATATATTCCTACCAGATTGTCCTTTTTTTATTGAAATACAAGCTTGTCATTCCACGCCCCGGACAAAATGCTTCGCTTTCAGTCCCACGGTACGCAGCAACCGCTCAAACAGCCCCTCAGTACGGTCTCCAAAAGATTGCGGAAAATATTATCCGAAAAAGTTTGCATTGTTCATTTCTTTACCTATTTTTGCAATACCGTATGCCAAACAGGGAGCAACGCGGAAATTCAGCGTGGGCCAGTCGGAAACGACGAAAATAAAGGCCCGGAATTTATTGAGAGGCAAATGCATAACTTTCAACCAGAAGAGCCTCTCTCTCCGTAAGATGATGCGGACGTTACGATGAGTAATATCCTTATTTCGCTTTAATTATACAGCTAATTTATTGACTGTTTGATCATTCAGTTCCAGCCCCGTTGAATACGACTGCCTCACAACGACAAATGCCTGCTACGCTTTATTTTTCATTTTAAGAAGTAAACTCCCGCTCCGTGCAGGTTCATTATTGTGCTTCTACCGATCGCTCTACCTCGATATACACAGTCCTATCCGCCCGAAAGCATGGCGGAGATGACGGCATAAGCCAGGCCGACAGGCAGCGGAAACAAACCACCGATACGGATGCACAACAACATGCCGCGAGCCTCTCCAGCGAGGTTCCGCAGCATGCTGTTCCTTCATACAAGCCTTTTTTCAAGGACTACAAGCCACACTACCAGATACCCCACTCTCCGGGCTCTGGGAAAGAGATCGTTATGTCTCGCCCGAATCGGATCGACGAGCGCTACTCCTCGAACTCATTGAGCAGATCGTCGCAGGCCTTGGTGTGGCGTCGGTACTGCTGCCAGGTGAGAAGGATGGCCAGGAGCGTGTAGACAATAGCAATTACGAGAATCAGGTTGCGGTTTGCCGAGCCATCTATGCGGGCGAGCAACTCCATGAAGATATAGGTGATCATCGCGATACAAGGAATGACATTGATGGCCAAGACCCGGCGGTAGAAGCGACGATAGGAGGTTATGGCGTGGGTGACTGTCCGCGTATCGCCATCAAGCAGATGGTCCATACCCAGTTTGCGGTTGATCCAGATTGTGGCCGCAAGATCGATAATCGTCCACAGCGACACCAGCCCACCGAACAGCAGCGACCAGTGAGTCGTGATACAGATAATCCAGATGATGGGCAAAGTCAATACATCGAGCAGCATGCGATTCCGGATCCCCTCGCTCACGGCTCGCGCCGGATGACGACGCGCAGCCTTGAAAAAACGTTCGTTCAGACGCTCCTGCCGCCCCATCTGCGCCTTGAGCGCGATGTAATCGGCTTTCAGTGCTTCAAGTTCCTTTCCTGCGTTGCATTCCATATTCGTACTTTTTAGGCGTTAGACATTTTTGAGTCGCTCCTTGATGCGTACCAACTTAAAGGAGACATTCTTGACCGAGATGCCTAGGATTGCGCCGATCTCCTCGTAGCTCAGGCCTTCGAGCCACAACAAGACGACGCTTCGGTCGACAAGTCCCAACTTATTGATTCGCTGATAGAGCTGTTTGATCTGCATTCGTTTTTCGAGGTCGCTGTCAGTCGTGTCCGACTCATTCGACGCCTTGTGCTTTGTCTGCTCGCGTTTACGCTTGTTGCTGAAGTTGATACAGTAGTTCAGCGCCACACGGTAGATCCACGTTTTTATGTTGCTTCGACCCTCAAACCCGTCAAATCCCTGCCATAGCCGTAAAAGTATCTCCTGATGCATATCGTCCACATCCTCGGCATCACGGGAGAACATATAGCAGACAGCGTATATCGTCTGTTCATACTCCTTGACCAGTTTGGAGAATCGTTGCTCTTTTGTATTCATCTTCACACCTTTTACCTGTTAGACAAACAACCGCCCGAAAAACTATACACCCAATACGATTTTTTGGAAAAAAGATTGATTGCCGTCCGAAAAGCCTGGCCGCAATTCCTGTTATGAGCGCCACCGGGCACCTTCTCGACGCGGCACTTTCTCAGCGCGAAGAAGCCCCCTCTGGATCCCAGTTCTCGATTTCCTCCAGTTTCACGAGCGCCCGCCACAACCTCCAGTAATGTCATCATCCCCGAGTTCTGCAGGCAACGTTCCGGCCCTTCTGCCCCTCACGGCACCATCTCCCCGCCCCCCGGCACTGCTCAGCATACAACACAACACAAAAAAAGGTCAGACCTTTCGATCTGACCTTGAAGAGGCGGCTACCTACTC
>CALLRW010000010.1 GCA_938014215.1 uncultured Alistipes sp. | reverse complement strand
AAAGTTGTTCCTTTGTCAACACCATAAGTCTACTCTTTTTTAGTTTTTGTTGGTTCGTCACTACAAATCTAAAAAATCTGTAGACTTTTTTATTTATTCCCCAGACACACTCTTTGGAACAGTATCCAGCATACGCTGTCGTTGGTGATCAACTCCAATCCCGACCAGGTTTCGATCGAGATCGGAGGCGAGATTATTGGCGGCTGGAACTGACCGTTCCGAACGGGCGTAACAAAGAGAACCCCCAAAACTCACATGGAGTTTTGGGGGTTACTTTATCAGATCGGGTTGAATACTAATTATAACAGATCTGAGGAGTTATAAGATGTCTTCTGGTGAGATGGGCTTGTAGGCTCCGTCCTTGGCCTCGAAGATGACGGCCGGTTCAATAACAACGAGATTGTGCCATGTGCCGGCCGGAATATCTACGCCATACATTCCGTTTCGCGGATCGAGGTGGAACCGCTCGATTTCGCGGCGTTGATCATCGTAAAACATAACGTCGATCTTGCCGCGCAGTAGAAGCTGAGTTTCGGAGGTTGTCGGATGTCGATGGATGGGGAGGACGGTGCCGATCTCCAGGGCATTCAACATCCGTTGTGAAGTATCGGCCGTAGAGTTTCGCATGTCACGATTCATGCGAAGCCGTTCAGAGGTCCGGGCCAATGCTGCAACCTCGTCCAGAAGTTTATCGTCGATAAGCATAATTAGGCTTGTTTGGATTTCAGATAGGCTTCATGCAGCGGGTAATATTTCCGCATGAAGAGGAGATAAATGATCGCCAATAGAAGCAGGATTACTATTGTGTAGAGCCAGTGGTTGATCGGCAGTAGGATCAATCCGAAAGAGACGGCGAGCTGAATAATCATATAGATGGACGATACGACCACGTGCGGAATCTTCAGTTCGTTGGCCATCAACTGGTAGGCATGTTTCCGATGGGCCTGCCCCAGATTTTCGTGCAACATGATCCGATGACAGATTGTCAGAACCGAATCCACGCCGTATAGTGCCAGGAAGAGGATATAGGTGAAATCTCCAGTCTGCAGAATCAATCGGCCAAGGGCAAAAATTACGATAAATGCAATGCTCAGCGATCCAACATCGCCTGCAAAGCATTTGGCCTTCTTCCGGAAGTTGAAGAAGCAGAAGACCATCAGACTCAACGTTACGACGTAGAGGAAATTCGGATCAATGAATGGCGTTCGGGCATTGATGAACATCAGAGGAATCATAACGGCCAACGAATATCCTCCGGTGATCCCGTTGATCCCATCCATGAAGTTGTATGCATTCGAAACTCCGACGCAGACAATCAGGGCAATGAGAATGATCCACCAGCTTTCCCAGTTCAGGATTCCGAACTGCTCGAACATCAGGAACATGGCAATAAACTGTACGACCAGGCGAATGCTGTCGGGCAGAGAATGGATGTCGTCGATGAAGCTGATGATGGCAACCAGGGAGAGTCCGGTCAGAAACCAGGGATATTCTAATCCGAAGAATGCGGCATACAGCCAGCTCCCGAGCAGGAAGATGATACCGCCCCCACGCAGTGTGATACTTTTGTGGGAACTTCGCTCATTGGGTTTGTCGATGATATTGAATCGATCGGCAATCCGAAAGTAAATCAGTTCTGCGATTATCAGCAGGCAGAATAGCAATAAGTAGATCATCGATTTTTAAAACTTTCCATGGTTCGAGCCAATCCCTCTTCTGCTCTTATCGGCATGTGCTCAATTCCGATGGCTCGTTTGATTTTGTTATTGGATACTACGTAGTTTTCAGTCAATTTGTGGAGTCTGTCTTCATTTAAGGGCAGGTGTAGGATAGTGCCTAATTTTGCGCAGAACGTAATGAAAGAACGATTGAGTCTCCAGATGTGTGCTTTATGTCCTATGGAGCTGCAGATAATTTCGATTAGATGGTTGGTTGATATGGCTTCATCATCAGCCATATGATAGATACCACTCGGAACGCTTTTTTCTATCAGATTTCTAATAACGAAAGTTAGATTGTCAATGGATGTGAAAGTCCGTTTGTTATCGAATGCTCCCAAAGGCCAGGGGATACCTTTTCGGACTACGTTATACAGAAGATTCAGATTCCCTTTATTCCCGGGGCCGTGTATCATGCAGGGGCGGAGAATATACACACTTTTACCTTCAGGAACATCCTTGGATAAGATATACTCTTCAGCTTTGATTTTGCTTTCTCCATAAGGGCCTACTGGAGCCGGCGTGATATCTTCTGTCAGAATCTCTCCCGGAACAAAATCTGCAGCGGCCTTTACAGAACTGAAGAAAATAAACTTTTTTGCGGACGAAAGTAGAAAGTAATCAAAGATTTTTTGTGTAAGTCCCGTATTTACCTTGAAATAGACATCTGCAGCCGATTTGTTTTTGGTGTCGTGAGCCTTTCCTGCAAGATGGATAATTGCATCAACTTCCGGAATCTTCCCTTGTTCCAGGTCATTCCATGAAAAGGTTCGTATGACACCTTTTTTTTGAGGAGCAACAATATCTAAGCCATAGATCTCCATGTCTTGGCTGAGTGCAGCAACCAGATTGCTCCCTACAAAGCCATGAATGCCGGTGATTAAAAGTTTCATGATTTATATAATTTTTCGATAGCCTGCCAGATTAACTCCGGTGTAAAATTCTGAATGACAAATTCTCTTCCTGATTCTGCTAGGTGATGATACAGATCTTTGTCTTGTATCAGTTCAATCATGTGATTGGCAATGTCTTGAGCATCATGGTTGATAAATAGGCCCGTTTGGTGGTCAATAATAGATTCGATGCAACCGGTTGCTCGTGTCGTCAAGACTGGTAATTTCATTGCTGAGGCTTCCAGAACAGAGGTTGGAAATCCTTCTCGATAGGAGGGAAGTACGAAAATATTCATCAAAGAATAGAAGTTCTGGATCTCTTCATTGGCAATCCGCCCCGTGCACGTTATGCCTGGATGGGTATTGATTTTCTGTACGGTATCTGCATCTAAGGCGTCTCGCTTCTCTAACATCCCAATAAGAAGCAACCTTGTTTGAGGATATTTCTGATGTACTATCTCAAAAGCATCCACCAACTCTTTTATACCTTTGTCTCTGACCAGTCTGCCGACATAACCTATTACGAATTGATTGGGTGTAATGTTATACTTTGCTAGCAATTGGGCTCGAGTTGACGGGTTGATGTGAGATGGATCAAATCTGTTCACATCTATACCATTACATGTGCCTCGATTAAGGATGACTTGTTTGTTGGCTTTATTGAGGCCGTCTTCAATACTTTTTTGAGCAACGGATTTACTTACGCAGACTATGCGAGTTGCCAGAAGGGAGGTTATTCGATCGACGGATTTAAGTATAAACCGCTTTATGCCATGTGAGGTCTCATAAACGAGTCCGTGTCTGAAATAAATTCGACGTTGTGTCCCCGCCAGAAAAGATGCGATCATTGCGCACATGCCACCTTTGGGGGTATGGCCAACTACAATGTCTATCTTGTTCTGTTTGATGAATTTCCAGATATGATAAATTGCCTTAACATCTTTTACTAAAGATATTTGGCGGGTTATCTCTACTTCGGTATATCGAAATTTGTATAGGTTCGCATACCGAGGGAGATCCTCTGACGGAGAACAAGCTATGTATTCTTCATTTCCCTTCTCCGTAAAATAAATCAATTGTTCACCTAAAAAAAATGGAATTACAAAAGAAATATTAACAACATGTAAAATCCTCATAAGACATATCAGAGTTTATATATATCCTTATAAATATGTTCATAGCTCATTGCCATTGCTGATATATCGTAGGCTTTTGCTCGGTTTATGCAAAGGTGAGCTATACGATTGTATTCTGTTCGGTCTGAAGCCAACTGTTTAATGATTTGGGCTAGTTGCTGATAATCTCCAGGTGAAAATAGTATTCCTGCATTTTTAACGACTTCGCGGAGACCATTAGTCTCGCTGGAGAGGAAAGGCTTTCCGACAACAGTTTCAATTGAAGAGAGCTAAAGACCTTCCCTCTGTGATAACCCAATGACATAGTTGGCAGATTGCATGAACTCTAGGATGTCTATCCGATTCCCAAGAAAATGAGTACGATCAGAAATTCTTATTTCATTTGCCAGTCTTTCGCATGTATTTCTTCTAGGGGGACCATCTCCTATGAGAAATGTTGAGACCGCAATTCTGTAACCCGGATAAGTGTATCTTAATTTTTTGTTTTCTAAATGCCACAACCATTACGATTGCAATGCAATTTGGAGCTATTCCCCGGAATAGATAATTAGGAGTTGCATCATGATTCTGTTTATATTTATCCAGTTATAATTGTTGTTATTGATATATCTTGTTGTTACTTAAAATGAGATTGGTTTTTTTCTTTTACCTTATCTGATATGCATCTTACTCTTTTATATCCTTGCATACGTCCATTTATCAATGAGATAAAGGCATTTACAAGATCTACGGAGATTTGTTGTATTGTGCTTTGTTGTAACAAGTAAGTCAGTGCCAAATCATCCAGCAATAACTTGAAAATATGTATAATGGATTATACCACAATCCTTTTTGTTTCAGCTGGTAAATTGTTATATCTATATTGCGTAACTGCTTCTTAAAAGGAGTTTCTGTATTATCGCATAATAATGTGTTTATCCATTATCTGCAACTGGCCTTTTGAAGGCTTTCCAAAGAAACATGGATAGTTGAGACATACGAAGAAGTTTTTTATTTATTTTTGTATTATTCTTTTTATCATTTTTATCAAAAGCCAATATATGGGGAATATGCGGAACCGACACGCACCAAAGAATATCTTCCAATAGATAGGCAAATACCTAAATTTTAACTGGCGGAAAGATTTTTGATATCTATTCTCATTTAAAATTAACATTATATTCTTTCGATGTTCACGGTAGGAAGTATTGGAGAAAGCTTCATTTAATCCTAATCCTATCATTGTACAAGCAATTCGATTATAAAAGGCTTCTTCTAACAGTGGATTCCCTTTTATGATTTCCCAGACTAAACCTTGCAAAGTCGTCCATTGAGCAAACAAACATGATTTATGATTCGATGTCAATGAAGAATTATTGGTTTTTCTGTAATGATTTAGACAATCCGGTAAAATAACAGCATTCTTGACATGAGAAAAAAACTGCACATTAAATAATAGATCCTCAGTGCCAATTTCTTTCGTAGATATAAACTGTATTTGGTTATCCCTTATAATCGATGTTTTATAAAGTTTTCCCCAAGCTGTAATATATGAGTCAACACACTCCGGATGTTTTAATTGTTTATTTACTGGCCCAATAATTCTCTGATATAGGGAATAAATATTTTTTTCAGAATATCTTTCTATCCCTTTTGAAAGCGGTTGTTTTATAGAAGTATGAGTATATTCTTTGATATATCCCCATAAGACAGCCTCTTCGTTTTGAGTCAATGAACAAACTGCCGTTCGAATCATGTCTTTCTCGACCCAATCATCTGAATCGACGAAACAAATGTAATCCCCTTTTGCCTGTTTTATGCCTTTATTTCTTGCTCCTGATAGACCTTCATTTTTTTGATCAATCAATATGATATCAGAATATTCTTTTATATAACGAATAGCTATATTTTTTGTTTGATCTGTACTACCATCATTTACCACGATGATTTCTATGTTTGAGTAGGTTTGATGGAGCAATGACTCCAAACAGGCTGGAAGATAATCAGCTACATTGTACGCTGGTACAATAATGGAAATTAATGGGTTATTCATATTGCTGATATCGCTTTAAATAAAAATTACATAGCCATAAAGCGTTTTCGGTAATATCAAAACCGCAATCTTTTATCTTTGAGTATGTATCTTGTTTCCCTTTCTGTAAGGCTTTCTCCATAACCTTGTTCCATCCCTCCAAGGATGTATTTAATGAAATCGGATAATAAGAATCTACGATATGAGTTTGAGTTGAAATCCGATCAGAAACAACGCAGGGAATACCTGCCGCTTGTGCTTCTACTAAAGAGACTGGTAAACCTTCATATAATGATGGAAATAAAAATAAATCAAAAGCTTGATACAGTTCAACCATATCCGAGCGGCTCCCTAAAAATTTAACACAACCATCCAGGTGTTTGTTCTGAACCTTCTCTCTGATTGTTGGCTCTAAAAAACCAGACCCTACTAATACTAATATGGCATTAGGATGTTTTTGATGAAAAGTCTCAAATACATCAATCAAGAAAGCATGATTCTTTTGAGGATTGAAACGACCTACATGACCTATAACCAGATTATTTTGCCATCCTTCTCGGGATTTTATGCGTGAGCTTAACTCTTTATTGTAACGAAAGGCAGCCGCATCAATCGCATTACGCATAAAAACCATCTTTTTACAGATTTTTTTGCCATATAACCATTCACCTGCAATTTGGCTGCATGTAAAAAAATCCGTACTCTCTCGACGGATCATTCGAGCCAATATTTCTCGAGGAATTCGTTTTATCTTTTCTCCTAATGTTTCAGAAAAAAATGCGGGGGTATTATGTGCATGACATATTCTCACAGGAACCCTCCATTTTTTTGCTTCTTTAAATGCAAAATATCCTAATTCGGACATGTGAGAATGTAAAATACGATATTCAGGATGACTCTGGAAAAAATCTCGTAATTCTCGCTGATATTTTCCTAAGGTAACAGGAGTAATAGGACTCATCCGGAAAATCCTGCCACCTAATGCTTCGATTTCATCATCATAGGCCCCGCGTTCTTGACGGTGAACCATAAAGTCAAACTGAACTTTAGTCCGATCTATTTTTCGATAGTAGTTCATTACCATGGTCTCTGCACCACCCCGATTCATGATCGTAAAGAGATTCAGTACACGAATAGGCTGATTCATATTTTATATTTTTGACAAGACTTGACTTTATAATAGGTAACCACATACAGTATTATTCCAAAAGGAATTGCCAATATGGTCAATAGTGGCAATGGACTTTCTTTTATAAACCTCTTATTTCTCGCCCGTACAGAATGAGATACATAATGGATACAAGTCTTCAGTTTCTCTTTGAAGCTATGCGCGCAACGCATATCGGACTTTCTGATAAAAGCAAATCCCTTCGGGTTATTCCAATACTGTCTGTACATATTTCTGCTGGAACCGTCATCCTGATACTCCACAACTACCAGAGGTTCATTCAATGTCAATAAAGAATAATCCTGATCAATTAATTGGTATTTATATCCCAATCCGACGTAGCGTTCCCCTTCAAAAAGTGGATACTCAGGATATTTTCGGATAACATCGGTTCTATACACCAGCTTTTTATCTCCCTTTCCTCCTCGCTGATAAAATCCGGAGAGTGTTGTCTCTTTCATCCCTTTAGGGAAAGAGGTACCTATCACTTTCCCGTCTTCCGTTTGGTCCAGACCTATCAGACCGGCATACCGATCAGAACCGTATTTCTTCCAGAATGAACAAATCTTTTCAACTGCATCATCCGGCATATAATCATCCGAATCAATGCAGGTGTTCAATTCTGTCGTTATATTCCGGTAGGCTGTATTATGTGCGCCATGCATCCCCTGGTTTTTCTGGTAGATGTAACGGATCGGAATTTTCTTCTCCTGTATCCAGGCCTCCACCAGCTCCCGGGTATGATCCGTTGAACCATCATCAATAATCAACCATTCGAAATCCTTGCACGTTTGTCGGCACAAGCTTTCGTAGGTACGGCCAATCGTATGTGCCCGATTATATGCGGGAGTGAATACTGTTAAGGTTTTTTCTGCCATAGAATCCTTGATTGATTAATAAAGTAAATACATAAAGAAGGTAAAGCCAAAGTGTCCCATGATAATCAATGCCGTCTTTTTCCCTTGATCTTTCCAAATGGGTAACTTCAGGCATGGATAAATCAAGACCAATGCATATAGAAACCAAGACAAATAGGCAAAACGGTTCGAAAAGGCGGCTCGAATCATCATGACCCAGAATGAATTGCAAAGTATGTAGGTATGCAAGAGCAAGAGATATTTCTGATCCCAGATCTTTCGTTTAATCACTACATAGTAGCCTAACCAAATGGGCATGGCGCTATATAGAAGAAAGTCCCAACGGAAACCGGTCGAACTAAACATCGCATTGTCAGAATCGTTTGTAGCATAACCGGACAGACGATCATCAAATCCCAAATTCGTAAAAAAAGATTCAATAGGTCCGCCTGCCACCAATGAAAGGAAGATCGAAGCAATCCACCAGCCTATAATGATCCGTGTATCTTTGATAAAAAAAGTAGCCAACACACATACAATCGGCAAGGCGGTGGAATGGTGGATATTAAAGGCTAGGAAAGCCAATATCCCTCCGATAATCTTCTGTTTCAGACTCCCCTGGACGCAAGCCAAGGCTGCAATGATGAGGCTGCAAGCCATTCCGTTTCGGATTCCGTTTGTTCCATACGAAAAAAAAGAAAAAGCTCCCATACACACCAGAAACATTAGTAGAGCATGGTTCGGAGCCAATTTTCTACAAGCCCAAAGTACTGGTAATACATATAAGACTTCTACCAAAAGTAAGAACCCATGTATATCCATGAGCTTGGAACAGTGAAACATTAGCCATTCAAAGAACCATTCCTTTGACTCGGGGTTATATGATACAACACCATTGACAAATAAATCGTATGATCGTGCATAATTCGATGTATCGCCAAAATAGGATCCGGAAATCGGGCGTAATCCTACCAATAGAACGAACAAAAAGATGTATATTAATACCAACGGTTGATTGGTGTTCCGTTGGATCAATGAAGTCCCATATTTTGAGATGGAAACCGTATATCCTATTGTTAGGAATAGTAGACTGTAAATATAAACAGGATAATATAGAGATGGATCGAATTGCATATTATTTCATGTGAGTCCCAATAATCCGATGGATCAATTGTGCTATTTTTTTTCGGATGGAACTTTGTCCAATCCAGCTTTGTGAAAACCAGTGAATCGTATAAGTATACTCGGTCCGGTTTAATTTCCCCTGGATATAATCATAGGGAGAGAAATAGTCCGTAGGATAAATAATAATTCCACCAGCAAGATTTTGCTTTTCCCCATTTAAAATCAAATGATATTCTCCTACCAGCAGTTTTGTCAATTCCTCTACATTGGTGGTCTGATCCAATGTCCCATCCTCTTTAACAAAGGAGCGATGATCATAAGAGTCCAAAAATCTCTTTAGAGTCTCGTGCCCGGCTTCAAACCCTACCAGATTGGTGGCGATCCATTGTGTACCTTCGAATCCCAAAAAGCCTCGTGTATTTAAAAGTGGATCCAGATTCTTCACCACCTCTACATCTGTATCCATATATATGCCCCCTTCCATATACAAAGCATGGATTCGGGCCACATCACTTACAAAAGCCCATTTTTTTTGTTGGTAGGCTTCTTCTACATACCGGTTCCTGTGTATATCGAAATTTTGTTCATTCCATTCCTTGATCTCATAATCAGGGCAGAACTTCTTCCAGGTTTCAATATATTTTTGTACGTCCTTGGGTAAAGGATTCCCTCCAAACCAACAATAGTGTATCTTTTTGGGTATCATTATTTTAAATTCTCTAATAGCTAAGTTGATTATAGGCTTGCAGCCATTTACTCAGAATAGGAGCAATCAGATATAATCCGGTTAAAGTGTACATAAATCATATCACACTATAGCCTTTGTACAAAGAATAATAGAGATAATATTTTTTCCGACTAGGCAGAATAGAACCTGTTTCATCCTTTATTGGCAATAACGAGGCTCCCGATACCATCAAGAAGAACCCTATACATGGGGCTGTTGCGTAACTCAGTAGTCCAAGAAATAAGGCATTGGCATTTTCTGAAGGCAATGGGGAATGCCTCAGTACGACCATCAGATAGGCAATCAACCGAATCAGCCCCCAACCGATAGTTTTTCTTCTTGACCGGATTCATATAAGTTTGTATATTTTTTCTACTTCGCTCTCGTTCCCGTAATCATGCGCTTTCAGGAACTGTGTCAGATTGGATTGTAGTTGGGTATCCTGAATCACCCGGACGATTCCTTCTGCACAAGCCGCATTTTCCAAAGGCACGATGATGCCGTCTTTCCCGTTCTGAATCTGACTGGCAGCAGTCGGGTAATCGGTTACAACAATGGGTTTGCACAACATCTGAGCTTCTCGTACGGTTACGGAGTTCCCTTCATATCGCGAAGGTTGTACATAGAGATCACAAGCCTGAATATAGGGATAAGGATTCGCTTTTTTACCTATAATCACAACAAAATTCTCCATACCTGCTTCTCGGATCCGTTGACGAATCAACGGTTCTTCTCCTCCATAACCTATCAAGTACCAGCGGGCATCGATTCCCTGTTCCCGAATACGACGCAGTATATCCGGAACATTATCGAAGTTCTTTGGATGGCTGAAGCGACCCACGGAGAGTAGTTTGACAGCTTCATCCCCAAACACAGACAAATTCACTTTCTCATTTGCCCGACTGCGGACAAAGGCAGGCGATAGGATATTGGCTATCTCCACCAACTTCCCTTTTAAGGACGGGAACACCGAGAGGAAGGTTCGGGATACATCCGCAGAGATGGATGCAATATAATCATATCCACTCCAGACTGGCAATTCGAGATCCGCATTCACATCAATCCGAGAATAATCGGTATGGATCCATGCAATTTTCTTCCGGGCCAGCACCTTCTTCAGAACGATATTATGAGGCGTCAAAAAGCTAATAGCCAGGTCATATATTCCCAAGTAATGCAACGATGGTAAACACGGGGTTACGGCATTGGCTACATACTGAAAAACTGCCGAACCATCTTGGGGCTTTACCCTTCGGACATAAGAAGCGAATCTGAATTTTGCCCATAACCGAGCCAAGACTATGTCCACGTATCCACGTCTCAGTACCGAAGTCATCGGCTGCTCGACTTGGGCATATTTCGGTATTTCCGACAGGAGATTCACCTCCCTCGGAATCAACTTCATTAGCTCTCCCTGATGGCTATACACAAACAGATCAACCTCATATCGGCTGTAATCGATGGCATTCAATAGGCCAATCAGGCTGATCTCCGCTCCTCCGATTTCCAAGTAATGGATGGCTATAAAGATGCGCTTTTTCTTCATTTTTCTGTAATTTGTTGACGCCTGAGTCTTGTTGCCCAAGTCTTGTATATGCAGAAATCGATCTTTATTTTTATCAGATCGGTAGTTGCGAAAAACCTGGTCATTTCATCTTTTGGTATGATATTAATAGCCCATATAGATAGAATTATTATCAATACGACCTTACAAAAGAGATAGCAGATCTCCTTGGGTAAAGTCACTCTTTATTTTTTGTCTGAATATATATGAGAAGTATCGATTACATTTGGGTAAAATTCTTTCCCGCCTTCATTCCAGTAAAAGGGGACTGACTAACTAAATATTTTTCGAAATAATCTCATAGCCAATAAATCTAATCTATGTAATAAGTCAAATATTTATCTTATTTAATAGCATCGATTGAAGTCATTTAATTGGCTTTCTCTTTCCTCCAATTCTCTGATAAGAGATGGATAGGGCATCTACCAAAAGATTTAATTTTCTCATAAATGAGAATAAATTCTTGTATAAACTTATCAAAAATAACGACTTACTTTTAAACGCATTTAGATACAAGCGCTGTTCTATTCCCAACTTAGTTCTTTTAAGGTAAGAAAACGCTTGAAGAACTCGATTATCTGACATAATCCTCTCAATTTCATTTTTCTTTTCTTCTCTACTCCATGGACAATCAGGATGAAAAAGATTAAACAGAAGGCATTGAGAAACGGAAGAATATAAGCGCTTATATAAATACCCGATGAATCGGGGATCATTTATTTGCCAGGCATTTTTCAGTTCTATGAAGTGATCAAAGATCGACAAATAAATATCAAAGCGATTGGGTATAAATCGAGAACGGCTATTACCAGTATTATAAATGAAATAATGATAAAACAATTTGGAAGATATATATATCGAATCAACAGCCTGGTAAACCTTTAAATTAAAAACTTCATCCTGCTGTATACGTTGATTCTCATATTTTAAATGATGTTGTTCGATAAAACTACGTCGATAAACTTTATTCCACGCGAATCCATTCCCGTATCGAACAAACAGCAAATTATCCAGATAGGAGTCGCGCAATTGTTTTTGTCCTCTGATTTCCCTTTCTGTAAAATGGACCTCCTCTGTCAGATTCTGGGATGGAGTAATAGCCCAAAAACCAAATATCATCAAATCTACTTGCCGCTGTTCCATCTCAGAAACACAACACTCAAGTAAATTTAGTTCTACCTCGTCATCCACATCATAGAACCAAAGATATTCACCTGTAGCTTGTTTCATCCCCAAGTTGCGAGCGCTCCCCAAACCTCCATTTTTTTTGTGGAAAACTTTGATCCGTGAATCTTTTTCAGCGAATAGATCGCATAATCTGGGAGTTTCATCTGTTGATCCATCATCTACAAGAATCAATTCCCAATTTGGATAAGTTTGCTGAAGAATACAGTTTAAATGTTTTTCCTTTAAATAAGGAGAAACATTATAAAGTCCGACAATTATACTAACTTTTGGATCCATATTTTCCAACTAGATATGGTACATATTTATATAAGATGGGTGATAAACATTCTATTACTATAATTGTTCCAAGAATTTGAAGAAGAGCAAAGACTTTTTGATTTATTATTACCTGAGATTGTATCACATAAGATAATTCAAATAATGGACGATGAAGGCCAAATATTATTAAACTATCTTGTCCTAATTTTTGGAATACTTTTGAGAAAAGAGAAATACCCCTATTGGAGTAACCTAATATAAACTTTATTAGATAATACAAGGTTGTGATAAATAGAGTCGATAATAACGCCGTATAAAATGGATATATATTATATTTTAATTCTATGTTAGGTTTAAAAAAGAATATTGCCCCCAAAAGGCAAGCGAAAGATAGCATTACAAAAGGGAATGGTATTTTTATGTTATAGTACTTGGTTTCCTTAAACAAGAAGCCAAGATGATAATATATACCTATCGAGAATGCAGTATCTATAAAATAAGGTAGGTTGATGCCTCGTTCCTGCAGAATCCAACCAATGATGTATAAAGATAACCAGGCAAACGTTTGTAAATAAATATTCTTTAGAACCTTATAAATAAAAGCATAGAATATTGAAATTTCAAACAGCGCGATTAAAAACCATATTGTATAAAAGCAATATGAATCTTCATTGCCTAAAAAACCTCTATAAATACTTTCAAGGACATCATAGAATGCTCCATTTATATTATGCGTACTTAAGCTTGTAATTGAAAATAAATAAAAACAAATAATACAGCCAAAGAATAACCATGGTATCAATAATTGAAATGCCTTATGTTTTACTAATGATAAAAAACTTCTTTCGTGGAAAAAAAAATCCGGATATAAAGAAGAATAATGGCATGTGAAAGCTGTAAATCAGAAGCTTTAACTCGCTACAAACAGCTGCATGACCTATTAAAACTGATATAATTCCTATCCCTTTTAATATATCAAATTCTTTTAGTCTGCCCATATTTATTTTCCAATACAGTGGTATTCGATGCCCCAATCTTTCAATTCTTTCTGGTCGTAAATATTACGACCATCCAAGATCAATGGATTGCGCATGCTTTTCTTTATAACACCCCAACTTGGAATACGGAATTCCTTCCATTCTGTAACTACCAACAAGGCATCTGCTTCCAGGACAGCCTCATACATGTTGTTGACATAAAATATTTTATCTCCGATCCTACGTTTGCATTCTTGCATTGCGATTGGGTCATATGCACATACGGAAGCTCCCGCAGCTAACAGCTTCTCAATTAATACCAAGGAAGGTGCCTCCCTCATATCATCCGTCTCCGGCTTAAAAGCCAACCCCCATAGCGCAATCTTTTTCCCCGACAGATCTTCTGTTTTTAAGCATTTAACCAGCTTGTCATACAACAGACCTTTCTGCCTTTCATTAACAGCTTCAACTGCTTTCAGAACTTGCATAGTATACCCATTTTGGTCTGCTGTTTTAATCAAAGCCTTTACATCTTTTGGGAAACAGCTACCGCCATAACCGCATCCCGGATAAAGGAATTTTCTTCCAATACGTGAATCTGCACCTATCCCTTTTCGTACCATATCCACATCGGCTCCAACCAGTTCACACAAGTTCGCTATCTCATTCATGAAACTGATACGGGTAGCTAACATCGAGTTTGCTGCATATTTGATCATTTCGGCAGAGGGAATATCTGTAAAAATCATCCGATATTGAGTCATCATAAAAGGTTTATATAAACGCTCCATGAGATCTTTTGCCTTATCAGAATCCACTCCTACAACCACTCTGTCCGGTTTCATAAAGTCCTCAATTGCCGCACCTTCTTTCAAAAACTCCGGATTGGATGCAACATCAAAAGGTATGTCAAGATTTCTTTTTTTGAGTTCTTCCGCAATAGCCGCCTTAACTTTCTGTGCAGTTCCTACGGGAACGGTACTTTTGGTTACTACAAGAATATATTTCTTCATATTGCGTCCTATGGTATGTGCCACCTCCATAACATATCTCAGGTCCGCACTTCCATCTTCATCCGGAGGTGTGCCGACGGCACTGAATACGACATCCACTTCATCCAAAACTTCTGTTAAGTCTGTCGTAAATTTCAAACGCCCGGCCTGATAGTTTTTATGAACGAGATCTTCCAGCCCCGGTTCATATATCGGTATAATACCCTGCTTTAATTTTTCAATCTTTTCCTGCTGTACATCAACGCAAGTAACATCAACGCCCATTTCGGAAAAACATGTACCGGTTACGAGGCCAACATATCCGGTGCCTACAATTGCTATTTTCATGATTATGTTTGATTAATATTTATAATAGTCTTTAAACCACTGCATAAATCGCGATACTCCCTCCTTGACAGAGATCTTGGGCAGATAATCAAAATCCCGGATCATATCACTCATATCAGAATAGGTTTCCTGGACATCACCCGGTTGCATCGGTAAATATTCTTTTATTGCCTTTTTTCCTGCAGCTTCTTCGAACGCTTGGATATATTCCATCAAAGCAACCGGATGTTGGTTTCCTATGTTGTAAATCCGATAAGGTGCTACTGATGTTGCCGGATCAGCTGTTGTTTTATTCCAATTGGGGTCAGCCTTGGGTGCAGAATTAATTACTTTTACGACGCCTTCTACAATATCATCGATATAGGTAAAATCCCGACGCATTTTTCCGTAGTTAAAGACCTTCAACGGTTCCCCTTTATAAATTGCATGTGCAAATAAGGATGGTGACATATCCGGGCGACCGTATGGGCCGTAAACCGTGAAAAAGCGTAGTCCCGTAGTTGGTATCTGATATAAGAAGCTATATGTATGAGCCATTAACTCGTTTGATTTCTTGGTTGCTGCATAAAGGCTAACCGGATGAGCTATACTGTCATGAACAGAAAATGGAGTTTTCCCATTTAAACCATAGACACTGCTTGAACTGGCATATACCAGATGCTTTACCGGATAATGACGACAAGCTTCCAGTAAATTCAAAAAGCCAACGATATTACTTTGTATATAAGAATCGGGATTGATTAAAGAATAACGTACACCGGCTTGTGCTGCTAAATTAACCACTATATCGAACTTCTCTTTTTCGAATAAGGACTTTAAATGTTCCTTTTCCTCCAACTTGCATCGAATAAATCTGAAATTCGAATATGTAGAGCTATTTACTATTTTATGATCTTCGATCGTGGATTTATCAATGCCTAACAAGGAAAGACGATCGTATTTTAATTGTACATCATAATAGTCATTAATACAATCTAACCCGACAACTTGATCTCCTCGATTTAGTAGTGCGTGTGATAAATAACTGCCAATAAAACCAGCGGAACCTGTGATTAATGTTTTCATAACTTATCTTAGTTTTTCTTGATTTTTCTCAAAACAAAAGATTTTAAACTATTACGCTCATTTTTATTTAACAAAAGAATATAAGCTAATAGAGCGTGAAAAGTTATACTAAACAATACGATAATAAGTAATCTATAGAATGATTCATGTAACACATTATGTAATAACAGCAATAATAGATATGTAGAAACTACAATAAACAATATCTTTATTATTCTTAAAATATAATGTAAATATTGAAATTCATTCATTGACTTTTTTAGCAAAAAGACATTCACAACACCATAACTAATTAATAATAGAAGGATGTTTAAATAAAATGGGATCTCTGGATTCAGTATTTTAGATTTAAAAATCATATAAGAAACTGGCAACACTAATAAATATATTGTTCCATTAAGAAGCCCCATCGTCTTAATATTTCCAACCGCATGTAAGCCAAAGACTAAAGGTCTAAAGGCAATATAAATTAATGAGAAAATCAGGCATAAGCGTCCTAAACCGACAGTCCCTTCAGGATATGTACCCAGCCACAGGCGTAATATATAATCCATTTCAATTATTAATGGGATGGAAATTATACTCATTAATAAAGTGGCTAATCCACTGGCCATAGACATATATTTATTCATGTCTATGTATTCTCCTTTGGCATAACTTTTTATAATTTGAGGTTTAATTGCCGTTAAAACATTTTCTCCAAAGGCAGAGATCACTCCTTGAATAGTTAAGCCTAAATTTACAGCCGCATTTACAATCGGTCCCAGAAAGATATTCAATAGAATGTTAACTCCTTGATTTCTACCCATTAGCGCCATGTTGACATATATGTCCCAACCTGAGAAAGATAACATTGGATAAATCATCTTCTTGTTAAAGATCAAACGGGTGCGTACCTCCGGATACTTCTTGAAACAATACCATCTATATGTCATGGCAATCAAAAGGCTCACGGCAAAAACCAAAATGCCATACACGATTAATTTATCGTGCCCTATGACAGGAAGTAAAAAGACAATAAGCAGTTTTAAAGATACATTCAACAACTCCACATAAGCATAGACGTCCATCTGCTCATGAGCAATTATCGTCGCATTATAGGGGACCTGCGTGATACTTACCATCGTGGAAATGATGGATAACTGATATACCACATGAGCTGCAAACATTCTTTCTTCCGGAATGACTAACTTATGTGTCAAAAACCACAGTCCGACTGTTTCTCCTAAAAGTAAAATAACAAGTGAAATGCCGATATGGATCAATAGTGCAGAAGAAAATGTGTCTCGTAGCCGTTGTGTATCCCCACGCCCCATTTCATAAGTCAAAAAACGGGATGTAGCCCCACTCATCGCTGAATTTAGGAAACTAAACATGGCTACCACTCCACCTACAACACCATAGATACCATAATCCTCAACCCCCAAGGTATTTAACACCACTCGGGATGTATAAAGAGATACTACCATGGACAGCAGCATCCGGATATAAAGCATCACTGTATTTTTAGCAATACGCCTATTACTGCTTATTGCCTCTTGGGCCATAATTATTCAGATTATTAAGTCGTGTTTGTTTAAATATTAAGACAACTCCAATATGAACGATCTAATATTATTCCACCATGTGTTTCTTAGAGGCGTTTATATACGACATTCTTCCTTCCCAATTCAGATGAATATAGCCTCACTTAACATTGAGATGAGAACAATCGCATTACATCCATACCAACAATGATTTATATATCCCATAATCTTCTATACCAGAAATCTTGAGTATAACTCCTGAATGTTGTTCATGAAGATAATGGAACTTGAAAGTTAGATGCAAATGTATTTTTAGCGAGTCATCGAGTGCTCAGACTTAGTTCTCCTTGTCGTAAATCTCGAACCGCGAGTTCTTGGACTTGAACTCCGGAACGACCTTCTTCATCAGGCGAACCATATCCGGGATGATGACCGCCCGCGAAAGTTCCTCCAGCTCCTGGGCAGCCTTCAGGGCATCGGCATAGTCGTACTCGCGGACCTTGGCGATGCGGATGCGGTCGTGCGACGTCGGGAGCGTGTTCTCCGTATTCGACAGCACCTCTTCGTAGAGTTTCTCGCCCGGGCGAAGTCCCGTGTATTCGATCTTGATATCCTTGTCGACCTCCAGACCGGCCAGCTCGATCATGCGCTTGGCCAGGTGGGCGATCTTCACCGACTTACCCATGTCGAAGACAAAGATCTGCGTTCCGGTGGCCATCGTAGCGGCCTCCATCACCAGTCGGCAGGCCTCCGGAATCGTCATGAAGAAGCGCGTGATGTCGGGGTGCGTCACCGTTACCGGGCCGCCCTTGGCGATCTGCTCGCGGAAGCGCGGGATCACCGAACCGTTCGACCCCAGCACGTTGCCGAAACGCGTGGTGACGAACTTCGTCTTGCCCTTCACTTTGCCGGCCTCGATGGCCAGACCGAGCGACTGTACGTAGATCTCCGCCAGACGCTTCGTGCAACCCATGATGTTGGTCGGGTTGACGGCCTTGTCCGTCGAGATCATGACCATCTTCTCGACGTCGTATTCGATACACTTGTCGGCCACGTTGCGCGAACCGGCGACGTTGGCCAGCACGGCTTCGCAGGGGTTCTCCTCCATCAGCGGCACGTGCTTGTAGGCGGCCGCATGGAAGACCACCTGCGGGCGGTAGGTGCGGAAGGCGTAATCCAGACGCGGGATCATGCGCACGTCGCCGATTACGGGGATGAACTTCAGGTCGGGGAAGCGGTCTTCCAGTTCGAGACGGATGTTGTGCATCGGGGTCTCGGAGTTGTCGAAGAGAACGAGCTCCTTGACGCCGAACGTGGCCAGCTGCCGACACAGCTCCGAACCGATCGAACCGGCGGCGCCCGTCACCATGATCGTCTTGCCGCGGAAGTTGGCGATGATCTCGTTCATCGAGATCTTGATCTCTTCACGCCCCAGCAGGTCCTCGATCTTGATCTCGCGGATCGCCTGCCGCTGCACCTTGCCGTCGACCACCTCGTCGATCGAGGGGGCGATCAGCGCCTTCAGCCCGCAATCCGTGCAGAAGTGGATCAGCCGCTCCTGCTCCTCGCGGGCCTCACGGGCGTGGGCGAAGAGGATGGCGTCGATGTCCTTGTGTTTCTGCAGATACTTGACATTCTCCTCCGTCTCGAAGTAGTAGACCGGAAGGTCGGCCAGCATATGGCTCTTCAGCGTCTTGCCGTAGGTCAGGAAGCCGACCACCTGATACTCCTGCGAGTTCTGCAGCTGGGTGACGAGCGATGCCCCCTTGTCACCGGTTCCGTAGATGAGGATCCGGCGGCAGTTGAGGCGCTTCTGACGGCTGTTCTTGAGCAGGTCGTAGAGGACGACCATCACGACACGCATCACGATCAGGGCCGAAAGGGTTAGCAGCACATCGAACATCAGCGTGACGCAGACATCCGAATGCCAGTTCTCGCGCGAAACGACGGCCAGCAGGATGGCGATGCAGATTCCCTTCAGGAAGACTGCGACGCTCAGCCGGGCCAGCTCACGCAGCGTGGAGTGGCGAATGATCGACTTGTGGGTCTGGAGCAGCAGGAAGGCTCCCAGCGAGAAGACGACGGATCCACCCAGCCACCAGCCGACGGTGCCGGCCGGGAAACAGTCGGAGCCCAGAAGAATGTGTGCAAGGAGCAGGGAGATGATCGTCGCTCCCACGGATACCAGCAGATCCAGTGCGAGGATCAATCGCGAACTGACATAGCGGTCCAGTCGCAATTTTTTAATCAAACGATACATGATAGGATGATTGGAAATGTATTTTTATGAAAAGGTTTTTCGCAAATACTCCGAATCGGGTCTTGGCGGAACATGCGGCCGTCACTTGCAGTTGTGGCCGAGCAGCCGGTCGAAATCCGCGAGAAGGCGGATCAACTGGGCCTTGCTCTTTTTCGGACGGGGTTCCGCCCGCCAGGGGTCGACCAGCGCATGGGCCTGGCCGTAGTATTGACAATTGTCCGTGCAGCCGTAGAGCGTGACGAGCAGCAGTGCCCGCGACTGTTCGGCCCGCACCGCCGGGAGCATCTCCTGGATGGTCCGGAGCTGCTGTTCACGCTTCGGCTCCTCGCCGAGGATCGTGTAGGCCGGCAACAGCAGCGCGTGGAGCTTGCTGCGCATGACGTCGCTTTCGAACTGCAGACTGCCGTACTGTCGCACGACTTCGGTGGCAACGCCGCGGTCTTCTTCGGTGACCTCCCCGCTCAGGTGGTGACACAAGGCCGTGTGGAGCCGTTCGAACAGTCCGCTGTTGTTCAGTCGGGAGTAGCGGCGGGGATTTTCGGCATTCAGTTCGATGACCTCGTACTGCCCGGGCTGGACCGAGAGCAGCGGGACGCACATCCAGTTGTCGATCGTGACGATGATCTCCTTGTGGCGCGAGGGGGCCGTTGTGACGACCCGGGCCTCGATTCCCGCAAAACGTCCTTCGGTGATACGGATCCGGTCACCCTTGACCAGCCAGACGGGATCGGCCGCACAGACCGGTACGGGTTCGGCATACGAGCGGGCAATCCATCGCAGGTCGCGCATGGCCTGATCGGTCAGATAGGGATAATGGTACGAATCCTTGCCATCGCGGACCCTCGGGAGAAAGTTGTATTGCGGGAGACGCTGTTTGATGCGGTAGATCTCCGCCTCGGAGGCGTGCACGAACAAATAGTTGTATAACAGCGCCCGCCGGGTCTTGACGAGACGGCCGTTTACCTTTCGGGTCTCGACAAACGCCGGGGCGAAATATTCGAAAAGCGGTTCTCCGTCACGTTGCCGCCGGGCCAGTTCCCGGTCCAGCTCATCGGTCATGGCCCGCCCGCTCGTGGGGAAGACCAGGACGTACCAACGGACAATGTGGCGATTTTGAATACCGGAATCTATAAGAACGCCTGAAGATTCCGACTGTTCGGCAGGGGAGAAGGTCAAGGGAGTAGGGAGATCAGAATAATGTGGGGTAAACGCTTGCCTTGTTCAGACAGGGACGCTTCGCGACCTCGTCAACTACATATTTAATGTATTGACGAACAGTGTGTTATATGTGTTTGCCCGAAGGCCCCTTAAAAATTTCATACAGCTCACATACGTTTTTCGGTTGCCCGGTATCGCGTATTTCCTGTCGCACCCGTTTGTTCCCGGTTCTGAAATCAAGGGTTGTATGATCTCTATTTAAGAAATCACACATCACAGCGGCAAAGGTAAACAAAAAGGGTCCCAATCGCAAAATTTTTGGTGTTTTTCTTATGTTGCAAATCGGTTTTTTTCTCGCATATATGACTAATAATCGGGGATTTGCTGCCTCGACGTCTGATTCGGATTGCAGTACACCCCGCCCACACGTATATCTGGACGTATTTTGCTACCCGGACTCCCTTTGTTTATAAAATTATTGCAAATCGAACCGAACGGGAAATCGAGACAATCCGGATGCTTTGTAAATCTGACAATTCGAACAATCGTGCGGGTTCTTAAATAGAGATGGTAGGTTTTCAGGGTCGATGGATGAGATCGGCCGGAAGCCGTGAAAAACAGATTTTCACGAACGCACTCGATAGAAATGCAATCATCTGTATGTCAGCGTGTTTTGCGATCGCGCCGACAAGGCCCCGGTTTGGCCTCAAGCGAAGGATTGAACACCGCCTTCGATTTCGCAAACTGACCATGGCAACCTCGAAACGCAACACCTGGAACTGGACCGATTCGGTTTCGGAGCAACTCCGGGCCCGGAAAAACAGCGGCGCCGTGCGCTGGTATGTGTTGGTTTTGCCCACTTCGCGGCAGGGCCACTACCAGGGAAATCCCGCCCGGGCGCTGCAGCGCGAACTCGATCGCCGCATCCGGGGAGGGGAGCCCCTCTTCGAGTACTTCGCACCGTCGTATGTCGAGGTCCGCAAGCAGCACGGCGAACTGGTCCGCACGAACCACCCGCTGCTCTACAACTACGTCTTCATCCACGCCTCCGAGGCGGAGATCTACCGGATGAAGCGCTTCCTGCCCCAGTTCAACTTCCTGCCGCGCATCCGCGAGGAGCACAACGAACACTATCCCTACCTCACGGACGAGGCGATGGCGAACCTGCGCTGGGTGGCCGCCTCCTACTCCGACGTGCTGCCGGTCTATACGCCGGGACCCGACCGTCTGATGAAGGGCGACCGGATCCGCATCACCGAGGGGCAGTTCAAGGGGGTTGAGGCGACGGTCGTCATCCAGCCCGGCGGCGGCCGCAAGGAGGTGATGGTCTGCGTCGAGAACTGCATGTACGTGCCGCTGCTCTCGGTCGAGCCGGGGCAGTACGAGGTGGTCGCGCTCAATTCGGACGGCCGCCACGTCTATACGCGTCTGAACGGTGACCGCCTGCCGGCCGGGCTTCACGAGGCGCTTCGCCGCCTCCACACGCCCGAAGGGGTGACCGACGAGGACCGGAAACTGGCGACGGAGGTGCTGCAGCAGTACGGCAGCCTGCAGCTCGAAAGCGACGTGATGCGCTGCAAACTCTACGCGCTGCTGCTGCCGGCCTACGCCATTCTGGGCGACCGCGAACGTTTCGAACAGCTGCTCGGCACCATTCGGGGCATCCTGCCGCTGATCCGGGCCGAACAGTCGCGGGCGCTGCTGCTCGTCGCGCTTTACGGCTGTACGAACTGCTGTCTGGATTATGCGCAGGCGCACGCCGTTGTCGACCCCTGGCGGACGGAACAGCCTCTCAAGAAGAGCAAGGCGCAGCTGATCCGCCGTCTGGACGACTATGACCGCTGGCTGGGGCACCTCCCCGCATCGGCCGGCAGCAACGGGTAGCCCCGCACGGAACTGCCCGCAGAATTACCCCGCACGCGGTGCGCACGACCGCTCCCGGATGAGTCCCGGGAGCCTCTGGCGTCGCCCGCGCAGAGCTCCGCAAAAACGATCTATCCCTATTCGTTTATGCTATACATCCTATCTTTTCTGATTGCGCTGTTGAGCGTCCGCTGGATCCATCCGCGCCTCGTACAGATCGCCCTCGACAAGAACATTGTCGACAATCCCAACGCGCGCAAGCTGCAACGCAAACCCACGCCCGTGCTGGGCGGCATTGCCGTCTTCTTCGGATTGGTCATCGGGCTGGGGATTGCCGGCATCGGCTGTGACTGTTCCGAACTGTTCATCGTCGTTGTGGCGATGATGATCATGCTCTACACCGGAACGCTGGACGATATTCTGGATCTTTCGCCGGGGCTTCGCTTCCTGGTCGAGATCGGTACGGTGTTGCTGCTGATCTTCGTCGGAGACTACAGCCTGAACGATTTCCACGGATTGTGGGGTATCAACCAGATTCCGCGCTGGGCAGCCATTCCGCTGACGGTCTTTGCGGCCGTGGGGATCATCAACGCCATCAACCTGATTGACGGCGTGGACGGACTCTCGTCGGGGTACTGCATCCTGACGAATCTGCTCTTCGGGGTGATGTTCTGGTACGTGGGGGATCGGGTGATGGCCATGCTGGCGGTTGTGGCGGCCGGTTCGCTGATTCCGTTCTTCTTCCACAACGTCTTCGGCAAGAGTTCGAAGATGTTCATCGGCGACGGCGGAACGCTGGTCATGGGAATCGTCATGTCGGTCTTCGTGATGCGGATTCTGGAGCACGGTTCGTTGAGCAAGGTGTATGATGCGGCCAATATCGGGCTGGTTCCCTTTACGCTGGCGGTGCTGTCTGTCCCTGTTTTCGATACGCTGCGAGTGATGACGACGCGCATGGCAAAGCGCAAGTCTCCGTTCCATCCCGACAAGACGCACCTGCACCACATGTTCATCCGCCTGGGCTGCTCGCATGCCGCGACGACGCTTGCGATCGTGACGCTGAACTTCTTTGTGGTGCTGTGCTGGTGGATCAGCTACATGGCGGGCTGCTCGATCAACGTACAGCTGTATGTCGTGCTGGTGCTGAGCATCCTGATAACGTTCGGACTCTATAATTTCATGGAGTGGCACATCCGCCACAAGACGCATCTGGTGCTCATCCTTCACCGCATCGGTTACCGCACACACCTCAATCGTACGGGTATCTTCTTCTGGCTCCAGAAGAAGATGGATCGGATGTGAGTAAATGTTTAATATCGCTGTTAGAAGTGTGTGTTTATGAATTGTCTGAGAAAGTCGGGCTTGTTGGAGCTTATTAAAAAAAAGTTTGGTAGTGAGAATGAGCGAACAGCTATAATAAAGCGAAATATTTTGGGCTCTGGCCTTTTACGTGTTGTTAATATTGCTATTTCTCTTATAGTTGTTCCTCTGACTTTGAATTATTTAACGGTAATTGGTTACGGAATCTGGTTGACCGTTAGTTCTATTATTGGGTGGTTGTCTTATTTTGATTTGGGATTTGCTCATGGCTTCAGAAATAAATTTGCTGAATCATTAGCATCGGGAGATAAAATATTGGCAAGAAAATACGTTACGACAACCTATATTTCTTTACTAGTTCTGTTTAGTTGTATACTAGTTATTTGCTTAATCGCTAACAGCTTTGTGAATTGGAGTTCTTTATTGAATATTGATGTCTCGTATTCGTTTGAACTTAAAAAAGTATTTTCTATATTGGTTGTTACCTTCTGTGTGAATATTGTGTCTAATGTATTCATCATGATGCTAAATGCAGATCAAAAGACAGCCTTAGCCTCATTAGTCCAAACTTCTGGTCAATTTATAGCACTAATTGGAATCATTATTCTAATATCTGTCTCTAGTGGGTCCCTTACACTATTGGCGTTGGTTTATTCGGGATTGCCCGTCCTTGTTACTATTATATATTCAATAGTCTTCTTTAAGTCTTCTCGTTATAAAGATTTCTCCCCATCTTTTAAATTTTTTGATCGTAAACTGATTAGTAATATTTTAGGATTGGGTGTGAACTTTTTTATCATAATGATATCGATGCTGCTGATTTTTCAGATTACTAATGTTCTTATATCAAGGATACTTGGACCGACTGCTGTTTCTGAATATAATGTAGCTTATAAATATTTTAACGTGTTGCATATGTTTTCTATTATAATTCTAACACCTTGTTGGTCTGCATTTACTGAGGCATATATTAAAAAAGATTATATATGGATGAAAAATATGAAACGGAGGTTGGAACAAATATGGTTTTGTATAATACCAGTTGTCTGTTTAATGTATTTTTTAGCTCCTATAATATTTAAGGTATGGATTGGTGATAATATTCATGTCCATAACGATGTAATTATTGTATTGGGAATTTATACTATAGCTCAGATTTTAGCAGGAACTTATATGTACATTATAAATGGAATAGGGAAAGTAAGATTGCAAATGATTGTTTATTTATTATTTGCTATTATCTCTATTCCATTAATGATAGTGTTAGGAAAAGCATTTGGAATAATGGGAATTATTTCAGTTCCTATTCTTGTGTATGTGACACAGAGTATAGTGGCTAGAATACAATTAGATATGTTAATAACCGATCAAGCAAGAGGTATATGGAACAAATAAAATGGGTTTTATTTTTTCAGCCTATGTATTATTTAACTAAGATAACTCATAAATTAATTGCTAATTATTGGAATTGGTTTAATAATCAGAAAGTAAAGCATTTTGCTGAACATTATAATCGTATTGTATTTCGAGGAAGAACCATTGTTCGTTTCGGAGAAAATATACATGTTATTATTGGAAAGGATCTTAATATCAATAGTGGAGATTTTTGTATTAATAGCAGTAATACTTCTAAAATTATAGTATATGATAATGCAACATTCGTTGTGGGCAATAATGTTGGAATATCCTCTACTTCAATAACTGTATCTCACGAAGTAATTATTGGAAATAATGTGAATATTGGTTCCGGAAGTACAATAATGGATACGAATTTTCACTCTCTCGATCCTTCTGTCCGGAAAGATCGTACACAAGATACAAGAAAAGCTCTATCTAAGCCGGTTAGAATTTGTGATAATAGTTTTATTGGGGCGAGATGTATTATTTTAAAAGGAGTAACAATAGGTATAAATTCTATAGTTGCAGCAGGAAGTGTTGTTGTGAAAGATATTCCGGCAAATGAAATGTGGGGTGGAAATCCAGCTAAATTTATTAAAAAGATTTAGCATGAGAGAAAGATTGTGCTTCCAAGACAAAGTTCTTTTTATTATAATTTTTATTCTTCCTTATTTGACCGGGGGGCCGTGGTTTACTCTGACATCTTTTTCATCTGTTTTCATGGCTATTGGGCCGTCTTTTCTATGCTTTATTTTATCTGTATATCTCTTTATTTATTCTTTATGTAAGCATTATAGAATAATACATAAGAGGCTATATGTAGTCCTAGTACTAGCTGTGTGTTGGTCAATTCTTAAAGTAATAGAGACTAGTATTGCATATGGAATTACTGAAGCATTAGTTATATATAGGAAGAATTATATTTTATTGCCTTCTTTTTTGTTATGTTTACCTTATATTTCTAGTTTGAGTATTAATAAAATTCAGTTATTATTTAAATTGATATTAAGGTGGATAATACCTCTCACCATTATCTATCTTTTACAATGTATTGGTATTCCTGTCTTTAAACAAGATGTGCGACTTGATAGCGTCTCAGGAATCTCAGTGACTCGTAATATAATAGGTCTACCTCCAATATTCCCAGCAATATTTGCAATTTGCTTTGTTGAATATATCTTTTTTAGACAAAGAAAAATGTTGTATTATGTGCTTATATTCATTGTATTATGCTTTGTATCATATACAAGAAATCTAATTGCTACATCTGTTATAATTATAGCAATAACCGTAATTTATTACAGCTATAAAAAAGGCATTGGGAATATTTTTAAATATTTTATGTATGCTCTTCTGGTGGTAACTGTTTTAAGAATTATTGCACCTGTAAGTTTTAAGTTCTGGGATAATCTTATTAGCAATACAATAAACTCAGAGTTAGTTGAAGATACTGGAACGTATGCTTTTCGTCAACGTCTTATTTCATCCGCTATAGAAACAACGCAAACACACAATTGTTTATGGACCGGTTTAGGCTATGTTCGAGATGCAGAGAAAGGGGAATATAGCTTTGTATTGGGCGGTGATACATATGTTGCACCTATTATTTGGTGTGAAGGATTAATAGGGCTTTTTTTCCGGGTATTACCTTGTGTCATTTTATGCGTCAATGGTTTTTATTGGTTGAGAAAAGGTCGAGATGAACGCACGTGTGCTCTAGCGTTGATAATAGTAGCTACCGTATTATCTCAAGTCTTAAATTATGTACAGACTTCAATCTTTGTAAAATACAACGAGACTCTAGCTATACTATTTATTGTATATGTATATTTAAGAAAGTATCACTACGCAGCTATTAAAACATCAAAACAAATTCGATAATATGCTTAAAATATCAATTGTGACATGCTCATACAATCAAGCAGAATTTATTAGACAAAATATTGAATCTGTCCTTAATCAAAACTATCCCAATTTTGAGCATCTTATAATCGATGGCGGATCAACTGATGGTACAATTGAAATTTTAAAAGAATATCCTCATCTAAATTGGGTTTCAGAACCGGATAGAGGCCAGTCAGATGCTTTGAATAAAGGTTTTCGAAAGGCTTCAGGTGATATTATTGCTTGGATCAATAGTGACGATATGTTGGCGCCTAATGCTTTATTTAATATTAATAATTTTTTTGAACATAATCCGGATAAGTCTGTTTTGATAGGGAATCAAGTCTTGATTGATCGTAAAGGCAATATATTAAAAGTTATTCCATCTGAAGCCTTTACGTTTAATAGCTTATTAAATACGAGGCATTGTAGTGTAATGCAAAACTCAACTTTAATTAGGCGTGCAGTCTTAAATGAAGTTGGACTTCTTGATGAGAATTTTCATTATACTATGGATTTAGAACTATTTGTACGAATTGCTCAGAAATATACCGCTTATACCATAAATCAAGATTTAGCATATTTTAGAATGTGGGATGGAAGTAAGACAGGTTCGTCACAATTACAGTTTTATAAAGAGATTGTCAAAGTTAAAAAGAAATATCATGCAAAACTGATTTCTTCTGGGAATATTTGGTTACTCTGGCAATTTATGAAAGCTCCATTAAAAAGAATATTAAGAAGATAGGTTAGTTTTTACAATGAAAATTTTTACTATTCTCCATTTACTACCAAGCTTAAATTTAATGGGAGGAACAGCTGCAAAGGTTAAAATATTAGTAGAAAATTCTAAGTATAAACATATAATATGCGTTCCTTCTTTAGCTGACGTTGATGATATCCCTTCAGAATGGCAACGTATAGATTCAAATAGGTGCGTAATTGAAGATGGTTTAATACGCTCAAATCCTATTAAGAATGCAATCTATCTTCGTAAAATTGCCAAGAAGCATAATGTTAAAATAATTCATACATATTTTAATGCTGATACTTTTTCTGTAGCCATTTTAAAATGTATATATCCAAAGTTTAAATCTATCCGTTCTTTTGAGGGGGTGATGGTGGAGCGAATCTCTAAGCTTAAGAAATTTGTATTTAATAATATTTGGAGATCTTGCGATAAGGTGATATATATATCTCGGTATGTGCAAGATTTCTATTCTGAAAATTTTTCATCTCTGAAAGATAAGGAATCTGTAGTGGTATATAATACTTATGCCAGAAAAGGACAACAAAATAATTCGATTATTTTTCATAATGTAAAACCTCGCATTTTAGTTTGTGTATCAGGTTTATGCTATGCTAAAAACTTGTTAATGTTAATTGATGCAATCAAAATACTAGTAAATCGAGGTTCTAATGTCAGATTATATATTCTAGGAGAAGGTCCATATCGTGAGAAAATAGAGCTAAAGATAAAAGAGAATAATATTCAACCCAATGTAATCTTAGTCGGATATACAAATGATGTTATTGCTTATTTAGACAAAGCTTCTATATATGTTCATCCTGCGCATGTCGAAGGATTTGGAATGGCTGTTGTTGAAGCTATGAATCGTTATTGTGCTTCTGTTGTTTCTGCGGCAGGTGCATTACCTGAAATAATTACGGATGGGCAGGAAGGGTTTGTTGTGGATCCTTTTTCTCCTAATGCTTGGGCTGATGCAATAGACAAATTATTGTCCTCTCAAGATTTGGTAAATACAATGGGCAAGAAAGCTCATGTGGTGGTCGAGAAAAAATTTTCGATTCATAATTATGTTACGGGAATTGATCGTACATATGAGAATTATCTTTTCTAGTTAAGGTTTGCTAACTTGTAGAAATAGAATATAGTCCAATATGAAGAGAAAGTTATTAATTTTCCATCCTGCATTAGCTCCATACCGAGTTGATTTCTTCAATGCGTTGGGTGCTGAGTATGAATGTCTTGTTTGCTTTATGACTCGAAATAATGCGAATCAGAAGTTTGACCAAAGAAGCCTATTAAGGAATGCAACATTTAGATATACCTATCTTGATCAGCATATAGTACTTTTTAGACGGAACATAAATCGAGGATATTGGGCTAAAATACATTCTTTTGATCCTGATATTATTATTTGCAGCGAATATGGAATATCTCTTATAGCTACTTTATTATATAGATTATTTCATAGGAAACAATTTCGGCTATATACTTCTTGTGATGATAGCTTAGCAATGTTACAACAACATAATAGGTTGCATACGATAATTAGAGATCTTGTGGTAAAGAAGCTAGATGGTCTGATAACAATCAATAAAGATGTTTCTGAATGGTATGGCCAAAATACTTCTGTTCGTAGGATCTGTGATTTTCCTATTATTAGGAATGAACAATTTTTTCTAGATCAGCAATCGGATTTACTTTTGGTAGCCAAACGGTATATTGAAGTTTACGGACTTTCTAGATCGAAAATTATATTATTTGTTGGTAGGTTTGTTGAAGTGAAAAATCTAAAAGCTTTACTTGGTGCTTTTTCTAAAGTTCAGGATCAAACATGTAAATTAATATTGATTGGAGACGGTCCGGAAAAAGAGTTTCTAAATGAATTATCATTAAAGTTAAAGATTCAGGATAGGGTCGTATTTCCTGGAAGATACGAAGGGCAAAGTTTATTGGCTTGGTATTATACCGCTAATTTATTTATTTTACCTAGCTTATATGAGCCTTTTGGAGCTGTTACTAATGAAGCTCTACTCGCTGGATGTAAAGTTATGATTAGTAAATATGCCGGATCGACTATTTTGGTTAATTCTGAAAATGGAGTGATTTTTGATCCGTTGAATACACGTGAGTTTGTACATGTGTTGCAAGAAATGATCGCAAGATTGCCAATAACAGACTCAGATCCATTACCAAGAAATAGTTTAATGCCAATTAAATTTCAAGATAAGATTCAACAATTAATCGCATTTTTAAATGCTTAAAGTATTTCATATTATCTCTCATTTCGAATTAGGGGGAGCTGAGAAAGTTGCGATAAATATATCCCAATCCGGGAATAAGGAGTTTGAATATCACATCGTAGAGGTCGCAAGAGGTTATTCTCCTTTTTCTGAAGAGATGCTTAAGATGCTTGATAAGCAGGGGATTTATTGTCATCGTTCAATTATCAAGTTAAATAAACTTGCTATTCTTTTTTTCCCCCTTCGGTTCTTATATTTATATCTTAAATATAGACCGCATATTATACATTCTCATACGGAAGTTCCCGATCTTAGTGTTTATCTCTCTTTTTTATTATGGAAACCGATAATACGGAATTGTAGAATTGTTAGGACGATACATAACTCGCAACTATGGTCGGGCTGGGATTGGATTGGACGTCACGTTGAATATTTTTTTCAGAAGCATCATAGTAATATCGCTATATCTATAGCAACCCAACAATCATACAAAAAAAAATATGGTATAGAATGTCCAATTATTTATAATGGATTATCTCCTATACCTGCGGTTAGATTTGAATATATTAAACCCGATAGAATTAATATTGTATTTGCTGGACGTCTTGAACCTCAAAAAGGAATAGATATCTTGACATGTATTATTAAAGAGTTAAAAAACAATACCCAATTTTTTTTCCATATCATTGGTGATGGTCATTGTAAAAATCAGATGTTAGATCAACTTAAAGGTTGCAATAATTTCCAATATTACGGTAAGGTTTATAATTTATCTGCTTATTTATCTTCTTTCGATTATTTGTTTATGCCCTCTCGATATGAAGGCTTAGCTTTATTGGCAATAGAGGCTAGTTTAGCCAAGCTTCCTGTAATAATCAATGCTTGTGATGGATTAGAAGAAACATTGCCTAATTCTTGGCCATATAAAGTTCAGAATAACTCAATAGAGCAATATTTATCAATTTTTTCATCACTAGACAAACAAAATTCGAAAAAGGCAGGAGACATGGCATTCCATTTTGCTATTGAACATTTTTCATTGTCTCGTATGCAAACGGAATATGAAACATTATATAAGAGATTATGACTGCTCAAGATAAATGTAATGAACTGAGATCAATTATAGAGACTCAATTATTACCTTTAATTAATAACAACTATTTTTTACTTGATTTGCCTTATCATGCTAACATTGGAGATATTTTAATATGGCAAGGCGAATTAGATTTGCTAGCAAAATGTAATTTTAAGTGTATAGGATATTTTTCTCAATTAACGTGTCCAAAGTTAAATGTTCATCAAGGGGACGTGATTATTTTTCATGGTGGCGGAAATATTGGCGAGTTATATAGAGAACACATCAATTATTTATTTTTTTTAGTTGAGCATTACCCACATAATCGCATTATTGTTTGTCCTCAGTCCATATATTATCAGACTGTCGAACTCTTTAATAAAGATATCTCAATTCTTTTAAAACACAAAGATCTTCATTTCTGTTGTCGAGATGAGCGCGGATTTCAAATGCTTAATAAGAAATTAGCCCATGTCTATTTATTGCCTGATATGGCATTTTGTATTCCTATTTCTTTTTTTGAATCGTTTAAGAGAGGTACAATTAAAGGTTCTCTCTATTTAAAGCGGATTGACGGAGAGTTTGCTCCAACGAAATTTAGTAATTCCGTTGATTATACAAAAGATTGGCCTACATTTTATCATAAGTTGAACGATGGGCTTTTTATTGCTAAAGTTTTAAATACGCTCTGTTGTAAATCTCCAATAGGAAGAAACTTATTCAAAGCAATCTGGAATTGGTATGCAATGCATATTTACCGTAAAGATTTATTACATATTGGCATAACATTTATACAAAAATATGATCCAATTTATACGACGCGTTTGCATGGAATGATTCTGGCTCTTCTTTGTAGGAAGCACGTAACAATTATAGACAACTCATATGGAAAGAACTTGCAATTCGCAAATACTTGGTTGCGAGATGTTGATAATCTGTTTATATTCAATGAGTAATGATGAATACTAGGGACTATGAATGTTAATCTAAAAAAGACGATTCTTTTTATAGTACCATTACCGCCACCAGTGCATGGGTCATCAATTGTATCCCAAATAATAAAGGATAGTAATAAAATAAATGATGATTTTACTTGTACATTTATTAATCTTTCGACGTCCCGGAAAATTAATGAAATAGGAAAAGGAAGTTTTATAAAAATATTCCGAGTAATAGGGGCTTTGCTTAAGTTGTTACTAGCATTAATAAAAGTTCGTCCTGAAATCAGCTATATTGCAATTACATGTCATGGTAAGGGCTTTTTGAAAGATTCTCTTTATGTTTTGTTATGTAAACTTTTTTGTACAAAAATAGTTCTCCATCAACATAATAAGGGAATGAGTCTGTATATTGATAAACCCATTTATCGATGGTTACTTCCTTTGGTATATAAAAATACACATGTCATCTTACTATCTTGGAAATTATATCCAGATGTAGAGGGCGTTGTAAAGAAAGAACAAGTTCAAATTTGTCCCAATGGAATAAGAAAAAGCAATTGTGGACACATATCAAAATCCCAACTACATATAATACCTCGAATTTTATTCTTATCTAATTTATTGGTTTCTAAAGGAGTACTTGTCTTATTAGATGCGTGTGCTTTATTGAAAAGAGCCGATATACAATTTGAGTTGAGGTTAGTTGGAGGTGAAACAAATGAGATTAATGCCTTACAGCTAAAGATAGAAATAGAAAAGCGAGGTTTGGTGGATCGAGTAATTTATATGGGTGCAAAATACGGACAAGATAAAATAAATGAATTTACATCATCAGATATATTTGTTTTACCGACTCTGGATGATTGTTTCCCATTAACTATTTTAGAAGCAATGCAATATAAAAAGCCAGTTGTATCTACTGATATAGGAGCTATTGGAGAAATAATTGAAGATGGAAAGACTGGAATGATTTGTAAAGCAAATGATTCCATCGACTTGTTTAATAAATTAAGTATCTTGCTTCAAGATAAAAAAATGCGAAAGGAATATGGAGATGCTGGATACAATAGATACTTATCTCTATATACGATAGACCGCTTTGAAGATAGATTAATATCCATTCTTAATAAAATTTAAATTTATTTGTGGAGTCTTATTTCAATATCAATTATGAATTTGACAAAGGTCGTGTTCATAGATTAATTGAATCTCAATTGAAACAATTCGGAAGTGATTATATCTGTGTCGCAGATGGTGTCATCCTCAATACCGCAAACCGGGATCCAAAGTACCTTAAGGTCGTCAACGGTGGCATGTTTTCCATTTGCGATAGCAGTTACGTCCCGCTCTATATCAAGTGGATCTATGGAAAGCGTTTTGAGCAATATTGTGGCAGTCAGATTTTCATGGACATTATTCGCAGCCGTAAGTACCGGATGATCTTCATGGGAACCTCACAAACGATTCTTGATGGTCTGAAAGCTAATCTGGTAAAGGAGAATCCAGATGTGGCGCAGATGCAGTTCGTCGAGTTGCCGTTCCGCAAGGTCGAGGAGTTTGACTATCCGGAGATTGCACGCATGGTGGAGGCTGACGGTGCTGATATCATTTGGGTCGCTCTCGGAGCACCCAAGCAGGAGATCTTCATGAGCCGGTTGAAGCCTTACTTGCATCACGGTGTTATGATTGCTGTCGGAGCTGCATTCAAGTTCTTCAGCGGAACGGAAGTCTCCCGAGCCCCGCAATGGATGATTCGTTGTCATCTGGAGTTTGTTCACCGAATTTTCAAAGAGCCGCGCAAACAGCTGTCTCGTTGTGCTGGAATTCTGGGCTCGTTACCTCGTCTTTTGTGGCAGGAGTGGCGACGTAAACGCCACAACGCACATATCGCAGATTGTTGATTAAAAAATCATTTGCCGGAGTCCTTTAAAAACGGCTCTGGGGCACTTTCCCTTTTTCATATCCGAGTGGCAATGCATCTCGCATATCTCAAAAGCATTGCGCTCGCCCTGTTGCAACATTAGCAATATTCTATAACATTTTATTCTTTAAAAAATGAAAACAGCCTTAATCACTGGGATTACAGGCCAGGACGGCTCGTTCCTGGCTGAACTGTTGTTGGAGAAGGGGTACGACGTTCACGGCACGATCCGCCGTTCGTCGACCGACTACCGCGAACGTATCGCCCATCTGGAGGGAAAACCGAATTTTCACCTGCACTACGCCGACCTCGGCGACTCGATGAGCATCATCCAGGTGGTCAGCACGGTGCGTCCCGACGAGATCTATAACCTTGCGGCCCAGAGCCACGTGCAGGTTTCGTTCGATGCGCCGGAGTTCACCGCCGACGTCGATGCAACGGGCGTGCTGCGTATCCTGGAGGCCGTTCGCCTGTGCGGACTGGCCCAGACCTGCCGCATCTACCAGGCCTCGACCTCGGAGCTCTACGGCAAGGTGGAGGAGGTCCCGCAGAACGAGAAGACTCCGTTCCACCCCTACAGCCCCTACGCCGTGGCCAAACTCTACGGCTATTGGATCGTCAAGGAGTACCGCGAGGCCTACAACATGTTCTGCTGCTCGGGCATCCTGTTCAACCATGAGTCGGAGCGCCGCGGCGAGACCTTTGTGACGCGTAAGATCACCCTTGCCGCAGCCCGTATCGCCCAGGGCAAGCAGGACAAACTCTACCTGGGCAACCTCTCCTCGCTGCGTGACTGGGGTTATGCGAAGGATTACGTCGAGTGCATGTGGCTGATCCTGCAGAACAAGAAGCCCGAGGATTTCGTGATCGCCACGGGTGTGCAGCACTCTGTCCGGGAATTTTGCTATCTTGCCTTCAAATACGTGGGCATCGAGCTGGAGTTCGTCGGCGAGGGTGCGGACGAGAAGGGTATCGACAAGGCAACTGGCCGTGTTCTGGTTGAGGTCTCGAAGGATTTCTACCGTCCGACGGATGTCGTGAACCTTTGGGGCGACCCCTCGAAGGCCAAGAACGAGCTGGGCTGGAACCCCACGAAGACCTCGTTCGAGCAGCTGGTGAAGATCATGGTCGATGCCGATATGGCGAAGGTGGCTGTGGAGCGTGCCGACGAGGAGATCCGCATGAACCTGGCCGAGTATCTTGAAAAGGGTATTGTAAAGTAATATGAGGAGGAAAGCCTTATGATGGAGAAGAATGCAAAAATTTATGTGGCCGGACACCGTGGAATGGTAGGTTCGGCCATCGTTCGCGAACTGCAGCGTCAGGGCTACACGAACATCATTACCCGTACGCACAAGGAGCTGGATCTGACACGTCAGGAGGCCGTCGAGCGTTTCTTTGCCGAGGAGCGCCCCGAATACGTCTTCCTTGCCGCGGCGAAGGTCGGCGGTATCGAGGCCAACCAGAGCGCTCTGGCCGACTTCATGTACGACAACATGATCCTCGAGATGAACGTCATCCACGCCGCCTGGCAGAACGGCTGCAAGAAGCTGGAGTTCCTTGGCTCGTCGTGTATCTACCCGCGCATGGCGCCACAGCCGATGAAGGAGTCGTGCCTGCTGACTTCGGAGCTGGAGAAGACCAACGAGGCTTATGCCCTGGCCAAGATCTCGGGTCTGAAGTATTGCGAGTTTCTGAACCGCCAGTACGGCACGGACTATATCAGCGTGATGCCGACGAACCTCTACGGACCGAATGACAACTACCACCCGACGCACAGCCACGTGCTTCCGGCGCTGATCCGCCGTTTCCACGAGGCCAAGGTGCAGGGGCTTCCCTACGTGACGTGCTGGGGTGACGGCAGCCCGCTGCGCGAGTTCCTCTACGTGGACGACCTGGCCAATCTGTGCGTCTTCCTGATGAACAACTACTCGGGCAACGAGACGGTGAATGCCGGTACGGGCAAGGAGCTGACGATCAAGGCGCTGACCGAACTGGTCGCCAAGGTTGTCGGCTATACGGGCGAAATCCGCTGGGATCCCTCGATGCCGAACGGCACGCCGCGCAAGCTGCTCGACGTCTCGAAGGCCACGGCGCTGGGCTGGACCTACAAAACCGAACTCGAGGACGGTATCCGCCTTGCCTACAAGGACTTCCTGGAGAACCCGATGCGGGCCGAGCGATAATCGGCAAGGCTTATGGCAACTAACAATCGCTACTGCGTCATCATGGCCGGAGGAATAGGCAGCCGCTTTTGGCCGGCCAGCCGACGCCACCTCCCCAAGCAGTTTCTCGATATTCTGGGTACGGGTAAGAGCTTCATCCGCCATACGTTCGAGCGTTTCGCACCGATCATCCCGGCGGAGAACTTCCTGGTCGTGACGAATGCCGCCTACCGGCAGCTGGTTCTCGAACAGCTCCCCGAACTTCGGCCCGAGCAGGTGCTGTGCGAACCCGTCGGACGCAATACGGCTCCGTGCATCGCCTATGCGGCCTTCCGCCTCAAAGCGCTGCAGCCTTTGTCGACGATGGTCGTGGCGCCGTCCGACCACTTCATCTTCGATGAGGAGGAGTTCCGCCGCAACATCACCTCCTGCATGGAGTTTGCCGAGGCGCGCGATGCGCTGGTGACGATCGGCATCCGCCCTTCGCGTCCCGACACGGGCTACGGCTATATCCAGACCGCATCCGCCGGGGAGATCTCGCCGGTTGCCTCGTTCCGCGAGAAACCCGATCTGCAGACCGCCAAGAGCTACCTGGCGGCGGGCAACTACCTGTGGAATGCCGGGATCTTCGTCTGGTCGACGCAGAGCATCCTCGCGGCGCTCGAACGCCACCTTCTGGAGGTCTACGGTCTCTTTACCGAACGGGCCGCGGCGTTTGCCTCGCCCGACGAACGGCTGGCCGTGGAGGAGATCTTCTCGCGCTGCCCGTCGATCTCGATCGACTACGGCGTTCTGGAGCGGGCTGCCAACGTCTTCGTGCGGAGTTCGGATTTCGGTTGGAACGACGTCGGGACGTGGGGTTCGCTCTATGAGCTCTCGGCGAAGGATGCCGACGGCAACGTCGTGCCGACCTTCTCGAAACTCTACGACACGACCGACAGCCTGATCAAGGCGGTCGGCAAGAAGGTCGTCGTGGTGGATTCGCTGCATGACTATATCGTGGTCGATACGTCGGATGCACTGTTGATCTGCCCGCGTTCGCGCGAACAGCACATCAAACAGGTCCTCGAGGATCTCACGCCGATCGGCGACGGACGGTTCGTCTAGTTGCTCCAACTGGTTTGAGAAGGGCCGATTCTCTACCGGGGAATCGGCCTTTTTTATGCCTGAAACCGTTGCTTTTTCGTCGGAATCCAACCGAAACCCGGAGAGCGGTAGTGTTTCAAAAAGTGTGTCTGGGAGGGCGCCTTCAGATTCTTCAGATATGCAAATATAGCGATTCTTGTTTTCAGATCCACACGCCGCGGCGTGTGGATCTTATTTTTGTGTTATAGTCTTCACTCGGGGAATAATTGTAAGCAACCGGTGAAAAGCGTGTAGCGAATTTATTCCACGCGAGGTATCTTCGCGCAAAAAAATGCTTACACGAAAAGAAATCGCAGAGATAGTTCAATACTGCAAGGAGAATGGAGTCACATACAAGAGCCGACTGAAAGAAATTGGGATACCTGAGTGGCAGTTTTATGACAGCAAACGCAAATACGCCGAGGCTCAGGCCAGTGAACGTGAATCAGGAGAGTTCC
>CALLRW010000009.1 GCA_938014215.1 uncultured Alistipes sp. | reverse complement strand
AGGCTGGCAATAGGCGGCAGGATCGCGGAGACGATCTGCATGAGTGGCGGGAGGAGCGTCTGCACAAGGTTGAGAAGCGGCGGGAGCAGAGTGCTCATTAGCTGCGTCAGAACAGGCAGAAGGTTGGCCGCGAGCTGAGAGATCAGGGGCAGAACGTCCTCGAGGGCGTCGGCCGCGCCGGTCAGGAACTCGTCGACAAACGGGGCCGCAGCCTCGACCGCCTTGGTGATGGCCGGAGTAATCTGCTCCATCAGCTTTTGCAGCGTCGGCATGAACTTGTTGAGCCCGTCGAACACAGTGTTCGCCATAGGCTTGAGGGCCACTTCGAGCCCCTGCTTCATAACCTGAAGCCGCTCGGCGAAGTCGTAGGTGTCATCGGCTGCGCCGGCGATTGTCTCGCCGTTTTCTTGCAGCTCAGCCGTCAGGTCTGCGACGGCCAGAGAGCCGTCTCGGATTGCTGCGGCCATCGTGGAGCCTGCCCTTGTGCCGAAGATCTCCGACGCGATGCTGGCGGCCTCTGCGGCCGTCCCGGCGTTTTTGATCTTTTCGTAGTACATGGCGAGCCCGTCGCTGGCGCTGATGCCCTCCTTGGCGAGTGTGGCGACGCTCTTTTTCATGGCGCCGAGCACTTCGTCGGTGTTTACGCCGGCCTTGTCGAGCTGGCCCATCAGGGCGCTCGCCGTCTCGAAGGAGTAGCCCATCTCCTGAAGCTGCGGGCCGAACTTCTGCATATCTGCCATCAGATCCGTGAAGCCCATGCCCGTGCTCTGGCTGACCTTGAAAATGTAGTCCATAGCGCCGCCCATGTCGTCGGCGTCGATGTTCCACTGTTGGAAGGCTTGGCTCGACTCCTCGATCACGCTGCCGAGGTCGTCCCCGAGCATATCGCTCACTTGGATGGCCTGCTTGGAGATCTCCTGAAGCTGCGGGCCGGTGAGGCCGAGGCGGGTGTTGTAGTCTGCGATCGCCTTGCTGGCGTCCTCCATTGTGGTCGGGACGCTCTTGTAGACGGCGTCGAAGTCATCCAGAAGCCCATCCAGCGCGTCGCCGGTGGCGCCGGTTCCGATGCGGATAGCATCAGCAGCGTCATCGAAGGACGCGCCGAGATCCTTCATGTACTTTCCAGCCTCGATGACTGCCTTGCCTGTCGCCACAGCGATGCCGCCCACGGCTGCACCAACGGCCAGCGCCTTCACGTTCAGGCCGCTGATTTTCTTCTGAGCCTGCTCGATGGCTTTGCCGAGTGATGGGTCGATGCTGCCGGCCAGATTGACGACCGCCTGCATCGTTTTTCCGTTTGCCATGTGCGTCACCTCCTTCTGATGTGTGGTTTCTTAAAGCTGGCCGCACGAGTCGGCCGGCTCGCTTGGAGCCGCTTGGCCTCCTCGACGGCCTCCCCGTATTCGGTCAGGAAGTCGGTCAGCCTTCGCTCTCCGAGGTCTCGCGTTGATGTGTGGAAGGCTCGGGCGTAGTCTCGGATTGCGCGTCGGAGCTGTCGGGGGTGTAGGGTTCCTCCGACTTCCCGGAAATAAAATCCCGGCCGATCCTCATAATCTTCATAACGTCGTAGCCGCGGACGCGCTCGAGGTCGGAGATGTCGATCTCAGGGTTGACCGCGATGATGGCAGCGAAGCCGAGGTAGAGGTGCAGGCCGTAGTCCAGCTCGGCCGCGCCGGCTGCGTTGCCATTCTTGGAGCCGCTGGCGCTCAGCTTTCTGGCGTCAGCTTCAGCAAACGCCTGTGCGGTGATCTCGCTGATGTCATAGGTCAGCTCGTTGTAGCTCTTGCCGTTGATCTGCACAGGGTTGTCGAGCTTGATGGTGTTCTTCATTGGGTGCGTCTCCTTTCGATAAACAGAGGGCGCCGCATAGGCGCGGCGCCCTTCAGGTTACAGCAGGCTGCGGATGTCCTTGGCGTAGTCGACGCCGCCGACGCGCAGGATCGTGTTGAGCTGGTCGATCAGCCAGTATTCAGCGCCGCCGACGTAGAGCTGGTAGCGGCTCACGGCAAACGTGGCCTCGTTCTCGCTGGTGTTGCCGGGATCCACAGAGAGGCCCGGGATGCCCTTGGAGACGCAGCGGAGGAACGCCTTGCAGCCTTCGGTCTTGGTGGAGCCGTCGGCCTGCTTGACGTCCTGAGCCCAGCGGATCTCGATGGTCTTGCTCTCGAGCTTCATCATGTTCCGCAGGCCGAGGTCGATGCCGATCTTGGTGATGGACGCCTCCATAGCCTCGATCTGGCCGAGGATGGGGGCGGTGTAGGTTCCCATAGCCTTGAAGTCAGCGGTCACGGGAGTGACAGCCGGCAGCGAGATCGGCGGTCACGGGAGTGACGGCCGGCAGCGAGATGGTCACGTCTTTGGCGACGAGGGTGCCGCCGATGTAGACGGTGTCGGCGAGGATGGGGCCCTTCAGGTCGAGCCACAGGTTTGCCATTACTCGTCACCTCCTTCGTAGTAGACGGAGAAGCCCGCGTCGGTGTAGGCGACGTAGACGCTCGCAGACTTGAGGGGCGGGGTCGGGGTGACGGCGATGTCCCAGCGGAAGTCGCCATTCATCACGTCCGTGGTGCTGTTCTCGCTCTCGAGGAACAGGATCACAGGTTCGCCCAGCAGGGCCCCCATGCTCACATAACCGTCGAGCTTTTCCTGCTCGCGGTTGATGATGCGATCCTTCAGCGCCCGGGTCATGGGGCTGTCGATCTCAGGGCTCCACTCGCGCTGGAAGCTGTTGGTGATGTGCATGAGCATCCGCATGGAGACGTCAAAGATCGCACGAGGATCCACGTCTGCGCCGTAGGTATAGGCGGCGGTATGGTCGCCCCACAGTACCCACTCGCCGCCCCACGCGACGGCGGTGCTGATGCCGTTCTGCGTCAGCTCCTTGCCGGTCTGCTGGTCGAAGCCGCGGTTGTTGGCGTTGGCGCCGAAATACTGCTTGATGATGGGGATGGCCTTGTTGCCGCAGGTCTCCATCGGGACGCTGTTGTGGCTGAAGTCGGCGCGCATGAGCTCGACCACGGCCATCGTGCTCAGGTGATACACGTTGCCGAGGTTGTCCACGCCCTGCGGCCAGTAGACCTTGGAACGCTCGCCGGTGAAGGCGTTGGCCTTCTTCCATGCGATCGCCTTGGTGATCGTGTCGACCGCCTGCGCGGTGCTGTCCACGAGGGGCAGGTCAGCCACGACGAAGGCGTCCCAGTGGCCGTTGATCTTCTGACTGGCTGTCAGCATAGCGTTATAGACGGCAGGGCTGTGGCTCCAGCCGGGGGCCGCGATCAGATTGCAGACCGCGAACTGCTCAGGATAGAGCAGCGCGATCGCGCTCAGGCCACTGTACTCGCCGGAGGAGGTGACGCCGCCGATGATGTCGCTGTCCTCGACGCTGTCATCCACTTCGTAGAAGGTGGCCGTCAGGTTGCCGGTGAGCTGCGCGTCGTCCTTCAGGCTGGTGATGATGACCGTGCCCTTGGTAAAGTTGTAGTCCACGGCGTAGTCGGAGCCCTCAACGTAGTTGCCGCTGGTTGCCTTTGCGATGGTCAGCGTGTCGAGGATGATCGTGCTGCTGGCGAACTCGGCACGGCCGCCGGTGAAGGCGAGGGTCTTGGTGGTGGCCTCCTCCTTGCGGTGCTTTCCCTCAGAGGGGTCGAGCACGTTGATGACGTAGATCGGGCCGATGTTCCCGAGGGTGTTGTTGAAATGTGCGTACATAACCTCGCACAGGGTAAAGGCGCCCCAGTCGGCCGCGTAGCCGAGCTTCTTCTGCGCGTCGACCAGACTGGTGATCTTGATCGGCGCGTTGATGATGCCGGCCTTGCCGAAGCCGCGCACGAGGTTGACGGGTGCCGTGCCGATATAGACCGGCGTGGTGCCCGCCTGCACGGCGCTCTGTGCCACAGTTTCGCCGATGTGGCCGTAGGCGCCGTAGAGGTATTCGTTTGCCATCTGCTTATCCTCCTTTGCATGAAATTAGGGCAGCCGCGGGGCTGCCCTTAAAGCAGGTGTTGGTAGCTTTCCGGGTTGCGGGTCAGCGTCTCCTCGACGGAGAACTCGGCCCACGCAAACCAGTACGGGTAAAAGTCGGGGACGGCGTCCTGCTCGGCGACGGGGCCGAAGGTGATGCCTTCCTCTTTGATGACGCGGAGGTCGCCGAGGTACTCGGCGTTTTCGATCCGTCGGAGGGCTGTGTCCACAAAATTCCATGCGTCACGCCAGCCCTCTCCGTTCTTCACGAAGTAGGCCGCCGCGGCCTCGTTGTATTGCTGGACGTAGGAGCCGCTGCCGTCGCCTTTCGGCTTGTAAATGTCGGGCCCGTGATAGCCGGGATCCCACGCCGAAAAGAGGAGCCGGATCTTGACGCTGCGGGCACTTCGGATCAGGCGGTCGTCGCCCTGAACGAGCTGCACGCAGACCGATGGGATCGGCGCGGCGATGCTCGGGGGCGTCCTGTCCTTCGACGGTACGAAAAGCGAGAACGCAGCCGGGTTGACCAGCTTGTAGGGGTAGGAGGCGTCTGTGGCCTTGTCGTCCGGGAGCTTCAGCTTGACCAGAGGGCAGACCTCGGCGGTCAGCCAGTCCCGGACGGTTTCGATGCTGTTGACGATGGACATGGCGGCACCTCCTACATGGTGACGGTCTGGCCGAGGGCCACGGTGGCGATCCCCATGTCCTCGCTCCAGTCGTTGACGATGTACTCGCGGCCGTCGACGTTGAGCCCTTCGCCCGCCGGGCGCCGAGCAGGCAGATCCTCGACCGCCGCGTAAAGCAGCAGAGAGGACTCCGCGACGCTCAGCTCTTGCCCCCCTTGGCGTTCCTTCAGGGCGTTGTCGTCCAGCACGGCAGCGATGGCCCGGCCTTCGACGGTGTGCTTCTCACCGAACTCGTCGAGATTGAGAAACGTGCGCCGGCGGTCAGCTTCGACCATTGCCTTGAAGCTGAAGGCCATCAGACGGGATCGGCGGCGCCGATCTGAGGGGGCTCCTCGTCGTCGGTGCCGTCATCGGGCTGCTCGGCCTTGGCGGCCTCGATGGCAGCGATGACGTCGGCCTTCTTGCGCATGGCAGAGGCGTCCACGCCATAGCGCGCGGCCACTTCCTTCAGCTCGTCGAGCTTCATGTCCTCGTCGTACTCAGGGGCCTCGTCGGCCGCGGTGTTGGTGCTGGCAGGCTCGTCGGCGTCGTCGCCGTGATCGGGTGCGGGCTGCTCGGCAGGCTCGTCCTGCTCGCCGATGTACTTGGCGACGCCTTCCTTCACCAGACGGGCCTCCAGCTCGTCGTCGAACTTCTGAGGGCCGTCTGCTTCAGTGATGGGGATCACCTTGCGGCCGTTATAGTAGCCGAAGGTGCCCTTGATAATCTGGATCATGCTCTGCTCCTTTCTGTTGCGCTCAGTCCGTCAGGACGTCCGCAACGATGAACGGGTTCTTGTTGTTGGGGATCATCAGCGGGCGGCTGGAGATGGTCAGCGTGCGGCTGTTGCCTTCGGCGCTGCTCACATACTTCGGCACGCGGCGGCCGGCGTAGGTGTGGAACTCGCCGTCGCTCTGCTCGACCTGAGAGACGGCGCCGTAGGCGGTGCGGCCAGCGCCGGGAGCGGTGAGGACGCACTTGCCGGACGGGATGTAGAGCTTGTCGTTGCCCTCGTCGTCGGTGTAGGTCAGGTCGTAGGAGATGACGCTGATGATGCGGCCGAGGACGTTCAGACGGGCCACGATGGCAGCGCCGTCAGGCAGCAGCTCGGGCTCCACGTTGCCGATCTCGATGCGGCGGTTGTCGAGGAGCTTCTGCACGGCCGCGTCGTTGATGATGGTGCCAGCCACGTCCGGGGAGCAGACCAGATCAGAAGCGCGGAGGCCGCGCTTGGTCAGCATACGGATCATGGCCTCCAGATCCTTCAGGATCTTGCCGCCGGTGGCGTCCCACTTGGCCGTCGGGGTGTAGGTCGCGGGGTTGCTGGCCTCGGAGTAGAAACGGATCTCCATCTCGTCGGCCTTGTCGACGTCGTCGGCGATGTGCTTCATCACGCAGCCATTGGTCAGCATGGTCTCGGCGGCCATCGCTTCTTCGCGGTTGGTGATGAGCTCGCCCAGCTCGTCAGCGTCGCGCAGGATGAGGGTCTGCTGGCGCTGCTCAGGGGTGAGCTGAGAGTAGAGAGCCTCGCCGAAGCCGCGCTTGCGCAGCTCGTCGAGGGTCAGGACGCGACGGGGAGCCACGAAGGGCGGGGTGTAGCGTTCCATATTGTAGCCGGCGCGCAGGACGGTGACGCCGCCCTTGCGAGGGGCCACGAAGGGCGCCAGCTTCTTGCTGCCGTCACGGAACTCGACGAGCACGTCGTCGGTGGCGAAGATGTCGCTCGCGTCGTTGGTGGGGAAGTAGCGGTCACGCAGGAAGGTCGCAGCAGGGGTGAGCTGCTGCACGGCCATGAGCAGCGTGTGGGTGTCGTAGAAGTTAAAAGGCATTTTGTTGTCCTCCTTCTCTTAGTATTCGATGGCGTCGGAGAGCAGGATGCCGGCCTTGCGCAGCTCCTCCTCGTCGGTCGCCTTCAGGGTGTAGCCGCTTGCGACGGCCAGCTTGTTGCGGGCGAAGTGGCCGGTGCGGTAGGCCAGCACGGTCACGTCCGCGGTGGTGCCGACTTCCACGTCCTCGGCGAGGATGCAGTTGGCGGTCAGGGTTTCGTTGGTGGTCGCGGTGGAGCCGAGGATCACCAGCTTGCCGTCGCCGGCGGTGCCGGCAGGCAGGGCCAGCACGGTGCCGCGCTTATAGGTGGCTGCGGCGGTGGCCTCCTTGCGGATGGTCACGGTGAACACGTCAGCGACGGGCTCGTTGGCAACAATCAGACCGTCATAGCCGACGCTGCCGAGGTTTTCGTCCAGTCTCTTGCTCATTACTTCTTACCTCCGTTCTGAGACTTGGTGGAGTTGTAGAGGCCGACGATGGCGTCCACCTTTGCCTTGTCGTCGTTTTCGCTGCCTTCCTCGCCGCCGTTAGGGGCAGCGCCGACGCCGGCAGCGCCGGACTCGTCGTTGTCAGCCTTGGCGTCCTTCAGGTGCTTGGCACCGAGGGCCGCCTGCTTCTGCATAGCCTTGAGCGCGAGCTGCTCAGCGGTGCAGGGGGTCTCGCCGTACTTGGCGTCCCTGACGAGCTGCGCGTCGCCCACGCTTGCGGCGATGCTGTCGATGGCCTCGATGCGGGCGCGCTCCTGCGTTCTGGCAGTTTCGGCCGCCTGCTGCTCGATCTGAGCCACGACGTCGGGGTGCTGTGCTCTCATTTCTTCGAGGGTCATGGTCTTGTTGTCCTCCTTCTTGGGGCCGTCGTTCTTGGCGGCCGCGTGTTTATTTCCAGCCGCAGGGGCGGCGTGGATGCTGTTGTCGATGGGGATCGTCCCCGGGATGTGTCTGAAGCCCTTGACGTCGTGCCGGATGCCGGCGACGAGGAGCACCTTCTTGTCGGCGCTCAGGGTGACGTCGGGGCCTTCGTCTGTGAGCAGGGTGTCGGCAAAGCCGTTGTCAATGGCCTCCTGCCCGACCATCCACGTCTCGCGGGTCATCATGCTGCGGAGCTGGTCGACCTCGAGGCCGGTCTTGGCGTGGTAGATCTCCGCGATGGCCCGCTCGCTCGCGTCGAAGTCCTTCTGGAGCTTCTTCAGGTCTGCGAGGGTGTAGTAGTCGTAGAGCAGCCCGGCGACGCCGTGGATCATCACCATGCTGCCGGGATAGACCTGCACCTCGTCACCTGCGCAGGCGATGACACTGGCCGCGCTGGCCGCGATGCCTTCCACGACGACGACCTTGTGGCCGGTCAGGCCCTTGATGGCGTTGTGGATGGCGATGCCGGTGTAGAGGTCGCCGCCGCAGCTATTGATCTTGATGGTGATGTTGCTCTTGCCCTTGACGGCCGCGAGATCCTCCATGAAGCTCTCGGGCGCGATGTAGAGGCCGGGCTCGGGCTCGCCCGTCCACCAGTCCACAGGCTGACGGCTCACGACGTCGCCGTAGAGGGTGATCTCGCCCTCGTCGTCGCCGATGCTGGCGACGTTCCAGAACTTGATCGGCGTGCCCGCAGTCTGAGGCCCGGCGCAGAGCCGGGGAGTGTTATGCGTTCTCATGCTTGTCTCCTTCCTTGATGCTTTTGATGGCCTCGGCGACGATCGCCTCCCGCAGAGCTGCGGAGATCGTGCCGCTGGCCGCTGTGCTCTGGTCGACCTGCCCCTGCGCTGCGCGCAGCTTCTCGTTTTCCCGAGTGAGCTGGTCGACGTTGGCGTCCCACTGACCGCCGTTGAGTCGGATGGTCGCCTGCTCTCTGGTCGTGATGCCTTCGCCGATGGCGAGGATCTCGGCCGTGATCTCCTTCGTCGGGTCGAGCTGTCCCTGAGAGGGGCCGATCCACTCGGCGCCGAGGTATGCGGCGCGGATCGCCGGATCTGCGAAGAAGCCCGGGGCGCTGATGCGGCCGCGGGCGACGGCTTCAGAGAGCCAGATCTCATATACCGGCGTGCAGAAGTCATCGACAAACCACTTGCGCCTCATGCGGAACGCCTTCCACGCCTCCATCAGGGCGGCGCGGCTGGCGCTGTACGAGCTGTTGAAGCTCTTGAGCAGAAGGTCGGCCGGGATCTCGAGCGCGGCGCCCACCTGTTCACAGATGGCGCGCAGGAAGGTGTTGAAGCCACTGGCCGGCCGCTTGGGGTCTGCAAAGGTCACGTCCTCGCCGGGCTCCATGATGTTGATCTGGCCGGGGCCCATCTCGTACTCGTTAGGATCTCGGCTCACCTCCGGCAGGCTGCTCCCGACCTCGTTGAACGGGTTGTCGCCGGCGCCTGCCTCGGTCTTGATGAAGGCCGTGAAAAACGACTCGACGACCGCCGCAGTCAGCTCGCTCTCGGTGTAGCGGCGAAGCTGGAGCAGGGGCTCGATGACCTGCGCGAGATAGCTGACGCCGCGGTATTGATCCGGGCGCTCGCTCTCCATGACGTGCAGGATGTTCGGCAGGCCAGTCCGCTCACCGTATGCCTGAACGCGGGCCCACGTTGTTGTCGTGCTGCCGAGCTCGAAGGGATAGGTGCTGCGGATGTGGTACGCCTCGATCTGGCCGTCACCGTTCACCTCGACGCCGTCGTAGATGGTGTTGCCGTTGGCCGCCTTGCCGGTGGTCAGCAGCATCGGGGTGATGATGCCGGAGGTCGTTGGCGTGGCGACTCGGTCGGCCTCGATCAGGTGCAGGCGTAGCGAGTAGGGCGTGAGCAGCGTCGGCTCGTACTGCTTCACGACGGCGAACACGTCGCCGCTGACCAGCCACGAGGAGAGTGCGAGCTGCTGCATGGCTGCGAAGTTGTTGACGCCGGTGGCGTCGCACGCCCTTTTGTTCTCAGACCAGAGGGCGAACTCCCGCTCGGCCTGAGCCTGCCATGCGTCCGCGGCCTCCTGCGTCATGCCGAGCGCCTCGCGGTCGATCCGGCTCTTGAGCTGGAGGCCGATGCCGACGACGTTGGTGCGGTTGGTGCGGATGGCAGAGGTGGCGATCGGGGCCGCCATGTAAAGCATCCGGGCACGCTGCCGCAGGGTGTAGTTGTTGGCGTCGATGTCCTCCTTCGGGCTGCCGCTCATAGCTCTGAAGCCCTTGGTCGCCTTCTTGTGCCAGCTCGCGCCGGCGTCGCCGTAGCCCTTATTCACAGGGCGCGGCTGCTGCCGCCTGTTTTGTGGGCGGCTTCTGCTTTTTCTTTTGCTGATGGTGCTCACCTCCTTCATGGTGAAGATGGCCGGGCCGGGAGAAAAGGAGCGAAAACTCCCGGCGTCGGCCTATGAAAAAAGCCCCTTTCGGGGCTTCTTTCACCAGTCTCGGGGCACTACTCCCACAGCTTTTCGCGGCTTCTCGCCGTTCAGTGCGGCCTCGAGGGCTTCGATGTCTGCCTCGAGCTGTTTGATGGCGGCCCGGATGGATCCGAGGTCGGTGTTGTAGCGGGCCAGATTGCGCGAGCCGATACCGTAGCTCTGGACGCCTCCGTCCAGCATCTCGGCCTCTCGCTTCAGGTAGAGCTCCAGCCGGTTCCTCTTGATGGAGAGCTGGTACTCGATTTGTTCGCGGGTCTTTCTCATTGTGGTGTGTCCTCCTTACCAGTCGTCGAAGGCGTCGGCCCGGTTGTGCCGTTGCCGCTGCCGTCGCTGCTGCGGGGCCTTCGGTTTTTCCTCCAGCCCTTGCAGGCGGCGCTCGATGGCGTCCATGTCGGGGTTGATGATCTTGAGGCCGGCGTTGGCGTAGTCGCGGCAGTCGAGGGCCTCGTTGCGGTTGTGCCCGGGCAGTTTCTCCCACGCCCAGCGGTCGCCGCGGCGCGTGTGCGTGAGCACCAGCTTCTCGGAGAGGAGCCCGTTGAAGAAATTGAGGTCATAACCGGCGTCGGGGTGCCGGTTGAAATGGCAATATTTCGGCCCGGCCTCCTGCACCTTCAGATTAGCCATGATCGTCGCCTTGCCGGCGTCGACGCCGATGGTGTAGAGCCAGCAGGTGATCCGCTTGTTGTCGCGGATCGGCACCTTGCTCGGGGGCGAGACGAAGGGGATGCCGTCGCCGCCCTTGCCCTTGATGGCAAAGACGCGCTTGCCGGCGCGGGCCCGGCACGCCTCATAGACCTCTTGGGTGAAGTGGCCGCCGGAGTCGACGCAGGTGATGGAGATCTTCAGGCCGCGGCCGTTTTTGAACTTGTAGACGTGGTCGACCACGTCATCGAGCCGCTGCCAGACCTCCGGGGTGTCTGGCCGGCCCATGATGTAGCCCTTGACGACGCCCCACGTCTCGCCGTACTTCCCGTGACCGACTACCTCGTATTCGAGGCGGTTGTCCTGAGTGTCGACGCCGCAGGTCAGCACGAGCACGCCGTCAGGCAGCTCCACAGGGGTGCCGTCCGGGCGGGTGCCGTAGTCCTCACGGCGGGCGAGCATGGTGTCCTCGTCCTCGAGGTCGCCGCGATCTTCCCACAGTTGGCCGAGCAGGGTGTTGTAGACGACCTTGAGGCGCTGCGGGTCATCCTTGGCGTCGAGGAACTTGAGGACGATCTTCTCCCACGGAGTCCACGGGCTCGAGAAGGCATTGAGCCAAAAAGAACGGACGCCCTTCTTGTAGGCGTCCGGGTTGTCGGCGATCCACTTGGCAGGCTGCTTTCGCATGGTGTCCTCGGGGATCAAGCAGCCGCACGCCGGGCAGCTCCACGAGACGCCGCTCTTGAGGCTCCACGACTTTTTCCCGCGGATCCGCTTGACCTCCGGGTCGAAATGGATATTGTCGAACACGATCTCGCTGTACTCCCCGCACTCGGGGCAGCGGTGGCACCAGCGTTCCTGCGTGCCTTGGTAAAAACTCGTTTCGATGTTGCTGTTGCCCTTGATGGTCGGGGTGGAGACCTCGACCGCCTTGGCGTTGTAGAATGTGGCCTGACGTGCTTCGGCCAGCGCCCACGGGTCGCCCTCGGTGCCGGCACTGGTCGCCCAGCGGTCACGCTCGTCGCCGATGATATAGCGGGCAGGCGTGGAGGCCAGAGCTGAGGCACTGTTGGAGCCGGTCAGGGTGAGCATCCCGCCCGGGAACGACTTCTGAAGGATCGTGTTTCCGCTGTCCTTGGCCTTGACGTCGTGCACCTTCGCCTTCAGGGGTTTGCTGTCGCGGATCATAGGGGCCACGCGGAGGCGGCTGAACTTCCGGGCGTCGTCGATGGTCGGGTGGACGT
>CALLRW010000008.1 GCA_938014215.1 uncultured Alistipes sp. | reverse complement strand
AAAGTTGTTCCTTTGTCAACACCATAAGTCTACTCTTTTTTAGTTTTTGTTGGTTCGTCACTACAAATCTAAAAAATCTGTAGACTTTTTTATTTATTCCCCAGACACACTCTTTGGAACAGTATCAACCTGGGCGCCATGAACAATGACTACGACGAGGCGGGTACGGCCAAGGGCTTCGTCTACCAGTGGGGCCGCAAGGATCCCTTCCCCGCCGGTACGGGATGGAACGACCTGAACGACATCACGGTCTATGACGCCGCCGGCAACCCCCTCACCACCCTCTTTGCCAACGAACAGGTGACGGCCACCTCCAACCTGCAGAACGCCGTCGAGCATCCGACAACCTTCTACTACGGCACCCGCATCGGCGACGACTACTACGACTGGCTGACCTCCGACGGCTCGGGCAAGAACGCCCGCATGTGGGAGACCCCGACCGACGGCGGCAAAACCCTCTTCGACCCCTGCCCCCCGGGATGGCGCATTCCGCGAAACGGCAGCTGGAAGGGGGTCAACGAGGCCAACTTCATCTACGACGAATTCGCACTGGGCCGCCGCCACGCCCTGCTGGGATACTACCCCGCGGCCGGTAACCGCGGCGCCGCCTCGGGCGTGTGGAGCTTCGTGGGCGGACAAGCCTCCTACTGGACCTCGACCCCCATGCAGGACCACTACTCCTACGTCCTGAACTTCCTGCCCGCCTACCTCAATACGCAGAGCAACTCGAACCGTGCGGCAGGCTGTTCGGTCCGCTGCGTGAGCGAGACACAGGGCGAACCCGATCCCGATCCGACCATCGGCGAGACCTTCCAGCTCTCCGTGGTCACCGATGCCACCTACAAGGGCGCCAGCGGCAGCGACGGTTCGGCAAACTACTACCTCGGACTGAGCAACGTACCCTTCGAGGTGAACGATCAGGGCGAGCAGATGCCGACCGAACCGGGCATGATCCTCTACCTCGACCTCTACGGCCAGGCCAGCCAGGATGCCTCGGCCGCCGTGCTGCCCGAGGGCACCTACACGCTCAAGAGCGGCATGACCACCGGAACGGCCGATCCCGACTACACGTGGGCCCGCGAGATGAAGGACGACGGCTCGATCTCCTACCGCAAACCCGCCGAGGGTGAGATCACGGTGGTACACACCGCCTCGGGTTACCGGATCGAAGGAACGTTCATCCTGGGTAACGAGGCCGACAACTTCGCCTTCAGCTACGAGGGTGTCCTGACCTTCGTCGACCGGACCGATCCGTCGGGCGGCGAAGCGGTCATCAGCGAACCCATCGACGTCACCTTCACGTCGGCTTCGGCCACGTGGGAGTACACCGGCGAGGAGAGCGACCGCTACACCATCAGACTCCAGGAGGGAACCGTCGAGGACGGCTTCCTGACCAAGGGCCACCAGATGACCATCGACCTGCTCTCGAACCGCCTCTCGAGCAAGGGCGACATGCAGCTGGCCGAGGGTGTCTACACGCCGAGCAACGATTACGTCTCGCCGATGACCTTCACCCAGGGTTCGACCTTCAACCTGATGGGCTACATCTACTACTACGGCACCTACATCCAGCAGGTCGAGTCGGCCGATGCCACACCGCTGATCGGCTTTGCCCAGCAGGGCACGATCGAGGTGAAACGCTCGGGCGACCAGTATGAGTTCATCGTCGACGTCACCACCCCCGAGGGCATCTCGATGAAGGGTACCTACCCGATGGGCGATGTCCGCTTCGTCGACAACGCACCCGACAAACCCGCCGGCGACTGGCTGAGCAACCTGCGCGAGGACAAGACCGTGCTCTTCAACCCCGACGACGAATCGGAGTGCCGCTTATGGACCTACACGAGCTACTTCGAGGGGGCGACCGAGTTCGAAATCCTGGTCGACAACAACACCACGGACGAGGCCTTCCAGCTCGACATTCTTGCTCCGGAAGGGGCGACGTCGATCGCCGGAACCTACACCACGCCGAGTGATCCGAACAATCCGAAGGTCGGCGAGTTCATCCCGGGTTACCAGGAGTTCGCCGTCAAGCGCGGAACGTGGCCCTACCTCTTCTACGACTTCGACGAGAGCGACTACACGATCGGTGCCCCCGCCACGGAAGGAACCATCGAGATCCGCGAACTCGAAGACGGCAAGGTTGAGATCCAGTTCGAGATGAAGGATGATGCCGATCCGAAGAACACGATTCGTTCGGTATGGAGCGGCACGATCCGGAAGATCAACTAACCTCCGCCGAGCGGATGGAAATACGAGGAGCGGTCCTTTGCGGGTCGCTCCTTTTCGATATCCGAAGAGGTATTACCCGGAGATGAAGAAGAGCCCTACGACCGAGATACGGGAACGGCAACAAACCGTCGCAGCGCAGGCCGTGTGGGGAAAACGGGGACAAAATGCGGACACGCAGCGCAAAACAAAAATCCCAAACAGTTGGTTTGCAACTGTTTGGGATTTTTTGCTGGTACCCGGAGCCGGGGTCGAACCGGCACGACATTGCTGTCATTGGTGTTTGAGACCAACGCGTCTACCGATTCCGCCATCCGGGCTGATTTCCGCATGCATGCGGCGAATCGGGTGGACAAAGATAGAAAAAATCCCTGTATAAAAGAATTTTCCGGCAAATTATTTTCAACCCGACGCCTGACGGAGCCATTGCCCGGCAACGTCCAACAGCCCCCGGGAGCAGACCCTGCATCCCGTTTCAGAGGGTGCAATCGGCCTTCCCCCCCCCGGCCATTCCGCTCTGCAGCTGCAACTCCGCCGCCGCAATCCCGGACAGACTCCCGAACAGACTTCCGGACCGGTCTCCATTCGAGGGCTCCGGATCTGCGCTCGGGATCAGCGCCCCGAAAAATTAGCACCCTGAATCAGCTTGCCAGATCAGCACCCCGAAGAATTAGCCCCCCCGAATCAACTCGCCGGATCAGCGCCCCGGCTCCGTTCCCCGGTCGAAATAGGCCCGCACCTTGCGTGCCTTGGCCGGACCGATCAGCGCCGACAACTCCTCGGAATTGGCCGCCCGCACCTTCTCCACCGTGCGGAAGTGCTGCAGAAGCGTCTCGATGGTCTTCGACCCGACCCCTTCGATCTGTTCCAGCTCGCTGTGAATGAATGCCTTGCTGCGTTTCTGCCGGTGGAACGAGATGGCAAAGCGGTGCACCTCGTCCTGGATGCTCGTCAGGAAGTGGAACAACGGTGACGTCGGCCGCAGCCCGACCAGCAGCGGCGGATAACCGCAGTAGAGTTCGGCCGTGCGGTGGCGGTCGTCCTTGGCCAGACCCGCAATCGGAATATCCAGCCCCAGCGCCTCCAGCACCTCGTGAATGATCCCCATCTGCCCCTTGCCGCCGTCGGCGATGACCAGATCGGGCATCTCGCCCCCCTCGGCCTGCAGGCGGCTGTAACGGCGGTAGACCACCTCGCGCATCGAGGCGTAGTCGTCGGGACCCTCCACCGTCTTGATGTTGAAATGGCGGTACTCCTTGCGCGAGGGGCGCCCGTCGCGGAAGACCACGCACGACGCCACGGGGTGCGATCCCTGCAGGTTCGAGTTGTCGAAGCACTCGATATGACGCGGCGGCCGGTCGAGGTGCAGCTCCTTCTGCAGGGCATTCATCAACCGTTCGGTATGTCGTTCGGGGTTCTTGATTTCGAGGTTCTTGAGCTGTTCGGCCCGGTAGATGCGGGCGCTCTTGCGCGAAAACTCCAGCAGATCGAGTTTCTCGCCGCGCTTGGGCACCGTGAAGGTCACGCCGTCGAACAGCAGCGTCGTCGAGGGCAGGAACGGCACGATCACCTCCCGGGCCAGTTCGCCGCCGGCGACGTTCTCGACCATGTACTGGATGCCGAGCGTCAGCATGTCACGTTCGTCCTCCTCGACGCCCGTCGTCAGCTTCACGGTCTGCACACCCACCACCGACCCGTGGCGGATCCGCACGAAGTTGCACCACGCCACGTCGTCGTCGGGCAGCAGCGAGAAGACATCCACGTCGACAATCCGCGCGCTGACGATCACCGACTTACCCGCGTAGTGGTCCAGCGCATCGAGGCGTTGCTTGTAGCGCTGCGCCACCTCGAACTTCAACTCGCCGGCCGCCCGCGTCATCTCCCCCTCGAGGTACTTGCGCACGGGACGCAGGTCGCCCTTGAGCACCGAGACCACCATCCCGACCAGGCGGTCGTACTCCTCCTCGCTCTGGGCGCCGATGCACGGACCCTTGCAGTTGCCGATGTGGTACTGCAGGCAGACCGTATAGCGGCCGCGGGCGATCTGTTCGGGCGAGAGGTTGAGCTTGCAGGTCCGCAGCGGGACCACCTCGCGGATGAAGTCCAGCACGCTGTGCTGCATCATCACCGAGCCGTAGGGGCCGAAGTACTGCGAGCCGTCGCGGACCAGCTGCCGCGTCGACTGCACCCGCGGGAAGGGCTCGCGCCGCACGACGATCCACGGATAGGTCTTGTCGTCCTTCAGCAGGATGTTGTAGCGGGGCTGGAGGGTCTTGATGAGCGAATTCTCGAGCAGCAGGGCGTCGGTCTCGCTGCCGACGACGATGTGGCGGATCTCGACGATCTGACGCACCAGCACGCGGACCTTGGCGCTGTGCTCCTTCGAATTGACGAAGTAGGACGAGACCCGTTTGCGGAGGCTTTTGGCCTTACCCACGTAGATGATCGTCCCGGTGCGGTCCACGAACTGGTAGACCCCGGGCGACAGCGGAAGCAGGGCCACCTGCTCCTTCAAGGACTTTCGGATATTCTCGTTTTCACTCATACCGACAGCAAAGGTAACAAATATATCATGAATCTGTAATTTGATAAAAACCTCCGAATTATTGTTAATTTCTTCGGATCGTTCTACCTTTGCGACTCGTTCACAAGAAAAGAAACCTGTTCATGAAAAGAATTTTTACGCTTTTTCTTTTCGGCACCCTCGCTACAGCCTGTGTAGACAGGGATTACGACCTCGGAAAGGTTGAGACCGACAACATCACCATCGGGAACGAGAGCTCGACGTTCGAAGCCCCTCTGGCCAACGTCTACATCACGATGGAAGAGATCAACGCCGACAACGGCACCCGCATTGACCTCATCTTCAAGGAGGCCGACATCTGGCTCCCGACCCGCCTGCCCGACAGCGACGACAAGGGCGGCTACGCCGACGTACAGCGCCTGCTCCACGATGCCGCCTATGTCAACGAGCAGCTGCTCCCCGAACTGCTGACCGAGATGGCCACCGATGCCACGAAACTCGACGCCGTGGCCACACTCCTGCAGGAGAACTACTACGATGACTTCCGGGAGCTGCTTCCGGGGATCTCGCGCGACGAATTCAAGAGCGCCTTCGTCGAGGCCTACACCGAAAATTCCGCCCTGCGCGACGCCCTCGGCGAGGAGGTCCGCCAACTGGCCAACGACTACCTGACAGGACTCGACGTCGATATGCAGCAGCTGAGCTACGCCGTCGACCGGATCGACATCAGCAACGAGGTGGTCGACATGCTCTGCGACAACCTCGATCCGCGCGAAACGACCGATCCGAAAAATACGCTTTACCTAGCCGGGACGGTCGACAACCGACTGCCCGTCAGTCTGCAGGTCTCGCCCCTCTTCACCCCGACCAGCGTGAACTTCACCACGAAGATCGAAGCGCTCGACGACTCGAACGAACTCCCCGCCACGCGGCTCTATGCCGACGACCTGCGCACGATCGTCCGCGGCATGACGCTCGAAATCCCGATCGTCATCGAGAAGTACTACCCCAATCGGGGTTTCGACGCCGGGCAGCAACGGCAGCTGACCATCAAACTCCACCTGATCAAGCACGGTGCCCTGAAGTTCGACCTCTAAAACGAATCCCGCGATGAAAAAGACATATCTTCTGCTGACGGCCCTGCTCCTGACGGTCAGTCTGGCCGCCCAAAACCCGACGAGCTATTTCATGGAGGGTTCGACCTTCCGCTCGCAGCTCAACCCCGCCTTCGCCCCGCTGCGCGGATACATCAACCTGCCCGCCATCGGCGGCGTAAGCGTCGCAACCAACGGCAACATCGCCCTGAACAACATCCTCTATCCGCGAAACGGCAAACTCGTCACCCTGCTCGACAGTTCGGTATCGGCCGACGAGGCGCTGAGGAACCTCCAGGCGGACAACCTGCTGGGGGTCGATACGCGTATCAACCTCTTCGGAATCGGCAAGTTTACACGGAATCACAAGAATTTCTGGTCGGTCGATCTCGACGTGCGCACCTCCGCCGAGACGCATCTGCCCAAAACGCTCTTCGAGTTCCTCAAACTCGGCCGGCAGGGCAACATCAGCGGCATCGGCGCCTCCGCCGAAAGCTATCTCGAGGCGGGATTCAACTACTCGCTCCCGCTGCTCAACGACCGTCTCTACGTCGGTGTGCGCGGCAAGTTTCTGGTCGGTCTGGCCCGCGCCCAGGTCGACTACCAACGCTTCGACGTCTCGCTCGAACAGGACCGCTGGGCCGTTGACACCCGCGGTACGGTCACCGTCACGGCCGACGGAACGACGGTCAGCCCGAATCCCGAAACCGGCACCTTCGAGATGAACGACCTCCGGTTCCGCCCCCGGAAACCCGCCGGATACGGTTTTGCCGTCGACCTGGGGGCCACGTACGACATCCTGCCCGAACTGCAGGTCTCGCTGGCCGTCAACGATCTGGGATTCATCAACTGGAGCAAGCGTGCCACCGTATCGGGCGTCTCGACCCAACAGAGCGAATTCACGGGCGTCACCGTTCCCGACAACGGCTCGGATCCGACCCCGGATTTCGATCTGGAGATGCTGAAGTTCAACCAAACGGAGAGCCGCAGTCTGTCGAAAATGCTCCGTGCGTCGCTCAACGCCGGCATCGAATACGAAGTCTGGGAACACCGCATCGGCGTGGGACTGCTCTACACGGCCCGCTTCTGGTCCTACAGGACCGCACACAACATCACCGCATCGGTCAACATTCACCCCCTCCGCTGGTTCACACTCACGGGCAGCTACTCGGTGCTCGACAACCGTGCCGGAGCCGTTGGGCTGGGTCTGAACCTGTGCCCCGGGTGGATCAACTTCTTCGTAGCCACCGACCTGCTGCTGACCCGCCACACGCCGCAATGGGTTCCCGTCAAACAGAGTACGGCCAACGCGACCATCGGCATCGGCATCCCGCTCGGAAGACGGAGTCACCGCATCGCCGCCTATATCCGCGAGAACGACCGCAAATAGTTCCCCCCGGGCCATTCCCGGCTACAAATGAAGACTCCCGGACCTGCTATGGTCCGGGAGTCTTCCTTTCTGCGCCGCGTCGCGCCCTGTCCGGAAAACGCCCAACCGGGAGCTCCGCCGCGAAGGGATCTGACGTCATACCGTCGTCCGCCGGGTCCGGTTGCCGCCTCCGTCCAAAGGGCGCCCCGTTCTCCCGGAAGCCCCGCTTTTCGCCAATTTGGACATACGCGTGCCACTTTCAGACAAAGAGGTTGCAAGTACGGAAACTTTATCTATCTTTGTAGCGTACGGATTGCAGGGGACCCTTCACCGCCCTTTCGCCGAAGAGCGCCCGGCCATCCGCCCGACAGATACCTTTGCGACGGCCCCGAACAAAATCTGTGTGAAGTTGCGTCACCACATTCATTTATTGAATTCTTCTAAAACGGAGCCGTCGCATTTTTTTTATCCCGACAGCTACACGGCCCGTTCGTCCGAAACCTTTCAGAGTGCATCCCGGCTCTCCTGACGAGCCCGTTCGAGCGCTTCACGCGTCGCCCGACGCCCCGCCTCGATCAGCTCCGCCGAACGGTAGAATTCGAACATCCCGTAACTGTCGGCCGGCATCTGCACCAGCACGTCCGGCCGGTAGAGGCGGCACATGAGCTGGGTGATGTGCTGCTGCATGATCTGCGACGAGGCGATCAATACCTTATAATAATTAAATGAGGCGTTGGCCCGCGTGGTCGGATCGGCCCCGAACGGAGCGCTGACATCCACAGCAACGAGCAGATCGCCCTCCTCGCGGCGCACGCGGTTCAACGGCAGCGGATTGACCGTTCCGCCGTCGACCAGCACCATGCCGTCGCGATGGACCGGGCGGAAGACCGACGGAATGGAGATCGACGCCCGGATGGCCTCGTACAGCCCCCCGCGGTCGAACACCACCTCGCGCCCCGTCAACAGATCGGCCGCCACCGCGGCAAACGGCAACGGCATCTGCTCGATCTGCACCTCGGGCACCAGCTCCTGCATGGCATGAATCACCCGCTCGCCCTTGACCAGCCCCTCGCTGCTGAGGGTGAAGTCGACCAGTCCGAAAACCCTGTACTTGTCGAGCGAACACATCCAGTCACGGAACGCCCCGAGATGCCCCGAGGCGTACATGCCGCCCACCAGAGCCCCCATCGAGGTCCCGGCCACCGCCGCAATCTCGTATCCCTGACTCTCCAACTCCTCGATGGCGCCGATATGCGCCACACCCCTCGCACCGCCTCCTGCAAGCACCAGGGCCACTCGTCTCTTTTCCATTTTCTCCATATCGATTGCGGCGATCTGCGGCAGGTTTCGTGCCGAAATATCGCCATATTCTTCGTTTTGCCACATCCGCACCGTCGGTCACCCGGAAAGGCCACCCGACCGCGGCCGGTCAACGGTCCGTAATCACGGCATCGACCCGCATGTCGTGAGGCTCCGCCGGAAGATCATCGACCAGCTGATGGGCATAGCAGACGCCGATCTTCACGGCCCGGAAGTCGGCCCGTCCCAGGTAACGGTCGTAATAGCCTCGCCCGCGCCCGCAGCGCACCCCCTGCGGCGTGAAAGCCACCCCGGGGACAAAGAGCAGGTCGATCTCGCGGGGCGGACAGAGCCGTGCGGCCGGTCCCGGTTCGAGAATCCCGAAGGCCCCCGGCAGAAGAGTCTGGGGATCGTATTCGAAGAAGCGCATCGTCTCCCCCTCGACCCGCGGCACGACGAGCCGCTTGGACGAACGCCACCGCTCGATGGCCCCGCTCAGGTCGGGCTCGTCGGGCAAAGCACAGAAAAGACCCACCGTCCGCGCCACGGCAAAGGCCTCCAACGCCTCCATCCGCCGCACAATCCGCTCCGAAGCCTCGGCCCGTGCCCGGGCATCCAACCCGCGGTTGAGACTCCGCATCGCTTTCCGCAGTTCATTTTTAGTCATAAACTCCCCTTCTTGTCGATAATTTTCCCGCCACTTTCTATTGTTATTCTGCGAACAATGGCTATCTTTGCAGCAGGCATTCGCGTGTGGAGAACCCCCGCCCGACTCCCGATCCGATTTTCCGGATTGCCGGTCGCCCCCGAGGTCCGCTCCGCCCGGCCAAGAGCCTCGCCGAGAAACACAAAATGACGGTACGGAACACAAATCATTAACAAATATAACAAATTTCAAAACATTATGAGCTGTTTTCTATCTAATTCCTCGCTTGGCAAGAAGTTAGTAATGAGCGTGACGGGTTGCTTCCTCGTGCTCTTCATCCTCTTCCACATGTCGATGAACGTCACGGCAATCATCTCGCCGGAGGCTTACAATGCAGTCTGCGCGTTCCTCGGTGCCAACTGGTATGCACTGGCCGGAACGGTCGTTCTGGCTCTGGGCGTGCTGATCCACTTCATCTACGCCATCATCCTCACGCTGCACAACTACAAGGCACGCGGCACGCAGCGCTATGCCGTCACGGTCAAGGAACCCGGTGTCGACTGGGCTTCGAAAAACATGCTCGTGCTGGGCGTCATCGTCCTGGTAGGTCTGCTGCTGCACCTGTTCAACTTCTGGTCGAAGATGCAGCTCGTCGAGATCCTCGGCCAGCACACCAACTCGCTCGGTTACAGCCCTGTTGATGGTGCAGCCCTGATCCGCTACACCTTCTCGCAGTGGTACTACGTGGTGATCTACCTCGTATGGTTCGTCGCCTTGTGGTTCCACCTCACCCACGGCGTATGGTCGATGTTCCAGAGCGTGGGCTGGGCCAACGACACGTGGTATCCCCGCCTGAAGTGCATCGCCAACATCGTCGCAACGATCGTCTTTGTGGGCTTCGCACTGGTGGTCCTCGTCTACTTCCTCTGCCCCTGCATGGGCGGTGCCTGCTGATCAAAACCCTGTATTGTAGAACAATAAACACACAAACGATATGGCTTTAAAATTAGATGCTAAAATTCCTGCCGGACCGCTCGCCGAAAAGTGGAGCAACCACAAGGCAGCCATCCGGGTCGTAAGCCCCGCCAACAAGCGCAAGCTCGATATCATCGTCGTCGGAACCGGTCTGGGCGGTGCCTCCGCAGCCGCTTCGCTCGGCGAACTGGGTTACAACGTCAAGGTGTTCTGCATCCAGGATTCGCCCCGCCGCGCCCACTCGATCGCCGCTCAGGGCGGTATCAACGCAGCCAAGAACTACCAGAACGACAACGACTCGGTTTACCGCCTCTTCTACGATACGATCAAGGGCGGCGACTACCGCGCCCGCGAGGCCAACGTATACCGTCTGGCCGAGGTCTCGAACCTGATCATCGACCAGTGCGTCGCTCAGGGGGTTCCCTTCGCCCGCGAGTACGGCGGTCTGCTGGCCAACCGTTCGTTCGGCGGCGCGCAGGTTTCGCGTACGTTCTACGCCCGCGGCCAGACCGGTCAGCAGCTGCTGCTGGGCGCCTATGCCGCTCTGAACAAGGAGATCGCCGCCGGCTCGGTCAAGAGCTATCCCCGTCACGAGATGCTCGACATCGTCATCGAGGACGGTGAGGCCCGCGGTATCATCGCCCGCAACCTTGTAACGGGCGAAATCGAGCGCCACGGCGCTCACGCCGTCGTCCTCGCTACGGGCGGCTACGGAAACGTCTTCTTCCTGTCGACCAATGCCATGGCCTCGAACGGATCGGCCGCTTTCCAGTGCTACCGCAAGGGTGCCGGCTTCGCCAACCCCTGCTTCACGCAGATCCACCCGACGTGTATCCCCGTTCACGGCGACCAGCAGTCGAAGTTGACGCTGATGTCCGAGTCGCTGCGTAACGACGGCCGTATCTGGGTGCCGAAGAAACTCGAGGACGTAAAGGCCATCCGTTCGGGTGCCAAAAAGCCGTCGGATATCGCCGAAGAGGACCGCGACTACTATCTGGAGCGCCGCTACCCGGCCTTCGGTAACCTCGTACCGCGTGACGTGGCTTCGCGTGCCGCCAAGGAGCGCTGCGATGCCGGCTACGGCGTGAACGAAACCGGTCTGGCCGTCTTCCTCGACTTCAAGACCGCCATCGAGCGTCTGGGCAAGGACCGTATCAAACAGCGTTACGGAAACCTCTTCGACATGTATGAGGAGATCACCGACGTGAACCCCTACGAGCAGCCGATGCAGATCTTCCCCGCCGTGCACTACACGATGGGCGGTATCTGGGTCGACTACAACCTGATGACCACGATCCCGGGTCTGTACGCCATCGGCGAGGCCAACTTCTCGGATCACGGTGCCAACCGTCTGGGTGCTTCGGCCCTGATGCAGGGTCTGGCCGACGGTTACTTCGTACTGCCCTACACCATCGGCGACTACCTCTCGCACAAGATCCAGGCTCCGAAGGTCAACACCAACACCAAGGCCTTCGACGAAGCGGAGAAGGGCGTGCGCGAAAAGATCGCCAAGCTGCTCTCGATCAACGGCAAGCAGTCGGTGGACGATATCCACAAGAAGCTGGGCCACATCATGTGGGAGAACGTCGGCATGGCCCGTACGAAGGAGTCGCTGCAGAAGGCCATCACCGAAATCCAGGCCCTGCGCAAGGAGTTCTGGAAGGATGTCCGCGTCGTAGGCCGCGAGAACGACTTCAACGTCGAGCTCGAAAAGGCTCTGCGTGTGGCCGACTTCCTCGAACTGGGCGAGCTGATGGCCCGCGATGCCCTCCAGCGTGAGGAGTCGTGCGGCGGTCACTTCCGCGTCGAGCACCAGACCGAAGAGGGCGAGGCCAAGCGTGATGACGAAAACTTCACCTTCGCCGCCGTCTGGGAGTACAAGGGTATGGACCAGGTTCCGGAGATGACCAAGGAGCCGCTCAACTTCGAGTTCGTACACCCGGCACAGCGTAACTACAAGGACTAAGCCTCATTTTGACGTTGAACTTTAATATCGAAAAAACATGAATTTTACATTAAAGATATGGCGTCAAAAGGACGCTAAATCGAAAGGAGCGTTCGAAACCTACAAGGTGTCCAACATCTCGGAAGACACCTCGTTCCTCGAAATGCTCGACATCCTGAACAACGACCTCGTACACCAGGGCAAGGAACCCGTGGCATTCGACCACGACTGCCGTGAGGGTATCTGCGGCATGTGCTCGCTGCACATCGACGGCCAGGCCCACGGACCCAGCCAGGGTGCCACGACCTGCCAGATCTACATGCGCAAGTTCAAGGACGGCGCCACGATTACCGTGGAGCCGTGGCGTTCGGCCGCATTCCCGGTGATCAAGGACCTCGTCGTAAATCGTTCGGCTTACGATCAGATTCTGCAGGCCGGCGGCTTCATCTCGGTGCGCACGAATTCGGTGCCCGATGCCAACGCCATCCTGATCCCGAAGGAGGATGCCGACGAGGCAATGGATGCTGCAGCCTGCATCGGTTGCGGAGCCTGCGCCGCTACCTGCAAGAACGGTTCGGCCATGCTGTTTGTCGCTGCGCGCGTATCGTCGCTGGCCAAGCTGCCGCAGGGTCGTGTCGAGGCTGCCCGCCGTGCCAAGGCCATGGTTGCCAAGATGGACGAGCTCGGCTTCGGTAACTGCACCAACACGGGTGCCTGCCAGGCCGAGTGCCCGAAGCAGATCTCCATTACGCATATCGCCCGCCTGAACCGCGAGTTCCTCTCCGCCAAGTTCAAGGACTAAGCAACGAAAATGCGTTTCAAGAAAAATCCCCGGATATCCTCCGGGGATTTTTTTGCTGATGCCGGGCGGGCGATATGCGTTTCACGCAAAGGGTGTTGACAATCCCTCCCAGCCTCCCTTTGAAAAGGGAGGTGACAAAACCGCCTGAACCGCGAGTTCCTCTCCACCAAGTTCAAGGACCAAGCAATGAGAATGCGTTTCAAGAAAGATCCCCGGATATCCTCCGGAGATTTTTTTTCTGATGCGGGCGGGAACAGGCGTTTCACGCAAAGGGTGTTGACAATCCCTCCCAGCCTTCCTTCGAAAAGGGAGGTGACGATTCCGCCTGAGCCGCGAGTCCTCTCCGCCAAGTTCAAGGACCAAGCAACGAGAATGCGTTTAAAGAAAGATCTCCGGATATCCTCCGGGGATTTTTTTGCATTATGAAGAGGCGGTCGGACTTTCTCGCACAGCAGCTCCCCCCGATTGTCCGAAGCCAAACACAACCTCGGCCCGGCCGGAAACCCCGGTACGGCACTTCGCTCCCGAAAATGTTGATAACTCGGACCAGGCGGACCTCCTCCACATGCGCATTGACCTCGGAGAAAGAAGGATCTCGATCTGAAAGGATCGGCCGAATAATGTGCATTCGCCATTGGATGAGTAAATTGCACGCATGGTTCACTGGCATGAAAGAGGTGTTGAGACGACGATCGACGGTCGGCAAGTTATTAACATCAAGATTCGCATTGTTAATAAATCGAGCCGTTCGTCCACAGTCAGCACCTGTCAACCAATCCATTCAAGAACCATCGCCGGAGCAGTCTGAAGCCTGATAAACAATTCCTTATAAACGGATCAGCAGCCAAGAAAGAGTGTCGGAAAGCGGAGCAAGTTATTCAACAGTTATTAACAAATATCAACACATTATCATTCGTGGATATGGAAAGTGGGGATCGGCTTCATCCGATCCCCACTTCGACACATCGCCCGGTCAATCGCAACCGTCCACGCACCCGCAAAACAACTCACCGGATCCCGTCGGGTTTCACGCGCCCGGGAAGGGATCGAAAGCCTATTTCGGCGAACTCTTCGGCCGGATGGACGAAAGTCGCGACACCTGCTTCAGATCGAACAGGCCGTAGATATTCACTACGACCGTTTCGCGGGGTCCCGCAGTGATCATCAACAACTCCGAGTTGCGGGTAAAATCCGCCTCCCGCAGGTAAAAGCGGGTCATCTGCCCGCCGGAGCTCTCCGACATGACCAGTTGAAAACGATAGATCGGATCGGTGGCCAAATCCTCGGCATCCTCGAGAAACTGCTGTCCGTCACCGCCGCTGAGCGCCACGATGCGAATCAATTCGATGCCGTTGAGCAGTTCAGCGAGCTTCTCATCCCCCTTTTCGGCGGCCTGGCGACTCATCATGCGCATCATCTTGCGCTCAAGCTGCACGCTCGAAAAGCCCTCGGCCTTCGAATAGTGATCGAAAAATTTCCACGAGACGTTCTGCCCCCGCACCAGAAACGGCAGCATCAGCAGAATCAATATCAAAATCCGTTTCATAGCCTTCCCGTTTTACATCGCATAACAAAAACCGATCGAGAGCGGACGCACCTGCGGCCCGACTCCGCTCTTGAAGAGCGGCGTGATGCCGTAGCGAACGTAGACGCCGATACTGTAGTAGGAGACCCCCAACCCGATGCCGACCTGGAAGGGGTTGACTCCCGAGAGCGGGTTCTTCACCTTAGGGTGCTTGTAGATGGAGTTGACCCCCATCGTGAAGTCGAAATATCCGCTCAGCGAAATGTTCATGTGACGCATCGGCGAGAAGGTCAGATGGAGCGGAATGCCGAGCGACGTGATGCGGAGTTTCGACTTGTCGGCCTTCTCGTCGAGCGTCACGGGGACAACCATTCCGTCGCTGTTGCCGAGCGTGATCGAATTGTCCGAAAGCCGGTAATTGTCGACCGTGTAGCGAAGTCCGGTCTCGATGCTGAACTGACGCCGTTTGCCAAAATCGTAGCTCAGACCGACGAGCGTCGTCGAGAAGTGGTAGGACTTGCCGCTGCGCAGATCGAAGAATTCACCCGTTCCGGCCGGATAGTCGCCGTAGTCAACCCCCGTGGGGATCAGAAAGCCCTGCTCGCTCTTGGAGAGGGCAACCAGATTGAGTCGCGGCCGTTTGATGCGCGTATCGCGGTCGCGGATCTTCTCCTCGGAAAGCGACGAGAGGGTGATGCCGAAACCGCCCACCGCGAGGACCACCTCGTCGCCCTCGGCCGAACGACGCAGCGAGACGAGATCCGTATCGACCCCATCGATCCGTTCGAGGCTGTCGACCGACATCGGCGTCGGGCTGAGGGTCATCAGCGCCGTCGAATCGCCGCCGTCCGCCGCAGGAAGATCGGGTGTTGAAACCGCCTCCGACGTCTGAGCGGCCGGCCCCGAAGGTGGTTCGGCAACGGATGCAAGGGTGCGGGCCGCAGCCGTGCGGCCCAGGGCGAGCGTCAGCAACACGGCCAACGTACAAAGGAAGGGAATGCGGGTATTCATGATTTTGCGAATTTTAAGGTTTGTCAATCAGTTCGTCGACCAGCTGGTCCGGCATCTCTAGCAGGGCGAAGGAGTCCAGATAGGCGGTCGTCTGCAGGGCCACCTCCCGGTCGTAGACGGGTTTTCCGTCGATATAGCAATAGGGTTCGCGCAGCAGCTCCACACCCAGGAAGAGCCCCACGGCCACGACAGCCGCCACGGCAACTCCCCAGAAGAGCCGCATCCGCCGGCCGGAGCGGGCGTGCGGCAGTTCGGGCGGCAGACCGGTCGGTTCGGGATCGGGTCCCTGCGGGACATCGACCAACGGGGAGGCCATCCGCCCGGAGGCCTCGGCTCGGGGCATGCACTCCCCGGCCAGCGCCTCGAACCCCTCGAAGAGCAGCGCCACGTCGCGCAGCGACTCGGGAAGATCCTCCTCCCGACGCAGCAGTTCGCGCAGTTCGCGCTCCTCGGCTTCGGTCGCAAGGCCAGAGAACCAGCGTTCAGCCAGGCGTTCAATCCGTTCTTGTCGTTCGTTCATCGTTTCTCATTTTTTGCAGAATTCCACGAAGCGCCATCCGTCCCCGCGACAGGATCACCCGCACCTGCGCCTCGTCGCAACCGATCATCGCGGCAACCTCGTGCGTCGCATAGCCCTCGATCTCCTTCAGGTGGAGCACCTCGCGCTACCGGTCGGGCAGCTGTGCCATCGCCCGCCGGACCAGTTCGCGCGCCTCCCACTGCCGGATCTCGGCATCGGTCGAACGTTCGGCCGACTGTTTCACCGCTTCACTCCGCCGGGCCTCGGCCTGCCGGCGCCGCAGCTGGTCGTAACAGCGGTTGCGCAGCGCCGTGAGCAGGAAGGCATCGACCCTGCGCGGCAGCTCCATCCGTTCGTGATCGCGCCACAGACGCGCCAGCAGATCGTGGACCGCATCCTCCGCCTCGGCCGACGAGAGCAGCAGGCTCTGCGCAAAGCGGAACAGACGGTCGCGCAGCGGCATGACCAAACGGATGTATTCGGATTCCTTCATGGTATCTGTAAGACGAAGCAGCGAGGCCCAACGCAACATCGCACCCTCAAAATTCGCCATTTTTTTGCGGAAATTCCCCGAAAAGAGCGATTCGGTGAAAAAAATTCAAAAAAATAGGTACTTTGTATTGCATAATACTAAAACGTGTGTTATATTTGCAGTACAAAAATAGTTAAATCCGCAAAAGACAAAGGCGCAAGCCCCCTGCAAAGATGAAAGAGACTGTAAACGTAAACATCGGTTCGGTGGCATTCACGCTGGACGAGGATGCCTACCTGCTTCTGAACGGCTATTTCGACGACATCCGCTCGCGGCTTCCCGAAGGCGACAGCGAAACAATGGCCGACATCGAGCGGCGCGTGGCGGAAATCTTCCGCGAACGGGTGAGCTCCCCGATGCGCGTGATTACCCTCGAGACGGTCCGCGCCACGATGGCGCAGATGGGTTCCCCGTCGGATTTCGGCGAGCGCCGCACCCCGGAGGATACCCCGCACGACGACTCCGAAATGCGGTCCGAACCCCGAAAACTCTATCGCTCGCGTACGGAGCGATCGATCGCCGGCATCTGCGGCGGTCTGGGTCAGTTCTTCGACGCAGATCCGACAATGATCCGCCTGGTGATGCTGCTGCTGATCCTCTTCGGAGGACTCTCGATCTGGGTCTACGTGATCCTCTGGTTCGTCATCCCGGAGGAGCCCGCCCCGAAATTCAACACCTATCGTAAAAAATCCTGACAACAATGACCGCTAACAACAACCGACATCTCTACCGCTCACGCAACGAGCGCATCATCGCCGGTATCTGCGGCGGACTGGCCGAATATTTCGGACTCAATGTCTCGAAACTGCGCATCGCCCTGGTGATCCTGTTCCTGCTCGGAGGACTCTCGCTCTGGGTCTACATCATCCTCTGGCTGATCGTTCCGCAGGCTCCGAGAGGCTAAAAGTTCAACAGACATGGCAGAAGACAACGTAAAGGCGCAAATGCGCAAAGGCATCCTGGAGTACTGCATCCTCGCCATACTCTCGCGCGGGGATTCGTATGCTCCGAAGATCATCGCCGAGCTCAAACAGGCCGAGATGATCGTCGTCGAGGGTACACTCTACCCGATCCTCACCCGGCAGAAAAATGCCGGACTGCTCACCTACCGCTGGGAAGAGTCCCCCCAGGGACCGCCCCGCAAATACTACACCCTCACGGAGAAGGGCCAGGAGTATCTCCGCTCGCTCGACGCGGCGTGGGAGGAGCTCGTCGTCCAGATCCGCCGCATCCGACACGGCATCAATGAAAACGAATAACACGCAAAAACGAACACCATGAAAAAGTTTCTTTGGATAATCACAACCCTTGCCGTAGTGGCCGCCGCCTGTCTCGTCAGCCTGGTCTGCTTCGCCAAGCCCCTGCTGGGCAAACACATCATCAAGGCCAGCGGAAACATCATCACGAAGGAGATCCCGATCCCCGAATTCAACGCCATCAACACCTCGCGCGCCGTGAAGGTCGTCCTCACGGAGCAGGGCGACAAGATCCGCATCGAAGCCGACGACAACCTGATGGCCTGGGTCATCGTCGAACCCGAGGAGGGCGAACTGCGGGTGACAGTCGACCGTCAGATCAAATCGATCAACAACGCCCACGTCACGGTGACGATCCCCGTCCAGGGTCGGACGTTCCGCGCCCTGAGAGCCTCGAGCGCCGCCGAAATCCGGGGCAAGGAGGTCGAGCTGAAGGGGGCGGATCTGCTGGTCAAGGCCTCGAGCGCCGCCAAAATCGAGACCTCGGTCAAGGCCGGTTCGTGCAGCATCGACGCCTCGAGCGCCGCTGACATCGATCTGACGATCAAGGCCGCCACGTGCAACATCGAGGCATCGAGTGCCGCCAATGTCCGCGCCGACATCAAATCGAAGTCGTGCACGGCCGAGGCCTCGAGTGCCGCCGAGATCACGCTCAATGGCCTCACGGAGTACTTCGAGAGCGGAAGCAGTTCGGCCGGCGAGGTAGATGCCTCGGAGCTGACCGCACAGCGAGCCGATGTCACGGCCTCGAGCGGTTCGAAGACCTCGGTGAACTGCACCGAAAGCCTCAAAGCCTCGGCCTCGAGCGGTGCCGGAATCCACTACACGGGCGACTGCCAGGTCGAAGCCTCGAAATCGAGCGGCGGCAGCATCCGCAGAAAATAAGGGCCGGCATCCGTAAAAATATCCGCTAACAACCCATCCGCACACAATCTATCGCCATGAAAGAAGTCAAGAAATGCAGCATCTCGGGCATCGCCTTCACGATGGACGTCGACGCCTACGAAGCCCTGGACGCCTATCTCGAGAGTCTGAAAAAGAGCTATAAGGATACGCCCGACGGCGCGGAGATCGTCGCCGACATCGAGGCGCGGATCGCCGAACTGATCCTCTCGACGCAGGACAACACGCGCGTGGTCGAGAAACCGCTCATGCTGAACATCATCGCCCAGATGGGTTCGGCCGAGGACATCTCCGAGGAGAGTTCCGACCGCGACCTGCAGTGCGAAACCCCGCGGATCCCGCGCCGCCTCTACCGCGACACGGAGAATGCCAAGCTGGGCGGCGTCTGCGCCGGCATCGGCAAGTATTTCGACATCGATCCCGTCTGGGTCCGTCTGGGGCTGTTCCTGCCGCTGCTGCTCAGCGCCTTCGGCAGCATCCACTTCCTCTTCTGGCTCGGACCGGTCTTCGGCAACCTGTTCGGCATCTTCGTGATCTGCTACTTCATCATGTGGTTCGCCGTCCCGGCCGCCCGTTCGGCCCGCCAGAAACTCGAAATGAACGGCGAGCGGATCACCGTCCAGTCCATCAGCGAGGTCACCACCGCCGCGGCCGCCAGCAACGAACCCGACGCCAAGGCCAAACCAATCGTCGCCGAGGCCGTCTCGCTCTTCGGAAAGATCGTGGTGATCCTGCTGAAGATCATCGCCGGCATCATCGTCTTCGGACTGATCATGGGCGCCTGTGCCCTGGTCATCGGGCTGATCGCCCTGTTCATCGGCGGCCCCGAACAGGTCCATCTCGACAAGCTGGCCGACTTCTCGCTCTGGGTACCGGTGCTGGGCATCTTCATCGTGCTGATCCCGGTCATCCTGATGATCTACGTGCTGATGTGCCTGATCGCCTCGCGCAAACCCGGCGGCAAGACGCTGCTGATCATCTTCCTGGCGTGGATCGCCTCGATCATCGCCTGCTCGGTGATCGCCATCCGCGAGGATGTGAGCGACAAGATCCGCCACAAGAAGGAGGCCGTCGAACGGGTCTTCCGCAGCGAATTCATCATCGACGGCGACACGACGACCCTCGAACGGCTGCTCGAAGACTACGACGGCGAGAGTGTCATCGAGGAGGGACGCCATACGCTCCACATCTCCGTGCCGTCGAAAGCCATCGACATCACCGTCGACAAGGGCGAGGGCGAACTGAAGGTCAATGCCGACGGCAAGGAGGTCTCGATCCAGGCAAAAGAGGCCCCGGCCCAACCGCAGGACAACACCGACTCGACACAGTCCGGCACCGCCGGACATCCGGGCGCCAACTAGCAGCAGGCACAAGCCGCCGGGGGACGACAGGACGCCATAGCCCGGCGCCTGCACGCCGCAGCCGACGCACAACGGGCGGGCGAAACGTCCGACATCCGAAATCCAATACGCACGACGGGCGGGACCTTTGAGGGGTTCCGCCCGCCGCCGTATAAACAGAAATGGCCGGGTTTTTGAAAATCCTGAAAAAATCACTAACTTTGGCCGGTTTTGTTACTAACAAATGAGAGTATGGCAGGCATCAAATGTATCGGCATCCTGACCTCCGGCGGCGACGCCCCCGGAATGAATGCCGCAATTCGTGCAGTGACGCGAAGCGCTATTTATAACGGATTCGCCGTCAAAGGAATCATGCGTGGCTACAAGGGTCTCGTCTTCAACGAGATTGTGGAGTTCAAATCGCAGAGTGTCAGCAACATCATCCAGCTTGGAGGAACCATCCTCAAGACGGCCCGCTGCAAGGAGTTCCAGACCGCCGAGGGCCGCAAGATGGCCTATGAAAACATGGTGGCCGCCGGGATCGACGCCCTGGTGGTGATCGGCGGTGACGGTTCGCTGACCGGCGCCGGCATCTTCGCCGAGGAGTACAACGTCCCGATCGTGGGCCTTCCCGGCACGATCGACAATGACCTGGGCGGTACGGACTCGACGATCGGTTACGATACGGCCCTGAACACCATCATGCAGGCCGTCGACAAACTCCGCGACACGGCCTCGAGCCACGAACGCCTCTTCTTCGTCGAGGTGATGGGCCACACGGCCGGCTATCTGGCCCTGAACAGCGCTATCGCCACGGGCTCCGAAGCGGCCATCATCCCCGAAATGGAGACCGAAGTCGACCAGCTGGCCGAACTCATCAACCACGGCTTCCGCAAGAGCAAGAACTCGGCCATCGTCATCGTGGCCGAAAACCCGAAGACGGGCGGCGCCACGGCCCTGGCCGAACGCGTGAAGAAGGAGTTCCCGCAATATGACGCCCGCGTGACGATCTTGGGCCACATCCAGCGCGGCGGATCGCCTACGGCCGTCGACCGCATCCTCGCCTCGCGTATGGGTGAAGCCGCCATCGAGGCCATCCTCGACGGACAGCGCAACGTGATGATCGGCACGATGAACGGCAAGATCGTCTACGTCCCCTTCGCCAAGGCCATCAAGCACGACAAGGGCATCGACCGCAACGATCTCGAACTGGTAAAAATTCTCTCGATCTAACCGACGGTCGCCCCGGCGACCCCGCAACTCAAACCCATGACTTTCAACGAAAAACCCGAACATCGGCGCATCAAGCGCGTCATCGGAATCGGCAATGCCCTCACGGACATGCTGGTCAATCTGAAAACCGACTCCGTGCTGGGGAGGTTCAAACTGGCCAAGGGCTCGATGAGCCTGGTCGACACGCAGCTCCAGACCGAAATCTCGAAATCGGTCGCCGGACTCCCCTACTCGCTCTCGCTCGGAGGCTCGGCCGGCAACACGATCCGCGCCATGGCTCAGCTGGGTTGCAGCGTGGGATTCATCGGCAAGGTGGGGCCCGACACCACGGGCGACTTCTTCGTGCAGGCGCTCGACAACCTCGGTATCGAACCGATCATCTTCCGCGGAAAGGAGCGTTCGGGAAAGTGCGTGTCGCTGATCTCGGCCGATGGCGAGCGGACGATGATCACCCATCTGGGTGCGGCGCTCGAGCTGGAGGCCGATGAGATCGAATCGACGATCTTCGACGGCTACGACTGCCTCTATGTCGAGGGCTACCTGGTGCAGAACCACGATCTGATCCTCAAGGCGGTGCGCACGGCCAAGGAGTGCGGACTGCGGGTGGCGATCGACCTGGCGAGTTTCAATATCGTCGCCGAAAACCTCGAGTTCCTGCGCATGCTGGTCCGCGAGCACGTCGACATCGTCTTCGCCAACGAGGACGAGGCCAAGACCTTCACGGGCGAGGCCGAACCGCTGAATGCCCTGCAGCAGATCTCGGAGATGTGCGAACTGGCCGTGGTGAAGATCGGCACCAAGGGGGCGATGATCAAGCAGGGCGATGAGGTCGTCCACGTGGGCATCATGGCGGCGGCCAAGCGGGTCGATACGACCGGAGCCGGCGACTTCTACGCCGCAGGCTTCATGGCGGGACTCTGCGACGGACTGTCACTGCGGCAGTGCGGCACGATCGGCGCCATCACGGCCGGAAAGGTGATCGAAGTCGTGGGTACGACCTTCGGCGAGGAGGCCTGGGAGGATATCGAACGGCTGGTCAGCAAGGTCAAGCACGAAAAATATCTCTTCTGATTCATAGGAAGAGGGTTCAGAGGGGCCGGTTCCTGTTACAGGGACCGGCTCTTTTTTTGAAAAGACCGGCGGCGGAAGGTGAAATCAGACGACGGAATTCGGAAGAGACGGGCGGCAGACAGGAGCCGGCAGGCAGGATGCGGAAGAGACGGGCGGCAACCTGGAGCTGGCAGGCAGGATGCGGAAGAGGTCGGCGGCAGACAGGAGCCGGCAGGCAGGATGCGGAAGAGACGGGCGATAACCTGGAGCCGAGGGCCACATTTCGGAGTTCAGGGACGATGGAGGCAGAATCCGCGGCCAAAGGATCGGAGTTCGCAGACAACACCGGACCCCGTGGCGGGAGCGTCAGTTCGAACGGATCGGGCGGAAGAGTCCGCGGGTGATTCCGCAGCGCATGCGCAGCAGCCAGATCGACCGTCGCGGCGCCATCGTGCAGCAGAGCAACAGCGTCACCCCCCACTTCAGCAGTTCGAAGAGCAATGCCCGGACCAGCCGGTGGTGAATCTGCGCACGGAGCCGCTGGCTGACACCGACGTTGAAACTCAGACGCCGGAAATAGTCGCGCGTGAGTTTATGCGGCGGGATGACGTGCCACATCACGGCCCCGGGGACATACCAGATCGTCTCCCCCCCGCGAAGCAGCCGCTCGAAGAGGTCGTTCTCCTCGCCGCCGATCAGCTCGCCGTTCACACGTCCCAGCGAAGGGTCGAAGCCGCCGTAGGACGCCAGTCCCTCGCGGCGGAAGGCCATGTTGCCCCCTCCGGGCACCCGGCCGACCGGGAAGGGACGCACCTCCGTTCCGAAATCCATGGGGTTGGCGATGGGCATCTCGACGTAGTGCGACATCCAGTCGGGACGTCCCGAAGGGTACTCGGCGATGATCCGCCCGCCGGCCACCACCGCCTCGGGATGGCGGTCGAAAAAGTCGAGATAGGCCCTCAGAAATCCCGGATTGACATGTTCGTCGTCGTCGATGAAGGCCACCAGCGGAGCCTGCGCCTCGCGCAATCCCCGGTTGCGGGCGTAGGAGACCCCCGGTCCCGTTTCGTCGGCCATCCGCAGGTGGCACTCCGGGTGTTCGGCGGCAAATGCCGCAAAGCGCGATGCGGTCTCGTCCGTCGAGTTGTTGTTCACCACCACACACTCCCACTCATCGGCCGGCAGGTCCTGACGGACAATTGATTCAAGGGCCACGAGCAGCGGCTCGGCCCGATTGTGGGTGGGAATGGCAAGCGAGATGCGAATCATGGTGCGAAAGTAATGATTTTTCGCAAAAAAAACGTATCTTTGCATCAAGATAAAACGCTATAACATGCAGAAACTGATCCACAACCTGCTGCCGCTGCTGGCGGCGCTGATGGCCGTGACGGCATCCGCACAGAACGTCTCGTGGACGAGCAAGGTCGAGCCGGTCGACGACGCGACCTGCCGTGTCGTACTCGAGGCCTCGATCCCCAAGGGATTCCACATGTACGACATGGGCCCCTACGTGGGCGGTCCCAACGCAACGACGATCACCTTCACGGTCGGCGAAGGCGTTGCGCTCGAAGGCAAGGTCGAGCAGCTCTCCACGCCGCACCGCTACTACGACGAACTCTACGCCATGGAGATCGGCACCTTCGAGGGTAAGGCCCGCTTCGCACAGCGCATCCGCCTCGCGGAGCAGCCGTCGAGCGTCAAGGCGCAGCTCGAATGGATGATCTGCAACGATACGAGCTGCATGCCGCCCGAGGATCTCGAGATGGAGATCGCGCTGCCCGCCGCGACAGCCGCCTCCACCGCCGTTGCGGCCGATCCGACGGCTGCAACCGCCACGGCCGACAAGGCCACCGCTCAGGAGGTCGATCCGGCTGCAGCCGCTCCCGCCCCGGGCATCGACACCGCTGCCACGGCACCGGCCGCGGAGGAAGCGACCCTGACGACGGCTCCCGCGGCCTCCAAAGATGCCGCCGGAAGCAAGAGCATCTGGGGGCTGATCATCGAGGCCATCCTCTGGGGATTTGCGGCGCTGCTGACGCCGTGTGTCTTCCCGATGGTGCCGATGACCGTCTCGTACTTCCTCAAGGGGGAGGGCGGCGCCACGATGGGCCGGCTGCGCGCCTCTCTCTACGGACTCTTCATCGTCCTGCTCTACACGGTGCCCATCGCCGCGATCATCGTCATCACGCGCATCGTCGGCGGAGACGCCGTCACGGCCGACATCTTCAACTGGCTGGCTACGCACTGGCTGCCGAACATCGTCTTCTTCCTCGTATTCATGATCTTCGCCGCCTCGTTCTTCGGCGCCTTCGAGATCACGATGCCCTCGTCGATGGTCAACAAGACCGACTCGAAGGCCGATACCAAGGGGCTGAGCGGCATCTTCTTCCTGGCGCTGACGCTCGTGCTGGTGTCGTTCTCCTGCACGGGACCCATCGTCGGATCGGTGCTCATCAAGTCGACCTCCGGCGAGTTCTGGACCCCAATCATCACGATGCTCGCCTTCTCGGTGGCCTTCGCCCTGCCGTTCACCCTCTTCGCGCTGTTCCCCTCGGTGCTGAAGAAGATGCCCAAGAGCGGCGGCTGGTTGAACTCCGTGAAGGTCGTCCTCGGATTCATCGAGGTGGCCCTCGGTCTGAAATTCCTCTCCGTGGCCGACCAGACCTATCACTGGGGGCTGTTGGACCGTGAGATCTACCTCGCCATCTGGATCGTCGTCTTCTCGCTGCTGGGACTCTACCTGCTCGGCAAACTCCGCTTTGCGCACGACAGCGAAATGACGCATCTCGGCGTCGGACGGCTGTTCCTGGCCATCGTCGTCTTCTCGTTCGTCGTCTATCTGATCCCCGGTATGTGGGGCGCCCCGCTGAAGGGTCTCTCAGGCTATCTGCCGCCGCTGACCTCGCAGGATTTCGTCCTCGGTGCCAACACCGCCGCGGCCCCCGCAACCTCGTCGGCCAGCGAGCTCGGACAGCGCAAGTACAGCGACTTCCTCCACCTGCCGCACGGACTCGAAGGATTCTTCGATTTGAAGGAGGCCGAGGCCTATGCCGCCAAGGTCGACAAACCGCTCTTCATCGACTTCACGGGCCACGGCTGTGTCAACTGCCGCGAAATGGAGGCCCGCGTCTGGTCCGACCCGCAGGTGCTCGAAATTCTGCGCAACGACTACGTCATCTGCGCCCTCTACTCGGACGACAAGAAGGTCCTGCCCGAAAGCGAATGGGTGACGACCGATGCCGGCAAGGTCCTCAAGAGCCTCGGCAAGATCAACTCCTACTACGCGCTGAAGACCTACGGTGTCAATGCCCAGCCCTACTACGTGCTGCAGGGGCATGACGGCCGGATCCTCGTCGATCCGCGCGGCTACGACCTCGACGTCGAGGCCTTCGTCCAGTTCCTCCGCAACGGAGTCGAAGCCTACAAAAACCGCTGAGAAGAGGGGGGGGCAAAAGACGGGGAACAGGGCTTCCGACCCGGGTTGAGATAGGCAGAACCAGGCCAAGCTGAGTTGGCCGCTATCCGACCCTCGATTTCGACCCGATCCCGATCCGGCCTGATCCTATCCTTTGATTCCGTCCCGATTCCAATGAAAAACAGCGAGCCCGACAGCATGTGTGCTGTCGGGCTCGCTGTTTTCATACGGCAGTCGGAAACGCCCGGTCTTCCAGGCTCACCCAGACCGTTACTTTTCGGGCCGGGATTCCGCAGTGAAGGCAGCCTTGACCTCCTCACGCTTTTCGTGACGCTCCTTCGGAGTCGGGGCCTCCCCCTCCTTGACCAGATGGTGAATGTTGCGTTCGAAATTGGCCTCGCAGGGCGTACATTTTTCCTTCTCTTTCATGGCATGCATTTTTGTGGTTACTACCAGCCCCTCTGCAAATAACGGGCCGGAAAAGGGTTGCGGCCCGACGATCCAAACCGGGACCGTGCGGGCCGCAACCTGTCAATCGGCCGGATCGTCCGCCGTCAACGCAGCAGACGGGCCGGCGAGAGTTTGAAGCGGAACGTCAGATCGGCATAGGGAATCCGATACTCCTCACGCGGCAGCGAGTACCACGAGTCGATACATCCGAGTCCCATCTGCCGGCCGTCGATGCAGAGCCAAATCCGCTCGCGGTCGGGTTCGATCTCCGGGAAGTGGAGCTGCTCCTTCTCCAGCCCGCAGCTCAGCGACTCGGGCGAATAGTGGAGTGCCGAGGCCGAGAAGGGGGCGTCCGAGGTGATCCGCAGGCCGCAACCGCCCGGCAGACTCTGCTGCCACCAGCGCAGGTCGCTCTTCGTGCCGGTCTCCTGCGGACGGATGTAGGGATAGGGCTGTTCGTCGACCGTCTGGCTGTAGAGACCGATAAAGGCGGCCGACTTGCGGTCGGCATAGTTTTCGCCGGGACCGCGGCCGTAGTAGTCGATGCGGTCGAAATCGCCGGGCATGACCATCAGCATGCCGAAGCGGAAGAGACGCGGCAGCGACTCGTCATCGGCCGCACCCTTCACCTCGACCCGCTGCTCGACCAGCACCTCGCCGACGTTGTTGACCGCATAATCGACATGGAGCACGGCGGCATACTCCGCAAAGTCATAGAGGGCATGCACGCGGGCGATGCCCTCCTCCAGGGCATACTCCAGCCCCGTCAGGCACAGCTGCGGATGGCGGATGGCGGCATAGCGGCGCTGCAGACCGGCACCGAAGTCGTTGTCGGTCGGGGCGCGCCAGAAGTTCGGACGCAGGACGGCACCCTCGGCCAGATACGGCACGCCGTCGACCTCGTAACGCGTGATGAGTCCGTCGCGGCGCCGGATGTCGATCGAGAAGCGGTCCGAAGCGATCCGCAGGTAGTTGCGGTCGGCATCCGAAAGGATCACTGCGGACTCCGTATAGCGATCCACGCGGCGGTTCTCGATCGTCAGCGGTTCGAAACGGTAGTCGGCAACCGGCAGCTGGGCGCGGGCCAGACACGTTCCGGCCTCGAGAGCCGGTTCGGACTGTTTGAGACGGTATTCGATGTTAAGGAGCACCTCGCCCCGGAGTCCGTCGAGGGAGAGCGGCAGGGTGTATTCGCGCTCCTGCTGCGGGGCCACCTCCAGGCTCTCGACCACACCCGACTGCACGCAACGGCCCTCCTCGAGGAGCCGCCACGTCATCGTGAAGTTCGACAGGTCGCGAAAGAAGTATTCGTTGCGGATCCGGATCCGGCCCGCCGTCAGATCGACCGGAAGAGTCCAGATCGACTGGTGCTGGAAGGCCACCTCGTCATAGTGGGGGTTCGGATGCCGGTCGGGCGAGACAAGTCCGTTGTCGCAGAAGTTGTTGTCGCTGGCATCGTAGGGGTTGAAGTCGCCGCCGTAGACGTAGATCCAGCGGCCGTTGCGCTTCTCGCGCAGCGACTGGTCGACGAAGTCCCAGATGAAACCGCCCTGGTAGGAGGGGTACTTGCGGATCAGGTCCCAGTACTCGCGGAAACCGCCCTCGGAGTTACCCATGGCGTGGGCATATTCACACTGGATCAGCGGTTTGGAAGGGTTCGACGAGGCGTATTTCTCACACTGGGCGTAATCCCAGTACATCGGGCACATGATGTCGGTATTGTCGCCACCCTCAGCCCGCTCGTACTGCACCGGGCGCGACGGATCGAACGACTTGATCCAGCGGTAGCAGGCCGTGAAGTTCTCGCCGTCGCCGGCCTCGTTGCCCATCGACCAGACGATGATCGACGGATGGTTGAAGTTGCGCTCGACGTGGCGCCGGTTGCGTTCGAGATGCGCCTTCAGGAAGAGCGGATTGCGCGCCAGAGTCTGTTCGCCGTAGCCCATGCCGTGCGACTCGAGGTTAGCCTCGGCCACGACATAAAGACCATACTCGTCGCAGAGTTCATACCAGCGCGCCGCATCGGGATAGTGGCACGTCCGCACGGCGTTGACATTGGCCTGCTTCATCAGACGGATGTCCTGCAGCATGCGCTCCTCGGTGACGTAATAGCCGCCGTCGGGATCCATCTCGTGGCGGTTGACCCCCTTGATGAGGATCGGCCGGCCGTTGACCAGCAGCTGCCCGCCGCGGATCTCGACGTTGCGGAAACCGACCTTCAGCGCCACAGCCTCGATCTCGCGTCCCGACTCGCGGAGCGACAGCTCCAGCCGGTAGAGTGCGGGGGTCTCGGCCGACCACAACAGCGGCGACTCCACCTCGAGGGTGAGCGACTCGTGTGTGGAGCCGATGCGCAGGCTCCGTGAAGCGACACTCCGGCCGTCGGGAGCCGTCAGCGTCAGTTCGGCCTCGCAGCCACGGGCCGCCGCCGGGAAGAAGAGTTCGGTCTGAAGCCGGCCGCGCGTGTAGTCGTCGTTCAGCGAGGCCGTGCAGCGGATATCCTCCACGTGGCGCTTCTCGCGCGAATAGAGGTAGCAGTCACGACCCACACCGCTCAGCCGCCAGAAGTCCTGATCCTCGAGGTACGAACCGTCGCACCAGCGGAAGACCTGGAAGGCCACGAGGTTGCGGCCCGGGTGGACATAGCGCGTGATGTCGAATTCGGCCTCGAGCTTGCTGTCCTCGCTGTAGCCCACGAAGCGGCCGTTGACGTAGAGCGTCAGATTCGAGGTGACCGATCCGAAATGGGCGATGATCTGCCGTCCCTGCCACGATTCGGGGATCTCGATCACCCGGCGGTAGCTCCCCACGTGGTTGTTCTCGACGGGCACCTCGGGCGGATTGTTCGGGAACTGTTCGCGCCAGGCGTATCCGATATTGACGTAGAGCGGGTCGCCGTAGCCGTTGACCTCCCACATCCCCGGTACGGGCATCGTCGCCCAGTGGCCGTCGTCGTAATCCGTGCGGTAGAAGTCCGTCGGGCGCTGGTCGGCATCCCGGACCCACGCAAAGCGCCACTCGCCGTTGAGCGAGAGGTAACGCTCCGAAGCGTGCATGTCGCCCCGAAGGGCGGCATCGCGGTTTTCATAGGCAAAAAAGCTTGTGTGCATCGGCAGGCGGTTGATCGCGTTGACTCCGGCATCGTGCCAGGCATCGCCCTGAGCCTGGGCGACACCTCCGAGCAGCAACAGGCCGGCCGTAAGGGTTTGCAGTTTCATCAGCAGTTGGTTTTTCAGATTATCAGTAGATTTCTGGATTTGGAGAAGGATCCGCGCCCGGGAGCTTCCGCCCGTTGCGGACCATCCGAACAAAGGTACGAAAAAAGTGGCGGATTCCCGCATGCTTCGCGTCGGAAGGTCCACGAAACGCAAAAAAACAGAAAACTTTATCCGGTTTTTCCGTGTAAACCGCCATTTTATCGTATCTTTGTAGACAATCACCAACACCAAAGCTCTCTCCCGGCAATGAACAAAAAGAAAAAATGGCTCATTACGGCCATCGTGCTGGCGGTTTTCTGTGCGGCACTCGGACTCTATAACTACTTCACCAACCGGACGGCCGCCGTCGAGGAGGCCCCAGTCGCAAACTCGCCCCGGTCGCGCTCGACACTCAACGTCAACGGACGGATCATCCGCCCGCAACCCCTGACCGACGGCATCACCACCGTGGGCAACCTCCTCCCCGACGAGGAGGTCGACCTCTCGTTCGAAACCTCGGGCAAGATCGTCGCCATCAACTTCCAGGAGGGCTCCTCCGTCCGCAAGGGCGAACTGCTGGCCAAGGTCAACGACCTGCCGCTGCGGGCCCAGTTGTCGCGCTACGAGGCCCAGCTCAAACTGGCCGAAGACCGCGTCTACCGCCAGAGCGCCCTGCTCGAACGCGACGCCGTCAGCCAGGAGGCCTTCGAACAGGCCCGCACCGAACTGGCCATGCTCAACGCCGATATCGACATCGTCAAGTCGAACATCGCCCTCACGGAGCTCCGCGCCCCGTTCGACGGTATCATCGGTCTGCGCAACGTCAGCGAAGGCGCCTACGCCTCGCCGTCGGTCGTCGTGGCCAAACTGACGAAGATCTCCCCGCTGAAGATCGACTTCTGCGTGCCGGAGCGCTACGCCAGCCAGATCCACCCCGGAACGAACCTCTCGTTCACGATCGAGGGGCGCCAGGAGCGTTTCGAGGCGACGGTCTACGCCACCGAATCGCAGGTCGACGTGACGACCCGCACGCTGGCCGTCCGGGCCCGCTATCCGAATGCCCGCGGACGGCTGCTCCCGGGACGCTTCGCCACGGTGGAGATCCGCATGCACGAGATTCCGGACGCCATCGCCGTGCCGACCGAGGCCATCGTCCCCGAAATGGGCGTCGACAAGGTCTTCCTCTACCGCGGCGGCAAGGCCCATGCCGTCGAGGTGACCACCGGCCTGCGCACCGAATCCCAGATCCAGATCATCAACGGCCTCCAGGCCGGCGACACGCTCATCACCTCCGGTACGCTCCAGCTGCGCGAGGGCCTTCCCGTCCAGCTCGACCGCATCGACTAAACCCCGCGCCGCATGAACATCTCCGAACTCAGCATCCGCCGGCCGGTGATGTCGTCCGTGATGACGATCATCATCCTCCTGTTCGGCTTCATCGGCTACAAGGCCCTCGGCGTGCGCGAATACCCGAGCGTCGACAACCCGATCATCTCGGTGCAGTGCTCCTACCCGGGCGCCAATGCCGACGTAATCGAAAACCAGATCACCGAACCCCTCGAACAGAACATCAACGGCATCCCCGGCATCCGCTCGCTCTCGAGCGTCAGCCAGCAGGGGCAGAGCCGCATCACCGTGGAGTTCGAACTCTCGGTCGACCTTGAAACCGCCGCCAACGACGTGCGCGACAAGGTCTCGCGCGCCCAGCGTTACCTGCCCCGCGACTGCGACCCCCCGACGGTGACGAAGGCCGATGCCGACGCCACGCCGATCCTCATGGTCACCATCCAGAGCGACAAGCGTTCGCTGCTGGAGCTGAGCGAGATCGCCGACCTGACGGTCAAGGAGCAGCTGCAGACGATCAGCGACGTGAGCGGCGTGCAGATCTGGGGCGAAAAGCGCTACTCGATGCGGCTGTGGCTCGATCCGGCGAAGATGGCCGGCTACGGCATCACCCCCTCGGACATCAAGGATGCCCTCGACCGCGAGAACGTCGAACTCCCCTCGGGCAGCATCGAGGGAAACACCACCGAGCTGACGATCCGCACGCTCGGACTGATGCACACCACGCAGGAGTTCAACGACCTGGTCATCCGCGAAGAGGCCGACCGCATCATCCGCCTGAGCGACGTCGGACGCGCCGAACTCGGCCCGCAGGATACGCGCAGCTACATGAAGATGAACGGCATTCCGATGGTGGGCGTCGTCGTCGTCCCGCAGCCCGGCGCCAACCACATCGAAATAGCCGACGCCGTCTACGAACGCATGCAGACCATGCGCAAGGACCTGCCCGACGACGTGATCACCTCCTACGGATTCGACAACACGCGCTTCATCCGCGCCTCGATCGACGAGGTGAAGCAGACCGTCTACGAGGCCTTCGTGCTGGTGATCATCATCATCTTCCTCTTCCTGCGCAACTGGCGCGTGACGCTCATCCCGTGCATCGTCATCCCGGTCTCCCTGATCGGTACGTTCTTCATCATGTACGTGGCCGGTTTCTCGATCAACGTCCTCTCGATGCTGGCCGTCGTGCTGTCGGTCGGACTGGTCGTCGACGACGCCATCGTCATGACCGAGAACATCTACATCCGCATCGAACGCGGCATGACACCCCTCGAGGCCGGTATCGAAGGGGCCAAGGAGATCTTCTTCGCCGTGATCTCGACCTCGGTGACGCTCATCGCCGTCTTCTTCCCGATCGTCTTCATGGAGGGGACCACCGGCCGGCTGTTCCGCGAATTCAGCATGGTGATCTCCGGCGCCGTCGTCATCTCGACCTTCGCTGCGCTGACCATCACCCCGATGCTGGCCACCAAGCTGCTCGTGCGTCAGGAGCGCAAAAGCTGGTTCTACAACAAGACCGAACCCTTCTTCGTCTGGCTCAACCGCTTCTACGGCTCGACGCTGGCCTCGCTGCTGCGCCGCCGCTGGATCGCCCTGCCCTTCGTGGCGGCAACCCTGGCACTGATCGGCTGGCTGTGGAGCGCCATCCCCGCCGAGATGGCCCCGCTCGAGGACCGTTCGCAGATCACGATCAACACGCGCGGATCGGAGGGCGCCACTTACGAATACCTGCGCGACTACACCGAGGATATCAACCGTCTGGTCGATTCGCTCGTCCCGGAGGCCGAATCGGTCATGGCCCGCGTATCGAGCGGTTCGGGCAACATCCGCGTCTCGCTCTCGGACATCGCCACGCGCAAACGCTCGCAGATGGAGATTGCCGAGGAGCTCTCGGCGGCCGTGCGCTCGAAGACCATGGCCCGCTCGTTCGTCCAGCAGCAGAGCACCTTCGGCGGACGACGCGGCAACATGCCCGTGCAGTACGTGCTGCAGGCCACGAGCCTCGAACGGCTGCAGGAGGTGCTGCCCGAATTCATGCGCAAGGTCTACGAAAGCCCCGTCTTCCAGATGGCCGACGTCGACCTGAAATTCAGCAAGCCCGAGGTGCGCATCGAGGTCAACCGCGACAAGGCCAACCTGCTCGGCGTCTCGACGCGCAACATCGCCCAGACACTCCAGTACGGACTGAGCGGCCAGCGCCTCGGCTACTTCTACATGAACGGCAAGCAGTACGAGATCCTGGCCGAGATCAACCGCCAGCAGCGCAACAAACCCTCCGACCTGCGCTCGATCTACGTGCGCAGCGACAAGGGCGAGATGATCCAGATGGACAACCTCATCTCGCTGGTCGAGAACGTCGCCCCGCCGAAGCTCTACCACTACAACCGCTTCCTGTCGGCCACCGTCTCGGCGGGGCTGGCCAAGGGCCGGACGATCGGGCAGGGGCTCGACGAGATGGACCGCATCGCCTCAGAAACCCTCGGTGACGACTTTCGCACGGCACTGGCCGGCGATTCGAAGGAGTTCCGCGAGAGTTCGTCGAGCCTGATGTTCGCCTTCATCCTGGCCATCGCGCTGATCTACCTGATCCTCGCCGCGCAGTTCGAGAGCTTCAAGGACCCGCTGGTCATCATGCTCACCGTACCGCTGGCCATCGCCGGCGCGCTGGTCTTCATGTGGAGCTCCGGCCAGACGATGAACATCTTCAGCCAGATCGGCATCATCATGCTGATCGGTCTGGTGGCCAAGAACGGCATCCTGATCGTCGAGTTCGCCAACCAGAAGCAGGAGGCCGGCATCGCCAAGCTGCAGGCCATCGAAGAGGCTGCCCAACAGCGTCTGCGCCCGATCCTGATGACCAGCGCCTCGACCGTGCTGGGCATGCTGCCGCTGGCCGTCGCCACGGGCGAAGGGGCTGCAGGACGGGTGGCCATGGGTGTGGCCGTCGTGGGCGGCATGGTGGTCTCGACGCTGCTGACGCTCTACATCGTCCCGGCCATCTACAGCTACGTCTCGACCGACCGGGCCCGCAAATCGAAAAAACAAAAGGCATGAAACGCATCCTTCTGACCATCGGACTCGCGGGGCTGTGGGCCGCCGCACTGGCTCAGGCCCCCCTAAGCGGCGAGGCCGATCCGATTCCGGATCTGGCCGAGAGCGAACCGCTGACGCTGCGGCGCTGTCTGGAGATCGGTCTCGAACGCAACTACGACGTGCGCATCGTCCGCAACGAAGAGCGCATCAGCGACAACAACGCCACCCCCGCCGCCGCGGGCATGCTCCCCACCATCGATCTGCAGGCGGGCTACAGCGGCACGTGGGACAACCGCCGCACGACAACGCCGCGCAACGACGATCCGACGACCGAAACAGGCGTCTACGACCAGGCGGCCAACGTCGGGGTGGCCGTGAACTGGACCCTCTTCGACGGATTCCGCATCCGCACCAACTACCAGCGGCTCCGGCAGCTGCAGCAGATGGGGGCGCTCCAGACCCGCATCACCATCGAGGATTTCATGGCCTCGATGACGGCCGAATACTACAACTACCTGCAGCAGACGCTCCGCCTGCAGAACTTCCGCAATGCCGTGATGCTCTCGCGCGAGCGGCTGCGCATCTCCGAAGAGCGCTTCCGCGTGGGCAACTTCTCGCGGCTCGACCTGCTGCAGGCCCGCGTGGACTTCAATGCCGACAGCTCGCAGTACATGTCGCAGCAGGAGGTGGTCGTCGCCTCGCGCATCCGCATCAACGAACTGCTGGCCCACAAGGACCTCAACCGCCCGATTGCCGTTCTGGACTCGGTGATCCGCGTCAACGACCGCCTCGACTGGGACGAACTGCTCGACCGCACCCTCGCGGCAAATGCCTCGCTGCTCGTGGCCGGCCACGATACGGCCGTGGCGCGGCTCGACCTGAAGATCCTCCAGGCCCGCAACTACCCCTACGTCAACCTCTCGACCGGCTACGGATACTCCTATAATTATTACGGCACGGGGACGAACCGTTCGCGCGGAACACTCGGGCTGAATGCCGGCGTCTCGGTCGGGTTCACCCTCTTCGACGGCAACCGCCGCCGCGAACAGCGCAATGCCCGGATCCAGATCGAGAATGCGGAGCTGACCCGCCAACAGCTCGAACTGTCACTGCGGGCCAATCTGTCGAACTTCTGGCAGGCCTATCGCAACAACCTGGAGGTGATCCTGCTCGAGGAGGAGAACCTCGTGGCGGCACGTGAGAACTACGAAATCGCCATGGAGCGTTATCGCCTGGGCGATCTGCCGGGCATCGAGATGCGCGAGGCACAGAAGAGTCTGCTCGATGCCGAGGAGCGCATCCTCACGGCGCAATACAACACGAAACTCTGCGAAATCTCCCTGCAGCAGATCAGCGGCAACATATTGATCTATCTCGAGTAGTTCTGAAGGGGCGGCATGCGGCATCCGACCGGGACCGCACGCCGCCGCACCGCAGTTCTGCGGCAAACCGTCTCCAGAAATCCAATGCAAAGGGCTCCCCGGGAGGTCTGTCCCGTCTCTTTTTCGAAATATTTTCCATTGGAAATTTGTTTTATCGGAAAATAAATACTACCTTTGCATCGTTATTGATAGAAAACAGTCGGACCAGAATGAAAAAACTGCTTTCACTGATCGGCGCTCTGGGACTCGTCATGACGGCCTGCGCCTCGAACAACCCTCAGGAAAAACAAGAAAAAAAGGAAAAGATGAACACGATTGCACTGACCAAGGAGGACTTTCTGAAGAAGGTCGCCGATTACGAAAAGAACCCCACGGAATGGAAATATCTGGGCGACAAGCCCGCCCTCGTCGACTTCTACGCCACGTGGTGCGGTCCCTGCCGCGGACTGGCTCCCGTCCTTGAGGAGCTCGCGGCCGAGTACAAGGACCAGATCTACATCTACAAGATCGACACCGACGCCGAGCAGGAGCTGGCTGCCGCATTCGGCATCCGCTCGATCCCGACGCTGCTCTTCATCCCGATGGAGGGCAAGCCGCAGATGGCTCAGGGCGCCCTGCCCAAGGCCACGCTCAAGAAGGCCATCGACGAAATCATGCTCGCAAAGTAATGGCGCTGACCGTCGATGCGCGGCTCTGTCCGCAAAACCACCGCTGTCCGCTGATCGCGATCTGTCCGGTCGGGGCCATCTCGCAGGAGGGGCATGCGCTGCCGGTGATCGATCCCGAGCGCTGCATCGAGTGCGGCAAATGCATGCGCCACTGCGGCATGCAGGCCATCCACAAAGCCGAGAACCATGGATAAGCTCTGCCGAATCCGCGATCTGCAACGGGCCGTCGTCCAATTCGAGGCGGCCTTCGAGAGGCGCTACGGCATCTCGTTGAACGAGGGGATGACGCTCTGCACCCTCTCGAAGCGTCCACGGATCTGCCCCGGCGAGCTGGGCGAACTGCTCGGGCTGACGCCGTCGAACACCTCGAAGGTGCTGCGCAGTGCCGAAACAAAGGGGCTCGTTGCCCGTGAGTTGTGCTGCAAGGACCGCCGGCAGATGTTCTATTCGCTGACGGCCGAGGGGCAGACACTGCTCGAATCGATCCACCTGTCGGAGGTGGAGATCCCCTCGCTGATCGACCGCTGGCTCGCGATGCAGGAGTGAGCCGCCGCGCAACCGACAAACCGGTCACTCGTCAATACCAGCTGAAAAAGGGACGGACCCCATGAGGATCCGTCCCTTTTTTATTGAATGCCGCGCGGCCTACCGTGCGGCCCGGAAACCGCTACTCAAGAAAATGGTTCTGATCGTTGCACGTGGCGGCAAATTCACGCAGCGACCGCAGGTGATGGTGCAACACCGCGGCAGCCCCCTCCTCGTCGCGTTCACGCACGCAGCGCAACAGCTCGCGATGCTCGAAGCAGACCTCCTCGGAGGGAACGGCACAGACCCGGTAACGCTGGTAGTAACGCAGCACATCGGGGGTGATGACCAGCAGCAGCGAAGCGATGACCGGATTGTGACCGCCCCGGGCCAGCGCCTGATGGTAGGCAAAATCCTTCGAGACCCGTTCGTCGGTGTAGAACTTCTCCTCGCACTCCTTCAGGGCCGCCTCGATGGCCGCCAGATCCTCCACCGTACGGTTGCGGGCGCAGAGCTTGACAGCCTCGATCTCGAGCAGTTCGCGCACGTAGACCAGCGATGCAAAGTCATACTGCTCGATCTGCAGGGCGTCGGTGATCATCCGCTCGAGCACCTGCATCTTCTCCTGTGCCACGACCGTGCCGCTCTGGGGGAAGGTCTGCACGATGCCGTAGAACTCCAGTTTCTGAAAGGCTGCCCGCACATGAGCACGTCCTACACCGAGCCGCTCGGCCAGACGCCGCTCGGCCGGCAGCCGCTCGCCGGGCTGAAGCCGCCCCGAATAGAGTTCATCCTTGATATACTTGAGTACGGTCTCCACCTGGCTGGAGCTGCGCGAATGATTCATGTCCGTTCGATTTCGGGTTAACAGGGCAAAGATCGCAAAAAAACCAATCAAACCAAAATTATCCGCCGCCTTTTTCCGGCGAAAAGCGCTGAAAATGTGCTCCGACCGCTCCCAGGGCCGACGAGCCCCGACAGCGCTTAACATTTTTATACAAAAAAGTCCCGAAAGCAGAAAAATTTCGGCCAATTCGGCCCGTGACGTAATAATTCAGCGTAAAAACTTGCCCGTCTGCTGAAAATTTGTAATTTTGTAGAATCCGAAGAATAAACCAACCTCGAACTATGCCAAAACGCGAACTCTTACTCGGAGATGAAGCCCTCGCACTGGGGGCCCTCCACGCGGGACTGTCGGGCGTCTTCGCCTATCCGGGCACGCCATCGACCGAAATCACGGAATACATTCAGGGCCATCCGCTGGCCGCCGAACGAAACGTCCACCGCGTGTGGTCGGCCAATGAAAAGACGGCCATGGAGGAGGCCCTCGGCATGTCGTTCGTCGGCAAACGCGCCATGGTCTGCATGAAACACGTCGGACTGAACGTCGCCGCCGACGCCTTCGTCAACTCCGGCATGACCGGCGCTCACGGCGGTCTGGTCGTCGTCGTGGCCGACGACCCCTCGATGCACTCCTCGCAGAACGAACAGGACTCCCGCTTCTACGGGCAGTTCGCCCTGATCCCCACCTTCGAGCCTTCGACCCAGCAGGAGACCTACGACATGGTGCAGGCCGCCTTCGACCTCTCGGAGCGCTACCAGATTCCCGTGCTGATGCGGCTGACCACCCGCATGGCCCACTCGCGGGCCGTGGTCGAGGTCGGCGAACAGCGCGAGGTGAATCCGCTGAGCTATCCCGAAAAGCCCCGCCAGTGGGTGCTCATGCCCGGCAACTCGCGCGTGCGCTACAAAACGCTCATCGAGGACAACGCCCGCCTGGAGCAGGAGGCCGCCGAGAGCCGATTCAACCGCTACACCGAGGGCGCAGACAAGAGTCTGGGCATCATCGCCAGCGGTATCGCCTACAACTACCTGATGGAGAACTATCCCGACGGGGTGCCCTATCCCGTGCTGAAGATCTCGCAATATCCGCTGCCGAAGGCCCTCGTACGCCGTCTGGCCGGGGAGTGCCGCGAACTGCTCATCATCGAGGAGGGGCAGCCCTTCATCGAGCAGGCCGTGCGCGGCGTACTGCCCGAACCGCTTCCGATCCGCGGCCGCATGAGCGGCGATCTCCCCCGCACGGGCGAACTGACCCCCGACAGCGTCCGCGCCGCCCTGGGTCTCGCCCCGCATCCGGCCCATGCCGCCAGCCAGATCGTCGTGCCGCGTCCGCCCGCCCTGTGCCAGGGTTGCGGTCACCGCGACATGTACACCGCCCTGACGGAGGTCGTGCGTGAATTCCCCAACGGAAAGGTATTCAGCGACATCGGCTGCTATACGCTGGGTTGGCTGGCCCCGTTCCACGCCATCGACTCGTGCGTCGACATGGGCGCCTCGATCACGATGGCCATCGGCGCCGCCCACGCCGGGCAACACCCCTCGGTGGCCGTCATCGGCGACTCGACGTTCACCCACTCGGGCATGACCGGTCTGCTGGACGCCGTCAACGAGGGGGCCAACATCACGGTGGTGATCTCCGACAACCTCACCACGGGTATGACCGGCGGTCAGGATTCGGCCGGCACGGGACGTCTGGAGCAGATCTGCGCCGGCATCGGCGTCGATCCGGCCCACATCCGCGTGGTGGTGCCCCTGCCCAAAAACCGCGAACTGATGAAGGATGTCATCCGCGAAGAGATCGCCTACAAGGGCGTCTCGGTGATCATTCCGCGCCGCGAGTGCATCCAGACGGCCAAACGTCACGCCGCCGCCAAAAACAAATAAACCTTCCGGAAACGCTAAGACATGAAAAAAGATATCATACTTTCGGGCGTGGGAGGACAGGGTATCCTCTCCATCGCCACGGTTATCGGCCGTGCCGCCCTGGCCGAGAGGCTGCAGATCAAACAGGCCGAAGTCCACGGCATGAGCCAGCGCGGCGGCGACGTTCAGTCGCACCTGCGGATCTCCTCGTCGGAGATCCGCTCGGACCTCATCCCGCGCGGCGGAGCCGACCTCATCATCTCGCTCGAACCGATGGAGTCGCTGCGCTACCTCGAGTGGCTGGCGGCCGACGGCTGGGTGGTGACCAACACCGTGCCGGTTGTCAACATTCCGAACTATCCCGACGAAAAGAGTCTCGAAACGGAGCTCCGTGCACTGCCCCATGTCGTGACGCTCGATGCCGACGCGATGGCCCGTGCGGCCGCGTCGCCGCGCTCGGCCAACATGGCGCTGCTGGGCGCCGCCACGCCGATGCTCGACATCGAGGCCGAAAAGCTCGAAGAGGGTATCCGCGCCATCTTCGCCCGCAAGGGTGAGGCGGTGGTCGAGGCCAACCTCGCCGCCTTCCGCGCCGGGTACGAAACCGCCAAAAAACAGACCGGACGATGAAGGCTCCCTTTGACCGTTCCTACCTGCAGGAGGCGCTCCGGCAGATGGATATCGCGGACATCGCCCGGGCGACGATCCGCCAGTCGGGCGACATCGCCCGCATCATGGAGCGCGCGACGGGCGAAGAGTTCATCCATCTGGAGATGGGCATCCCGGGGCTGCCGCCCGAACGGGTGGGCGTCGAGGCCGAACGGGAGGCTCTGGCCCGGGGCGTCGCCTCGCAATACCCCAACATGTACGGTCTGCCGGAGCTCAAGGAGCAGGCCGCCCGCTTCATCAAGGCCTATCTCGACGTGGAGATCGATCCGCGGGGGTGCATCCCGACGGTCGGCTCGATGCAGGGCAGCTTCACCACCTTCCTGATGTGCTCGCAGCTCGATCCGAAACGCCGCAAGATCCTCTTCATCGACCCAGGATTCCCCGTCCAGCGGAGTCAGGTCCGCATCCTCGGCATCCCGAACGACTCGTTCGACATCTACGACTTCCGCGGCGAAAAGCTCGGCCCGAAACTCGAAAGCTACCTGTCGCAGGGCGACGTGGCGGCCATCGTCTACTCGAACCCGAACAACCCCTCGTGGGTCTGCCTCACGGAGGAGGAGCTGCGCACGATCGGCGAACTGGCCACGCGCTACGACACGATCGTCATCGAGGATCTGGCCTACCTCTGCATGGACTTCCGCAAACCGCTGGGACGCCCCTTCGAGGCCCCCTATCAGGCCACCGTGGCCCGATACACGAAGAACTGGATCGTGATGATCTCCGGATCGAAGATCTTCAGCTACGCCGGGCAGCGCATCGCCGTGGTGGCCATCTCCGACACGCTGTTCCACCGCGAATACGAGGCGCTGCGCGAACGCTACGGCATCGCCCGTCTGGGTGACGCCTACGTGCTGACGTTCCTCTACGCCGCCTCGTCGGGCACGAGCCACTCGGCCCAGTATGCCCTGGCGGCGATGTTCCGCGCCGCGGCCGACGGAAAGCTGGACTTCGTGGGCGAGACGGCCGAATACGCCCGCCGGGCCCGCATGACGAAGGAGATCTTCCTGCGCCACGGCTTCCGCATCGTCTACGACAAGGACCGCGAAGAGCGGGTCGGCGACGGTTTCTTCTACACGATCGGCTACGGGTCGATGACCAGCGCCGAACTGCTGAGCGAACTGCTGCTGTGCGGCGTCTGCGCCATCTCGCTCTCTTCGACGGGCAGCCATCAGCACGGGATCCGGGTCTGCGTCTCGCAGATGAACCGCCCCGAACAGTTCGAACTGCTCGACCAGCGTCTCAAGGCCTTTGCCGAAAACCACCCGCTGTAAGCGAAAATTCAACCTGCCATGCAATATACGACAGCCGCGGAGGCGGTAAAACTCATCCAATCGAATCAGAGCGTCTACATCCAGGGCAGTACGTCGATCCCCGAGGTGCTGGTGGCCGCCATGGCCGACCGCGGCGAGGAGCTGCGCGGCGTGAAGGTCTACTCGGCCTTCGCCGTCGGCGCCCACGACGCCCCCTACTGCCGGCCCGAATTCCGGGAGTCGTTCCTTGTCAACAGCCTCTTCGTGGCCAACAACATCCGCCGCTGGCTCGCCGACGGGTACGGACAGTCGATCCCGGCCTTCCTGGGCGAGATCCCCGGACTGTTCCGCGACGGCACGCTGCCGCTCGACGTGGCGCTGATCAACGTCTCGCTCCCCAACGAGGAGGGATACTGCTCGTTCGGCGTCTCGGCCGACCTGGCCGTTTCGGCCGTCGAGTGCGCCCGCGTCATCATCGCACAGGTCAACCACGCGATGCCCTTCTCGTACGGCGACGCCGTGATCCACGTGTCGCGCTTCGACGCCGCCGTGGAGGTCGACTCGCCGCTGGTCGAGGTGCCGACGGCCGTGCCCTCCGAAATTGAACTGCGCATCGGACGGGCCATCGCCGAGATGATCCCCGACGGCGCCACGCTGCAGATCGGCGTCGGCGGCATTCCGAACGCCGTGCTGGGGGCCCTGAAGGACCACAAGCACCTCGGTCTGCACACCGAAGCGATGACCGACGGCGTGCTGCCGCTGCTCGAAAGCGGCGTGATCGACAACTCGCAGAAGGTCGTCCTGCCCGGCATCTCGGTGGCCTCACTGGCCCTGGGTTCGCGCCGGCTGTACGACTACATGGACTACCGCAAGGATCTGGTGATGAAGGATGTGGCGTGGACCAACGACCCGTTCCGCATCCGCCAGAACCCCAAGGTGATGGCCATCAACTCGGCCGTCGAGGTCGATCTGACGGGACAGGTGTGCGCCGATTCGGTCGGCGAACGCATCATCTCGGGTGTCGGCGGGCAGCACGACTTCATGTATGGCGGCGCCCTCTCGGAAGGGGGTAAAACCTTCATCGCCATGCCCTCGATGACGCCGAAGGGCGAGTCGAAGATCAAGGCGCTGCTGACACCCGGCGCCGGCGTGGTGACGACGCGCCACATGATCCAGCACGTCGTCACGGAGTACGGCGTGGCCCATCTGCGGGGCAAGAACCTCGCCGAACGGGCCCGGGCTCTGATCGCAATCGCCCATCCGTCGGTCCGCGAGGAGCTGGAGCGTGCCGCCGCCAAGCGATACGGATACTCGTTCCTGCGCATGAAGGCCTGACCGGCCCCGCGAAAAGCAACAAAACGGCCCGGTTTCCTGTGGGAGACCGGGCTTTTTGCGTATCTTTGCAGTCTGAATCTTCAAAAGACATGCTCCGGAAATACCTCTTCTTCGACCTCGACGGTACGCTGAGCGACCCGATGCTGGGAATCACCCGCTCGGTGCAGTACGCCCTGCGCCACTTCGGCATCGAGGTGAGCGACCTGCACGAACTCTGCCCCTTCATCGGGCCGCCGCTGGCCGAGTCGTTCCGTGACCGCTACGGTATGAACGAGGCCGAAACGGCCGAAGCCATCGCCCGGATGCGCGAATACTTCGCCCCGAAGGGGATCTTCGAGAACGAGCTCTACGCCGGGATCCCGGAGCTGCTGGCCGATACGGCCGCCGCCGGGTGCGTCAACGTGATGGCCACCTCAAAACCCGAGACGTTCGCCCGCCGGATTGCCGAACATTTCGACATCGCCCGCCACTTCCGCCTGATTGCCGGCAGCGAACTCGACGGACGGCGCACGACCAAGGTGGAGGTGATCCGCCACGCCCTCGCACAGCTCGGGATCCGTCCCGACGAGGCGGTGATGATCGGCGACCGCCGCTACGACATCGAAGGGGCCGCGGCGGCGGGGCTCGACTCGGTGGCCGTGGGCTGGGGATATGCCGAAGCGGGCGAACTCGAGGCGGCAAGGCCCGGCCATTTCGCCGCCAGTGTCGACGAACTGCGCCGCCTGCTGCTCTGAAACCGCCACACGGCGTGCACTTTTCACGCCGAAATGGCGGCAAAACGAAAAATTTGACCTACTTTTGCACCGTTTTCAACCCGCAATAAATGACCCGCACAGATGGAATGGCTTAAAGACCTGCTTCTCGTACCCTCGGCCCTGCAGGCCGTCGTGGTGATTTCGCTGATCTCCGCGCTCGGGATCGGGTTGGGCAAGATCCGCATCTTCGGCATCTCGCTCGGCACGGCCTTCATCTTCTTCGTGGGTATTCTGGCCGGCCACTTCGGACTGAAACTCGACCCGGCCATGCTGACCTATGCCGAGAGTTTCGGCCTGATCATCTTCGTCTACGCCCTGGGACTGCAGGTCGGCCCCGGATTCTTCAGCTCGATGCGCTCGGAGGGGACGCGGCTCCTCTCGCCGGCCATCGCCCTGATCATCGTCGGCACGCTCGCGGCCGCCGGACTGAGCTACGCCTTCGGCATCCGCATGTCCGACATGTCGGGCATCCTGTGCGGCGCAACGACCAACACCCCGGCGCTGGGTGCCGCCCAACAGGTACTCAAACAGATGGGAATGGACGACAGCGGGGCGGCACTGAGCTGTGCCGTGACCTATCCGCTGGGCGTCGTGGGCGTGATTCTGGCCATCGCCTTCATGCGCAAGCTCTTCGTACGGCCGTCAGATCTGCCCGGACCCGACGCCGAACACCGCAAGAACGTCTTCATCGCCAGCTACCACATCACCAATCCGGCCCTCTTCGGCAAGAGCGTCCACGACATCGCCCTGCAGAGCCACCACCACTTCGTCATCTCGCGCGTCTGGCGCAACGGACAGGTCTCGATCCCCACATCGGACAAGACCCTCCAGCAGGATGACGTCATCCTGGTCATCACCACACCGGGCGAAGCCGATGCCCTGCGGATGATCTTCGGCGAACAGGAGAAAAAGGACTGGAACAAGGAGAACATCGACTGGAATGCGGTCGACAGCCAGCTCATCTCCCAGCGGATTCTGGTGACCCGTCCCGAGATCAACGGCAAAAAGCTCTCGCAGCTGCGGCTGCGCAACTCGTTCGGCATCAACATCAGCCGCGTCTACCGTTCGGGCGTGCAGCTGCTCGCCACGCCCGACCTGCGGCTGCAGTTGGGCGACCGCCTCACGGTGGTGGGCGAGGCCCAGGCCATCCGCAATGTCGAGAAGATCCTCGGCAACGCCGTCAAGAGCCTCAACGAACCGAACCTCGTCTCGGTCTTCATCGGACTGATCCTCGGACTGACGCTCGGAAGCATCCCCGTCTCGATCCCCGGCATCTCGATCCCCGTCAAGCTGGGTCTGGCCGGCGGCCCGATCATCGTCGGCATCCTGATCGGCACGTTCGGCCCCCGTCTGCACATGATCACCTACACGACGCAGAGCGCCAACCTCATGCTGCGCGCCCTGGGTCTGTCGATGTATCTGGCCTGCCTGGGTCTCGACGCCGGGACGCACTTCTTCGAGACGGTCATGCGCCCCGAAGGGCTGCTGTGGCTCGGAACGGGATTCCTGCTGACGTTCGTACCGGTGGTGCTGGTCGGATGGTTCGCCCTGCGGATCATGAAGGTCGACTTCGGCTCGGTCGCCGGCCTGCTCTGCGGCAGCATGGCCAACCCCATGGCCCTGAACTACGCCAACGATACCATCGAGGGCGACAATCCGTCGGTCTCCTACGCCACGGTCTACCCCGTCTGCATGTTCCTGCGCGTTATCACCGTCCAGGTGTTGCTGATGTTCACGCTTTAGATCCGGACGCCGGCCCACCTGCACCGGCCGCACCCGAACGCCCCGAAGTCGCCGACGTCGGAGAGGGACCGGATTCTTTGGAAGAGGTCTGTGTCTGAGAGGTTTCGGGGTCCGGAGAGGACGGAGAGGACTCGGATTCCATGGAAGGGGCCGGTGTCGGAGAGATTTCGGATTCCGGAGAGGGATCCGGCCTCGGGGAGGAGTCCTGCGAATCGTCGCCCTGCAGAAAATCCCCGAGCGCCGCAACGTCCGAACCCGCCGGGCTCTGGAAAACCCGCAGCCCGAATTCGGGGATCACTGCCAGCACATGATCGAAAACATCCGACTGAATCCCTTCGTATTCGGTCCAGACCACCGTATCGGTAAAGAAATAGAGCTGAATCGGGATGCCCGTCTCGGTCGGCTGCAGCTGGCGCACCATCAGCGTCATCGACTTGTTGACCGGGACCTCCGCCTCGAGATAGCGCACCAGATAGGCGCGGAAAACTCCCAGATTGGTCTGGTGCAGGCCGTTGATCTTCCGGGCGCCCGGGGCGATGCCGTGCGCGGCGTTGTAGCTCTCGATGCGCCGCTCCGTCAGGTCGATATAGTCGCGCAGCAGGTCGATCTGCCGGAAGCGGGCAAGCATCTCCGGCGTGCAGAAGTGGACGCTCGTCATGTCGATCGACACCGACCGCATGACGCGCCGCCCGCCCGAGAGCTGCATGGCGTGCCAGTTCGTGAAGGAGTCGGTCGTCAGCAGGTAGGGCGGCAGCATGGCCAGCGTATTGTCCCAGTTGCGGATCTTTACGGTCGTGAGCGAGACCTCCTCGACCGTGCCGTCGGCACCGTACTTCGGCACCGAGATCCAGTCGCCGACCTGCAGCATGTTGTTGGCCGAGAGCTGGATGCCCGAGACGAATCCCATGATGCTGTCGCGGAAGACGAGCATCAGCACCGCCGCCGAGGCCCCGAGTCCGGTCAGCAGCTTGACCGGCGACTTGTCGATCAGGATCGCCACGATCAGGATGACGGCAACGATCGTGAAGAACCCCTGCGCCGTCTGCCGCAACCCCTTGATGGGTTTGTTCTGCCAGTCGGGACGCAGCGAGACGATGTGGAACGCCGCGCAGAGCAGGGCGTTGATCAGCCGCAGGAAGGTCACCACAATGAGGATCTGCGTCAGCCGCACGACGACGATGCGGGCCGTGGTCTGCTCGTCGAAGATCACCGGCAGCACGGCCGACAGCACGATGGCCATCAGCACGTGGCACGAACGGTTGAGCACCGGGACGCTGAAGAGTTTGTCGTCCCACTTCACGCGGGTGCGTTCGACCAGGCGCCGGATACCGCGCACAACAGCCAGCTGCAGAAAGAGATCGAGAATCAGCGCCGCCAGAAGGACCAGCACAAAAGCCACCCAGCGATCCAACGCATCGCTGGAGGTCGACGTCACGCCCAGCCACCCGAGCAGGGCGTGCGTCCAGTGTTTCAGGAGAGTTTGCATACCCCCTCCCGAAGCAATTTCCGCGCCGGACCGTCCGCTACTTCAGCACGCGCGCAACCTCCCCCTCGAAATTGGGGGTGAAGATTCCCTTGCCGAGGCTCTCCTCGATCTCGCGCCGCGTCCAGAAGCGGCCGCCGTCAAGCTCCGAACTCGGTCGGATCTCGCCGTCGTAGCACGTGCGGAAGACATGCACCAGTTCGCGTTCGCGCGCCGAACGGAATTCGTAGACGGCAACGGCTTCGGGACGAAAATCGACGATCCCCAGCTCCTCGCGCACCTCGCGCCGCAACGCCTCCTCGATCGTCTCGCCGTAATCGACGTGCCCGCCGACGGCCGTGTCCCAGCGTCCGGGCTGGATATCCTTCCACAGCGGGCGCCGCTGCAGGTAGAGCTCCCCGCGGGAGTTGAAGACGTGAAGGTGCACCACCGGGTGCAGCAGCATCGAACCGCCGTGGCATTCGCCGCGCGTAGCCCGGCTGACGACCCGTCCCGTGGCATCGACCACCGGGAAGATCTCCTGGCTGTTATCGTGTTGCATGACGTGGATATTTATGGATATAGATGGCAATGGCCGCCATGCCCAGCAGCGTGAAGAGGGCGCCGGGCAGCGTCGTATAGGGATAGTCGAGTCCGTGTTCGATCGGCAGGCCGCCGATGTAGGCCCCCAGGGCATTCCCCAGGTTGAAGGCCACCTGCACGAGTGCCGCACCGAACATCTCGCCGCCGCGCGAATTCTCGAGAATCAGCAGCTGCTGCGGCGACGAAACACAGAACAGGCACCCCGTCGTCAGGCACATCAGCCCCACGGAGAGGGCCGGAATCCGTGCCCCGAAAAAGATGCCGATCAACGCCAGCGTCGCCACGGCCAGCGTGCAGCGCACGACCCGCTCGGGCGAGAAGCGATCGGCATAGTGGCCGCCGATGAGGTTGCCGGCAAACATGCCGAACCCGGCCAGCATGATGATCAGCGTCAGCCGCTCGGGGGCGAATCCCGCGGTGTGGATCATCAGCGGGCTGACGTAGCTGTACCAGCAGAAGATGCCGCCGTTGCCGAGCATCACCGAGGTGAGCACAAGCCACGGTCCGGCGTGCTTCAGGAAGCGGAACTGCCCCTTGAGCCCCGTATCGGGCAGCGGCGGGAGCTTCGGAACCCACAGCCGGACGAGCAGCGTGGCGATGGCCCCCCAGGCGGCGACGATGGCGAAGGTGGCCCGCCACGTCACGGCCCCGCTGATGAAGGTACCCAGCGGCACGCCGAAGAGGTTGGCAATGGTCATGCCGACGACCATGATCGAGACCGCCTCGGCGCGGCGTCCCTCGTCGGCCACCCGTTCGGCCACAATCGACCCCACGCCGAAGAAGGCGCCGTGGGGAAGTCCCGAGACGAAACGCATCGCCAGCAGCGTCCAATAGTTGGGGGCAAGGGCTGCACAGAAGTTGCCCAGAATGATCAACCCCGTCAGGGCCAGCAGGATCTGCTTCAGCGGGCGTTTGCGCGCCACAAGCACGATGAGCGGCGCTCCGAAGCAGACACCCAGCGCATAGGCCGAGATCAGGTGGCCGGCCTCGGGGATCGAAACCCCCAGGCTGCGGGCGATGTCGGGCAGGATGCCCATCATCACGAATTCCGACATGCCGAGCGCCAGCGTACCGAAGGCCAGCGCTATCAGACTCTTTTTCATCGAATTTTCCTCATTAACCGGCCGCAAAAGTAACGAAAAAAGGGGAAAAGAGTTCATCTTTTCTCCCTTTTTTCAAATTTTTCAGAAACTCGGCAGACAGTCGCCTCCCGGTCCGCCGACGCTCAATCGCGCGAAGCCCTGAGGCAGTCGATTGCCGCTTGCAGCGGCTCGTCCTCGCCCCGCATCAGCCCCGCAGCCGTCGGTTCGACCACGCGTTCGATCTTCACACCGCGGCGCTGGGCATTCACCCCGTCGGGGTAGAGGACCCCCAGTCCCGTCAGATTGAACGAGGCGTAGGGCAGCTGGATCCGGGTTACGTTGCCGTCGGCCCCGGCCGTCTGGCTGCCGATCGTCAACACGCCGGGGATCGTCTGCAGAAACATCGTGAAGTATTCGGCCATCGACTGCGTGCAGCCATCCACCAGCAGCACGACCCGTCCGCTGAACAGCCGGTCGGGGTCGGACGTCCGCTCCGTCGATACCACCCTTTGCTCCATCACGCCCGGCCGGTCGGCCAACGGCAGCCGCACGACCATCGCCTCGCGGGATTCCGGGAAGAGATACTTCGGCAACAGCTTGTGGATCACATCGTACTCGGCCGGATAGGAGCGCAGATCGATGATCAGATTGTCGCAGGACTTCAGAAATTCGCCCAGTTCCCGGTCATCGTCACACGTCAAACTGCCGGTCCGGATCAGTCCGATCCCCTCGGAGACCCGCTCCATCGCCGGCCTGGAGGAATTATAGAGGGACGCATAGATCCGACCGACAAACGCCTCGCCGTCGACCGTCGAAAGGGTCTCCGTGCGGATCTCCCCGTCGTGCCGGTAGTCGATCCGCGCGCTCGCGGCCGCCGTCAGCAGCGACGCATAGGAGCCGTCGCGCAGCAGCGACGCCCGGTTCGAATGGGGAATATAGGGGGCAAGTTCCGCCAAGCGGTCGATCGGACGGAGGGAGTCGATCCGAAGGATCTCGTCTCCGACCTGCAGCCCGTGCGCAACCAGCATACAGGTGTCGGTCACAAAGAGCCGCTCCTCGGCAAAACGACACACAAGCGGCACGAAGCGTCCGCCGAAGAGAGGGATATACCACGAATTGACATGCGTATCGCACAGTTCGGAGACCATCCGGGAGTAAAGCGCCGCAAATTCGACCGAACGATCGAATGCCATCGCCGTATAGTCGGCCAGCACCTCGTCCCAGGGGCGGTCCGTCAGATTGCGATTGGGCGAATAGCTGTCGACGGCGTTCCAGAATTTGGCCACGCCCAACAGTCTGTAAGCCACATCCTCGTCGGGAAGATTCTCATATTGGGGCTCAATGTAGGAGACATTGACCGGCGTCTGTTCGACATAGCGGTTCCGGCCAGGATCGGCATTCCGGAGCTCCGTCAGCGTCCGGCTCAGCGATGCGCCCCAGCGCATCGTGTCTGAGACCCAGGAGAAATCGTTGAAAACCACCCTCTTTTCCTGATCCGCCGGCCGCGCCTTGTCGAAAGGTCCCAGTTCGGCAATCCACGCCGAAAAGACCTCCCGCAACGAATCGGGATGCTGCATGACCCGGTCCAGCAGCATGAGATAGTCGGCATCGGCGTTCCGTGCCGGGGATGAATAGGCGGGATGGTGATACTTGACAAAGCCCCACACGCGGGCAACCTCCACGGCTGCAGCCATCCGGGTACTGTCGGAATGTTCGGGCAGACTCAGCCGGGCCCGTGCCTCCTCCGTGGAAGGTGATTTTGCAAAACCGGCCCCGCAACCGACCAGCGACAATGTCAACAAACAAAACGCTGCCGTCCGAGCCAAACGACGGTGCATCATAAGGCGTATCATAGATTGAGCTATTTTGAAATTCAATACGCGCCCCTAACACCAGTCACGGTTTCGGACCCCCAGGTCTGCATTCCGGTCTTCGGAGGTCGGTTTCCGGTCAGAGTTTCGGGCCTCCGGTCGGCATTCCAGCTCCCAGGCCTGCATCCCATTTTCCGGATTCCGGACCGCTCCGAGTTCCATCCCCGGTCAACATTCCGGCCCTCGAGTTCCGCTCCACGAGTTCCAGTCGCCCATGCTTCGGCCCCCCCAGTTCGGCCCCCCAGTTCGGCCCCCGGTCAGAGTTTCGGACCCGACTCGCGCGGCTGACCCACCTCGAAGCCCAGCGAGTGCATCCACTCCACCGTGGCCGGATCGACCAGATCGTTGCGGTCGCTCCAGCGGCCCTCCTCCGCATAACGCTTCTTGCGCAGCTCGAGCGCCTGCTGCAGCGGGAACGACGGATGGGGCAGCCGCGACTTCGTCTCGCGCTGCGACGGACGGATCGACCGATCGAAGACATCCTGCTGCGTCGGGCGTCGCGAACCCTCCCACTTGAACCCCTTCAGGAAGAGATCCTGATCCGCCGGAATCTTCTCCATCGGATAGATGTTCCACGTCGGATCCTTGCGATAGACGATCGTCACGATCTGCTTGTCCTCGATATAGAACGAGCAGTCGCCGCTCTCGATGACACCCATTCCCGTGATCTGGGGCGGCTCGCCGTCCTGCATGTAGTAGATCGTCTGCGCGTTGCCGTTCACATCGTCGCGATAGATCTCGTTGTCGCGGAACCACGCCGTCATCTGCTTGCCGGCCACCTGGTTGTAGTGTGTCGTATCGAGCTGCGAAACCATCATCGGAGTGCCGACAAATTCGGCATGGGTCAGCTGCTGGTTGGCCGTGTAGATATCCATCACGTCCGAGGTGATCTGGTTCGACTGGTTCCACAGCACGGGGTTGATATAGAGGTGAATCGTCGAGTCGGTACTGATGGCCGTCATCGAGTCGCAAACGGCCTGGAAGTCCGAGCGGAAGATCCGCACGTCGCGGAATCCCTTCATCAACCGGTAGATCGAGTCCGCCGGTACGGCCAGCGAATCGACCGTATCGGCCGGGATCTCCATCGCCACCGTATCGGCCGCCAGCGAATCGGCCATCAGCCGCATCAGCGAATCCTGTTCGAGGATGTTGCGGTCGATCTGCGCCTGCAACTCAAGCAGCGCCGTCGAGTCCACCGGCAGCAGCTTGCCCTTGCGGGCGGCACGGGCCTGACGCGCCCGCAGTTTCGATTCGGCCTTCAGCCGCTGCTTTTTCAGCCGCTCCTCCTCGCGCTCCTTCTGCGCCAGCAGTTTGGCCGTGGCCTTCTCCTGGCGTTCGGCCGCAATCCGCTCCAAAAGTTCCTTCTTCGCCTCGGCCTTCTTGGCTTTGGCCCCGGCCTTGAGCTTGCGGGCCTGCTCCTTGAGGTAGGCCTTGCGGGCCGCCCCGACCAGCGTGTCAAGCGGATTGATCGACGGCGCAGCCAGCGAATCATTGCCCGCGGCCAACGAATCGGCTCCCGAGACGCGGCTCAGCGAATCGCTCCCCGAGACGTGTCCCGTCGAATCGGCACCACTCGGGCCTCTCCGACGATCCCCCGGCAGCGGACGTCCCAGCGAATCGGTCCGCGGACCAAACTCGTGCTCGCGGCCCGGCTTGGCACCGGGTTTCAGGCCATCCAGCCGCCCGGCAGCCAGCGAATCGGCCTGCAGATGCGACAGTGAATCGGCCCGCGCCACGGAATCGGCCCGTGCAGCCTCGGCCGCACGCCGCTCAGCCTGCTCGTTGATCGTGAAGAGGAACATCGAGTCGGCCCGCATGAAGAGCGAATCGCCCTGCGTGAGGTCGTAGCTCACCACCGCCGGACGTCGCGTCAGGATGGCATTGCCCGGCTCCTTCCAGTACTCGCCGTAATCGCCGAAGGCGATCACCTTGTGTTCCGTATCGTCCAGCTGCAGGTCGTGGCGCAGGATGACGTGATCCTTCGCCCGGTAGTAATCGAGGCTGTCACTCCAGATCTCCTGCTTCTCGGTCAGGATATAGCCGTTGCGCGTGATGATATAGAGCGTGTCGGCCTTCTCGTAGGAGCCCCGGTCGGCATAGAGATAGTCGCCGTCGCGGTTCCATATGTTCGTCCGATCGAAGAAGTAGGCGTTGTCCGTGGCCATGTTGTAGACCACCGAGTCGCCCTTGAGTTCATACTCGTCGTTGCGCATCTCCACCTGATCCACCGCCACCAGCTCCTTCGTGTCGGCAAAGTAGTAGCCGCGCACCGCCTCGAGCAGATTCTCGCGGTTGGTCAGCACGCCGCCCTCGGCAAATTCGCCCACGTTCGACTTCGTATTGAAGAGGAACTGGTAGGTGTAGAGCGTGGCGTCGCCGTCGACCACCTTCACGATGTCCGAATAGACGCGCGCCTCGTTGACCGTTCCGTCATACTCGGCCCGGTCGCCATAGATATAGGTCGTGTTCTTGTTGATCAGCACGTTGCCGAAGAACTCGATGCGCATGTCGGAGTAGCGCACCGCCGAGTCGCACGTGATGACAGCTCCGTTGTGCTGCGCGGCGAAGTTGCCCACCAGATAGATGACCGAATCACCCGGTTTGATCGGCGCCGTGAGGTCCGACTTCAGGTCGATGAGTTTCTTCTCCCCCGCCTCCTCCTCGGACTCCCCGGGAGCCTGCATGCCGCTCCGGGCCGCCACCACCGCGACGGCCAGCAACAGAACGGCTATGGATACCACCCTGCGCACGGACTACTTCAGCCAATGTTTGTTCTCGAACTCCCCGCTGCGGAACTCCGGACTGATGTAGACATACATGGCGTCGATCTTCTTCGACAGCCACTCCTTGAAGACCCGCTCCTGCTTGTTCTGCAGGGCCATCTCCTCGAGCCGCAGATAGTCCTCGTTGAGCGAGGCCGTGTGGGTCGGGATCACCTCGACCAGCTTGACGATCTTGGCCATCTGGTTGCCGAGCATGTCCTCCGTGAGGAAGGCGTCCGACACCTCGCCCGGCTTCAGCATCCGCAGGGCGTTGTAGTCGTCCAGGCTCTTGAAGCGGCCGAAATCCTCCTTGAGGAACTTCGTGACGGTGAGTTTCGGGTCGAAGGCGTTCATCCGCTCCAGGATATCGTGGTTCGAGACGATGCCGCCGTTCATCTTCGACGCGGCGTCGTCCGAATACTGCAGCGCCGCCTTCTCGAAGGTGATCGAATCCTTGTGGATCAGATCGGCGATGCTGTCCAGCAGGTTCAGTGACTCGCTCAGCTCCTCCGACGTATAGACCGGACGCAGCAGGATATGGCGGAAATGGTAGAGCTGGCCGCGCTTGTCGAGCAGCTGGATGATGTGGAATCCGTACTGCGACTCGACCACCTCCGAGATCTGCCCGGGCTTCATCTCCTCCAGCGCCGCGGCAAACGACGGATCGAGACCCGCCAGCGGCGTGGGATCCATCTCGCCGCCGCGCATCGCCGTACCGTCCTGCGAATACATGCGGGCCAGGTTGTCGAACTTCGCGTTGCCCGTGATGACACGCTCGCGCATGTCGAGCAGCCGTTCGCGCGTACGCTGCTTGGCGGCCGTCATCGACTTGGGGAACTTCGTGATCTGCGCATAGACATACTGGTCGGCGATCGTCGGCAGGCTGTCGCGCGAGATCGACTTGTAGAAGCGCTCGACCTCGCCCGGGATCACCGTCACCTTGTTGACCACCTCGTTCTGCATCGCCTGGGCATAGGCCTGCTCCTCGTAGCGCTGGCGCATGATCTCGCGGATGTTGAAGATCGGCATGTGGTGCTTGGCCTCCAGGGCGGGGATCGACCCCTCCATGTCGACCATTTGCTGCACCTGCTCCTCGACGCGCGACATGATGTCGCCGTTGTTGATCGTCACCGAGTCGATCTGCGCCTGGTTGTAGAGCAGTTTCTGCGTCAGCAGCGCCTCGAGGGCCTCGTTCTTCGGGTCACGGTCGGAGGTATAGCCCTCCATGCGGCGCTGTTCGACCAGCTGCCGCGCATACTCGTCCACGTCCGAGTAGAGGATCGACGAGCTGCCGACCACGGCCACTACCTTGTCGAGCATCACCTGCCGCGTCTGTGCCCCGACGCCTGCGATCAGCAGCGCGAGAGCCACGGCCAACATACCTTTTTTCAACATCTTCTTATCCGGGTTTCGTTTATTCTGAATTATGGTCTTTTTCTATTGTTTGGCGGCACCGGCCGGCTGCGTAGCCTCCGGCTCCTCGAGCGGCTCCTCGAAGCGGGCGTTGTGCTTGCCGCCGAAGATCTTCACGTCGCCATCCTCCTCGGCTCGCTGGAGCAGCTCCTCCTCGTGCTGGCGGATGATCTCCCCCTTGCGCTGGTTGAAGAGGATGCGGCGGATGTTCGGCCGCAGCCGATCGAGCGGAATGGGTTCGCCGACGCGCATCACGGCGTCGATCTGGAAATAGTAGCGCGCATGGCTGTCGCGCATCTCCTGCACGGCCGTCGTCGCCAGCGCCGAGTCGTAGTTCTGCGTGCGCAGCGTCGGCAGATAGCTCAGGAACTCGGGGAAATCGACCCACTGCGTGCGGAAGTCGTAGACCGTGAAGTTGTTCTTCTCGCAGATGTCGCTGAAATCCTGCTGCTGGGCCTGCGACCGCGAAGCCATCAGCGTCTTGAGTTTGGCCGCCTGGCGGTAGCCGGCACCGAACTGCACGATGCGTCCCTTGACGATCGTGCGGTCGAGTTTGAAGTCGGCCTTGTGGGCGTTGTAGTAGGCGGCGATCTCGTCGTCCGTGAAGACCGTGTCGATCGAGCGGTCGACATAGTGCTGGTCCAGCTGGCGGATCAGCAGCGCCTGCCGATACTCCTCGACCATCTTGTCGATATCGCCCGCCGACGAGGAGAAGAGCGTCTCGGCCTCCTCCAGTTTGAGCTGCTTGACCACCCAGCGGTCGACGTAAAGCTTCATGAAGGCGGCGCTGTCGTCACCCGAGAGGCCTTTCGGGACCACCGAACGAACGTCGCGCATGCGCAGTTCGTTACCGCCGGCCCGGGCGATGGTCGTGTCGCTGGCAAAATAGCGGGGCAGCTCCCGGCATCCTGCCAGCAGCAACGCTCCCGCCGCGACCGTTATTTTCGCTCGCCAATTCATTTTCCAAAGGGCAAAGATAGGTTTTTTACTTGTAAGTAACGCACTTTCGGGCGGAATATTACGCTCCGGCCTCTTTTTTCTCCGACATCTTCATGCGGCGCAGCGTGCGCACCATCATCCATCCCGAGACGATCGAGAGGGTCAGTGCGACGATGTAGATCACCACGTAAAGCGTCCGGTTCGGGACCAGGTCGATCAGCAGGGCATTGGCATGGCCGGTCACCAGGGCCAGGTAGGCCACGGCGTTGTTCAGCGCATGGAGGATCATCGAAGACCAGAGCGAATCGGTCGCCAGATAGACATACCCGAGGATCAGGCCGACGACCGTGGCGCTGACAACCTGCACGGGCTGAACGTGCAGCACACCGAAGAAGAGGGCCGAAACGAGCCAGGCGATGGCAATGCCGTAGCGTTCGCGCAGACTCCCGAGCACGACGCCGCGGCAGAGCAGCTCCTCGAAGAGCGGCGCCAGGACGATCAGCGAGAGCATGGTCCAGAATCCGCGGCCGACGTCGAGCGTCAGTTCGGGCAACACGCGCAGCAGGGGTTCGAGAACGACCCCCACGGCAAAGATCAGCACGAAGCTCCAGAGCAGCAGCGTCGGATTGAGTCCGCGGAGCGAGAAGCGGGCCCAACGGCCGCGGCCGCCGCGCATGTGGCGGTAGTAGAGCACCCCGCCCAGCGTCAGCGCCATCGAGACAAAGTAGAAGAGGGCCATCATCTTGCCCAGCAGCGTCGGCGACTCTGTTTGCACGCCCGCCCCCCACAGGACCAGACGCCCCACCACGCCGACCAGAATCTGCGCCGCGAAGGCGATGCCCAGCATGGCCAGCAGGTCGCCGAAGGTCGGGAAACGGCGCTTGGGTTTCGCCGCGTCGCCGGCCGTCGGGGCGGCAGGATCGCCCTCGGAAGCATCCGTCGCGCGGGCATCGCCGGCGGCACGCTCCGTCTGAACCTCCCCGCCCGGGGTCGACTCCTGCCGCGTCTCCTCACGCCCGGCAGCATCCGCTCCGGACGGATTTTCCCGCCGGGGTTCGCCCCCGCCGGGCATATCTTCGCCGGCCGAGACGCCGGACATCGTCGGACGGTCGTTCAGAACATCGGACTCCGGACGGCGTCCGCCGTCGGGGCGTCCCGCAGAGCTCTCCGATACGGGGTTCTCCCCCTCCGGATGGCGGTCGATTCTCTCTCTCATAATACTTCGCAGCCGGGCTTCTCGACCCGCAGGGTCCCGCGTCCGAAGGCCTCCCGCCCCGGTCCGCGCCCCGGTGTACACACCCGGTCTTGCAGCCTTCAAAGATACGAAAAATTCGCGGATGCACCCCCTCGGAGGCGAATTTCTTGCGCTCCGCACCGCGCCGTGCGCACCGTATCCCCCTCGCGGAGGCTTTTTGCGAAAAGCTCGGCTCCGAATTTGCACGAGCCATAATATTTGCGTAAATTTGCCTGCTATAAACCGAATCTGAAAAATGGGAAAGGTAATCGCTTTAGCCAACCAGAAAGGAGGCGTCGGCAAGACCACAACGGCCATCAATCTGGCCGCATCACTCGCCCTGCTGGGCAAAAAAGTGCTGCTGCTGGATGCCGATCCGCAGGCAAACGCCACCTCCGGTCTGGGCTTCGACATCAACCTCGAAGGCATCTACGAATGCCTCACCGGCCAGCGCAAGGCCGAAGAGGTCATCCTCCGCAGCCCCGATATCAAAAACCTCTGGTTGCTGCCCTCGTCGATCGACCTGGTGGCCGCCGACACCGAACTGCCGAAGATGGAAAACGCACACTTCGTCATGAAACGAATCATCGACTCCGTGCGCGAACGCTTCGACTTCATCTTCATCGACTGCTCCCCCTCGCTGGGTTACACCACGGTCAACATCCTTACGGCCGCCGATACGGTGCTCATCCCCGTGCAGTGCGAATACCTCGCCCTCGAAGGACTCTCCAAACTGCTCAACACCATCCGCAAGGTCAAGTCGAGCCTCAATCCGCCGCTCGACATCGAAGGGTTCCTGCTGACGATGTACATGCGCAACCGACTCAACAACCAGGTCGTCACCGAGGTCCGCGAACACTTCGGCGAATTGGCCTACGACACAATAATTCAGCGAAATATCCGTTTGGGTGAAGCACCCTCGCACGGAAAACCCGTCATGTTGTACGATGCCAGCGCCGTCGGGTCGGAAAACTACCTGAACCTGGCCCGCGAGTTCCTGAAGCGAAACCGCAAAAAACGCAGCTGACACGCATCCCGGCAGGGCCCCGGCCCCGCCCGGCACCATATATTAAAGAGACACGAACATGAAAGCACAGAAGGGATTAGGACGGGGACTCGACGCAATCTTCGGAAGCGAAGCCATCGACGTGAAGCTCAAACCCATGAGCCAGATGGCCGAGATCGAGATCGCCGACATCATCCCCAACCCCGCACAGCCGCGCAAACAGTTCGACGAGGAGGCCCTCGACGAACTGGCCGACTCGATCCGCCAGCTGGGGGTCATCCAACCCGTCACGGTCAAAAAGACCGACGACGGCAAATATGTCATCATCAGCGGCGAACGACGCTGGCGGGCCGCCCGTCGCGCCGACCTGAAGACCCTCCCCGCCTATATCCGCGAGGTCGACGACGAAAACCTCTACGCCATGTCGCTGGTCGAGAACATCCAGCGACAGGACCTCAATGCCATCGAAATCGCCCTGGGCATGCAGCGTCTGATCGACGAGTGCCACCTCACGCAGGATGCCCTCTCGGAGAAGGTCGGCAAGAAGCGTTCGTCGGTGTCGAACTACCTGCGGCTGCTCAAACTCCCCGACCAGGTGCAGCTCGCCGTGAAGGAGGGCATCATCTCGATGGGACACGCCAAGGCCATCGCCGGAGCCCCCGAAGAGCAGCAGCTGCGCGTACTCAAGCGCTGCATCAAGAAGGACCTCTCGGTGCGCCAGCTGGAGGAGTATGTCCGCTCGCTGGTCGAGGCCCCCGCCAAAGAGGCACAGAATGTGGAGGATGAAGAGTATCCCGAGAGCTACTCGCGGCTGGTCGAACAGCTTGAAAACTACTTCTCGGAGGATATCTCGATCAAGCGCTCGAAGAACGGCGGCGGCAAGATCGTCATCGGATTCAACGACGACCGCGACATCGACCGCTTCATCGAACGATTTGCAAAACGCCGCTAAACGCCCCTAAACGACTGAAACCATGGCGAAGATCCGGTTTCTCCTGTTGCTCCTTGCGGTCGCCGTGCCGGGATTGCACCGCGCCGCAGCCCAACTCCCGCGCAGTGCCCGCAGCATCGTGCGCGGCGGCATGTTCCAGAAACCCGACTCGCTGCGCGCCAAACGCGACTCGATCCGCTTCGCCGAACTCGCCCGGCAGATCGACTCGGCCCAGCAGATCGATTACCGGATCGACTCGGCCGCCGTCACCGCTCTGCGCACCGACGACCTCCGACAGCTCGACTCGTCGGCTCTGGCCCGCTACGACGCCGCCCTGCAGGGCATCGACACCACCACCAAACGCCGGGCTCCCCGCAAACGATGGCTCATGAGCGACTCGATGTCGCTCTCGAAGGTCTGCTGGGTCTCGACCGTGCTGCCCGGATACGGCCAGATCTACAACAAGCAGTACTGGAAACTGCCGATCCTCTACGGACTGGTCGGAACCGGTCTGGGGCTCTACATCCACGAAAACAAGACCTACAAGCCGCTCCGCCGACAGTACAACTCCTACACGAACGTCAGTCTCTCGCGGACGCCCGAGCTCGACGCCCTGCAGGAGAAGATGATCCGCAGCAACACCCGCCGGCAGATCTATCTCGGCCTGACCATCGCCTCGTATGTCTACTTCATCGGCGACGCCGCGGTCAACTACTCGACCAACGACGTCTCGTCGGTCAAGAAGGCCACCACGCTCGCCTGCATCTTCCCCGGTGCCGGTCAGATCTACAACCGCAGCTACTGGAAGGTGCCCTTCGTCGTGGGAGGTTTCGCCTCGATGATCTACTGCATCGACTGGAACAACCGCGGATTCCAGCGCTTCAAGAAGGCCTATGCCCTGCTGGCCGACTACGAACAACACCCCGAAAACTATCCGAACGGCTCGACCGACGAGTTCCACGGACGATACTCGGCCGACTTCATCAAGAACCTTCGCGACAACTACCGTCGTAACCGCGACCTGTGTATCATCCTCACCGGAGCGCTCTACGTGCTGCAGATCATCGATGCCCATGTCGATGCCCATCTGAAGGACTACGACATCTCGGACGACCTGTCGATGAACCTCGAACCGCTGGTCGACTACACCTACGTGCCGACCCTGCAGGGTAACCGGCCCGTCTTCGGATTCAACCTGAGCCTGAACTTTTAGATGATGAAAAAACTCCTGATATTCGCCCTGCTGCTGGCCTTTGCCGCCCCGGTAACGGCCCTCGACCGCAGCCCCCGCAAGAAAAGACGCTCGAAAAAAAATCAGACCGAACAGACGGCTGCAACCGCCCAGGACTCCCTGCGCACGGTCTGCCCCGAACCCGAAAACGCACTCGGTCCGGCCCCCGTCGAAGAGCCCCCGGTGAACGACATTACCCTCGGTCTGACGGCCGCTCAGGCCGATTCGCTGCTGGCCGAGTGGCGCAAACGTCAGCGTCAGGATGCCTACGGAGAGTTCTTCAAGCACTACGTCCTCGAGGATACGACGCAGGTGGCCGATCTGACCCCCGATTCGGTCTACACGCGACGGCTGTTCAACCTGGCCTCGCCGATCCAGCTGCCCTTCAACTCGATCGTCAAGAACTACATCAACCGGTACATCGACCCCCGTTCGGGGACCATCAGCCGCATACTCGGCATGTCGCAGTACTACTTCCCGATCATCGAGAGCGAACTGCTCCGTGAAGGGCTCCCGGTCGAGCTGCGTGCGCTGCCGATCATCGAATCGGCCCTCTCGCCCACGGCCGTCTCGCCGGCCGGAGCCGTCGGGCTGTGGCAGTTCATGCCCACGACCGGCAAGAGCTACGGACTGGAGATCAACTCGCTGGTCGATGAGCGTCGCGACCCCCACCGCGCAACGGAGGCCGCCTGCCGGTATCTGAAGGATCTCTACGCGATCTACAACGACTGGACGCTGGCCATCGCCGCCTACAACTGCGGCCCGGGCAACGTCAACAAGGCCATCGCCCGATCGGGCGGCAAGACCTTCTGGGAGATCTACAACTACCTCCCGCGCGAAACCAGAGGCTATGTCCCGGCCTTCATCGGCGCAACATACGCCTATGCCTACCACCAGCTCCACGACATCGAGCCGACCGAAGCCCCGATTCCGCTCTCGGTCGACACGCTGCACATCACCAAGCTGATGCACCTGAATCAGATCGCCTCGACGATCGATGTACCGCTCGAGACGCTGCGGCAGCTCAATCCGCAGTACAAGATGGACATCATCCCCGCAACGACGAAGAGCTACACGCTGGTGCTGCCGCAGCGCAGCATCGCGCAATACATCGCCCACGAAGCGGAGATCCAGGCCAAGGATTCGATGTACCTGAAGGAGTACATCAACCCGGCGAACATCGACAAGAAGAAACTCGAACGCAGCGGCACGGTCTACGTCGTGAAGAAGGGCGACACGCTGGGTGCCATCGCCCGCCGCTACCGGGTGACCACCTCGCAGCTGATGCGCTGGAACAACCTCAAGAGCGCCCACAAACTCCGGATCGGACAACGGTTGCGGATCGAAGGAAGATGATCGCCGACCACGATACGATCGTCGCCCCGGCTACGGCCCAGGGGGGTGCCATCGCCATCGTCCGTGTGAGCGGACGGGAGGCGCTGGAGATCTGTGACCGGATCTTCCACGGCAGCCGACCGCTGGCCGCAGCCGCGGGAAACACGGTGCATTACGGCCGGATTCTGGACGGAGAACGGGTGGTGGACGATGTCCTGGCCACGGTTTTCCGCGCGCCGCACTCCTACACGGGTGAAGATGCGATCGAGATCTCGTGCCACGGTTCGTCGTACATCGTCTCGGAGGTGCTGCGGCTGCTGATCGAGGCGGGCGGCCGCATGGCACAGCCCGGCGAATTCACGATCCGGGCCTATCTGGCCGGCAAACTCGATCTGTCGCAGGCCGAGGCGGTGGCCGATCTGATCGCCTCGTCGACGCGCGCCGCCCACGCCATGGCCACGAACCAGATGCGCGGCGGATACTCCGACGAACTCGAAGGGCTGCGCGACAAACTGCTGAATCTCACCTCGCTGCTGGAACTCGAACTGGACTTTTCGGAGGAGGACGTGGAGTTTGCCGACCGGCGGGCGCTGCGTGAAACGATGGAGCTGATCGGGCGGGAGATCGACCGTCTGCGGAGCTCCTTTGCGCTGGGCAATGCCATCAAGGAGGGGGTTGCCGTAGCGATCGTCGGAGCGCCGAATGTCGGGAAGTCGACGCTGCTCAACCGACTGCTCAACGAGGAGCGGGCGATGGTCTCGGAGATTGCCGGCACGACGCGCGACGTGATCGAGGAGCGGGCCAATATCGGCGGCGTGCTGTTCCGCTTTCTGGATACGGCCGGCATACGCACGACGGGCGACCGGCTTGAACAAATGGGCATCGAACGGACGATGGAGAGCATCCGGCGGGCACAGGTGGTGATCCGCTTAGTCGATGCGCAGCGCCTGAACGAAGCGATGCCGGAGATCGAGGTACGTCCCGAACAGCGGGTGCTGACGGTGGTCAACAAGATGGATGCGGCGCCGGAGGGGTTCCGCCTGCCGGAGGGGGCGATCGGGATCTCGGCCAAACGGGGCGAAGGGATCGACGAGTTGTGCGGGGCACTGCGGAATGCGGTGGATACCGAGGGGTTGTACCACGGGGATCCGGTCGTCTCGAACAGCCGCCATTACGAGGCGCTGACGGCCGCCCGCAAGTCGTTGGATCGGGCGCTGGCGGGGATGGACGAAGGGCTTCCGGCCGACCTGCTGAGCGAGGAGATCCGGCCGGTGATCGGCCATCTGGGAGAGATCACGGGACGCGGAGCGATCGCTCCGGACGAAGTTCTGGCAAATATCTTTTCAAAGTTCTGCATCGGAAAGTAACTCGACCGAAGAAAAATCGAGCAAAACGTAGAATAATCACCAATAAATCAACGAATTACAACAAGAAATCGAGCGATTTTCTAGAGTTCGTTTTTGCCGTCGAGGTGTAAATTTTACACTCCATTTACACCTTGAAAACGTCGAGGTGTAAAAAAGTGTAAAAATATTTTCCTATCTTTGCCCTGAACCAAAACCTCGACACCATGGAAATCAAACTTCATCAGAAACCGCAGCGCTCGACGGGACGCACCTCGCTGGTGCTGGAGTACTACTATGGCTACACGCGCGATGAGGAGGGGCGGATCAAACACCGCCGCAGATTCGAGACCCTCGAATACTTCCTTTACACCACGCCCCGCAACAAAGCCGAGCGCGACCACAACAAGATCAACCTGGAGATGGCCGAGAAGGTCAAGGCTAAACGACTGCTCGACGAGCAGAACGAACAGTACGGGTTCGCCGGACAGTTCAAGATCCGCACCAACCTGGTCGAGTTTATCCGCGGGATGATCGAGCAGCGCAAGGATTCGCCCGGCAACTGGGGCAACTGGGACAGCATGCTGAAACACTTGATCGCCTACGCGGGCACGCAGACCACCTTCGAACGGGTCGACCGGAGATTTGTCGAGGGGTTCCGCAACTACCTCGCCAAGCGGGCCCGCACGAAGAGCGGCACCGCCCTTTCGGCCAACAGCCAGAACAGCTACTTCCTGAAGTTCAAGGCGGCGCTGAACCGGGCCGTCGAGGAGGGGATCGTCACCCACTCGCCCGCCATGGGGGTCAAAGCCACACGGACGGAGGATGTCCACCGCGAATACCTTACGGTCGAGGAGCTGCAGCGGCTGGTCAAGACCGACTGCTCCTACCCGGTCCTGAAGGACGCCTTCATCTTCTCGTGTCTGACGGGCATGCGCTGGAGCGACATCAACAAGCTGACGTGGGGCGAGGTGCAGGAGTTCGACGGCGGCACGCGCGTGGTCTTCCGCCAGAAGAAGACCCGCGGTCTGGAGTACCTCGACATCGCCGAGCAGGCCGTGCGCTACATGGGGCCGCGCGGCAGGGCCGACGAGCGGGTCTTCTCGGGGCTGAAATACTCCGCCTGGCACAACCTCGCGCTGCGCGAATGGTGCATGAAGGCGGGCATCACGAAGCACATCACCTTCCATTGCGGGCGCCACACCTTCGCCGTGCTCCAACTCTCACTCGGCACCGAGATCTACACCCTCTCGAAGCTCCTCGGCCACCGCGAGCTGAAGACCACGCAGGTCTATGCGCAGATTATGGACGAGAAGAAACGCGAAGCGGTGAACCGGATTCCGGAATTATGATTATCTTTGGAAGACGGTGCATCAGCCTCCACCCTCGCACCGCAACCGACCGCCCATGAACCGCATCGAATACATCCGCTACTCGCACCGTCGAGCAAACAGCCGGGTCCGTGCATGGATCGTGAGCGTACGTATGCGGCTCGCGCGTCGGAGCCGGTTGCTGGGCTGGTTATGGATGGTGCCGGCGTCGATCTTTTATGCGCTGGTCGTCCTCTTCAGCGGGCTCACCTTCTGCGTCGTCCTTTTCAAGGATCCCCGCTTCACGCTCCACTACCTGGAGAGCGAGATCGAGTGCCGCGGACTCACCGGTGCGGAGGCCCGTCGCTACCTCGACGAGCAGCACCGCGACTACGAACGCCGGCTGGCCTACGGCAACTTCACGCGCGACGAACAGCGGCGCATCGACCAGACCTTCGCGTACCTCTACAACCGCTACCCTGCCCCCGTACGGGACGACCTCAACGCCCGGCTCGACGAGGTGCAGAGCGCCGTTGCGGAGATTGCCGGCTTCACGCGGCAACGGCAGGAGGAGTTGGAGCAGGCCCGGGAACACGAAACCGCCCTGCAGGCGCAGGCCGAGAAGCGCCGCGCCATCAACCGCAGCCGCACAGGGTTCGACCCCACGCCGGAGGACTTCTCGCCGCGCCTCACCGACCGGCAACTCGACCTGCTGACCGAACACATCAACCGCATCGGCCTCTTCCGGCGCGACGTCACCCGCCCGGAGGTTGAACTGATGCTCGCCTGCCAGCTTCCGGAACCGCTGCAGACGACCCACAACAAGCTGCTGGCGCTGCTGCTCGAATCGCTGAGCGCCGCGCGGTTCATCACCCCGAAGTGGCAGCGCGTGGCGGGAGCCAAGGGTTGCTTCCTCTCGAAGCTGGGCAAGCCGCTTACGGCCAAGGACCTCTCGGCGGCCAAGCAGATGGCCGACATCATCGACGCGAAACGCGAGCAACAGATTCTCGACTGCATCCGGGCCCTGGAGGCTGCGCAGTCATAGCCTGCCCGTAGATGCCTGCCAACAAGCACGGTCGATGTCTCCCTTTGCGGGGTTCCGCCGTCGTGTTTGCAGGGTGTCAGTACGCGGGCAATGGATGGGAAAGATTGTCCAAACAAGCGGAAACGTTGGCAGACAATGTCGTCAGCCTTTTTTCTTCGTTTCTTTGTCTCTGTAATTACAAACCCGTGCGTTGCGCAACGCCTTTGTCAAACCTTTTAAATTGTGTTTTTATGCAAATGAGTCTAACCGTCGAGGAGCGTCTCGACCGCATCGAACAACTGCTGCGCGGACAGAAGAATGTCCTGAACTTTTCCGAAGCCTGCGACTTCACAGGCATCTCACCGAGCTACATGTACAAACTTACCCACAGCGCCCGCATCCCCCACTACAAGCCTCACGGCAAGAATGTCTACTTCCTGCGCGAGGAGTTGGAACAGTGGCTGCTGCAGAATCCCGTGCGGACCGCCGAACAGAAGGATCGCGAGGCGACCGAGTTCGTCCTTCGCAAACGGCGCCCGAGATAACGGCACGCATCGGTCCGACCGGTCCCAAGCCCATCGGGGCGGCCGGATTATCTACCCCTAAAAAAGCGCATCGCTCACCTTAAACGAGCGGAAGACCCGCTCCTTTACGACATCACCCTCCTCCATACGGCCGATCAACAACGGCGACGACGGGTCATGCAACACCCGGTTCCGACACACCGTCTTCGTATCGGTGTTGGCATAGCAATACAGACAGCCGTGGCTGCATGTATCATAAGCCCCGATATCCACACTCTGCACACATCCACACTCCGGCCGTTGGTTCCTGTCCTTGGCGGCCTCCAACCTGTGCCCCAGCAACTCCTCAATCAACACACGGTCGACGCACCGGCCATGCCGGATGCCCATCGGCTCCAGGTCTATCCGCTCCGCGCAGGTCTGAACCCGGATGCCATAGCTTGATGCGATGGCCGCCAGCCCCGCAGCCAATCGGGTGATTTCATCCGCGCTTGGTTCCCGAGCCGTTGTCGCCCTTAAATTGCGCCGCGTCTTCTGATACAGATCCACAAAACTGATCACGCAGGTTTGGGTATGGGATGCCAACCGTTTGGCGATTGCCTCAAAACCGTGCAGATGATAGCTGATGTCCATGCTTTGCGAGAAAAGAATCGGGTCATACCTCCAGATAACCCGCTTGGGGCCAATCCGGTCGGACAGCCGTCTGAACGTCTCAATCACAGACTCCTTCTGCGGGAGCCCCGTCTCCAGCTCCCTGTCGTATGGAGTGACCGTAAACTGGAAATAGTACATATAGTCCGCAAGTTCACCCAGACGCGGAAGCATCGGCGCCGGATTCTTGCTCCAAAAGACGATGCAATCAATCACATCCGGGGATAGCCGGATTTTGCTGACCTGATGCCGGTTCATCGGATTCCGGACGCACACCTGCCCCTCCCGGATCCGGTTGTAAAACCAGTCCGCATAGAAGGCGGGAATATCGGTTCTTCGGCTAACGCTCAGTATCATTGCGAATCAGTTTATCGTTCCGCCGCACTTCGCCGACGGCACCCGAGGCTGCGGCGTGCGGTCAGGATCGCTTGCCCCGTTTTCCATAGAGCCGCTCCAGGTCGAGTTTCTCGATGCGCGAACGGATGGCGCCGGGCTTGCGCTGGAAATGGGCGGACAACTCCTCCTCCGTCGCCCCCTCACACCACCGGCGCGTCAGCTCCAGATCCTCCGCCTCGGTCCAGGGCAGATAGGCGTTCGGATACTCCTGGCGGCAGGCGTAGACCGAATAGGTCGGTTCGCCGGACAGCTGCTTGTAGGCCCGCAAATAACGCTTCAGCCGCTTGACGTCCTTATCCGAAAGGTACGGCAGGCGACGAATATCCATGTTGTCCGTCAAGTCGTTCAGCTTGACCGCCTCGGCCAGCGGATTGCCCTTTACGCGGGCAATATAACGGTCGTACGGCTCCTCCTCAGCGTGCGTCAGACAGCGCAGCGCCTCGATGATTTCGGGCGCAAACCCCTCGGCCGCCAGCTCCTCCAGCGTCCAGTCGCTGTCCTCAATCACATCGTGCAGCACCCCGACGATCTTCTCTTCGGGAGTTTCGCCCGCGGCCATGACCCGCAGCGGGTGGCCAATATAGTCGTTCCCGGCCTTGTCGCGCTGGCCGCGGTGCGCCTCGGTGGCAATCTCGATGGCTCGTTCCAGGGTACTCATGCTCTGCTTCGGTTTATGGACGGCATTCGGCGCGTCCTATCCAAGACAAAGATACGAAATTTGCCGACAGTCGGAACGCAGGTCACCCCGCCTGCGGCAATAAACTACAACGATACACACCACCCGACAGACGCATGGCCGCAAAAATCGGCGGCCGTTGGTGGTTTTCCGATTTAATTTCCTATTTTTGTAGATGGTTCCGTGCCGATCCGCGGGACTTACATATTGACAGACGTTTAATTACGATCTTCTTTCATACTCAAACTTCGCAACTTTGAACTACAAAGAAGAGGGTGTAATAGGACGTCCATGTGTTGCATATACATCTGGTTGCCCCTTACGGTGCAATCTGTGCATATATGCTCGCGTGGGTTGTCCGTATCCTTATTCTTTGTAGGGGCAGCGAAGGCCTGAGTATGGGATAAGTGCATACGGCTCCCACGTTTTTTATGGCCTTCGATTACGATTACACCGGAAACCCCGCCCTGCTCGACCGCCGAAAGGTCGCCTTCTTCGCCTCGCGCGTCATCTCACCGGCCGTCGAGGAGCAGGCCCTCAGCTGGGCCGAAGCGTGTTGTGCTACCGACCGTGTCGTAATCAGCGGTTTCCAGTCGCCGCTCGAAAAATCCGTCTTTGAACTTCTGTTGCAAGCCCGCCACCCGGTAATCTGGGCCCTGGGACGTACCCTCTACCGCCGCTACCCTCCCGCCGTCGAAGAGGCCCTGGCCGAGCAGCGCATCCTGATCTTTGCCGTCCGCAACGCCCGCCGGACCGGTTGGCAGACCGCCCAAACCCGCAACTACACCATCGCTTCGATGGCCGAGGAGAGTGTCTACGCCCTCCGCTCGGACGGCAGCCCCAGTTCGCTCGACGTCCTCTGCGGGCTGGAGTTAGGCCGTAAACCGGTGCGTTGTTTCCCGCAATAAACGTCCCGTTTCGCGGGGAAATTGGTACTGAAACTGCATCGAAACCCGATTCTAAATGACCAAAATTCTGCAAAATCGAACGCCGGGAGAGGACAAATTCCACGGCTTTTTAGGACGCAAAATGTCGGATTAGAGGCTCTCAATTGGATGAATTGAGGCCTCAAAAGCGCGTCCAAATTCGTGAAATTTGTCCGAAATTTTGCATTCTCAACCGCCGAAAATCGGTCGAAAACGAGCTGTTTTGAAGTCTGATTCGGGCGATAAACCGCCACTTTTCCACGCCAAAATGGCCGGATCTTCCCTATTTTCTGGCGAAGGTGTCTCGAAAATCCTTCGCCGACTAAATTTCGGCTCGGGCCACGGTGGCCCCGGTAAAAAACGACGACTTCGGAGGAGTTTTCCACCCCCTTGCGGGCA
>CALLRW010000007.1 GCA_938014215.1 uncultured Alistipes sp. | reverse complement strand
ATAAGAAATCCTATCTGAGGCCGGTGCCGCGGATCGACCTGGATCGGGAATTATTCCCCGAGTGAAGACTATAACACAAAAATAAGATCCACACGCCGCGGCGTGTGGATCTGAAAACAAGAATCGCTATATTTGCATATCTGAAGAATCTGAAGGCTCCTATCCAGACACACTTTTTGAAACACTACCCGGGTTATACCTGTGCCTTAATTCTTAATTATTATCAACATGAAAAAAGTCTATTATTACTGAATCGCCTTGCTTCTCAATTCCCACATCTATCCATTTGCCTATATCACATATACTCTGCATCCAATTATCATACGGATAGTCATTCAATTTCCTTTCAAACGAAAGAATTAACTTATTATTATTCTCCGTAGATATAGAGATACTTTCAAGAAGTGCTTTATTAAGATTTCCATTGGGACTTGCATTATAGTTATCAACGCCAAACTTTTTTACCTTTTTTATAGGTTCAATAGTATCAGCAAATGCCAATACAAACAACAAAGCCGCCGAATACGTAAACCTAAGGCGCTTATTTATGAGCTTGCCCAAATCAGCTTTACTATATTCCTCTGCCATTTGGGGATCATTCGCAAACCATATATTATGCAGCATAATATTTAATGCAGCCTCAGCATAGTATTTTTCGTGCCGTTTCCTGAACCATATTTTACCATTATACAAGAAATCATCTTGAGGTTCAACATTATTTTGATGAGCCCATTTCTCGCGATAGTAGGCATAATTCTTTTTTAATAGGTCATACAATTTTCGACCACCTTCAATACCGTGATCTATATTGTGTCTATACTCTGAATATCTCTTGATTATTTCGATATCATAATATATTTTTAGTTCGTTCGGAATCTTAAGACATTTATAAACGTCATATTTGATTTTATCAGTCCAAGTACGGTCAATGCCGTCTTCAATTATATATCCAAAATCGTGATATAAACAAGTTAAAAACCATAAATACTTAAAATTCGGTTCATATTTTCTATGAGACGAAACTTTTAGGAAGTTATATAAATAAAGTCCCAAGAAAAATGTAGAAACAGTATGTATCTGTCTTAATGGAGATAATCTATATATAGATTCTATTAATCTTGATTTTTGCCCTGCAATGAAATATTGCTGAATGAAAAGAGTTGAAAACTCATAAGAAAGAAAATCTTTATCTTGATAATCACCTCTATTCCCCCTATAATACTTCCATCGTGGCGGATCTTTGTATATCTTATACAGAACTTGATATAAATTCTCTTTCATATTATATAAAAATATTTACATAAGCTTTATTTATTACGCTACTGCGAATTATCAACTCCTTACTATGGCAATAAGTTCAAAGTCTGTAATGCGCTTCTAACAGATAGCCTAAATTTCGAGTAAGACGATAACCCTGATAAAATATTAAGATCAACACCATATCCCATACTAATATATAAGTCATGTATAGTAAGATCTTTTCGTCTCCTTTGTGGTAGTTGTTGACGAGCAATCCTAATTGCATCAGATATCAAATCTTTCGGGGTCGAACAAGTCTCAGGTGCAATATTAATTCGCAATTCTCCATCTGACATATCTGTTCCTATCTCTGCCTTTAGCAACTGCTTGTCGGCAAGCATCCAAGATTCAATCATGTAAATTGGGACAATCGGTACTAAGCATCGGCAGATATCGTGATCATTGGAGTCATTAACATATGCAAAAGCAGGATTTATTTTTGTATGGAATCTCATTCTATCACTACGATCATCCGCGTCTGCATGTACGCATAAAATATTTGCTCCGATATTAAAAGCTTCTTTTGCTGCCGTTTTCACTTCTTCATCATAAGTTAAACCATGTTTTTTGGGGATATATATGACATCTAATATTTCGATAGATCTTTGACATTCATAGATTACTTCATTAAACGTCCTTAATATTATATCCCCAAGGAACTTACAATCGCTTTTACCTTCTGTAGTATAACCTATTATTATTTGATGACTTCTCATTTTATTTCTTGCGCTTTTTGTATCGTTTCTTGTGCCGTCTCCAATTCTTTTGTTCTAAGATATCTCAATGCATTATTAAGTGTATATCGACGCACATTTGCCTTTTCTTCATCAAATAAATCTCCTTGTATTGTATTCTCCTTATTCGTTAAGTCTACCTTATTCATTCGTGTCGCCATCAAAGAATACACTTTACTATTATCATGATAGATAAGATTAGACATATCTGCTATCCAAACCCCAATAGAGTTATCTGACATCCAATTTATCATGTTCGACACAACGGCAGGCGAATGTGTATTAATCACAACCTGCCTCAATGGGGACTCCGCAATAGTAAAATCAGCGGTTAAATCTTTTAAAAGATCCATAATCAGATGTATCCTCTGTGGATTTATTCCATTTTCAGGTTCCTCAAAACACAACAATCCTGTATGCTGATTATCCTCACATAAAATACACAACGCAAGTAACCTCAAAGTCCCTTCAGAAAGAACTCTTGAACTATATATCTTATTATCGATGCTCTTAACACTTATAACATATTGTTTGTTCACAGTATCATTTTCAACCAATACTTCCTTATACCCACTTACAAGCTGACTTAGTCGTCTTGAAATAGCCTTCAGTGCGTAATTATCAGATTCCTTAATTCTATATAGTGCAGATGCTAGATTCTTCCCTGTTTTAGTAATCGTATCTCCCTCCCATTTTTCATAACTTGTCGGTTGTCGCAGGTCTTGAGGTGATAATTGCATGAACCTCCAACTTTGCAATTCTTGTTTAACAGCAAGTGCATGCGCAAAATCGATAGAATTTATTCCACTCAATATGGTACGTCGAATATTTTGTTTAATGAAATATTCCTTCTTTCGACCCCCTTTACCATCTTGATGCAATGTAATTATCCCGTCATCTTTTATTGTACTTATATATTTTACAGGTTTCCCATGAACTTTGGGGATCCATTGCTCTCGCATATATGGCGTTAATTTACCTTTCGTGGATTTTTCTATCCATTTGTCGCCATCTCTCTTTATCGGTGTTAATGATTCGAATGACACATACAATATCATTCGCCCCATAGTATCTTGTTTTTGAGAAATTTCGATAGTATACTCTAACCTTGTATAAGAAAGCGTCCTTTCATTTCCCCAATTATCAGATATTTTTCGTGGTACCAACAACTGTACTTTAAAGATCATTGATTGAGCACATTCCGACTCACTATAACGAGTAAATAATTCAGACGTAGTACCTCTCTGTTCTGAGAATGTTTTATAGAGTTCTTCATCTTCTGATAATCTACCTAAAAGATTTAATGCATCAAAAAGATTACTTTTGCCTGATCCATTTACACCTGCTATCACCGTCAACGGCTTAAATTCCATATGGAACTCTTTAAACGATTTAAAGCCATCTATATAAATACTCGTAATCATGACAATCCAATTTTAACAAAGATACTAAATATTATATTTTAGACCGTAACTAAACCAATAAATATGTCCACTATCTAATAAGTTATAATCAATTGGTGGCTCGGTATTTGTCAAAAGAGCAATCTGACAGAGTTTATGTATTTTGCCCATTAGGTTCTTTCCACGCCATATGCCAATATGATTAATCTTATTTCGCTCGACCATCTGCCTGCGCTCGATCTCCTTTTTGCTCTTTGCTGACGTCCTGTTGGCAACATCCTCTTCGATTACATATCGCGCATCCATTAGCTCCCGATTCCAACAGCCCCATATTGTGCTTGTACTTTTGGTCGGGTCTTCTGCTCCCACATCCGTACTGTTCTCTATAATGACAGCGTCACGTGGAATGGATAACAGTATGTCCCTGAATGTGGAATTTGATTTACACTTCTCCCATATCACCAACAGCATCCATTGGATATTGAATTGCGTCCAATCTTGTCGAATCAGACGCGTGTATTCATTATGTTGTTTGCGGAAAACAGACTTCGCGGTATATCCGTTATCCCATGTCGATAGCATCCTTTGAATATCCGCATATTGCTTACCCGCCAACGAATATGCTCCCGCAATATATGCCGCCTCCGAATTGAGGAAGTGTTGCCCCAACATGTCGAATTCATACCCTGCCACCATATTGCCCAAGTCCAAAACGACCCCCTCTCTAACATCTCCTGCATTGCGGAACGACCAACAGTTTTGAACTGTCGCGTCATATGTCTCGGCTCTATCCAAAACGATCTCTTCAAATGTCGGTATTTGCGTCGACAGCTGCACTTTCCTTATATTCGCTGATTCTATCCGCCGTATACGATCGGCTTCTTCTTTAATCTTTTGGGGGCGGTTCATCTGTCCCTCAAGAATGTTTACAATTTCCTTGAGCCTTCTGAATGTTTGGAAAGAATATATATCATTGCCATACTCCACATATCCCTTAACCTCCTTCTTTATAGGAGTGCTGATTAAATCGCGTATATCGACATTAAGGGCTTGGGCAATGACTGCCAGCCTGTCGAGGTTCATCTTTCCCCGCTTCAGTTGGCGGCACAATGATTCTTCAGGAATACCCGTAATTGCGCAAAGTCGCTTTTGCGAGATCTGTTTTTCTTCCATAACATCCTTTATCCGTAGGTTAATGGTTGGCTTTGACATCTTCATAGGTTGGGAATTTTAACAAAGATAGTTAATTGATTTTTTAATCAATATCAATTAAGTAAATTGATAAAATGTTTTCGCTATTAAAGTTCCGTATATAAAAGTGAAAAACCCAAACCGCGACAAAAAGAAAGAGTGCTGAGAAACAGCACTCTTTTTCATCCATGTACAAATACCTTTTAGGTCATGGCTAATAAGTTAAGAGAAAGGGTTCTTGTTCTTTGTTTATTTTTATAGTTATTGCCAAATTAAGGTCACTAGTTTCTCCAAATCTTCGATATTCCGTTTCCCGTTATAGATTTCTTCTTCATAGGCTTCTTTATATTTGTAAAATAAAGCTTCTGCGTCGTCAACGTCTTTTGCACTTGTTGCTTTATTTAATGCGCTGCGAATTTTTAAAGCGTCTTTTTCAGGTGTTGAAGTTTGAACTCCACAAGATGATAACAAAACGGCTGCTAAAATAACAAGATATTTTTTCATGATTTTAAATAAAACTATAAATTAGATTCAATATAATTCGAATGGACATAATCTACCTTAGATGATTTTTCAGCCCGTTCTTTTATACACACACAATAGATCAGATAAGTTTCTTCATAACCTTTAATGATTTTATTCTTCCCAACTCCAAAGAAGGTGTTAATAAAAGAAAGTGTGGAGCCGTTTCGTTTATCAAGTAGGAGGTTGTGGTAAGACCTTGACTGAAATAAACGATGCAATACCCCACACCTGAATAGTATGGGGTGTGCATGTAGAAATAGAATATGCCAACCTCAATAACTATACAAGGAATGAGTGCTGTTCGTCTATCCTTCAGTCTTGAAACTACCACATTTCCTACTTAGGATAAGTGCGAAAACACTTTCATCAAATATGTTTGCTTCATGCATTTCTGCACTCTGCCTCACAAATATAGGAAATTATTTTCACTCGAACAGCACTCTTTGAGAGGTATTGCTAATTAAAAAGTTAGTGAATTATATGTTTCTTGTATCTCCTGCTGTCGAAGTCCTAAGTATCTGCGTGTAATTGAGGACGAAGAATGCCCGAAGATCTCAGACAGTTTTATCAATGCCATCTCCGCATTGGTGCCCGCCTTGTCGACAATCTGCCGACCAAAACTTTTGCGCATGCTATGCGTCGAGAAGTGGTCGATAGGAAGATGATATTTTATTTTCAGCTCCTTAAAAATACCATTCAGCCGTTGCACAGAATATACCGTCCCCATCCTCGAAATAAAGCAATTCTGCGTAAGCGACGGTCTGCCAAGAGCCGAGTAACATGCCTTGATATGTTTTTGAAGAGGTTTATTGATCGTAATCATACGCCTTTTTCCTGTCTTCTTTTCCACAATGATCAAAGTATCCTGCCCTAAAATCTTTTCCCAAATCAGGTTACGTAGATCACTGATGCGCAACCCCCAAAATGAACCGCACGCCAACAGCAGACTGATCGTGTAGTTACCATCGTCATACAACCGTCTGATAAGTCCCGTCATCTCATTCCATGCAAGGTAATCGGCTGTTGTATAGGAATACTTCAGGCTCATATTACATTCACTTTTGTCCGTTACAACGATTTTTGAAAGATTATTTTACTCAGCATTACATATCGCTATGCATATCAGCATAATACAAGTTTCAGTAATCGTAAAAGTGTAAAGATAGCGGTATTAATATACCGCTATCAGATTCTCCCATCGGAAACTTCTCCATCCTCCCTTTTCCAAATCATAATAGGCAGTCGTCGCATAGTTCTCGCGGCTCTCGCCCAATCCGCAAACCTTATCCTTCACAAAATCGGGATTGGGAGTTCCGAAAGCGACACGAACCTCGCCATTGCTTTTGAGATAGGCAAATTTCACAATCTGTCCGCTGCGCAGCTTCTTTTTCAGTTGCTCGATGAGAATTGCCTTACCGATACCGTCAATTGTACGGGCATTAGTGCGAACAGTAATAATGTTTGCACGGACGGCTGTGTCATGCTGAAGAACAATAATCTGTGCCATAGTTGTAAAATTTTTTATTACAGTTATATTAGAATTTCCGATATATCTTTTTAGGTTGAGCCCAACCATTAAGGCGATATACTTCTCTTACCGCATCATTATAGGTCAATACATCTTTGACAAACTCCGCACAACTTCCGCTCTCATTGACCACCATATATCTCCATATTCCCCACACATTGCGATGGCGTCCAAATTTATATTGTCCTACTTGTGCACTCATGGTATTTGTAATGTTTTATTTTCTTTTTGTGCTACAAATGTAATGCTTTATTTTTATATATACAAATATTTGTAATGTTATTTTTTCATATTCTTTGAATTTTGTAATGTTTTATCATTTTTTTCATTAACTTTGGCTGAAAATATATTACCAAACATCCCACATCATGGAACTGCGCATTTCAGAGTTGGCAAGACAACGAGGAATGACCATTGCCGACATTGCAAAAGAGATCGGAATCTCAAGAGTGAATTTATCCAACTCGCTCAATGGTAACCCCACTTTATCCCGGTTGAAGGAGGTTGCCAAAGTCCTCAACGTAGAGGTCTCTGAGCTTTTCAAACCTGCAAACCTGCCCCAAGTAAGCGGTTATTTGGAATATCGGGGAGTTATTACAAAGATTGAATCATTGGACGCTCTCAAAGAGTTCATAAACAAAATCGATTCGGAAAATATTCAACAATAAAAAATAGTCGAGATAGACGTCGAACAGTATAAAACCGCCTTGTAGATTGCTACAGGGCGGTTTTTGGTTTTTAATCGCATTGCACACGTGTCAAATATTATTTTAATTGACACAAATTGATATTTTGGTCAATCTTCTTCTGACGTAACGAGAGAAGTATCATCTATCTTCGGTATTCTTCTCCAATAATTTTTCATAGCTTCACTTTGTTTCTCGGCTGTTTGCCTTTTCTCCGACTCACTGCGCTGCTGATGCTTCAATTTCATCGCATTGCTAATCTTCTGTTTAGTCAGATCATCTAAGTTTCTAACTGTTCTTGTCATATCGCTTTTTGTTAATAGATTATTTACTATAAATAGTCTATTTACTTGAAAAATCATATTTATATAAAAATTATATCCGCGATATATGTCGGACAGTGCTAACTATATTAACCTCTGTTCCTTATATTTTATAAGGCGGCTTATGTAATGAGCAAAGTAGGATTGTGTTATTTTTTATTAAAAAAGCTTGGGTTTTTAAAATTCATATTTGTATGTTTACAAAAACCGACAACCTCCTAAATTTATCTAAGGAGGGTTATCAGTTATTTTTTATAAAAGTCTTATATGCTTGAGATATATACTATCTCAACATTGAATAATCGCGAAATAAAAAAATGAATTATTATGATAAAAAATTTTAAAATGAAATTCCCATTATCCGTGTCAACAACATCATATAATGGCAAATGCAAAGATTGGGGGAAAGTTACCTACCGAACCGTAGAGGTCGACATTGACTCATTGGCTGAGTATGTAAAACATGGCTTTTGCTTTACTCACATATTTAAAGACTCTGTCAATAAGGAATTTGGGACACGTCAAAAAACCATATCAAATTTCGATAAGACATATACCGTGTTCATAGACGTGGACGAGAGTCCTATACCTGCACCAAAATTCTATGAGAGCGTTTCTTGTCCTCCAAGCATGCTTTATACTACCCCGAACAATATTACGGGAGAGGTAAACAGATATAGATTGGTATATCTGTTTGAATCACCAATTACCAATAATGATAATTATAAAGCATTGGTAAATCGAATTGTAGATAAAATAAAATGTGACATACCCGATTTTAATATAGATACCACATGCATGAACTGTAGTCAGCAGATGGGTGGTAACAGTTTGAATAATTGTATTTTATATAAAAATTATTCTATTTATGATTATTCAGATTTTATTAAAGATGATTATTGCCTGAACAAAGTATCCTGCATTCCGAGACCTTATAAAAAAGAGGGGAAGAATGATATACAACAACGGATTGCAGAGGACGAGATCGTAATAACAAACCACGAATTTCTAAATGACTTTTGGAAGATAGCAGACCATGAATCAGCACTTTCATTTATCGCAAAATATAAAAACATATATCCTATAGTTGACATAACACCTGTCGACAAATCGCAGCCATTTATTCAGCTAAATGACAGCTACACGCAAATCAAAAGAAGGACATACATTATCAAAGATAGGTATGGGAACAGGCGGACACTACCGATCAAGACAAAGAAAGGAAATCGGGAACGTATACTATTCTTGAATGCTTTATTGCGTCTGAAGATACTGCCCCAAATGGAGTTTGAACAGCTGTTGTACGCACTGACCTATGAGCGACAATATTGGATAGATAATACAGACAGAACCATTACCAACCATGTATTATATAAAATCGCCAAAGGTGCCTTCTTAAAACGGCATGAGTACACACCCGATCCAACATATAAGAAAAACAAGAGCGGGTACAAAGTAAATCCCGCATATTGCAAGTCCAAAGGGGTCTCCCCGCGCAGTATGGCGAATCGCATCCGAACGATGGTGTCTGACAAAATACTGTCAGCGAACTACGATTTCACAAAGTCCGTAGCAGAGAACAGCAGAATCCTTAAGGACAAGGGAATAAAACCGAATTCGGAACGGCGTCTCTACATTTTTTTACACAATTATAAAAACAATCAAGATCAACATGAATAATATAAATACAATCGAAAAAAGATTTCGTATCTTAGCTAGGGACAGATGATTAGATGTTATCCAACAAAATCGGACGAACAGAAGACTTCGGCAATTGGTTGCAGGGGTGGTGCCGAAGAGTCCGTGACAAAAATAAGGTGTCTTCGACACCACATAAATATTGTTGAATGTGATAACATTGGCAGAATGCAAAAAGATATTAAATACAGGAAAAATAAAATATACGGATGAGCAGGTAAGACAGATACGTCAGTATCTCTATCTGCTCGCAGAGATGCAAATCGAAATAGATAAAAATAAATAGATATGAAGAATGTAATAATATATAGCCGCGTGTCGAGCGATGAACAGGCGAAAGGATGCAGTCTCGACTACCAAGAGAAGACGATATCGGAATATTGCGAGCGGGCGGGATACAACATCGTAAAATGCTATAAAGAGGATTATAGTGCCAAGGATTTTGAGCATCGAAAGGTCTTTCAGGAGATAATGGCTTATTGCAAACAACACAAGAGAGAGGTCGATATGGTGCTATGCCTCCGATGGAACAGATACTCGCGTAATACGACTGCCGCCTACAAGAATTTGGAATATTTCGAGAATATCGGCATAGAGGTTAATACGGTCGATGAGCATATCGATTGGAGACAAGATGAGAGCAAGATCTTGCTTGGGGTTTACATAACGATGGCGGATGTCGACAATGCTAAACGATCAAAAGCCACACGAGAGGGGATTCGTCAGAGTCAGGAAGCGGGCAAGACAACGAATATGGCTCCCTATGGTTATAAGAATGTCAAAATAGGCGATTATCATAAATATGTGGAGATTGTCCCTTCAGAGGCAAAGATTGTTCGAGACATATTTGCTGAGGTAGCAAAAGGATTGGTGGCACCGATCACTATCCGCAACCAATTTGTGCGAACAACCACATACAATATGCACAAGAGTAATTTCCTGAAAATGCTGCGCAACAGATATTATATTGGAGAAGTATATGTAAAGGCGTATCAAAATAAACCTGCCTATTGGACAAAGGGTCTGCATCAGGCGATAATCGACATTGATACGTTTAATACCGTGCAGGATATTTTGGATGGATCCCGTCGCAAACAGGCTCGCGCGGGTAAATGTGTTCATCCCGATCTGTTTCTGAGGAAGTTTCTAATTTGCCCTGTATGCGGAGCAAGTCTAACAGGATCACGAAGCACAAGCTGCACAGGCAATAGGTATGCTTATTACCATTGCTCGGTTGACAGCAAGCATTTCCGCTGTAATGCGCTTGAGGCGAATGACATATTTCGACGTTACGTTGGTAGTTTAACACCCAACACTACAGTGATGAATCTGTACGACTTAATATTGAAGGATCTCAATAAGTCAATGGGACGAGACATCGACGACCAACGGTCAGCCCTTAAAGACGAACGCTCGAAAATAGATCAACGGTTGGCATCGCTTGAGGATAAATATATGGATGGAGAACTCTCCAAAGAAGATTTTGAAAGAATAAAGCTCCGCTACCAAGAACAGAGAAGTGCCATCAGCGATAAGGTCGATTCTTTGGGACACCCTGACACGACCGAGATAGAACACAAGTTGGGTTATGCTATATCACTGATAAACAACCTCCCCAAATATATCGAGGATGCTCCCGTGGATGTAAAGATGAAACTTGTAAGTTCGATGTTTCCCCAAAAATTGCACTTCGACGGAAAATCATATCGAACTGACCATTTCAACGAGGTACTGAGTTTGATCTATCGGCAGACCAGCACATTACGAGGTAAGAAAACGAACAACTCGTCGGATTGCTCCAACGAGTTGTTTTCAGTGCCCAGGACAAGGACCAATCCGTGCAAACGGTTGCGAATGGTTGAATTTTAGATTATTTTATAACTATTTGTTTTATAGTGTTTTAAAATTCATACAGATGAATATTTACCTTTCTTGTTTTAGGCGTTTTTCATAAATGCGGACACGGTGCGGACACGGATTTGTTGCTGTATTCAAATATAAATCATATATTTGCGAAGCATCAAATGGTGAGTCTATGGCAAAAGTCACGTATGTACTGGCTCAGGGAGAGAACAGTGCCGGGGAGTCTCAGATCAATTTTCGGGTCTACATTTCGCGGGAACTGCGTTTGCGTGTGCCGTCGGGCATCTGGATCGACCGCAAACGCTGGGGCAAGAAGAACGACATCAACATTCCGAATATACCGGGCGAGGAGCGGAACGCTCTGCTGTCCAAGCGGGCGAAACTGAAAGAGTTGGTCGACGTGATCGAGCATACGATTGAGGCAACCGATGATAAATCGACCGTTACGCGGGAGTGGCTTGAAAAGTTGATTCGTCGGACGTTGCGCCCGAAGGCAACCAATCCCGTTGAGGAGAAGAAACGCGATTTTTTCTCGTTGACGGAGGAGTACCTTGCGGCTCACAAACTGTCCGAGTCCCGGGTCAAACATTTCAAGGTGCTGGTGCGGACGCTGAAGCGCTATGAACTGTATCGCAGACTGTCGAGCCGCCGTTTTGTCCTGGATGTCCATACCGTCACGCCGATGACGCTCGATGATTTCGGAGCATTCTTGATGAAAGAACCCGAGATCTTTGACGAGCATCCGGAGCTGTATGACGAAGTTCCGTATGCGCGGCCGAAAGTGAGAAAGAATCTGCCGATAAAGCGCGCTCCATATCTCAATGCCGCGGGCGAGCTGGTGATTCCGGGACGACCGAAGGAGCGCGGTATGAACTACGTTTCGGATATGTTGATTCGGCTGCGGTCTTTCTATGTCTGGTTGAATGACAGCGGATTCACCACCAACGATCCGTTCAAGCAGTATAAGATTGCGGAGATCGTTTACGGCACCCCGGTCTATATTACGACCGAAGAGCGGAAACAGTTGGCCGAGGCGGACATGGGGGATGACAAGCAGCTGGAGACGCAGCGCGATATCTTTGTCTTTCAGTGCATGATCGGCTGCCGGGTGAGCGACCTTTACAAGATGACCTATGCCAATATCATCGGGGATTGCATTGAATATGTTCCCCGCAAAACCCGCGACGACCGGGTGGTGACGGTCTCGGTGCCGTTGATCGATGCGGCGAAGGAGTTGATCCGTAAATACCTGGATGAAACCCGAGGGACGTTGTTCCCGTTTATCTCGGAGCAGAAATACAATGTTTATATCAAGGAGGCGTTTCGCAAGGCGGGCCTTACGCGCAAGGTAACGACGATCGACCAGCGGACGCGGCAGAATATCCAGGTTCCGATCTGCGACCTCGCATCGTCGCACATGGCACGTCGGACCTTCATCGGGAATGTCTATAAAAGTGTGAAGGATCCGGCGATCGTGGGGGCGATGTCGGGGCATAAGGACGGCAGTCGAGCCTTTGCCCGTTATCGTGATATTGATATGGATATCAAACGCGAGGCTGTAAGTGTGCTGGACTGAGATTTGTTTTGTCGAAAAAATAATATAAATTTGCGACAGATAACAGACTAATATCAGGATGCAAACAATAGAGGATAAGATACTTATAAGAATTAAAAAATGCGGATGTGGTAAGCTCTATTCTGCATCAGATTTCGCTGCATGCGGATCAGGTGCGGCGATCGCGAAGTCATTGGAACGGCTTACTCGAAAGGGCCACTTGGTTCGTATTGCAAGGGGCCTTTATTGCTATCCTAAAATTGACAGGAAGTTCGGTCTGGGCATACAATACCCGACAGTCAATGAAATAGCTGAAAAGATAGCCCGACAAGGCGAAGCCAGAGTTGTTCCGACGGGTATGCACGCGCTGAACATATTGGGGTTGTCTACGCAAGTTCCGATGAACTATGTTTTCTATACGGACGGCAACTCCCGTACAGTCAACCTGTTCAATGGCCGTAAGTTGCGATTCAAGCGTGTGGCGCTGAGAAATCTGGCTTATCAGAATAAAACGTTGATGCTTGCCGTGTTCGCCTTGAAGGAGATCGGACGACCGCAGGTCACGGAGGAGCATATCGCCCAACTGAAGACGATATTCGCCCGGATTCCGAAGTCGCACATTCTGCCCGATCTGCGGCTGGTGCCAGCTTGGATTCATAAAATCATTATGTCGTTTTATGGAGAGTAATTTTTGGACGCTTCCCGAGGGCCAGAAAAGGATGCTCGTCGCGCAGACGAGCGAACGAGTCGGGCTTCCGCCGCAGGCTGTCGAGAAGGACTGGTGGGTGACGATGACGTTGAAGGCCTTGTTTGAATCGTCGTGCCGGAATTTCATCACCTTCAAGGGTGGGACGTCGCTGAGCAAGGGTTGGCATGTCATAGAACGCTTCTCGGAGGACATTGATATTGCGATTGACAAGTCTTTCTGGGGAATTGCCGGGGACAACAAGTCGCAGCGGGATCGGATCCGGAAACTTTCGCGGGCCTATATCGGGCAGGACCTCGTTGCAGAAATGCGGACATTGCTGGCGGGATACGGAGCTTTGGATTTTGAGTTGCGCGTTATCCCGACGCAGGATTCTGATGCAGACCCGACATTGGTTCTTTTGCCTTATCGGAGTATTTATGCGGATATCGATTATGTGGAGTCGCAAATCCGAATCGAATTCAGTTGTCGATCGATGCAAGAACCTCGTGCGCGGATTGATATTCGTCCGCTGATTGCCGAGGCATATCCCGACTTGTTCGGGAAACTGGAATTCCCGATTTATGCGGTCGTACCGACGCGAACGTTTTTGGAGAAGGCATTTTTGCTGCATGAGGAGTTCCAAAAAGAGAATCCTCGCGTCGAGCGGATGACACGCCATCTGTATGATCTGGAACGGTTGATGGATACGGATTTCGGGAAGAAGGCTTTGGCCGATCCGAAAATGTATGCCGATATTGTCAAACATCGGAGTATATTCAATACGATCCGAGGAGTTGATTATCGGACGCACCATCCGAGCCGGATCCAGTTTATTCCGCCCGAAGAATTGGTGGAGATATGGCGCAGAGACTATGAACGGATGCAGGAATATTTTATCTATGGAGAATCGTTGCCATACGATCAGCTGATTGACCGGATGAAAGAGTTGCAGAATCGGTTTCGGAAGGTGGTAATAGAGGATGATTTTTTCAAAGAGTCGTAACTATGAATTCCGATCAATATTTCCATCGAGGGCTTCGTTTGATTGTGGCGAGTGTCCTTGTCTTTTTCCTCATCGTGTTGTTCTGCGTCATGGTTTCGCGGGGCTTTCCGTTCTGGATGGCCCTTGTGTTGCTTGTTCCGGCGGGACTTTGCGTGGCAGGGCTCTACTATTTCAGTATGGGTACTTCGGCGGACCTCTCGGAGCGTTTCTTCCGCCGTTTCCGTCGTGAGCAGCCCAAACCGGAGGAGATTTCTATCGTGAAAGAGAACCCGGAACCCGCAGTAGAGGAGACTGATGAAAAGCGCTTGGATCCGACCGTCGCGATATCCGAAGTGATTCCCGGCGATCCGGCCCCGGAGACACAAATTCTCGAAAATGCACTTTCGACGGTCTACACCTATACGGATCAAATTCTGGGCGAGGCCCTTGATGAATCGAATCGGTTGATTTTACGGCGTCGGCTGCTTTATCTGGCCTGCATGGCAGCGATTCCGGAGTCGGTCCCTCAGGTCCGGCTTCGGGGCGATCGGATCGGTTACGGGGATTTGTGCCACTATGGATGGAATGTGTGGAATGCTTTTAAGGGCGCCCGCAACCAGTTTTATGACCAGAGCGAATTGGCCGAGTGGTTGAAGTCGGGATTCGAATCGTTGGGCAAGTACAATACAAAGACCTTGCGGGCCAAACTACGGGCGACGGATGGCGGTTACGGTATCCGTTTGGTGGATAATCTGAAGGAGTATATCCAACAATAGGAGCGGAATTTTTCTGTCGATATTCCCTGCACCGATGAGGTGCAGGGATTTTTTGTTTGGATTATGTGCGATTGCAACATCTTGTAAAATAGCTCTTTCTGAAATTGTTTTCCGGTGCAATGGCGGTGATTTAATTGCAAAAACAGGTGCAGGGGAAGCACCTGCTATATTCGCTGCCGAACCTGCTGTTGGGTTCGATAAAAGATCGAGTTATGGACCTGAAACAATTGTATGAAATGGGCGGCGACGTGCATGTCACCGTCCGTCTGGAGGATCTCCGGCAATGGCATCGGGAGTTGACAGCGGCCGTCCCGTCGCCCTTGGTCTCGCCAGCCTTGCCGCAAACGGGCGAACTGTACACGCGCAAGCAGACTATTGCCTTGTTGGGCGTCGACTCCTCTACGCTTTGGCGCTGGGCAAAGAGCGGCTATCTTGTACCCGTGGAGTATGGCGGTCAGCGTCGTTATCGTGTGGCGGATGTGCAACAAATCCTGAAAGGAGGCCGTCATGACCGCTAAACGGAAGGAGACCGGCGCGGCCTATCTGCGCGTGGGGACAACCATCTACAAGCGGGTTCAGCAGCCGTTGAGCAGCGGCCGGAGCATCGAGACCCTCCTGGCGTGGAATGTCGAGACTCTGCGTCAGGATTTCGGGAAGGATTACCTGGCCCGGATCCCGAAGTACGACGGATTCTGCACGGTTCCCGACCACACGAACTACCGGCGGGAGATTCACGGCTTCCTGAACCGTTACGAACCGATTCCCTTCCAGCCGACCGAAGGGGATTTCCCGCACATCCGCGGTTTTCTGTCGCACATCTTCGGCGAGCAGGTCGAGATGGGGTATGACTATCTGCAGCTGCTCTACCTGCGGCCCCTGCAGCGGCTGCCCGTTCTGCTGCTGGTCTCCAGCGAGCGCAATACGGGCAAAACCACCTTCCTGAATCTGCTGAAACTGATCTTCGGCGGGAATGTCACCTTCAATACCAACGAGGACTTCCGCTCGCAGTTCAACGACGACTGGGCAGGCAAGTTGCTGATCTGCGTGGACGAGGTGCTGCTCAACCGCCGCGAAGACTCCGAACGGATCAAGAACCTCTCGACGGCCCGCAGCTACAAGGCCGAGGCAAAGGGACGCGATCGCCGGGAGGTGGAGTTCTTCGGGAAGTTCGTGCTGTGCTCCAACAATGAACGCAATCCCGTACTGATCGAGGCGGCGGAGACCCGCTACTGGGTGCGGCGAATCCCGCCATTGACGCACGACGACCAGCAGTTGCTCGCCCGGATGCAGACTGAAATTCCGGGGCTTCTGTCCTTTCTGCAACAACGCACGCTCTCGACCCGCGAGGAGAGCCGCCTGTGGTTCTCCCCGCAGCTCCTGGCGACGGAGGCCCTGCGGCGGATCATCCACTACAACCGCAGCAAGCCCGAGGCCGAGATGCTGTCGATCATCCGCGACATCCTGGATGGCGAGAAGCTGGAGGAGTATCAGTTCGATGTGAGCGACATGGTGAACATGCTGGAGATCCGCGGCATTCGGGTCGATCATCCCACCGTGCGGCGGACACTGACCGAGAGCTGGCAGCTGCGGCCGGCACCGCCGACCTACTACCAGCGCTATACGATCACCTACAACGGGCTGACCCAACGCCAGGAGAGCAAGACGGCTCGGATCTATACCGTCACGCGGAAACTGCTTAACGAACTGCTGAACGATGTCTCCGGTCTGTAAGATTGTTGGATGCGGAGGATATTCGGCTTATTCTCTGTTTCTTACATTTCTTACAAATTCTCTTACGGAATCTTACAACGCTTACGGACTTACGGCGCCACCTGCCGTGTAAGAACGTTGTAAGATGACAACCTTTTCTTTCACTGCGTTTTACGTGGATTTCTCAACAAACTTACAGAAAAATGAATACCACCCCATATGCTCCCCGGATCCCCATCCGGGAATATCTTGCCCGCCGCGGCATTCTGCCCCGGTACGAACGAAACGGCTACGGCATGTATCTCTCGCCCCTGCGCGAGGAGCGCACGCCGAGCTTCAAGGTGAACTACCAGAAGGATCTCTGGTATGACTTCGGGATCGGTGAGGGCGGCACGCTCCTCGCGCTCATCATGCGCCTGGAGCGATGCAGTCGCAGCGAAGCCTTCGAACACCTGCAGCACGCGGCCGAGGGTGTCGTCAGCCTCCTGGCCGCCCGCATCTGCGAGCGATATGCCGTGCCGACCGAGAGCCCGCATTCCCAACCGGCGTTCCGTATCCTCTCGGATGCTCCGCTGCGCCATCCGGCCCTGCTCGGATACCTTGCATCGCGCGGCATTGTGCCCGGGATTGCGGCGGCGTATTGTCGGGAGGTACGCTATCAGGTCCGCAACCACTGCTTTTTCGCCATCGGCTTCCGAAATGACTGCGGAGGCTGGGAGCTGCGGTCCGAACGTTTCAAGGGGAGCTCCTCGCCCAAACAGATTACGACCGTCGATCACCAGTCCGACAAGGTGATCGTCTTCGAGGGGTTCATGGACTTCCTCTCCTGCCTCTCGATGAAGCACCCAGCACCGCTGGGGATCGACGCCGCGGTGCTGAACTCGGTGGTCAACCTGCCGAAGGCGCTCCCTTTCCTCGCACGGCATTCGACGATCCATGCCTTTCTGGACAACGATGAGGCGGGACGTCGCACCTTTGCCGAACTGACCCGTCGGTGTTCTTGCAGCCGAGTGATCGACCACGCGCAACTCTATCGAGATTACAAGGATCTCAACGACTTTTGGATCGCCCGCAAACGGCTTCGGAATGATTCGGAAGAGGCAAAGACTGAATCCCGAAAACCACAATTACGACCCAAGGGAGGAATGAAGGTTTAAGGGATGCAAGTTTGTGTTTTTGTCAGCCAAAAACCGGCCGCAAGGTCCTATCCCGATGGTCTCAACTCAAAAATTCCAATCCATGAATACACCGAAAAAAGGAGGTCGTCCGCCTTTGGGACGCGCCCGAAAACAGGAGTACCGCATCACCCTGCGGTGCAACACCGCCTGCAACTTCAGGCTCCGCGCTCTGGCCCGTGCGGCAGGTATTCCGCGTACCGAGGTGCTGCGGCAACTGATTCTCTACGGCTCGGTCCGCGAGCGGCTGAGGAGTGAACATCTCGAATGGCTTGCCCAACTCAAGGGCCTTGCCCGCAATCTGAACCAGCTGACCCGGCTGGCCCACGCCCAGGGATTCGCCGCCGTCGTCGCGCGCCATGCGACGCTTCAGGCCGAGCTGGCGCGGATGATCGAAGCCCTGCGCCGTGATCGGTAAGGTCATTTCGGGAGGATCATTCGGCAGCACGGTCGGCTATGTGATGAAGGAGCAGTCGCACATATTGGAGGCACGAGGTGTCGAGCCGCCCGGCGTACGGGAGATGGTCGAGGATTTCGAGGATCAGGCGCGCCTCAATTCCCGCCTGCAACAGAACGTCGGACATATCTCCCTGTCGTTCTCACCGGAGGATGCCCCGAAGCTCACCGACGAACGGATGACACAAATAGCCCGGGAGTACATGCAGAAGATGGGTATCACCGATACGCAATACCTTTTGGTGCGGCACCTCGACCAGCCCCATCCCCATTGTCATCTGGTCTACAATCGCGTAGGTGATCACGGGCAGACCATCTCCGACCGCAACATCAAACTCCGCAACACGAAGGTATGCCGCGAGCTGACCGAACGCTTCGGGCTGCATCTGGCTCCGGGCAAGGAGGCTGTCCGGCGGGAACGGCTTCGTGAGCCCGACCGGACCCGGTACGAGATCTACGATGCGATCAAGGAGTGCCTGCCTAGGTGCAGGAACTGGAACGAACTGGAAGGCAAGCTAAAGGAACAGGGCATCAATGTCCGCTACAAGTATTGCGGTTCTACCAACCAAAAGCAGGGCGTTCTGTTCTCGAAAAACGGGCTTGAGTTCTCCGGCTCGAAGGTCGATCGGGCCTTCAGTTTCTCGAAGCTGGATCGCCACTTCGGGCAGGTGCAGCAGCGGCACACGACCCTGATGTCGGGACTCAAGGCGGCAGCCGGGAGCTTCCGGGCTGCTTTTGCAGGTCTGTTCGGGGGCGGGTGCTCCTTCTCCGCAGCGGGAGGAGGTGGAGGAGGCGGAAGCCATGGCGCAGGAACGGTGTCGCTCGGCAGCGCCGGGTCGATTCCGCTGCCGCCGTTCGACTCGCCATTTGCCCTTTCGCCCGAGATGATGCAGCGACGTGAGGGTGAGAGCCCCGAGGAGCATATTGCCCGCATCACAGCCCTAATCGACAAGGCGGCCGAAGCGATGGCCGTAGCCTTAATGGAGCGCAAGCGCCGCATGGAGGCACGCTCCTGCAAAATCGGATAACGAACCTAAAATACGAGAAAGATGAAAGAGAACACCCTGGAGCTCTCCTTTGAGATGTACGAAGAGTTGAAGGAGACTCTTATCAAAACGCTCCGCACGGAGTTGGCCGAAGCCCGGTCACAATCGACGGCGGCCATTGATACAGACGCAATCAAGCGGTTGCAGATTCGGATTCTGCAACTGGAGCAGACCCAAACAAGGATAAGCGAGGTACAGCAGGAACGGGGCCATCGGATCGAACAACGGCTGCAAGCGATCTCCGAGCGGCAGGAGCAGATTAGCGAGGACCTCGGAGCGCAGATTTCGGGGATCGACGAGAAAGTGGCCGGAATGGAGATTCCCGAGAAGCTGCCGCCGCAGATGGTGCAGCACCGTTTCTCGCTCTCTCTTGACGCAACGCGCAACTTCTGGCTCCTCATGTCGATGTTTGTCGTGATTGCGGTGCAGGCTATCGGACTCTATTTAGACTGGCGGCCCGACCGCGGCCGGTATGACAACGATCTGAAGTATCGCTATGTGCTGATGAAGGGCGAGGCGTCGTCGAAGCGGCTGTCGGAGTTGGAGGAGCTGTTCGAGGTAGAGCGGGACCAGCGGCGTATCGACTCGATGCGAAGGGATGTCGAGAAGTACGAACGCTTGGTACGCAGAAGGGCGGCTCTCGACGAGCAGGCGCGGCTGAAAGCCCAAGAGGCCGAACAGCTCAAACGTGACGCAGCGAAGTTAAAAAACAAGTAGCCCTTCCCTTTCTGCCGCAAAGAGATGCCGCCGGACGGACAACGCAAGGTCAGAACAAGTTGCCACAGGCAAACCTTGTGCAAAGTCCCTCCGGCGGCTTCTCTTTTTAATAATGAGTTAAAAAGATATGAGAGAGATCAACACGCTTTATTGGAGATATGTCTTATTCAGGAACGTAGATGATCTCACCGTTCTCGAGTTCATAGGCCACGCCGACCTTGCGGCCACGCTTGCCGCTCTGAGAATCCTGATCCTCCGAAGGAGTATAGCGGTTGATCTTCTCACCCTCCTTGGTGATGATCTCCATGTTCTCCTTGCCTGGGTTCTTCACCATCGTGAAATCCTCCTGGCTGAACATCTCGGTCATATTGTATCGGCTCACCAATGCCACCATCAGTGCCACGGCGAAGACCATCGCTACGTCGAACAAGTTGCTCACGACGCTCATCGGGTCGTTCTCTTCGTCGCGTTTCAACAGATTGCGTCTCATCGTTTCTCGGTTTGGGCTTTCAATAACTCCGCTACGAACTCCAGATTGGACAGATCCCGCAGGTACCACCGCTGCTTGACCTGCTGGGTGATGAAGCCGATGGCCGCGGCAAACAGTCCTACGACCGTCGTGGCAAAGGCCACCTGCATGTTGTAGGCCATCGAGGCGATGTCGCCCGTCGAGAGCCCCACGAGTGCCGGGCCCATCGGGATGAGCGTTCCCATCAGTCCGAGCATGGGGCCCATCTTGGAGAGCGTCTTCGAGGTGGCGAGGTCCCGGTCGGCCTCGATCTCGAAGTCGGCAACGAGCCGCTGGCGAAGGGGCGCATTGTCGCGGGCTTCGAGCAGGCGGTTCAGGTAGACCACGACCAGCGAGGGATTCTTTTTCGGAAGGCGTTCGGCAAGCGTGGCGACCGTCTGCGGAGTGAGCCCATCCAGCTCGCGTCCGATGAGCGAGGCCGTGCGGCGGATGGCGAGATACTGTCCAAAAAAACTGCCGATCAGCAGCAGCGAGCGTCCGAAGAAGAAGATCAGCAGGACGATGACCGGCACGAGCAGGCCGGTCGAGATCCAATAGAGGATGTCGGAGATGTAATTCATGGTTTTATTTCAGTTTTTTATTCATACGTTTCTGTTTGATGCGGAAAGCGGCCATGCCGAGCAACAATCCCGCTGCGACGAAGGCCGTCACGCCGCCCAGCGCGGGCCAGTCGACGGCCGTGACCCCGGCGACAGCCGTGCGGCCGTTGACCGTGGCGATGACGCCCAGAATGGCAATCAGCGCATTGACAAGGAAGAGCAGTTCAAGGCGGATCTCCCGTTCGGGCAGGAGACGCTTCAATGCCCAGCGCCCCAGCGGAATCACCACCGCCACAACCGCGGCCAGCGACCAGGCTACCAGCGGGAACGACACCCCCGGCAGGGCGAAGATGGCGGCAACCAGCAGGCTGAACAACACCGGGAAGACGAGCAGCCCCGGGAACCAGCGCAGCAGGCGGTAGAGCCGCACGACGGAGGGTTTTATGCGCCCCGCCGTGTGGATGTGCGCCGCAACGATGCAGAAGGTCATCTGCAGGACGACCTCCAGCGTGAGGAGGACCGCCAGATCGAGCATCAGCGCGGAGTCGGCAAGCCAGTCCGCGATCTGGTTTTTCGACTGCTCGATGGCCCATGGCCACGCCAGTCCGACGAACAGGGCGCAGACAACGGCCGAAAGGGCTACAAACCGGGGCTTGCGCCAGGTCTGCTTCAACAGGTAGTTGAAGCAGACCACAATCATCATGACCAATACGACGGTGTCCATTACTCTTCCATCTTTTTGCGCCGGCGGCGAACCACAAGAACCAGCACCGCGATGAGGCCGATGACGAGCACGGCGACAACGGTGTTGCTGACCAGCGTGGTCGTGCGGTCGGAGGCGGTGAACTCCTCGCGTTTGAGCACCGTGCCGGCATTCGTGTCGAGCGAAACCTCGCGCACCTCGCGGATCTGCCGCTGGTAGTTCCGGGCAGCCTCGGGCGCACTCTTCGAGGCGATGAAGTCGCGAAGTTTGGCGTTGTCGCAGACAAATCCCGAGCACGAGGGGCCGTACCGGTCGATCAGCTCGGTGTGGAGCGCCGCGAGCGTGGCGAACTGCTCGTCCGAGGCCTGCCACATCCCCTTGCGGGCGGTCTCCAGCATCACGGCCGAGATCTCCTCCAGCGCCGCGGGGTTCTGCCGCTCGAAATAGCCGCGGAGCCCCATGCCGAACTTGTCCTGCACGTAGACATCATAGATCTCATCCCAGAGCTCGTTATCCACCACATCGGGCTTCATGACGTTCCATCCGTAGGTGTTCTGCACGACCTCGGCAAACCCGTTGGCCGCACTTGCCCCGCCCTGCATCTTCTCGCGGATATAGTTCGGGTTGAAGATCGTCGTGCGGCTCTCGACACCGATCGCCTCCTTGAGCTCCTGCATCCGCACGCGGTTCCGGTTGCGGTAGTCGCTCAGGTAGGCATCGGGCTCCCGGCCCGTGACGTTGCGCACGGCCAGATTCATGCCACCCATGAATTCGTAGACATGGTCGAGGCTCAAGGCTCCCCACGTATTGCTCTGGCGTGGCTGCACGACGGCATCGGTGTTGACCAGGGCTGCCTCCAACGCATATTGCTGCACCTGCTCCCAAGCCTGCTCGCTGCCGTAATAGGCTCCCATGTTCTGCAGGTAGACCGCGGCGATCTCCGAGGAGTTTTCCCAACGGTCGCCACTCTGCACCATACCGGTAATGCCCGTGCCATAGTTGCCGTTGACGCCGCCGAAGACCCGGCGGGTAGATATCTCGCGCGCCTCCCGTGGCGAAAGTCCCTTGTTGATGAGCGTCTGCTCGGCATCGACGACACCCCGGGACACGAAGTTCTCGTAGCGGTCGTCCTTCGCTGCGGCGGCCATCTCGACGGCCCGCGAGATAAGGAACAGCCGCGAAGCCGCCAGGTCGCGCAATTGCCCGCTGGTCTGCACCACAACGTCGATGCGCGGACGCCCCAGCTCCTCGGAGGGGATGAGCCGCAGGTCGCTTACCCGACCGAAAACATCACGGACGGGCTCGACACCCAGCATGTAGAGCACCTGCGCGAGCGTTGCTCCCTCGGTCTCGATGAACTCACCGCTCCAGAGCGTGTAGCTCACCTTGCGGGGCAGCGAATCGTGATGACGTTCGCGGTACATGCGGATGGTCTCGTCGGCCAGCTCGCGGCCACGCTCCCAGGCCCGCTCGCTCGGCGTGGCCTCGGCATTCACGGCGTAGAGGTTGCGGCCCGTGGGCAGCGTGTTGGGGTTGGCAATCGGGTCGCCGCCCGGCGAAGGGGCCGTATAACCGCCGTTCAGGGCGTTGGTGAGCGACGAAAGTTCCGCCTCGGGGCTCTGCTCCAACGCGTGTCGGTAGTTGCCGACGTTGCGGATCGTGCGTTCGAGTTCGGTCACCACCCGGGCAAACTCGCGCTCCTCCTTTGTGTACTCCTTGCCGAGGCCCATCATGGCAGCCATCGCATCGGCCGGCATGGCTGCGGGTTTCTTCTCCTCCGACGGTCCGGCGTTTGCGGGGCGTTTGCCCATTTTCGGGATCCACGAGGGGTGTTTCGGGGCCCCTTTGCCCGACTTGGAAGTACCGGCCGGATGCTGCATCGGTGAACCCGACGAAGCCATCGCCATCATCCGCGCCATCATCTCCTGCGGAGCGGTGAGCGACCGCTGAATTTCGCGGGCCTTCTCCAACTCCGCGGCCGAGATGCCCGCCGTCGAGCAGATGAAAGCATCGGTCGGCTGCTGCGCTCCGCTCAAAAGACGCCCGACCAGTTCGCGGGCCGGTTCGAGGTAGCGGCGCGTGAAGAGCGTGCGGTGTTTTTCGAGATCGGCAGAGGTCCGGCCCCGGAATTTGTCCAGCGCCAGCAGCGAATAGGCGATCGGCTCGGTGGACATGGCGAAGACGCTGCTGCGGATGCGTCCCGGCGAATAGGGCTGGCCCATTGTATAGAGTTCACCGGTGATCTTCTCCGCGGCAAGCTCTTCGGCAAACGTCTCGATGCGGGCGATCTCGGCCTCGGTATAGGGTTCGGTCAGCAGGGAATCGAACCGCAGTTCGCGGTGGATGCCCAGTTCGACGGTCAGCCGTTTGACGCGCAGTGCTGCGGTCCGCGTGTCGGGCTGTCCGTCGGTGTAGAGCAGGTCGTTGTAGGCCTGGATTGCCGCATTCAGTTCACGGTAGATGCCGCGCACGCCGCTCTCCATGAAGGGTGGGGTCAGATACGACTGCAGCGTGGCATAGGCACGGCGTTTGGCAATGATGCCCTCGCCGACGTTCCCAATCGAATAGACATAGAGGTGCGGCGTCGGACCGACCAGTGCGTCGGGCCAGTCGTTGCGGCTCAGGGCCACCTGCTTGCGGGGGGTGAACTCCAGGCTGCCGTGTGTGCCGAAATGGACAATTGCGTCGGCTCGGAAGGCATAGCGGGCCCAAAGATAGGAGGCAATGTAGGCGTGGGGAGGTGCGGCGTCTGTGCCGTGGACAATGGCGAAGTCGTCGTCGCCCGCCCCCGCGGCCAGCTGCGGCAGCAGCACGATGTTGCCCAGCTCGATGCGCGGCAGCGCCAGCCGCCCTTCGTCGTCGGAGAGGTAGTGGCCCGGGAACGGGCCGTCGAGTGCAACCACCTCCTCCATTCGCTCCGCAGGTATTGCTTCAGCGGTCCAGGAGGCGTACTCTTCGGAGGAGATGAGCGCCGGTTGGCCCTTTTTCAGAAATTCGGCCTTGGCTCCGTGGGCATAGTCGTTGAAAACGGCCCCCTGTTGCTGGATGAGGGCTGCCAACCCCTCGGGCGTCGAGGGGAGATGCTCCACGTGGTAGCCCTCGCTGCGAAGTCGCACGAGCAGGTTGTAGAGCGATGGCGTGACCTCCATACCCGAGGCCGTCAGGGCATTCTGCCCGGGGCCCTTGTAGTAGTAGATCGCTATGCGCTTTTCGCTGTTGGGTGTGCGTTGCAGGGCAATATGGCGGTTCACCGTCTCGACGAACCGTTCCAGCCGCTCGGGAATGGCGTGAACCTGCTGCAGCCCTTCGCCGTCGAGGCGATGTCCGAACAACACCTGGGAGCGAATCGCCCCGTCGATCTCGGGCATCACGACACTCTGCGACAGGAAACCGCCGCTCATGCCCATCTTGTCGGCCTCCCATTCGTCGACCATCCGGTTGACGTTCAGCGGCGAGAAGAGCGGAATGTTCTGGCGCGTCAAGTACTCCACAATGGCATCGCCCAGGCGTCCGTGGGCCATGTTGATGACGGCCGACGGACGGATCGAATCGGCCTGTCCGCTCTGAATCGCCGCCGACAGGTTACGGAGAGGATAGACCGCGTTGCCGGTCTCCTCGAGCCGGGCAACCAGTTCGGCCGGCTCGCCCATCTGTCCCGTCACGATCACCCGCGGAGCATCCGCTTTCAACAGGCCGTGCCGCGCGAGGAAGGCCTCGTAGGCCTCCACGCTGTCGAAATCCAGCTCCTCCGCCTCGGGATCCGACGGATCGGCGTGGTAAAATTGCCGCAGGTCGCGTACGACGGGCGGCTCGGGCTCATCCGTATCGAACCGCTTGCCGTCGACCGTGCGGCGCAGGGTGACGAGCAGGTTGCGGTAGTTCTTTCGGCCGCCGCTGCTGAGGTAGCCCTTGACGGCAGCCAGCGTCGCGGAGTCCGCCGAGATGATCTCATTGGCCGGGTTGGTGGCCATGGTCGTGATGACCGTAAGCCCGCGGTCGGCAGCCCGCTGGAGGGCGGCCCTCTGTTCGGCTGTGATGCGGAGCCCCATGCCGTTCATCAGCACCACGTCGTAATGCCCCAACCGGTCGAACTCCGACGGATCGAGAGAGGCAAGGCGGATTCTTGCATGGTCATTGGCCCGGGCGATCTGGCCGAGCGTCGTGGCCTGGTAGTTCACGAAGGCGATGCGCGTGGCCGAGAACCAGCGGTTCCACGCCGCAAGGCCCAATACGACGGCAAGCAGGATCACGCCTGCCCAGATCATTGGTATCTTCTGTTTCATCCCTTATTTGCTCTTGAAAAATTGTTCGAGATTCAGCGCGAGGCCCACTGAGCAGGTCGTACCGACGGTCGTGGGCGAGTTGCTGTAATAGTAGTCGGGGCGGTAGTTGAAGAGGTTGTCCACGGCCAGCGTGAGGTCCATCCCGCGCCACAGATGCTGTGTGAGGCTCAGTTTCCAGATCGTGTAGCCCGGATAGGTCTGCCGCACGGTCTGCTCGTAGGAGGTCACCTCGGTATAGACGTCGCACGTAACTGCCGACAGCCAGCGTCCCGACAGCGACACATTCAGACCGTAATTCTTCCACTGTTTGTCATAGGCCAGGCGCGCCGTGGCCGCATGGGGCCGGGTCGAGGAGAGCAGCGGCTGTCCCCGCTCGATCATCTCGCGCGTGTAGGCATACGACACGCGCCACGAGATGCCGCACGTATATCGTCCCGACGCATTGGCCTCGGCTCCGGCCACCTGCAGGGGCGACATGTTCGTATAGACCTGCCCTTTAAGCTCCTGGTTCCAGACCGTGGTGATCCGGTTGTCCACCAGATTGTAAAATCCCGTCACGGTGAAACTGTGCCGACCTTGCAGATATTCGGCCGAGAGTGAAAGATTGTGGCTCGTCTCGGGTTTCAGCGCGGGGTTTCCGTAAATCATGAAGATGTTGCCCATGTAGAAGTCCATGTACATCTCCTTGAGGGTCGGTGCACGGAATCCTCCGGCATAGGAGGCCCGAAGCGAGCAGTTTGCAACCTTATACATCACGCCGAGTTTTGGCGAAAGGTGCGAGAGGTTTGCCGCCGAAAAATGGTCGAAGCGCAGGCCCGCAATGAGGTTGAACCGCCGGTGCGGGTTCCAGTCGAACTGCGCGAAGGCATCGGCCGTATGCTGCGTATGGCTGCCGTTGTCCGTAAACTGGTAGGACATCAGGTAGTCACGCATGTAGTCGCCGCCGACGGTAAGAATATGTTTCCCGGCAAAGGTATGGTTGTAGAGCGTGCGCAGGGTGTGCTGTACGTTGCTGTAGTCGCGCACGTCGCGTGACGTGGGGACCAGATAGTCGCTCTTGTCGTACTGGTCGAAGGCATAGGAGAGTTCCAGATCATCGGACGGCGTAATCGCCCAGTTGCCCTTCAGTCCGCCCGAGAAGCTGCGGTAGCGGTCCTTGATGCTCACCGAGGCGTCGCGCTCGCGGAAGAAATATCCCGCCCGGGCCGTGAACTTCAAGCCTTCGGTCGCCGTGACGACGAGCCGCTCCTTGATATTGAGCGCCGTGTGTCCGTAGATGGTGCTGTAATCGCCCACCTCCGCGTTGTCGGTCCCCTTCGAGAGGTCGATGGCGTCGATCGAGGTGTACTGCACGTTGGTCGTCGAGTTGAACCGGCCCTGGTTGAATCCGACCGATCCTCCGTAACGCTGCTCGTTGTGGGCACCGTAACGGCCGTTCAGATTGACCGACCACGGCTCCCGCGATTCGCGGCTGATGAGGTTCACCACGCCGCCGATGGCATTCGATCCGTAGAGTGATGAAACGGCCCCCTTGACGATTTCGATGCGCCCGACATTGTCCAGGTTCAGGCGGCTGTAATCGACGTTGTCGAGCGTTTCGCCCGCCAGGCGCTCACCGTCGACGAGGAAGAGCACCGAATTGCCGCCGAATCCCGACATGTTGAGCGAAACCTGCTGGTTCATCGAGTAGGAGAACTCGATGCCCGGCAGTTCGCTTTGCAGCAGGTCGCCGACATGCGTCGCATCGACCTGTTTGATATCGGCCTCGGAGATGACACGGGTGACAATCGGGACATCCTTCAACAGTTTCGGGGTGCGTGTGGCCGTCACCACCACCTGATCCATCATCGTGGAGCGCTCCGCAAGCCGGAAATTCAGAGGCCCGGAGCGATCGGCAGCGATCTTTTCGCTGGCCGGTTCGTACCCGACAAACGAGGCGCAAAGCGTATACGTATCTTTGCCCGGAAGCGCAATTTCATAACGCCCCTCCGTGTCGGCGACTGCCCCGAGCGCCGACAGCTCCTTCACGGTAACGACGGCTCCGGTGAGCGGTCTGCCCGCCATGTCCGAAACAGTGCCGGAGATCTTGTATTGCGCCTGCGTCTGCAGCACAAACAGTACCCCGAGAAGCGATAGTACAGGCTGTTTCATTGTTATTCCACGGGATAGAGGTAGTCGATGGTCATGTAACCCTTTACGCCGGCATCGTTCATGAAGTTTGCGAGGCGCAGGGCCGCACAGGTACCGTCCTTCAGACGAAGCAGATAGATCTTCCCCGAGAGGGTGTAGATCGGCGGCATGGTCGAGGTGTCGACATTGAGCCAGCGCGAAAGACACGGATTCCAGTAATCCTCGGCATGGCGGATCACGCCGTTCATCATCTGCGACAGGTCGATCGTAATGCGGTCGGTGGTCCACTCGTCTGCGACCCATTGGTCTTCGGCGACAGTCCCGGGAGCGGGAAGTGCTTCGAAAGAGCCCGTCTGGCTTTCGCAAACGGTGCCTCCGTTGGTCTTCGTGTCATACCGGTGTACGGCAAAATCCCACGTTTCGGGAGCCGCGTCACCCACCTGTGTCGTTGTCACCTGTTTGCCGCGCAGATCGACATAATGCCATTCGGTGTAATTCGTGGCGTCGATATAGATCCGTCCCGTGCGGGCACCTTCGTCGATGAGGATAAACCCGTATTCGTTGCCGGTCGCGGACGTGGGCATGTCATAAATACCCTCGAAGATGCCGTTGCAGGCCGGGAGCAACAGAATCGCTGCAACCCCCGTCATGATCCGTCCGATGGTCTTTCGATTCATGGTTCTCGGGTCTAATGTCGGTCTATTGGGTTACGGCAGGTGCGGTCGGAGCCATTCCCGGCAGCAGCGTGACGGTCAGTCCGCCCATGACGGCCGGCACGTGGAATGCGATCGAGAAGTTGTCTTTGGCCGTATTGGTTTTACCGTTTACCGTAAAGTCGTAATTGGATGTGGCACCGCCCATTCCCATGGATACTTTGCCGCTGCCCGTAAAGAGATACTCTCCGCCCTCCCGGGTTACAGTAGCAGACTCAACGGTGAATGTTCCCCACGAGGCGGATTCGAAGACAACCTTCACGCTGCCGTCGCCGTTGGCCGTCAGCTTCACGCGCTCGCCGTCGGTATAGCGGTTCTGAAAATAGGAGCAGTCGGCATCCGTATAGCCTTCGTAGGTATCGGCCAGCAACAGGTCGGCCGGAGTGTTGCCCGTCTGGAACGCCAGGGTCATACCGCCCATGACGGCCGGGATCCTGAACTCCATCCGGGCATCGGTCTGTGACCTGATCTCGGCCGTGAAGGTGCAGTCATAGGTCGAGGTGTTCCCGTTCATGCCCATCTGCGTCTGCCCGCTGCCCGAGAGTGTGCAGAGGTCTCCGTTTACGCTCGCCTGTACATCGGTGATGGTAAATTCGCCCCACGTGGCGGAGGTGAACGATACGGAGGCGGTGCCGTCCGTGTTTTTCGTGAGGACGACGGTCTCATCCGCCGAGATCATGTTCTGAAAATAGTTGCAACTGGCCAGCGTATAACCTTTGTAACTGCCGGCAAAATCGACCGTTTTTGAGCCGGAATCCTCCTTGTCGCAAGCCATCATGATACTTGCGACGGACAACATCATAAGTACAGATTTGATTTTCATAGGGCTGATTGTTATTTTTCCGGGAGCAAAATTACCGGAGCCTCAGCGCCCCGGCAATACTCACTTTTTATGATTTTTTCAGCCTGATTTTGGAACGGATTAGGTATATGTTGGTAGGCAATCAGGGTTGAATGTCACGGTACATAGCTCTTTCATGACAAGTCATCTTCCGCACGAACGGCTGCTGCGGCACGCTCGACGTTGGAGCGGGGATGTAAATCACTTTGCTGTTAATGGAGCCAGGTTTGCATTTTCAATGCGATGATCGGTAACTCTCCGTATCGCACAGACAATTCTTGCTCCAACCGGTTGACTGGGTGATCCTGACGGATGCTGATTATGTGGTTCAGGATGAAATGCGGACACGGTGCGGACACGGAAAACGAAAAACCGCGTCAGACATTTGTCTAACGCGGTTTCTGGTGCCCAGGACAAGACTCGAACTTGCACGAACGCAATTGTTCACTACCCCCTCAAAGTAGCGTGTCTACCAATTTCACCACCTGGGCTTACACGGCCTGAATGATCTTTCAGGCCTGCAAATATAGGCACTATTTTGCGTTCTGCCAAATTTTTGACGAAAAAACTCGAATTTTTTTCCGCAATGGCCCATCTTCTCCTCCGCTGTCTTGCCCGTTCCCGATCTTTTCAAGTAACCTCCGACGGCTTCTGACAACCCTCTTTTCAGTTCCTTTTTTGCTTTTTTCTGTCCCTTTTTTCGGGCTTCTGATCCCCCGTTTTTCCACGTTTTACGGCCTTTTTATGACCCCGATATCCGCTCTTTCCCGGCTGCTTCGGGCTGTTCCGGGCCTTTCAGCCGCAGCCTTCCCAATCCTCCGGAAACGACCGGCGGCAGACCTTTCCGTAGGGGAAAAGCCTGCCGCCGTGTGGTCTCCTTGTGTATCTTCAGCTACTTGATTTTCATCTCCTTGAGCAGATAGCCGGTTCCGCCCACGCGGTCGATGACGAAGAGCACGTAGCGGATGTCGACGGCGATGTTGCGGCAGATCGAGGGGTCGAAAGCGATGTCACTCATCGTCGAACGCCACGTGCGGTCGAAGTTGATGCCGATCAGTTCGCCGTTGCCGTTCAGCACGGGCGACCCGGAGTTGCCGCCCGTGGTGTGGTTCGAGGCCAGGAAGCAGACCGGAACCGTCCGCCGTCCGTCGATCACCGCCGCCCAGCGTCCGTAATCCTTTGAGGCGTAGAGATCGCGCAGCGACTGCGGAATGTCGTAGTCGTAGATCTCGGGGTCGTCCTTGGCGATGATGCCGTTGAGGGTCGTCTGCGGCTTGTGGTACTCGCCGTCGGCATATTCGTAGCCGGCGATCGAGCCGTAGGCCACGCGCAGCGTCAGGTTGGCATCGGGGTAGAAGGCCCGTTGGGTGTCCCATTCGCGCAACCCCTTGATATATCGGGTGTAGAGTTCGCTCAGATGCTTGCTGTTGAGGTTGCGCAGAGCGCGCGTTCCGAGCAGCCAGTCGATATGGCCGACCATCCGGTTGGTGCCGCTGCGGAGCGAATCGGCCAGCGGGGTGGCGTCACCGGCCCACACCTCCTCGAAGAGGCGGTCGGCAAAGGCTTCGGGCGACCCGTCGGCATGCACGCCGTCGAGGAACTCCGGGACCTGATACTGCACCGGGCAGCGGCGGGCATATTCGCCGAAGAGCCAGCGGAAGAGTGCGCGCTCGGTCTCGCGGCGGGCCGGGAAGACCGCTTCGGCACGCTCCTCGGCTGTGTACTCCTTCGGCAGGGCGCGGAGGGTCTCCGTCGTGATCTCACGGGCGAAATAGGGGTCCATGATCCGGGCATATTCGGCCTTGAGTTCGGCAACCACGTCGCGGTATTCGGGCTTGTCCTGCGCCCAGCGGGCGAACGCCTCCTCGTAGGCGCGTTTCGAGGCCACGGTGCCGCGGCGTTCGATGCCCAGCACCTCGCCCTGCCACTTCTTCCAGGCGTTGGCGATCGTGGCGTGTTTGGCGGCGTAGTGGATGCGCAGCGCCGGGTCGCTGGCCTGCGCGCGCGAGATGATCTCGAGGCGGCCGTCGCGGATGGCGATCTTGGCCGGATCGGAACGCTCGGCCGTGTAGGCCACGGCATCCGACAGGATATACTCCTGCGTGTTGCCCGGGAAGCCGTAGATCATCGTGAAGTCGCCCTCGCGGATGCCGCGGGTCGAGATCGTGAAGTACTTTTTGGGACGGTAGGGAACGTTGTCGGGCGAATAGGCGGCCGGTTTGTTCTCTTTCGAGGCGTAGATGCGGAAGACCGAGAAGTCGCCCGTATGGCGGGGCCAGATCCAGTTGTCGGTGTCGCCGCCGAACTTGCCGATCGACGAGGGCGGCGCGGCCACCAGCCGTACGTCGTCGAACTGTTCGTAGAGGAAGAGGAACTGCTGGTTGCCGTAGTACATCTGCTCGACGGTGGCCTTGTAGCCCTCTCCTTCGGCCTCGGCACGGCGGATGATCTCTTCGGGCGACTCGCCGGCGGCGATGCGGCCGGTGACCTCCTCCATGCGGACCAGGAAGCGCACGTTAAGCCCCTTGTTCGGGAGCTCCTCCTCGTGCGAACGGGCCCAGAAGCCGTAGGTCAGGTAGTCGTGTTCGACGCTCGAATGGCGCTGGATGGCGTCGTAACCGCAGTGGTGGTTGGTCAGCAGCAGCCCTTCGGGCGAGACGAGTTCTCCGGTGCAGCCGCCGTCGAAGAGCACCACGGCATCCTTCATCGAGGCGTGGTTGATCGAGTAGATGTCTTCGGCCGTCAGGCGGAAGCCCTTGGCGCGCATGTCGTCGATGCGCGACGAGATGAGGCTCGGGAGCCACATGCCCTCGTCGGCCGCGGCGGGCAGCAGGCAGAGTAGGGCCAGAAGCGAGAGTAAGGTGCGTTTCATGCGTTGAGAAATTTATTCAGTTCGGTGTAGAGTTTCTGGATGGGGAGTCCCATGACGTTGTAGAACGACCCCTCGATGCGTTCGATGGCGACGTAGCCGATCCACTCCTGGATGCCGTACGAGCCGGCCTTGTCGAAGGGGTGGTAGGTGTCGACGTAGTAGGCGATCTCCTCGTCCGAGAGGTCGCGCAGCCAGACGCTCGTCCGGGCATCGAAGGTGCACATCTGCTCCCGGGAGCGGAGCGTGACGCCCGAGACGACCGTATGCCGGCGTCCGGCCAGGCGGCGGAGCATCCGCAGGGCATCCTCACGGTCACGGGGTTTGCCGAGCACCTCGCCGTCGAGCACCACCACGGTGTCGGCCGTGAGCAGGATGTCGCGTTCGCCGAGCGGCTCGGGGTAGGCGCGGCTCTTGAGCTGCGAGAGGTAGAGCGGCACCTCCTCGGCGGCCAGTTCGGCCGGGTAACGCTCTTCGCAGTCGTATTTCGGGGCCAGCTCGTAGGGGAGGCCGCACCCGGTGATCAGCTCCCGGCGGCGGGGCGACTGCGACGCCAGCAGCAGCCGTCGGGTTTGGAGTTTTTCGTGCAGTAACATCTTTCGTTGGAATAGGGTTCGGTTGTCGTATGGGCCGGATTCGGACCGGCTTTCGGGCGGGTTCGGATCCGGGTCCAGGTTCCGGGAACTTCCGGACGGGTTCGGGTCCGGACTCCGGGATTCCGGGGACTTTCGGGTGGGGACGGACCGCTTCGGGCGCTTCGTGACCGCCTCGGACAGGCTCCGGCGGGCGGATCTCTCCGGCGGATTCCGGGAGATCCTGGACAGCCTCCGGTGTGCCGGCCGATCCGCGCTACCGGATGTCGAAGTTGAGCAACTCGCGACCTTCGAGCGTGGCGCGGAGCGTGTCGCCGGGCTTCACCGCCGCGACGCCGGCCGGCGTTCCGGTGAAGAGCAGGTCGCCCATGCGCAGCGTCACGTAACGCGAGACGGCGGCGATCAGGCGGTCGACCCCGAAGAGCATCTCGGCGGTGAAGCCCGTCTGGCGGCGTTCGCCGTTAACCTCCAGCGCAAAGTGCAGCTGCTGGACATCGCCGCCCAGCTCCGCCAGCGGCAGGAATTCGGGCGAGAGGGCCGCCGAATGGTCGAAGGCCTTGGCTCGCTCCCACGGCAGCCCTTCGGCAATGGCCTGCCGCTGCAGGTCGCGGGCCGTGAAGTCAATGCCGAGCCCCACCTCGTCGTAGTAGCGGTGGGCGAAGCGTTCGGAGATGGCCCTCCCGACGCGGTTGATGCGCACGACCAGTTCGCACTCGTAGTGCACCTCCTGCGAGAAGTCGGGGATGTAGAAGGGGTCGTTGTTGCGCAGCAGCGCCGTGTCGGGTTTCATGAACCAGACGGGCTCCTGTCCGCTCTCGGCCAGCCCCGTGTCGTGGTGCAACTCTTCGGCATGGGCCCGGTAGTTGCGACCGATGCAGATGATCTTCATGATGTGTGGTTTTTGAGCAGTTCGACCATGCGTCGGGCGAAGCGGTCGCTGGCGCCCGGACCGCCGATGATCCGGCGCAGTTCGTCGAAGTCGGCCTGCATCCGCCGGCGCTTTTCGCCGCCGGGGAGGATGGCCCGCAGTTCGCGTTCGGCGCGCGTGATGTCGAGGTCCGACTGGATGATCTCCGCCACGGATTCACGCCCGAGGTTGAGGTTGACCAGCGAGACCCAGGGGACCTTCAGCACGTAGGGCTGCAGCTTGACTTGGAACCACAGCGTGCGGTAGACCACCACCTCGGGGGTGCCGAGCAGGGCGGTTTCGAGGGTGGCGGTTCCCGAGGTGACCACGGCGGCTTCGGCGGCGGCGATCGTTTCGTAGGTCTGGTCGCAGACGTAGCGCAGTCCGGTTCCGGCCATGTACTGATCGTAGAGCGACCGTTCGAGCCAGGGAACGGCCGTCACGACGAACTGATGTGTCGGGAAACGTTCGGCCAGGGCGGCCATCAGCGGCAGGTTGGCCCGAATTTCGCTGCGGCGGCTGCCGGCCACCAGGGCGATGATCGGCCGCGGGTCGAGTCCGTTGCGGCGGCGGAACTCCTCGCCCGACGGGATCTCGCCGCGCCGCGCCTCGAGGGCGTCGACGAGCGGATTCCCCTCGAAGAGGGGCTCGATGCCGTGGCGCGGGAAGTAGGTGCGCTCGAAGGGGAAGATGATGAAGAGCCGGTCGACGTAGCGCCGGATCGACTTTACGCGCCATTCGCGCCAGGCCCAGACCTTCGGGGCGATGTAGTAGAAGGTGCGGATGCCATGTTCCTTGGCCCAGCGGGCCATCTTCATGTTGAATCCCGGGTAGTCGATCAGGATCAGCACGTCGGGGGCGAAGTCGGCCACATCGTGCCGGCACTCCTCCATCTGGCGGCGGATCGTGCCGAGGTTCTTCAGCACCTGGACGATGCCGAAGAACGACGTTTCGCGGTAGTGTTTCCGGAGATTGGCCCGGCCGCCCGCCTCGGCCATGCGGTCGCCGCCCCAGAAGCGGAACTGCGCCTCGGGATCGGCCTTCCGGAGCCCTTTGATGAGATTTGCGCCGTGCAGGTCGCCCGAAGGCTCGCCTGCGATGAGGTAGTATTTCATGGTTTCGTACAAGTCGGTTGTTTGCGGCAGCGTCGCGGCTCCCGTTCCCGGAGGGTCAGCCCCCGTCTGCCGTGGGTCGGCCTGTTCCCGGAGGGTCAGTCCCCGTCTGCCGTGGGTCGGCCTGTTCCCGGAGGATCAGTTCCGTTTGCCGTGGATCGGCCCGCTTGTCTGCGGACGGAATCGGCCTCTTCGCGGAAGGGTCCGGCGGCTGGCTGGATGTCCGGTCGTTTCGCCGGATCGCCCGACGGCCTATTTCTCGAGCAGGTCGGGACGCAGCCGTCGCGTGCGTTCCAGCGACTGCTCGTCCTGCCACTTCTCGATCTCGGCGAAGTTGCCTGACAACAGCACGTCGGGCACCCGCCAGCCGCGGAACTCCGCCGGACGCGTGTAGACTGGCGGTGCCAGCAGGTTGTCCTGGAACGAGTCGGTCAGGGCCGAGGCCTCGTCGCCGATCGCTCCGGGGATGAGCCGCACGACCGAATCGGCGATGATGCAGGCCGCCAGTTCGCCCCCCGTCAGGACGTAGTCGCCGATCGAGATCTCGCGCGTGACGAGATGCTCGCGGATGCGGTGGTCGATCCCCTTGTAGTGGCCGCAGAGGATGATGATGTTCTCGAGTGTCGAGAGGCGGTTGGCCTCGTGCTGGTCGTAGCGTACGCCGTCGGGCGAGGTGTAGATGATCTCGTCGTACGGGCGCTCGCTCTGGAGCTTCTCGACCAGTTCGAAGACCGGTTCGCACTTCATGACCATGCCGGCCTCGCCGCCGAACGGATAGTCGTCGGTGGTCTTGCGGCGGTCGTGTGCGTAGTCGTGGAGATTGTGGACGACAATCTCGACAAATCCCTTCTCCTGCGCCCGCTTGAGGATCGATTCGTTCAGGGGCGAGGTCATCAGGTCGGGGACCGAGGATATGATGTCAATGCGCATGGCGGAAGATGATGTCTTTGGTGGATTCGGCGGTGAGCGGGACTTCGCGGCCGTGGTCGAGGGTCGTGCCCCGGTAGCCGAGTTCGGTGAAGAGGCGGATGATCCCGGGGCGGTTGTCGCCGCCGGTCTCGATCAGCACCGTGGGGTGGAACCGCTCCAGCAGCGGGCGCATCTCGCGCATGACCGTCAGTTCGTAGCCTTCGATGTCGCACTTGATGAAGTCCAGCCGCTGCAGGTCGGCGAAGAGCTCGCTGCCGCGCCGCATGCGGGCCGTGAACTCCACGTCGGGCTTTTCGCCCGAGTCGTTGACGAAGTTCTGACCCGTGCCGAAGTAGCCGCTCTCGCGGGCCGAGTCGTTGCCCATCACCACGTCGCGGGCCTCGGCACCGAGGGCGTAGGGGAGGATCTCGATGTTGGCACAGCGGCGGAGGTTGCGGCTCAGCACCTTGCGGATCGGGGCCACGGGCTCCACGGCGAAGACCCGCCCCGCGGGACCGGCCAGGCGGGAGATCGTGCGGGCGTAGTAGCCGAGGTTGGCGCCGATGTCGATGCAGGTGTCGCCCGCGCGGACGAGCTGCGCGAGGTGGTAGACATACTCCGTGGCCGGGGCGTAGCGCCCCAGCCCGAGCCGCTGCCAGAGGAAGAACATCCGGCTCACGACGCGCAGATAGCCCTCGAGCGGCAGCGTGCGGTAGAGGATTCGGTGGATCAGCGCCTTCATCAGTTGCGGTAGTTGACCTCCTCGTTGAGGACCTCGACGATGAAGGGGTTGTAGAGCATTTCGTGGCCGATGGTCGTCTCGGGGCCGTGGCCCGGGTAGACGTGGACCTCCTCGCCCAGCGGGACGATCACGTCGAGGATCGAGCGCATGATCCACGAGTAGTCGCCGCCGGGCAGATCCGTGCGGCCGATCGATTCGCGGAAGAGGGTGTCGCCCGTGAAGAGCGATTTCGATGCGGGCTCGTAGAAGGCGACGTGGCCGGGCGTATGGCCGGGCGTGCGGAGGATCTGCAGCGTGGTGTTGCCGAAGCGGATCTCCTGACGCGTTTCGAGGTCGATGTCGGTCGCGGGCATGGCGCCGATCTTCACGCCGAAGACCGAACCGCTCGTGGCGGCGTTGTCGACCAGAAAGCGGTCCTTCGACGAGAGGGCGAACGGGATTCCGTAGCGCTGCTTGAGGTGCTCGACGCCGAGCGTGTGGTCGAAATGGCCGTGGGTATTGGCTGCCAGCACGGGTTTCAGCCCGTGTTGGTCGATGAAGTTGTCGAGTGCGGTATCCTCGCGGGGCGAGCTGTTTCCGGCGTCGATCACGACGCACTCGTTCGTCTCATCCCAGAGGATGTAGGTGTTTTCCTGTATCGGATTGAACGGAAGACAGGCGATTTTCATCATGGCGGTATTAGGGTTTTACAGTCACGTTTGGGCAAAGATAGCGTTTTTTTGCGGGATTTTGCCTATCTTTAACCTCCAAAAGCAACTGCAATCATGAAACGTCTTTGGCTTCTTCTGGTGGTGTCGATGCTCTTCGGCACGCCCCTCGCTGCGCAGACCTCCGCCTGCCGGACCCTGCGCGACATCGCCTACCGCGAAGGCGGCGATCCGGCGGCGCTCGATTCGCTCTGCCGCCTCGACCTCTGTTATCCGACCGACCGGACGGGTTTTGCCACGCTGATCTGGTTCCACGGCGGAGGCCTCACCTCCGGCCGGCGCGAACTCCCCGAGGCGCTGCTCGGACAGGGGTTTGCGGTCGTCGGGGTCGACTACCGCCTGGTGCCGAACGTCACGGTGGCGGAGTGCATCGAGGATGCGGCGGCTGCGGCGGCGTGGGTCGTGCGCCACATCGCCGAGTATGGCGGCGATCCGCGGCTGATCTTCGTGGCGGGCCACTCGGCCGGCGGCTACCTGACCTCGATGATCGGTCTCGACAAGCGCTGGATGGCCCCCTACGGCATCGATCCCGACCGGGCCTTTGCGGCGCTGATCCCCTACAGCGGGCAGGTCGTGACCCACTTCTCGCGGCGGGCCGAGCTGGGGCTCCCCGATACACAGCCGCTGGTCGACGATATGGCGCCGCTCAACCACGTGCGTCCCGACTGCCCGCCGATGCTGCTCCTCTCGGGCGACCGCGAGCAGGAATTGCTGGGCCGCTACGAGGAGACGGCCTACTTCTGGCGGATGATGCAGGTGGTGGGCCACCCCGACGTGCAGCTGCTCGAGTTCGACGGCTTCGACCACGGCAACATGCCCCAGGCGGGCCACTTCGTCACGATCCGCTACATCCGCGACCGTGTCGGGCAGTTGGCGCAGTGACGCCCCCGGTCTGGCCTGAAGCCCGCCGGATCGACGTACCGGCCCGATATGCCGTCTGGTGTACCGGATCGATGTGCTGATCTGGTGTGCCGGCCCGAAATTTTTGTTACCTTTGCAACCCGAATTCTGATATCGATGGCAAGAAAGAAAGCGAATTATCCCCTGATCAAGGGGCTTGAGATCACGACCCTGGCTGCCGAGGGCAAGGCCATGGGACGCTGGAACGACGTGGTGGTCTTCGTGCCGATGACCGTCCCGGGCGACGTGGTGGACGTGCAGATCCGCGTCAAGCGCCGCCGCTTCATGGAGGGCTACGTCGTCCGCTACGTCAAGCGCTCGCCGCTGCGCGAGGAGCCCTTCTGCGAACACTTCGGGGTCTGCGGAGGCTGCAAGTGGCAGAACCTCCCCTACGAGGAGCAGCTGCGCTTCAAGACCTCGCAGGTCCGCGACCAGCTCACCCGAATCGGCAAACTCGAACTCCCCGAAATCGCCCCCTGTCTGGGGTCGGCCGCCACGCGCTTCTACCGCAACAAGCTCGAATTCACCTTCGCCGACCGCCGCTGGCTGACGCGCGAGGAGGTCGAGAGCGGGGCCGACCTCGAGGCCTCGCCGGCCGTCGGGTTCCACATCCCGGGGATGTTCGACAAGGTGCTCGACATCCGCAAGTGCTGGCTGCAGCCCGAACCCTCGAACGAAATCCGTCTCGAGACCAAACGCTTCTGCCTCGAACACGGCTATACGTTCCACAACGCCCGCGAACACACCGGGCTGATGCGCAACATGATCATCCGCACGGCCTCGACCGGCGAGGTAATGGTGATCGTCGTCTTCGGCCAGGAGGACCGCCCGCGCATCGAGGCGCTGCTCGACCACCTCGCAGGGCGTTTCCCGCAGATCACGTCGCTCTTCTACATCGTCAACACGAAGCTCAACGACTCGGTGGGCGATCTCGATCCGGTCTGCTACCGCGGCAAGGACCACATCATCGAGCAGATGGAGGGGCTGCGCTTCAAGGTGGGGCCCAAATCCTTCTACCAGACCAATTCGGCGCAGGCCTACGAACTCTACAAGGTGGCGCGCGGGTTTGCCGACCTGCAGCCCGACGACATCCTCTACGACCTCTACACCGGAACGGGTACGATTGCCAACTTCTGCGCCGCCCGCTGTGCGCGGGTCGTGGGCATCGAGTATGTCCCCGAGGCGATTGCCGACGCGAAGGTCAACTCCGAACTGAACGGCATCCGCAATACGGCGTTCTATGCCGGCGACATGAAGGCCGTGCTGGACGATGCGTTCGTCGCGGCGAACGGCCGGCCGAATGTCATCATCCTCGATCCGCCGCGTGCGGGGGTCGACGAACCGGTGATCGACGTCATCCTGCGGGCGGCGCCCGAGCGGATCGTCTACGTGAGCTGCAATCCCGCCACCCAGGCGCGCGACCTGTCGCTGATGAACGGGGCCTATCGCGTCGAGGCGGTGCAGCCGGTCGACATGTTCCCCCATACGCACCATGTCGAGAATGTCGTAAAACTCGTCCGCCGCTGACGCAGTATTTTCGGGATTTCGCCGTTTCCCTGTCAGACGAATCCCCCGTGGCGGACGATTCCCGGATCGTCCCGTCGCGGGGAGGCTGTTTTACCTAAAATCTCGAATACCATGAAACGATTGATTCTGATGGCCGTGGCGGCGCTCGTTGCGTTCCCGGCCCTGGCCCAGGTGCAGGAGGCCTTCCCGAGTTACATACAGGTCTACGGACGGGCCGAAAAGGAGATCGTCCCCGATGAGTTCTATCTGCAGATCGTCATCAACGAGCGCGATTCGAAGGGCAAGATCTCGGTCGAGAGCCAGCAGCGCGACATGATCGCGGCGCTGAAGCGGCTGGGCGTCGATGTCGACAAGCAGCTCAAGGTGGCCAACCTCTCGAGCGAATTCTTCAAGCGGAAAACGTCGGTGGCTACGGCCAAGTATCAGCTGCAGCTGGGGTCGTCGGCCGAGGTGGCGCGCGTCTGGCAGGCGCTGGACGAACTGGGAATCTCGAACGTCTCGATCCTGAAGGTTTCGCACTCGGAGATCGACCGCTACAGGGAGGAGGTGCGCGTCGAGGCGATCCGCAATGCGCGGGCCAATGCCGCAACGCTGGCCGAGGCGATCGGGCAGAAGGTGGGCCGGTGCTTCTACATCTATGATTCGAACAGCAACATCCTTCCGGCGGTGTACGACAACGCGGTGCTGATGCGCAGCGCCAAGGCGGCCGGCTCCGCTGAGGCTGTCGAGGAGGATCCGCTCGAATTCAAGACCCTGCGGCTGGAGTACGGCGTGCAGGCGAAGTTCGTGCTGGAGTAGCCGGCGGCCGGCGCGACGAACGGCTGCGCAACGACGAATATCCCGGACGAAGGGGTGCCGCGAGGTGCCTGTCGTCCGGGTTTTTCGTGTGCGGACGGGTGTACGGGGAAGGGGCTGTTGCGGGATTCGGAAATATTTCCTACCTTTGTTGTTCACCCCTGTAAAAAAGGAGGAGTTATGGAAAAACGGTTCAGTTTCGATTACGAACACTATGCGGCGCTGTCGGAACTTCCCGAAGCGGACCGCCGACTGGTTGCCGAGGCCCAACGCGCCACGGCCAACTCCCATGCACCCTACTCGAAATTCCGCGTGGGGGCTGCCGCCCGTCTGCGCAGCGGCCGCATCCTCTACGGCAGCAACTTCGAGAGCGAGGTCTATCCCGCCGGACTGTGCGCCGAGCGGACGCTGCTCTTCTACGCCGAGGCCAACTACGCCGACGACCCGATCGAGTCGCTGGCCATCGCCTCCGACCCCTCCGAACGCGAATGCTACCCCTGCGGGCAGTGCCGCCAGGTGCTCGTCGACGTAGAGCGCCGGCAGGGGAGCCCGATCCGGGTCATCATGAGCGGCAACGGTTCGGCTACGGTCGTCGACGAAGCCGCCCGTCTGCTTCCCTTTACCTTTATTCTGTAGACTGCGGATGTTCAACCCGAACGATATTCTCTACGAAGACAACCACCTGCTGGTCGTGAACAAACACGCCGGCGACCTCGTGCAGCCCGATCCCTCGGGCGAGAGCGCCCTGGAGGATCAGATCAAGGCCTTCCTCAAGGAGCGCGACGCCAAACCCGGGGCGGTCTTTCTGGGGGTGGTTCACCGCATTGACCGTCCGGTGAGCGGGGCGGTGCTCTTTGCCAAGACCTCGAAGGCGCTCGTGCGGCTGAACGAGATGCTGCGCCAGGGGCAGATCCACAAGATCTACTGGGCGCTGACCGAGGCGACGCCCGTCCCCGAACAGGGCGAACTGCACCACTACATCCTGCGCGACGGCCGGACGAACCGCTCGCGGGCCTACGACGCCCCGAAGGGGGATGCCAAGGAGGCGCGCCTGCGCTACGAGACGCGCGGCCGGGGGCGCAACTACACGCTCGTTGAGGTCGAACTGCTCACGGGACGCCACCACCAGATCCGGGCCCAGCTCTCGAAGATCGGCTGCCCGATCCGCGGCGATCTGAAGTACGGTGCCCGGCGCTCGCTGCCCGGAGGCGGCATCTCGCTCCATTCGCGGCGCGTCGAGTTCGACCATCCGGTGCGCCACGAGTGGATCTCCGTGACGGCCCCCGTCCCGGCGGGCGACAACCTCTGGGCCGCCTTCGAAAATCTCTGACCCCTTAAAAAAGTGCCATGCGACTGCTTGTGCAACGCGTAAGAGAGGCCTCCGTGACGATCGGGGGCCGGCTCCACTCCCGCATCGGAGCGGGGCTGCTGGTGTTCCTCGGCGTCGGGAACGACGACGCGGAGGAGGATATCGAATACCTGGCCGGGAAGCTCGTCCGGCTGCGGATCTTCGACGACGATGAGGGCGTGATGAACCGCGACGTCTGTCAGGTCGGCGGCGAGGTGCTCGTCGTGAGCCAGTTCACGCTGATGGCCTCGACGCGCAAGGGCAACCGCCCGAGCTATATCAAGGCGGCGCCGGAGGCCGTGTCGCGGCCGCTCTACGAACGCTTCGTACGGCGCGTCGGCGAGCTGACCGGAGGCCCCGTCGCCACGGGCGTCTTCGGGGCCGACATGCAGGTCGCTCTGCTCAACGACGGACCCGTGACCATCTGGATCGATTCGAAAAACAAGGAATAACAACAACCCGTAACAACTCATGAAGAGACTCAAGACCCTGTGGATGGTGCTGGCCCTGGCCTCCGGAGCGACGGCCTGCGGCGGCGACAAGACGAATGAAACACCGCAACCCGGCCTCCAGACTCCCGTGGTGCGGGTGAGCGGCACGAGTGTCGAGGTCAACTGTACGACGACGTTCGGCGCCGGCGTGCTCGATGCCTCGACGGCCGGTTTTGTCTGTACGGCGGCCTCGGGCGAGACGTATGAGGCGTCGAACGTTACGGTCTCCGCAAACCGCATGTCGGGGACGCTGCTCGGCCTGAAGCCTGAGACCGACCATACGGTGCGGGCCTATGCCGTGCTGGGCGGACACCGCTACGAGAGTCCCGAGGCTGCGTTCCGCACGGGCGAGAGCGCCGGGCCGAAGAGCCGGGATCTGACCCGTTATACGGGGTGGGCCGAGCTGCCTCAGACCGATCCCGACGCGGAGGACTATTTTTACGCGGTCCACACCTGCACGGGACTGCCCGGCGGCCGCAACTACACGACCTGCTACGGTCTGAGCGAACGGGGCGGCCTGTGGTCGGCCTTCCCGCTGCATGAATGCTACCGCGGTTCGCAGAAGCGCACCGACAAGTGGGCCTACGATCCCGAAGTGCCGCAGAGCCTCCAGCCCGCGCTGGTGAAGGGCTCCTACCAGCCCCAGAGCGGCTATTCGCGCGGACACCTGATGGCCTCGGAGGACCGCACGTTCAACTACGAGGCCAATGCGCAGACCTTCTACGTGACGAACATGGCCCCGCAGTGGCAGAACAGCTTCAACGGCGGCGTGTGGTCGTCGCTCGAGGCCGACTGCTGGAACAACATCTGCGCCGATACGCTCTATGTGGTGTCGGGTGTCTGGGGGGTGCATGACTCGGCCCGGGTGACCGACAAGGAGGGGGTTTCGTGCACGGTGCCGAGCCACTTCTTCCGGGTGCTGCTGCGGTCGAAGAAGGGCAATACGGGCAAGCGGGTGCAGGATCTTGCGGCCGACGAGCTGCAGTGCGTGGGCTTCTGGTTCGAGAATCGTGCCTACCCGAGCGGAAAACCCTCCGCAAACATGACCTCGGTGGCCGAGATCGAGCGGTTGACCGGTCTGCACTTCTTCGTCAACGTGCCGCAGGCTCCGAAGGAGAGCTACGATGACCGGGCCTGGTCGTTCCGATAGCGGAGACGAAATCTTGCGGGGTGCCGGGAGGGTGTCCCCGCCTTTTTATACATTTGTAGAAACCGTTTAAGGATTTATGAAACGATTTTTTACCCTTTTCGTGGGTATTCTGGCTGCCGTTGTGCTGGCGGCCTGCAACTCCGACAAGTCGGAGACGAGTGGCAGCGACTGGTTCGCAACGCCGGTCAGTGAGGTGGACGGAACGACCGTCGAGGTGCGTTGCGATACGAAGTTCGGCGCCGGTGTGCTGAACTCCTCGAATGCCGGATTCGCCTATGCCCGGGTGGGCAGTGCGGGTGTCGGCGAGTTCGAGAACATGACGGATGTCACCGTTTCGGGCAGTACGCTCAGCGGAACGCTGAGCGGTCTGGATCCCCTTAGCGACTATGTCTTCTATGCCTATGCGAATCTGGGTGCGGGGCTGATGCGGAGTGCCGCGATGGAGTTCCGTACGGGCGAGGCCGGCACGCTTCCTGATCCCGAACCCGACAAACCGGCCTTCGGCACCCCTTCGGCTTCGGAGATCACCTCTTCGGGGGCGACGGTGAGCTGCGGCTTCACCTTTGAGGCGCCGGCCTCCGACTATACGCTCCGGTTCGAGTACCGGGCCGGTTCGACGGGCAGCTATACGAGCCAGACGGTTGCTTCGGGTTCGGGCGTCAAAAGTGCGGAACTGACGGGGCTGAAGGCCTCGACGGAGTATGAATTCCGCCTCTGCGCCGAGTGGAACGGCCAAACCTACGCCAGCGAAACGGCACGCTTCACGACGTCGGAGTCGAGTGTCACCCCCTCGGGCCCGGCGAAGTTTGCCGGCTGGGCGGAGCTCCCCGTCGAGGTGGCCAATCCGGACTATTACTATGCCTACCACATCTGCCCCGATTTCTGGGTCGACGGCCATCTGGCCCGCAACTACACGGTCTGCTTCAGCGCCGAGCACCACTGCCCGGTGTGGGTGGCCGCACCGCGCCACGACTGCTACGAGGGCAGTGCCAACCGCACGAATGCCTATGGCCAGGATCCGGATATCCCTTCGAATCTCCAGTACAACAGCAAGTCGACGGGCGGCGGCTGCAACAAGGGCCACATGCTCGGTTCGGCCGAACGCACCTGCACGTCGGCCGTCAACCGGCAGGTCTTCTACTACACGAACATCGCCCCGCAGTATTCGAGCTCGTTCAATACGGGCGGCGGCGGATGGAACATCCTCGAGGACTGGATCGATACGAAGGTCTGCGCCGATACGACCTATCTGGTGATCGGCACCTATTTCGAAAAGTACACCGACCGTTACGGCAATTCGGCCTCGCCGAAGAAGATCTCGTTCGGCGGGCGGAACGATGTCTCGTGCCCCACGATGTTCTACATCGCCGCGCTGCGCACCAAGTCGGGCCATACCGGCAAGTCGGTCCTGGAGTGTTCGGCCGACGAGCTGATGTGCGCCGTCTTCGTGCGCTGCCACAACAGCAACCTCAAGGGGGTCCGGGTCTCGTCGAAGGACATGATCAGCGTCGCGGAGCTCGAGAAACTGACCGGATTCACCTATTTCGCCAACGTCCCGAACGCTCCGAAGGAGAATTACAGCGCCTCGGACTGGGGCCTTTAGCGGACGCAAAACGGTCGGACGGCGATGATCTATCCGTGGGGTGACGAGCGGCGGTTCAACTCCTATGCGGGGTATTTCCGCCGGCGGTTCGGGGGTCGGGTGCAGAAACTTTCGGTCGATGCGGGCTTCACCTGCCCGAACCGGGACGGAACCGTCGGGCGGGGCGGCTGCACGTTCTGCATCAACGGCGCCTTCACCCCCTCGTACTGCTCCCCGGCGAAGAGCATCTCGCAGCAGATCGACGAGGGAATCGCCTTCCACCGCAACCGCTACCGCACGGCGCAGCGCTATCTGGTCTACTTCCAGTCCTACTCGAACACCTACGCGCCGCTCGAACGGCTGCGGGAGCTCTACGGCGAGGCCCTGCGCCACCCCGACGTGGTGGGGATCGTCATCGGTACGCGTCCCGACTGCGTCGACGAGGCGAAGCTGGACTACCTGGCCGAGGTGGCCCGCGAACGGTATGTCGCCGTCGAATACGGCATTGAGTCGACCTTCGACGCGACGCTGCGCGCCGTGAACCGCGGCCATGACTTCGCCGCGGCCGAGCGGGCCGTGCGGATGACCGCCGAGCGGGGGCTGGCTGTCGGGGGGCACTTCATCCTGGGCCTCCCGGGCGAGACGGACGAGATGCTCCTCGCCCAGACGGCCCGCATCAACGCCCTGCCGCTGACGACAGTGAAGTTCCACCAGCTGCAGGTCTTCCGCGGTACGGCCCTGGCGGCGGAGTACGATGCCCGTCCCGAACGGTTCCGGTGCTGGACGATCGACGAGTATCTTGACCTCTTTGTCGAGATCCTGCGGCGCCTGCGTCCGGATCTGGTGGTCGAGCGTTTCGCCTCGGAGGCCCCGCCCCGCTACCACTACGGCCGCAACTGGGGCCTCGTGCGCAACGAACAGCTTCTGGCCATGCTCGAAAAAAGATTGGTGCTGCGGGATGTTTGGCAAGGCGAAATTTTTACTACCTTTGTAGAGAATAAGGATAACAAACCCCGGTAGCGGAACTTCTGCCCGGCGGAGACGATGCGTCATGCATCGCGGCCGACCGTCGGAAACGAACGCTGGCGTGGAATAATCGGATCACCATGAAACCACCTAAAATTACGCTGGATCTTCTGCTGAAGATGTTTAAGGAGTACTTCCTGATGTTCTTCGGCATGATGCTCTACTCATTCGGCTGGATCGGCTGCATCCTTCCGGCCAACGGTGTCGGCGGCGGTGCCGCAGGCCTTTCGCTCGTGCTCTGCACGGCGCTCGAGAATCTCGGGCTGCATATCCAGATTGGTACGATGGTCTTCATCATCAATGCCGTGCTGCTGCTCATCGCGGGATTCATCGTGGGGTGGAACTTCGGCATCAAGACGATCTTCTGCGTACTGGTGATCTCCGTGGGCATGAACTTCTGGCAGGACGTGCTCCCCGAAGGCAACTTCCTCGGCATCGACAGCCTGCTGGCCATCGTGCTGGGCGGTATCATGGCCGGCGTGGGTATCTCGCTCTGCTTCTCGCAGGGCGGCTCGACGGGCGGTACGGATATCGTGGCGATGATCATCAACAAGTACCGCACGATCAGCTACGGCAAGATCCTCATCTACTCGGACTTCGTCATCATCGCGTCGGCACTGCTCGTCGGCAAGGGCATCAGCGCCGTGATCTACGGTTACGTGATGACGGCCGTGGTGGGCTATACGGTCGACATGATCATGGCCGGCAGCCAGCAGTCGAGTCAGGTGCTGATCGTCACGCACGACTACGAGAAGATGGCCGACGCCATTGCGCAGAACATCCATCGCGGCGTGACGCTCATCGACTCCCAGGGCTGGTACTCGAAGGAGCAGTCGAAGATCGTCATGGTGGTCTGCCGCAAGAGTGAGACGGCGATGATCCTGAAGTTCGTCAAGACGATCGATCCGGATGCCTTCCTGACCGTGGGCTCGGTAATGGGCGTCTACGGCAAGGGCTTCCAGGCCATCAACAAGGTCTGATGCCGCAATATGCCGACATAGTCCTGCCGCTGGCGCAACCCGCCTATACGTTTGCCGTTCCCGAGGGGATGGCGGTGACGGAGGGCCAGGCCGTGGCGGTGCAGTTCGGCGCGCGCAAGTTCTATACGGGGATCGTGTGGCGTCTCCACGACCGGCGCCCCGACTTCCCGCGCATCAAATCCATACAACGCATTCTTTATGACCGTCCACTGCTCACGGCGCCCCAGCGGGCGCTGTGGGAGTGGATTGCGTCGTATTATCTGTGCAGTGTCGGCGAGGTGATGCGGGTGGCGCTGCCCTCGCTGATGAAGCCCTCGGGCGATACGGAGGAGGAGTTCTCGGAGGAGGAGTTCCGCCCCCGCACGGAGTGTTACCTCGCACTGGCGCGGGAGCTGCACGACGAGGCGGCCTTTCACGAGGTGTGCGAACGCCTCGAGAGGCGGGCGCCGCGGCAGTACGAGGCGCTGCTCGAGATCGCCACGGCGGGCGACGAGAGCCGCATCGCGACGGGAGAGGTGGCGCGGCGTCTGCTGCGGGCCGACTACGGCGTGCTGCATGCCCTGGAGCGAAAGGGGTACGTCGTGGCCGCGGAGCGCGAGCGGACGGTCGAACTCGGCGGTTCGGTGTTCCGCCTGCCGGAGCTGAGTCCCCATCAGCAGCAGGCGCTCGATACGCTGCGCGGAGAGTTCGCCGGCGGGAAGAGCACGGCGCTGCTGCAGGGGATCACGGGCTCCGGAAAGACGGAGATTTACATCCATCTGATTGCCGGGGTGCTGGCCCGGGGCGGCGACGTGCTGCTGCTGGTCCCGGAGATCGCCCTGACGGCCCAGCTGATCGAACGCATGGAGCGGATCTTCGGGAGCCGTGTCACGGCCTACCACTCGAAGCTGACGAACCGCCGCCGGACGGAGACCTACCTGCGGCTGAACCGCTCCGAAGGGGGCGAATTCGTCGTCGGGGTGCGGTCGTCGATCTTCCTGCCGCTGAAGCACCTGCAGCTGATTGTCGTCGACGAGGAGCACGACGCCAGCTACAAGCAGGCGGATCCCGCGCCGCGCTACAACGCCCGCGACTGTGCCGTGGTGATGGCGCGGCTGTTCGGGGGGCATACGCTGCTCGGAAGCGCCACGCCTTCGCTCGAGACGTGGTCGAATGCCGCCTCGGGCAAGTACGGGAGGGCGGTGCTCAACGAACGCTACGGCGCGGCGCGTCTGCCCGTGGTCTACATTTCGGATACGCTGCGGGCGGCCCGCCGGGGCGAACGCCACGCCCACTTCAACAAACTGCTGCTGGACAAGATCGAGGAGACGCTCCACCGGGGCGAACAGGTGATGCTGTTCCAGAACCGGCGGGGTTTTTCGCCCTATGTCGAGTGTACGGAGTGCGGGTGGACGGCGCGCTGCCCGAACTGCAACGTGACGCTCACCTACCACAAGAGCGGTCAGAAACTCGTCTGCCACTATTGCGGCCATACGGAAAACGTTCCGGCGAAATGTCCCTCGTGCCGCGTGACGGATGTCGTGCCGGTGGGGTTCGGGACGGAGAAGATCGAGGAGGAGATCGCACGGATCTTCCCCGAGGCGCGCGTGGCACGGCTCGACCGCGACAGCGTCACCTCGGAACGGGCCTTCAACGCCATCATCGCCGACTTCGCGGCACGGCGGACCGACATTCTGGTCGGTACGCAGATGATCACCAAGGGGTTCGACTTCGCGGGGGTCTCGCTGGTCGGCATCCTCAATGCCGACAACCTGCTGAACAACCCCGACTTCCGGGCCGCCGAACGGGCCTTCCAGCTGATGATGCAGGTCTCGGGACGGGCCGGGCGGCGCGACGGCGGCGGCGAGGTGGTGATCCAGACCTCGGATCCGGCCAATCCGGTTATCCGTCAGGTGGCCACGGGCGACTACGAGGGGATGGTGCGCACGCAGCTGGCCGAACGGCAGATGTTCTTCTATCCGCCCTATGCGCGGCTGACGTCGATCACGCTGCGCCACCGCGATCCGTCGGTGCTGCGCGACGGGGTGACGGCGCTGGCGGCCCGGCTGCGGGTGCGGTTCGGGCGCCGCGTGCTGGGGCCGATGACCCCGCCGGTCGACCGCATCCGGGGCGAATACCTCGTCGGGCTGCTGCTGAAGATCGAGAGCGGCGCCTCGTCGGCCCGCGCCCGCGAACTGCTGAGCGCCGAGTTGAAGACCTTTTCCGAAAATCCGGCCTTCCGGGCCATAACCGTCGTGGTGGATGTCGATCCTCAGTGAGTTGATACGCGATGTGGCGTCGCTGTTCTTCCCGGCGCGGTGCGCGGTCTGCGGCGAACCGCTGACCGAGGGCGAGCGGACGGTCTGCACGCTGTGCCGCATGACGGCCCCGCTGACCGGCTACTGGCGCGACTTGGACAACCCCGTGGCGCGCAAATGCTGGGGACAGCTGCCCGTTGAGCGGGCTTCGGGGTTCCTCTTCTTCGTCCACCGGAGCGGCTGGCGCGAGCTGATCCACGGCTTCAAGTACCGCGGGACGTGGCGCACGGCGCGCGAGATGGGCGAGTGGTATGGCCGCTACCTGCGCGAAAGCGGGCTGTACGACGGTGTGGAGTGTGTGGTGCCGCTTCCGCTGCATCCCTTCAAGCGGTGCCGGAGGGGCTACAACCAGTCGGAATACATCGCCGAAGGGATTGCCCGTCAGCTGGGTGTCCCGGTCGAGCGGCGGAGCGTCTACCGCCGGCGCAATACGGCCAGTCAGGCCCTCAAGTCGCGCCACGAACGTCCGGCAAATGTCGAGGGGGCCTTCGCCGTGCGACATGCGGAACGGCTGGCCGGACGCCACATCCTGCTGGTCGACGACGTGATGACGACCGGCTCGACGCTGCTGTCGTGTGCCGGGGAGATCCTGCGGGCGGTCCCCGGCTGTCGGATCAGTCTGGCGGCGCTGGCCGTCTCGCAGCGCGAACTGGGCGTGAAGGAGTGACCCTCTGCCGGCAGGCCGGAATCGCCTCCGAAACCGGCGGCCGGAGCGGAATCCCCGTCGGCGGACAACCGTCTGGGCGGGTCTGCGCGCGGTTTTCCGGCGCCGCGTCCGGAGATCATCCGCGCGGCCTTTCGCGTCAGGCTCCGGCCGGTCTTCCGACAACCGCCTTCGCTGGTGCAAAATCTTTCACTTTTCCACGGACTCCCTTTTGATATGTCCGCCCGAATCCGTACTTTTGAAGTCCGAACCGAGTGGAAAAGATTCATGGCAAAAGAATACGACAATACAACCTCGCGCGGCAACGCCTATTCGCGTAACCGTGAGGCATATGACGCACTGACCGAAGGTGCCGGCAACGTGCCGCCCCAGGCCGTCGAACTGGAGGAGGCGGTGCTCGGCGCACTGATGCTCGAAAAGGACAGCATCATCTCCGTGCAGGAGTTCATCACCCCCGAAGCCTTCTACACTGAGGAGCACCGGCTGATCTACAAGGCCATCGAGGAGCTCTCGATGGAGCTCAAACCCATCGACCTCTATACGGTCACCGAGCGGCTCAAGGCCAAGAAGGAGCTCAAGAAGGTGGGCGGCGCCTCCTATCTGGCGCAGCTGACCCAGAAGGTCGGCTCGGCGGCCAACGTCGAGTTCCATGCGAAGATCATCGCCCAGAAGTATGTCCAGCGCGAGCTGATCCGCTCGGCCACGGAGATCCAGCGGCGGTCGTACGACGAGTCGACCGACGTCACGGAGCTTATCGGCTTTGCCGAGGGCGAGATCTTCAAGGTGGCCGAAGGACACGTCAAGCGTTCGGTGCAGTCGTCGAAGGAGATCCTGGCCCGGGCGCTGGAGCAGATCGAGGAGGCTTCGAAGAACACGAGCGCCTTCAGCGGCGTGCCGTCGGGATTCATGGCCCTCGACCGCGTGACGCTCGGCTGGCAGCGGTCGGACCTGATCATCGTGGCGGCGCGTCCGTCGATGGGAAAGACGGCCTTCGTGCTGTCGATGGCCCGCAACATGGCCGTCGATCACGAACAGGGGGTGGCCTTCTTCTCGCTCGAAATGTCGGCCGTGCAGCTGATGATGCGTCTGATCATCGCCGAAACCGGCCTCTCGGGCAACGACGTCAAGTCGGGCCGGCTGACTCCCGAGCAGTGGCGCCACCTCGAGTCGGCCACCAAACCGCTGGGCGCCGCCCCGCTCTACATCGACGATACGCCGGCGCTGTCGGTCTTCGAGTTCCGCTCGAAGGCGCGGCGTTTGAAGATCCATAACGACATCAAGATCATCATCATCGACTACCTGCAGCTGATGACCGGCAACCAGGATACGAAGGGCAACCGCGAACAGGAGGTGGCCTTCATCTCGCGGACGCTGAAGGCGATCGCCAAGGAGCTGAACGTGCCGGTGATCGCCCTTTCGCAGCTGAGCCGTGCCACCGAGATGCGCGGCGGCTCGAAGCGTCCGCAGCTGTCGGACCTCCGCGAGTCGGGCGCCATCGAGCAGGATGCCGATATCGTCGCCTTCATCCACCGCCCGGAGTACTACGGCATCAACCAGGACGAGAACGGCATGCCCACGGCGGGGATGGCCGAGATCATCCTGGCCAAGCACCGTAACGGTGCGGTGTGCGACGTGAACCTGCGCTTCCTGAAGGAGCAGGCGCGCTTTACGGATCTCGACGACTCGATGCTCCCGCCGGCCGATGCGGCCGACAGCCAGCAGGCCTACGACGACTATGCGAGCGGTTCGAACAACCTGCCCGGCGGTGCGGGCGGAGCGGTCCCCGTGGGGGGCGGTCTGAGCGGCGCCATGGGGGGTGGCGAGTTTGACCTGAACCGTTCGACGAACCTCTCGGACGAAGCCCCCTTCTGAAAAACCGCCGCGAAGAGAGCGTCAAAATCCTCCAAGTCCATTAGACCCGTTAGCCCATGTTCGTACGCACGTATGCCGGAGCCCTGCTGGGGATCGATGCCGTGACGGTGACCGTCGAGGTCAACATCACGGGCGGCGGACTGGGTCTGTACCTGGTCGGCCTGCCCGACAACGCCGTCAAGGAGAGCGAACAGCGCATCCGGGCGGCCTTTGAGAATTCGGGCGAGCGGATGTCGGGGCGCAAGGTGGTGGTGAGTCTGGCGCCGGCCGACCTGCGCAAGGAGGGGTCGGGATTCGATCTGCCGATTGCCGTGGGGATCCTTGCGGCGATGGAGCGGATCCGGCCCGAGGCGGTTGCCGAGGCGATGTTTGCCGGCGAATTGTCGCTCGACGGTTCGCTGAAGCCCGTACGGGGCGTGCTGCCGCTGGCCGTAGCGGCCCAGCGGGCGGGTCTCCGGCGGCTGATCCTCCCGGTGGAGAATGCCGGAGAGGCGGCCGTGGTCGAGGGGATCGAGGTGCTGGGCGCCGCGACGCTGAGAGAGGTGATCGAGGCGCTGAACGGCGAGCGGACGATCGAACCGGCAACACCGCCGGGCGGCGATCCGTTCGATCCGGCGCGGATGGACTACGCCGAGGATTTCGCCGACGTGCGCGGCCAGGCCCATGCCAAACGGGCGCTGGAAATCGCTGCGGCGGGCGGTCACAACGTGCTGATGATCGGGGCTCCGGGCTCGGGCAAGACGATGCTGGCGCGGCGGCTGCCGACGATCCTGCCGCCGCTGACGCGCGAGGAGGCCCTCGAAACGACCAAAATACACTCCGTGGCCGGGAAGACGAACTTCGCCGGCGGGCTGATGACCCGGCGGCCCTTCCGGGCGCCGCACCACCTCACGTCGCAGGTGGCGCTGATCGGAGGCGGGCAGTCGCCGCGTCCGGGCGAGGTGTCGCTGGCCCACAACGGCGTGCTGTTCCTCGACGAGCTGCCCGAATTCGGGCGTAATGTCCTCGAGGTGCTACGCCAGCCGCTCGAGGAGAAGCGGATCGTCGTCTCGCGGGCGAAGTACAGCGTCGAATACCCGGCGAACTTCACCCTGGTGGCGGCGATGAACCCCTGTCCGTGCGGCTATTACAACCATCCGACGAAGGAGTGTACCTGTTCGCCCGGGGCGGTGCACCGCTACATGGGGCGGATCTCGGGTCCGCTGCTGGACCGGATCGATCTGCAGGTCGAGGTGACACCGGTCACCCCCGCCGAACTGACCGCGGCCGCACCGGGCGAACCGAGCGCCGTGATCCGCGAACGGGTGATCCGGGCCCGCGAGGTGCAGGCCGAACGCTTCCGCGGCGTGGAGGGGGTCCACACCAACTCGATGATGGGGAGTTCGCTGCTGCGGGAGTGGTGCCGGCTCGATGCGGCTTCGGCCTCGCTGCTCGAACGGGCGATGGAGCGGCTGTCGCTCTCGGCAAGAGCCTACGACCGGATCCTGAAGGTGGCCCGCACGATCGCCGATCTGGCCGGTCGTGCCGATATCGCCGCCGCGGATATTGCCGAGGCGATCGGTTACCGTTCGCTCGACCGCGGCTCCTGGGGCCGGTGATCCCGGGGGGAGAGAGTGTGCGAGGCCGGTGAGACGGGAGCGGTGGAGCGGTAGAAAGAAAGGTCGGCCCGGGGGTGCGGGAAGCGCCCGGAAACGGTCTCGGACCGGGGTGCAGAGCCGGGAAAAAGGCCGGGAGACCGGCGTATGATGAGAAACGCAAAAAGGTTGAAAATAAAAACGATATGAAGAAGATCATTCTTTCGGGCGGCGGTACGGGCGGCCATATCTACCCGGCCGTGGCGGTCGCCGAGGCACTGAAACGCCGCTTCGGTGACGAAGTCGAACTGCTGTTCGTCGGCGCTGAGGGCAAGATGGAGATGGAGAAGGTCCCGGCACTGGGTTACCGCATCGTCGGACTGCCGATCGCCGGCCTGCAGCGCCGGCTGGACTGGCACAACCTGCTCGTGCCGTTCAAGGTGCTGAAGAGCCTGCGCATGGCCCGGCGCGTGATCCGCGACTTCGGAGCCGATGTCGTGGTGGGCTTCGGCGGCTATGCAAGCGCTCCGGTGCTGTGGGCCGCCCAGCGGATGGGGGTCCCGACGCTCATTCAGGAGCAGAACTCCTATGCCGGGGTGACGAACAAGATCCTCGGACGGCGCGCCCGGCGTATCTGCACGGCTTACGAAGGGATGGAGCGCTTCTTCCCGGCCGACCGCATCACGCTGACGGGCAATCCGCTCAGAGGCCGCTTCTCGAAGGAAGGGGCCGACCGCGCCGAGGCGCTGCGATACTACGGACTGACGGAGAGCCTGCCGACGATTCTGGTCGTGGGCGGCTCGCTCGGCACGCGGTCGCTCAACGAGATGATGAAGCGCTGGATCCTCGATACCGGTGGCAAGGCCCCGGTGCAGGTGATCTGGCAGACGGGCAAGTATTACGAACGCGAGATGCAGGCCTTCCTGGCGGCGCACCCCGCGGAGCACGTCTGGCAGGGGGCCTTCATCGACCGCATGGACTACGCCTATGCGGCGGCCGACGTCGTTGTCTCGCGCAGCGGCGCCGGGACGGTCTCGGAGTTGTGTCTGGTGGCCAAACCGGTGCTGTTTGTGCCCTCGCCCAACGTGGCCGAAGATCACCAGACGAAGAATGCCCGGGCATTGGAGGCAAAAGGGGCGGCCCTGGTGGTGACGGATGCTGAGTGCCGCACGAAGGCCATGCCGCTGGCCGTCGAACTGCTCGGCGACCGGCAGCGTCTCGAGTCGATGAGCCGCAACCTGGAGCGGCTGGCCAAGCCTCGTGCCGCGGAAGATATTGTCGATGAAATTGTTAAGGTGATGAAGTGATGGAACGTAAGAGTGTCTATTTTCTCGGGATCGGAGGCATCGGCATGAGCGCTCTGGCCCGCTATTTCCTGCATGAAGGGTGCCGCGTGGCCGGCTACGACCGCACGCGCACGGCGCTGACCGACGCCCTCGAGGCCGAAGGGGCCGCCGTCCACTACGAGGAAGACGTGCGGCTGATCCCGCAGGAGTTCCTCGATCCGGCCCGCACGATCGTGGTCTACACCCCGGCCGTGCCGCACGACCACAGCGAATATACCTACTTCCGCGACCACGGCTTCCGCATCGAGAAGCGGTCGCAGATGCTGGGCCATCTGGCCGAGGGCAAGTATGTGATGGCCGTGGCGGGAACCCACGGCAAGACGACCACCTCGACCCTGATCGCCTGGCTGAATCGTGCGTTGACGGGGGGCGGCTCGGCCTTCCTGGGCGGCATCTCGAAGAACTTCGACGGCAATCTGGTGCTGGGCGACGGCAAGCGTCTGGCGGTCGAGGCCGACGAGTTCGACCGTTCGTTCCTGCGGCTGTACCCCGACGTGGCGGTGGTGACCTCGGCCGATGCCGACCATCTGGACATCTACGGCACGCACGAGGCCCTGAAGGAGGCCTTCGTGCAGTTTATCCGCCAGATCCGCCCCGACGGCAGCCTCGTGATCAAGCAGGGGCTCGACCTGCGGATCGACAACCCCGAAATCACGGTCTACCGCTACGCCTACGACACGCCGTGCGACTTCTATGCCCGCAACGTCGAACTGATCGGCGGCGGCCACTACCGCTACGACATCGTTACGCCGTCGGGCACCATCGAGGGGTGCACGCTCGGCATCCCCGGGTGGGTCAACATCGAAAACTCGGTGGGGGCCGTGGCGGCGGTGTGGTGCGCCGCGAAGTTCGAAAACCGCGAGCTGGATCTTGACCGCCTGCGCGAGGCGCTGGCCTCGTTCAAGGGGGTGAAGCGCCGTTTCGAATTCTATGTCAACACCCCGAAGCAGGTCTACATGGACGACTATGCCCACCATCCGCGCGAGTTGGCCGCCACGCTGACTTCGGTGCGGAAGATGTTCCCCGGACGGCGCATCACGGCGCTCTTCCAGCCCCATCTCTACACCCGTACGCGCGACCTCTATCCGGAGTTTGCCGAGGCGCTGTCGCATGCCGACGAGGTGGTGCTGCTGCCGATCTATCCGGCCCGCGAGGAGTCCATCGAGGGGATTACGTCGCAGATCATCGCCGACCGGGTGACGGTCCCCTGCCGGATCGTCGACCGTGAACACCTGGCCGAAACGGTCGCCGCGATGGATACCGACGTGGTGATCAGCTTCGGCGCCGGCAATATCGACGCCTGCTGCGGCGCCCTGGCCGAGGTGCTGGCCCGCAAGAGCTGACCCGAAAACCGAGCAGACCCCTGCCATCCCGAAAACCCCAGAAACAGAATCGTCTGAGAACCCGTTAATCCGCTTTTGAACCGTTGAAGGCTCCTTTCCGAAATACCGAATCCCGAAGCGTCAGACAATATCTGCGTCCGCTGCTCGTCGGCCTGCTGTGGGCCGGCGTCGGAGTCTACGTGCTGTGGACGGGCATCGCCGTGCATCGCGAACGCTCCGCACGGCAGGTCCGCGGCGTGGAGGTCGAGGTGGTCGACAGCACCTCGCAAGGCTATCTGGTGACCGGACAGCAGGTCAAACGGTGGATCGCGCAGAGCGGAATCGCCACGCGTGGCACGGCTGTTGACGAGGTCGATCTGACGGCTATCGAACGGTTGATCGCCCGCAACGGTTTCGTCGACCGCGTGGCGGCCTATGTCACCGGTCCGGGGATTCTCCACGTGACGATCACGCCGCGCGAACCGTTGCTGCGGCTGCTGACCGACGGCCGAAACGAGTATGTCACCTCCGAAGGGTATGTTTTCGAGGCGCCACGGGCCTCGTCGCTTTACGTGCCGGTGGTGACGGGCTCCTACCGGCCCCCCTTCCCGGCCTCCTATGCGGGCGACGTGCGGGCCTACATCGACCGCTGCAAACGGGAGATTGACGAACGCATCGACGAACTCGAACGGTCGAAGTATCCGGTCTACCGGCGCGAACAGGCCTACGAACAGGAATACACGAAGAGCCGCCGTCAGCGGCTGAAGCGCCGCTGGTGGAAGGGCGAAAGCGCTGAGGAGTTCGACAAGCGGGTCGACCGGCTGCTGGCCGATAAGGCCCGGGCACGCCGCACGTGGCGTTACCGCACGCAGGTGATCCGGGCCGAACTCGAACGCATCGAGGAGCAGCAGGAGACCGAACGCCGCAAGCAAAAAAAGTTGGAGAAAAGCTACGAAGATTTCACGAAACTCCTTACCTTTGTGGAGACTGTCGAAGACGATGATTTCTGGAGGTCGGAGGTGGTGCAGATTGCCGCCCATACGACCCCCAGCGGAGCATTGGAGGTGGAGCTGACGCCCCGAAGCGGACGATTTACGATCCTCTTCGGTCGGCTGGAAGAGGTGGACCGGAAGCTCGACAAGCTGATGCGGTTCTACCGCAACGGACTTTCGACGCTGGGTTGGGAGACGTATCGATCGATCGACATCAGATACAGAAATCAGGTGGTCTGCAAGAAGTAAAAGGATTATACCGTGGAAAGAAAGAACTATACCGTCGCTGTTGACCTCGGGAGTTCGTCGGTAGCCGTAGCCGTCGGTGAGAAGACGTCCGAGGGGTTGATGGACGTGCTGTGCGTCGTCACGAAACCCGTTGAGGGGGTCCATGCGGGACGGATCGAAAACATCGAACTGGTGAGCCGCGCCATCCGCGAGGCTCTCTCGGAGGCCGAACAGCAGCTCGGTGTCCGGATTACGGAGGCCTATGCGGGTATTTCGGGTGATTTCGTGCGCTGCGCACGCCATACCGACCACGTCTTTGTCTACGACCCCCAGAACGGGGTCAACCAGAAGGATGTCGAAGCCCTCTTCGACCGCATGCGCAATGTCCAGGCTCCGGACGACGAGACGATCATGGAGCGCGTGCCCCAGAACTATGTCGTCGACGACAGCCAGGAGGTGCGGAACCCCGTCGGCTCGTTCGGCAAGAAGCTCTCGTCGACGTTTAACTTCATCCTCTGCCAGAAAACCCCCATGCAGCGGCTCAACATGGCCCTCAAGCGGTTGGGTGTCCGGATGCTGGATGTCGTCTCGGATGCCATGGCCATCCCCGAGGCGGTGCTGCTCCCCGACGAAAAGGAGGAGGGTGTGGCCGTGGTCGACGTCGGTGCGGAGGTCACCGACGTGGCCGTCTACTACCGCAACGTGGTCCGCTATATCGCCTCGATCCCGATGGGCGCCTCGGCCATCAACCGCGATATCCGCACGATGAGCGTCCCCGAGAAGCTCGTTGAGAGCCTCAAGATCAAATACGGTTCGGCCGTCGCCGAACTGGCCCCCGAAGACAAACTGGTCCGTGTCAACGGACGCACGCCCCGCGAGGCGAAGGATATCCTGCTGCGCAACCTGGCCACGGTGATCGAGGCCCGCGCCACGGATATCGTCGAATTCGTCCAGCAGGAGATCACCGACTCGGGTTATGCCGGAAAACTGGCCTACGGTATCGTCCTGACGGGCGGTTCGGCCAAGTTGAAGCACCTCGACGAGCTCTTCCGCCGCGTGACGGGGATGGATGTCCGTGTGGCGCTGCCGGAGATCGGCCTGACCGACGCGTCGAAAAACAAGGTAGCCGATCCGGGGCTCTCGACGGTGGTGGGCATCCTGCTGCACGGTGCGGAGCTCGGCGGATGCTCCGTTATCGATCAGCGGCCGCCCGTGGCTCCGGTACAGAATCCGGCGGCGGATTCGCCTCAGGATCCGGCGGCGGGTATCCGTCAGCCGCAGCAGCCACAGCAACAGCCCCAGCGTCCGCCCTATCCCTACGGACAGAATTATGCGTCGCCCTACGGACGGCAGCAGACCGGACAGCCGGCCTTGCAGCCTCAGCAGCAGGGCCCGCACCAACCCGCACAGCCGCAACCGCAGCCGCAGCCCGCTCAGCCGCAACAACAACCTGCACAGCCGCAGCCGGCACCGGCAGATCCGAATGTCAACGATGAACCGGTAGAGAGCGTCCACCCGCGGCGCGATCTGGGATCGTTCATCCGCAACTTCTTCGGCAAGATCGACAAGAGTTTCAAGGCCGGCGAAGACGAGGAGATCTGATTCCGCCGCCGGCCGGGGGGAGAGAAGTTGACGGGGGTGAGATGTTGGCAGTGAGAGAATCCGGCCGGGGAAGCAGTTGGCAAGGGAGAGAAGTTGGCAGTGAGAGAATCCGGCCGGGGGAGCAGTTGGCAAGGAAGAGTAGTTGACAGTGAGAAAATCCGACCGGGGGAGAAGTTGGCAAGGAAGAGAAGTCGACAGTGCGAAAATCCGGCCGGGGGAGTTGTTGGCAAGGAAGAGAAACTGGCAGGAGGGCGATACGTTGGCAGAAGGAAGAGAATCCGGCCGGGGAAAGAGCTAAAAGACAAGTCCGGGATTCCGGATTCAAGTAATTGGAAAATAGAAAAACAGATATGACAGACGAATTGATGTCGGAGATCAAGGTCCCGCGCGACAACAAGTCGATCATTATGGTGGTCGGCGTGGGCGGAGCCGGAGGCAATGCCGTGAACCACATGTGGAACCTCGGAATCCGGGGCGTGAAGTTCATGGTGTGCAATACCGACCAGCAGGCGCTGGACAAGAGCCCTGTGGAACAGAAGATCCGCCTCGGAGCCGAGGGCCTCGGAGCCGGCAATGACCCCGAAAACGGGCGCCGTGCTGCCGTCGAAACCCTTCCCGAGATCCGTCAGGCCCTCGAGGAGGCCGGGACGAAGATGATCTTCATTACGGCCGGTATGGGCGGTGGAACCGGTACGGGGGCCTCGCCCGTGATTGCCAAACTGGCCAAGGAGATGGGGCTGCTGACCGTGGCCATCGTCACCTCGCCGCTGGCCGTCGAGGGCAAGATCCGTTACGAACAGGCCTTCCGCGGTATCGACGAACTGCGCCAGAATACCGATTCGCTGCTGATCATCAACAACGAGAACATTCTCGAAATCTACGGCCGTCTCTCGCTCAAGCAGGCCTTCGGTAAGGCCGACGACATCCTGGCTTCAGCGGCCAAGGGTATCGCCGAGATCATCACCGTCGAGAGCGATCTGGTCAATGTCGACTTTGCCGATGTCTCGAAGGTGATGCGCGACAGCGGCCGGGCCCACATGGCCGTGGCTACGGCCGAGGGCGACAACCGTGCCGAGGCGGTGGCCGAGGCCTCGCTGCGTTCGCCGTTGCTGGACCACAACCTGATCTCCGGGGCGAAGAATATCCTGCTCAACATCTCGGTGTCGAACGCCGACAGCCTGATGTACGAGGAGGTTGTCCAGATCCTGGAGTACATCCAGGCTCACGCCAGCGTGCAGGAGGCCGACGGCTCGATCCACAGCGCCAACATCATCTGGGGTACGAGCGAAAAGCCGCAGCTGGGCAGCGCCATCGAACTGGTGGTGGTGGCTACGGGCTTCGTCGGCGACGAGCACGAACACGAGATGCCGCCCGTCATTCCGGTGCAGCGCCCCGAGCCGGTGGTGAATCACGAACCGCTGCCTCCGGTGTTGGAGCCTATCAAGCCGGTGGCGCAGAAGCCGGCGGTCCGCCAGCCCGAACAGGTGGTGCTGGGAACGAATCCCGCCCGTTACAGCAATATCGACGAACTGCTGGCCAAACCGGCCTATCAGACCCGCAATTCTAAGTTTATCGTCGAGGCTCCGAGCGGCCGCAAGGAGGTCCTCAAGGACGAAAACAGTGCGGCGGCGCGTCAGCACGATACGCACAAGAGCAGTTCGCTGTTCGACTAACCAATAACTGGATACTTTGGAAGAGGTTGCCCATTCCTGGATAGAGTTTCACGGGTTTACGCCCCATATCGCCGTGCTGTGCGTGGTGACACTCTTTCTGCTCTCCATTTCGGCACTGGTGTCCGGTGCCGAAACGTCGTTTTTCTCGCTGTCGCACAACGACATCCATCGGCTTCAGCAGAGCCGGAGCGGTGGCGCTGCCGCCGTGCTGCGCCTCTTGACGAATGTCGATCTGCTGCTGGCGACGATTCTCGTGGTCAACAATCTGGTGAACATCTGCATCGTCATCCTCACGTCGGGAATCATCGATTCGCTCTTTACGTTCCTGCGCTTCGAGTTCCTCTTCAAGACGGTGCTGGTCACCTTCCTGCTGCTGCTCTTCGGCGAGATCCTCCCGAAGGTGCTCGCCCAGACCATTCCGGTCCGCTTCGCGCAGGCCGTTGCACGTCCGTTGATGCTGTTGCGGGGGATCTTCTACCCGTTGTCCTATGCGTTGGTGCGCACGAGCAGCCGGATCAGCGAAAAGGCCGCCCACAAGAGCGAAATCTCGCTCGATGAACTGGCCGATGCCGTCGACATGACGCAGAGTTCGAGCCCCGAGGAGCATGTCATGCTGTCGGGAATCGTCAATTTCGTCAATACCGAGGTGCAGGAGATCATGAAGCCGCGCGTCGACGTGACGGCGCTCGACATTACGGACGACTACGACCACGTCAAGCGGACGATCATCGAGTCGGGGTTCTCGCGCATCCCGGTCTATGAGGAGGATATGGACAACATCCGCGGTACGCTCTACGTGAAGGATCTGCTGCCCTATATCAACAATGCAAAGGACTTTGCCTGGCAGCAGCTGATGCGCAAACCCTATTTCGTCCCCGAACACAAGAAGATCAACGACCTGTTGGGCGATTTCCAGTCGAACAAGGTCCACATGGCCATTGTTGTAGACGAGTACGGTTCGACGCTGGGACTTGTCTCGCTCGAGGACATCATCGAGGAGATCGTCGGCGAGATTTCGGACGAGAGCGACAACGAGGAGACCTCCTACACGCGGCTGGATGCCAAGACCTATCTTTTCGAGGGCAAGACCCACCTGGGTGATTTCGAACGGATCCTCGATCTCGACGAGGGGACCTTTTCCGACGTGAAGGGGGAGGCCGAGACACTGGCGGGGCTGATGCTCGAACTCAAGCGGGACTTCCCGCGCAAGGGCGATGTCTTCACGGCGCACGATCTGCGGTTCACGGTGCAGGAGATGGACGGGCACCGGATCGAGAAGATTCGCGTCGATCTGCCATGATCCCCTGTCTGCTGGTCGAGCCGCCGATGAGCGAGTCGGAGGCGGCACCCTGGACGACGCCCGAGGAGCGCGCCGAAGCGGCCTTGTTCCGCAACGAGCGCCGGCGGAGGGAGTTCCTGACCTGGCGGGCGCTGGTGCGGCGCGAGTTGGGCCGCCATACCCGAATTGCCTATAATGAAATCGGAGCCCCGGTGCTTCCCGACGGTGAGGCCTGCGTGGCCGTATCGCACTGCGACGGTCGGGTGGCTGTCGTCCTCTCGTCGCGTCGCTGTACGGTTGATATCGAACCTGAGGGGAGAGACTTCTCGCGGGTGGTCGATCGCTATATGACCGATGCGGAACGACTCTTGTCGGCGGATCCCCTGTGGCCGGGGTTTGCCTGGTGTGCCAAGGAGGCGCTCTACAAGTATGCCGGCCGGCGGGAGCTCGATCTCCTGCAGGATCTGCATCTGGTTTCGGCCGATCTTGCCGCCGGACGGCTCGTGGGGTGCATCACGGACGGGGAGCCCGTGGAACTTGCCGCCCGCCTTTCGGAGGGCTTTCTTCTGGTCTTTGCCTGCTGAATAGCTCCCTTTTTTCCGGAAATTTCACTCCTCCGCGCGGTTCGTCGCGGCTCCTATACGATGCGCGGGGGAATTATGCCCGCGGTTGATCCTCTGCTACCGCTCCAATCCGTTCCCTGTTTTGTCCGATTTCTCCTTCTGTACGCCGCGATCCCATCCCTGTTGTTTGTGCGATTCAATATGCTGTTTAACAGGTGATTGCGTCGCGTGCCTCTTGCTTTTTCCCTCTCTTCGGATTTGCCTCTCGGAGGAATTCTTCAAAAAATTTACTTATTTCGTAAAAAATCTTAATAAAATATTTGCAAGATTCCTTTCCACGCATTACCTTTGCCGCGTCTTAAATGATAAAATATTTTAATATTTATTTAAAATTATTTACTATGAAGGCAAGAATTGAAGAGTGGGTTCGCACCGCTCTGATCATGTTGGGAGAGAGCATCAAACTTCGAGAGATGTAAGTCTCCCTTAAAAAACGACTGAAACCGAAACTTCAATAAACGAAGCAGCCCGACTCGTAAGAGCCGGGCTGTTTTCGTTGTTGGTCGATCCGTCGGGATTATTTCCAGCCGAGTTTCTTGCGGATCTCCTTCGGGATGGCGTTGCGGTTGACCATGATCGACATCGTCTTGTACTCGACAAACGGGCGCGAGAAGTACCAGAATCCGTCGTAGGGCGGACGGACATCCCACGAGTTCTGTACCTTGTAATAGGTATTTCCCGCCTGGTCCTTGGCCGTGCCGACGATCACCATGCCGTGGTCATCCGTCGTCTCGTAGTTGTCGAAAGCCTCCTGGCGCATCTGCTGATCGATCTTGCGCTCCTTGCCCGGTTTATCGAACTTGTAGAGGGCAGCCTCCTTCTCCTGTTCGGTGAGCTTGCCCCATCGCTCGGCCTCCGTGCCGCTCATGCTCTCGGTATCGGCCTCGGGGATGATGCCGATGGCCTTCGTGCGGCTGAAGCCCTTCTCGCTCACGTCCGTGCCCCAGGCGATCGTGTAGCCGTTCTCCAGGGCGTAGTCGATGGTCTGCATCAGCTCGTCGAGCGGCAGGTTCCAGACCGAAGCCCACATCCAGTTGTCGGGCACCTCGATCATGAAGGGCTCGTAGAAGGGGTGGTGGGTGAACGACGAGAGGTCGACGTAGTCATCCATCCGGATCGGCAGCGATTCGGCGAACGACTGCGGCGTGTACTCCTTACCCTCGTAGGTGAAGGTCTCGGGCATCGGGCCGAAATACGCGTCCAGAATGGCGTTGAAGCCGCGTTTCCAGGCCGTGGAGAGGGGTTTGGTGTCACCCGAGGCCTCGATTACGGCGTCGAGATAGGCCTTCAGAACGGCCGAGATCTCATGGAAATCGGGTTTGTCGCTGCCATAGTTCAGGCCGGGATAGACCTCGAAGGGGACGATGCCGTGCTCCTTGATCCCCTCGGTGACGTCGTGCGAAGCGCCGCCCTCGGCGAAGTTGAGCTGGCCGTGCAGGCGGACATACTTCACGGCCTTGTCCATGAACGAATGGCGGACGATCCACATCTCCGAGAGATGCATTTCGGGGCCTCCGGCACGGAGGATCTCGTTCTCGAGCAGGGTCATCGTCGAGTAGCACCAGCACGTACCGCTGCGGTTCTGGTTCTTGACCGGAGTCGAACGGATGATCTTGACATCGGTGAATTGGTACCCCTGAGTCGAGTCGGGGTTTTGCGCGACGGCTCCGAGTGCGAGGCAGAGCGCGAGGGCGCAGAGCATCAGATTTTTCATCGTATCGTTTGGTTTTGGGTTATTTCTTCGCGTTGGCGACGATCTTCAGACACTCCTCGAGGGTCAGCTCTTCGGGCTTCGTACCCTTCGGGATGCGGTAGTTCTTGCCCTTGTAGGCGATGTAGGCGCCGTAGCGGCCGTTCTTGACCAGCATGTCGGGATCCTCCTCGAAGCTGCGCAGCGGGGTATTGGCTGCTGCTGCGGCCGCCTGGTGTTCGCGGACGATCTCCACGGCCCGGTCGTGGGTCAGCGTGTAGGGGTCGTCGCCCTTGGGCAGCGAGGCGAACGACTTTCCGTAGCGGACATAGGGACCGTATTTGCCCAGTCCGACGACCAGCTTCTCGCCGTCGAGTTCGCCCACCTCACGCGGCAGGGCGAAGAGTTCGAGAGCCTCTTCGAGCGTGATCGACTCGATGAGCTGCCCCTTCTTGAGCGAAGCGAAGCGGCTCTTTTCGCCCTCGGCACCCTCGATCTCGACCATCGGCCCATAGCGGCCGATGCGGGCCTTGACCGTATGTCCCGTCTTGGGATCGGTGCCCAGGATGCGCACCTCGCGGGGCTTGGTGCTCTGGGTCGTGATGGCGGCGTCGACCATCTTGTGGAACGGCGTGTAGAAGTCGCCGATCATCTTCTCCCAGGTGATGTCCCCCTCGGCGATGCGGTCGAACTCCTTCTCGACGTTGGCCGTGAAGTTGTAGTCGATGATCGGGGCAAACTGCTCCTCGAGGTAGTCGTTCACCACCATGCCGATATCCGTCGGCGAGAGGCGGTTCTTCTCCTTGCCGTAGTTCTCCGTGAGCTCCTCGCGGGTCACCTTGCCACCCTTGAGGGTCAGTTGCGTATAGCTGCGCTTCTGTCCCTCCTTGTTCTGCTTGACGACGTAGCCGCGGTTGATGATCGTGGTGATCGTCGGGGCGTAGGTCGACGGACGGCCGATGCCGAGCTCCTCGAGGCGCTTGACGAGCGATGCCTCGTTGTAGCGGGCCGGGGCCGACGTGAAACGCTCCGTGGCGGAGATCTGTTCCGCCTCGAGACGGTCGCCGGCCGTGAGTTTGGGCAGACGTCCCTCACCGCTTTCCGAGGCCTGGTCGTCGTCCGTCGACTCGGAGTAGAGCCGCAGGAAGCCGTCGAAACGGACCACCTCGCCCTGGGCGACGAACTGATGCTTCGATCCCGACATGTCGATGGTGATCGTCGTGCGGTCGAGCTCGGCGCAGACCATCTGCGAGGCGACCGTGCGCTTCCAGATCAGGTCGTAGAGGCGCTTCTCCTCGGGCGTACCCTCGATCGTCTGGCGGTCGATGTACGACGGGCGGATCGCCTCGTGGGCCTCCTGTGCCCCTTTGGTCTTGGTCTTGTAGTTGTACCAGCGCGAGTACTTCTCGCCGTAGAGCTTGATCACCTCCTCCTTGCACTGGGCCAGTGCCTGCTGCGAGAGGTTCACCGAGTCGGTACGCATGTAGGTGATCAATCCCTGTTCGTAGAGGTGCTGCGCGACGGACATCGTCCGCGAAACCGACATGCCGAGTTTGCGGCCGGCCTCCTGCTGGAGCGTCGAGGTCGTGAACGGCGGGGCCGGATAGCGCTGTGCGGGCTTCTCCTCGGCCCGGGCGACGGTGAAGGTCGCGCCGTTGCACGAATGGAGGAAGGCTTCGGCCTCGTCGGCCGTCTCGAAACGCGTCGAGAGTTCGGCCTTGAAGAGCGTCTTGTCCGGATCCTCCGGGGCGTAGAACTGGGCTACGACGCGGAAGTAGGGGGTCGAATGAAAGGCGATGATCTCGCGTTCGCGCTCGACGATCAGCCGCACGGCCACCGACTGCACACGTCCGGCCGAGAGCGACGGCCGCACCTTTTTCCACAGCACGGGCGACAGTTCGAAACCGACCAGACGGTCGAGGATCCGGCGGGCCTGCTGGGCGTTGACCAGATTCATGTTGACCGTCCGGGGCTTTTCGATGGCCTCGAGGATGGCGCGTTTGGTAATTTCATGGAAGACGATCCGTTTCGTCTTGTCGACCGGGAGCCCCAACACTTCGGTGAGGTGCCATGCGATGGCCTCTCCTTCGCGGTCTTCATCGGAGGCGAGCCAGACGGTCTTCGATTTGGCGAGTTTGTTGAGTTCGTCGACAACCTTTTTCTTGTCGGCGGGGATTTCGTAGACGGGTTTGAACCCCTCTTCGATGTTTATGCCGAGATCCTTTTTCGCCAGATCGCGGATGTGTCCGAAACTCGACTTGACGACGTAATCCTTGCCCAGGAACTTTTCGATGGTTTTGGCCTTGGCAGGGGACTCGACGATGACTAAATTGTCCTGCATGGTTTATTTTGATGGCTTAGAAACGCGAAAACCTAAGTATGATACTTAGGTTCCGCTGGAGGGTTGTTCTGTTTTACTTGATCAGGTTGTAGGCCAGGTCGAACCGGATTGGCGATTCGACGGCTTCGGTCTCTGTCGGGGCCCCCTGGAAGACTCCGAACGAGGTCGTGTAGAGGCTGTAGGCTTCGGGGCCGATGTAGACCGTGCGGTTCTTGACCTTCGACCAGTCGATCGCCTCTTCCCAGGCCTTGTACGCGGCTTCGAATCCGGCGGGATCGCTCTCCTCGAGTGCCGGATCGGGATACTCCGCACCGGCCGCATGTTTGGCATCGAGGTAGCTGTTCCAGACTCCCTGCATGTAGCCCGTGACGAGCAGTACGTAGCATCCGCGGCTGCGGTTGATGTATCCGCCGTAGTCGAGCTCCGTGCTGTAGGTCTTTTCGTAGGTGTAGGCGTAGTCGGTGACCGGGGTCAGCTTCTTATAATTGGTATAGAGACCCAGCCGGTTCGGTGCGGCGTTCATCTCCTCGATCAGGGGCATGAGCGGTGAGACGCTCCCTTCGCCCGAGGGGTTGGGATTGATCTCGCTCCAGTCGTAGCTGCTGCCGCTGAAGTAGACCGACATGCGGGCCTGGCTGAAGGCCATCGACTGGAAGTCCCTCCCTTCGCGGGCATTTTCGCGGGCGATAACCTCCTCGAGCGTGGCGAAGAATCCCGGCGTGAGGGTCATCTCCGTAACGGCGCCTCCCATGCCCTCGACGCGCAGCTGCGTGACGGGTTGACGTGTATCACCGGTTCCTGCGGCCGGTTCGCGGGCATCCTCCTCGTTGAACGCCAGGACCGTAGCCTTCGAGTAGTCGTGGCTGATGCTGTTTACCGAGACATTGCCGTGTTTGGCATACGAGTCGTAGAAGTAGAAGAGCATGCCGACGGTATCCTTGATGAGCGAGGGGTCCTCCTTGACGCGGTTGCGGCAGTAGATCGACAGACCCGAGGCGTCGAGCGACGTGCCGAAGATCGTGCCGGTGTTCGAACCCTCCTTTGCCAGCGGATAGGCGGGATCCGGGGCGATGTAGAGGCCCGGGAACTCCTCGATGAAGTATTCGAGACTGTCGGTCGAGTAGATCGAGTAGTCATCCTTGTACTTGCCCTCCTGGAGCATCAGCCGGTTGATGTACTTGCGGCCGGCGTCGGTCGGCGTCATCGTGACGGCGGTGGTGGTCGACGGGTACTTGCCCTCGCCGCCGAGCGTGAAGGTGAACAGCGGCTCGTTCTGGTTGTAGATCGAGGCGTCGGGCTTGAAATTGAGGTAGAAGACCGTATCGCTGCTTTCGCGCTCGGTGATGTAGTCGTTGTTCAGGATTGCGTAGACGGCGAAGTGCTGTTCGGTCACGGTATCCCGGCCGAAGCTCGTGACATTCAGCAGCAGCTGTGCCGAGTCGAAGATGGGCATGTAGCCGAAGTAATCCTGCGGTACGCTGTAGTAGCTGACCATCTGCGAGAGGAATCCGGCCTTTCGTTCGCCGAGCGTATCGTTGATCTGGGCGCCGAAGTATCCGTAGGAGATGTTGGCGCTGGAGATCGAGTCGGTCTGGAAGAGGCGGGTTTCGACGTATTTCTTGGGATTCAGGCCGTCGATGGTCACGACTCCGGCCTTCATCTGCTGATTGTCGGGAATCAGGTTGCCTCCGAGCGTATCGTCGACCATCGTGCAGCTTCCGAGCGCAAAGGCTCCGGCGAGCACCACGAGGGCACGGCGGAGCGAGCGGCGTGAGTTATTGAATCGCTTCATAGAATCGGTTGTAATTATCGAAAAAGTCCTCGGCCTCGGGGCTTTGGTACTCGAGCAGGGGTTTTCCGGACTTGCGGATCCAGTCGAGCACCGCGGGGTCGACATCCTTCGATGCGGCGACCATGCCGTCGGCATATTCCATAACGAAACGACAGTAGTTTTCGTATGACGGGAGGTCGAGAAGTTCGAGATTTTTATCCTTGACGCCCTCGCCGGCGATCTTCGAGCGGAAACCTGCATCGAGGGATCCGGGGAAGGAGTCTCCGTAGAGCGATACGACGACCTTGACATCGCGGAAGATGGGGTCATCGGCGAAGACGCGCTTCAGGTAGACGGGCACGACGCCGGCGAACCAGCCGTGGCAGTGTACGACGGTGGGTGTCCAGCGCAGCTTCTTGACGGTTTCGAGCACGCCGCGGGCGAAGAAGATGGCGCGTTCGTCGTTGTCGGGGAAGTAGTTGCCGTCGGCATCGGTCATGACGGCCTTCCGGGAGAAGTAGTCGTCGTTGTCGATGAAGTAGATCTGTACGCGGGCCGAGGGGATCGATGCGACCTTGATGATGAGCTGGTGGTCGTTGTCATCGATGATGAGGTTCATGCCGGAGAGACGGATGACTTCGTGGAGTTGGTGCCTGCGTTCGTTGATGCAGCCGTACCGGGGCATGAAGGTCCGGATTTCATTTCCCCGTTCCTGCATCGCCTGTATCAGTGAGCGGCAGAGCCGCGATGCCTCCGTTTCGGGCAGATAGGGGGTAATCTCCTGACACACGTACAGAATCTTGTTTGCCATGTTACTGGGGGTTTATACCTGCAAAGATACGAAAAAAAATCAAAGAATGAGCATTGCGTCGCCGTAAGTGCCGAAGCGGTAGCCCTCTTCGCGGGCGACCTTGTAGGCGTTCATGACGGTTTCGTAGCCTCCGAACGCGGCGACCATCATCAGCTGCGTCGAGTAGGGGAGGTGGAAGTTGCTGACCATGGCGTCGGCGACGGTGAAGTCGTAGGGGGCGAAGATGAACTTGTTGGTCCACCCCTCCATGGGTTTGATCATGCCGTTGGTCGAGACGGCCGTTTCGAGCGTGCGCATGACGGTCGTGCCGATCGAGACGACCTTGTGTCCCGTGCGTTTGGCGTTGTTGACGGCTTCGGCGGCCTCTTCGGTGACGAAGAACTGTTCGGAGTCCATCTTGTGCTTCGAGAGGTCCTCGACGTCGACCGTGCGGAAGTTGCCCAGACCGACGTGCAGGGTGACGAATGCGCTGTCGATGCCCTTGATCTCCATGCGCTTCATCAGGTGTTTGGAGAAGTGCATGCCGGCGGTCGGAGCGGCCACGGCGCCTTCGTGACGGGCGAAGATGGTCTGATAGCGTTCGGCATCCTCGGGTTCGACCTTTTCGCGCACCCACTTCGGCAGCGGGGTTTCGCCCAGCGAGAAGAGCGTCTTCTTGAACTCCTCGTACGAACCGTCGAAGAGGAAGCGCAGCGTCCGGCCGCGGGAGGTGGTGTTGTCGATGACCTCGGCCACGAGCAGGTCGTCATCTCCGAAATAGAGTTTGTTGCCGATACGGATCTTGCGGGCGGGGTCGACGAGGACATCCCACAGGCGGAGTTCGCGGTTGAGTTCGCGGAGGAGGAAGATTTCGATTTCGGTGCCGGTTTTCTCCTTGTTACCGTAGAGCCGGGCGGGGAATACCTTCGTATCGTTGAAGACGAAGAGGTCCTTCTCCTCGAAGTACTCGATGATCTCCTTGAAGATGCGGTGTTCGATGGTACCCTTGGCTCGGTTGATGACCATAAGACGGGATTCGTCCCGATTTTCGGCCGGATATTTGGCCAGCATTTCGGGGGAGAATTCGTACCCGTATTGCGATAACTTCATAGGTAAAACGCTTTTTTTTGACGTTCAGAAAATAGACAGATTATTTTCTATACGCAAAAAGCGTCATTTTGTTTCAGAATTTTGCAAATTTTGCAGATTTCCAAGGAAATCGTCGAGTTGCCAGGCATTTTCGAGGGTGAAACCGCCGCTGCGGGTACGGCGCAGGCCGGTCAGGTGGGCCCCGCTCTGGAGGGCCTCTCCGATTTCGTGGGCCAGCGAGCGGATGTAGGTTCCCTTGCTGCACCGCACGCGGATGCGCAGCCGCGGCAGTTCGCATGCGAGCAGCTCCATCTCGTAGATCGTGATCAGCGCCTGACGCACGGCCACCTCCTCGCCCGCACGGGCCAGTTCATAGGCGCGCGTCCCCTCGATCTTCTTGGCCGAGTAGACGGGCGGGGTCTGAAGCCGTTCGCCCGTAAGATCCGCGAGTGCCTTCTCGACCGCTTCGCGGGTGATGTGCTCCCAGGGGTAGTAGTGGTCGATCTCGTGTTCGAGGTCGTAGCTCGGGGTCGTGGCGCCGAGCATGACGTCGGCAATGTACTCCTTCTCTTCGGCCTGCAGGGCGTCAACCATCTTCGTGGCGCGGCCGATGCAGACGAGCAGGATTCCCGTAGCCAGGGGGTCGAGCGTCCCGGCATGGCCCACCTTGATGCGGCGGTAGCCGAGTTTGCGGAGCGTGAACTTGATCTTGCGGACCACGTCGGTGGAGGTCCAGCGCAGGGGCTTGTCCAGGACGGCGATGTAACCCTCCTCGAAGTTGATGCCGCGCAGGTCGTGCGTCTCTTTCATTCGAATCAGAAGATGTAGCTTGCGATGGATACGATGCCGGCCAGGGCGCAGTAGGCGGCGAACCAGATCAGCCGGCCGCGCTTGACGATTTCGAGCATGAACCTGCAGGCCAGACACCCCGTGACGAACGAGGCGATGAATCCGGCGATCAGCGGTCCGGCGGCCACTCCGGCCGTGAGTTCGCCCTTGACGGCTTCGAGGAGCGTTTCGCCCAGAATCGGAGCCAGCACCATCAGGAACGAGAACTGGGCGACGGCCGTCTTCTTGTTGCCGAGCAGCAGGCCCGTGGCGATGGTCGAACCCGAACGCGAGAGGCCGGGCATGGCGGCGCAGGCCTGGGCCAGACCGATGATGAAGGCGTCGCGGTAGGAGATGGTCTCCTTCTGGCGGGGCTTGGCCCAGTAGGCGAAGGCGAGCAGCGCGGCCGTCAGCAGCAGCATGGCGCCGACCACTACCAGGATGTAGGGGCTGTTGAGCAGGGCCTCGATCTGGTCCTTGAGCAGGAATCCGACGATGCCGATGGGGATCATCGAGACGACGATCTTCAGGATGTAGGCCTGCTCCTCGTTGAAGTGGCGCGAAAAGAGGCCCGCGAGCAGGCGGCGGATTTCGCTCCAGAGGATGACGATGGTGCTCAGGACGGTTGCGGCGTGGAGCGCGACGTCGAAGGTGAGGTTTTCTTCGAGATTGACGCCGAGCAACTCCTTGGCGATCTGCAGGTGACCGCTGCTCGATACGGGGAGGAACTCGGTGATACCCTGGACGATGCCCAGGAGGATGGCTTGCAATGTATCCATTTTTTGCTTCTAAGTGTGGGGTTGAGCGGGGTTTTTTGGAGCGGGGGTTCGGCCGCGGGATCAGAACCGTTTCATGATGGCGTAGATCTCGAAGGCGAAGCCTCCGATGACGAGGATCGGGGCGAGGGTGATCCGCCGCCAGGAGAACATGGCGTAGTTGAATTCGTCGGGCGAATCGCTGCCGCCGCCGGCCATGAGGATGAAGCCGAGCAGGACGATGGCGAACCCGATGGCCAGCAGGATGTAGTTGCGGCGCGTAAGGGGCATCCGGGGGTTCTCGGCGGGCTGCTCCGGCGTTTTGGACGACTCTTTTTTCATTTAATATAGGTATATCTTGTTGGACTTCATGTTGACGAATTTGTTGAGGGCCACGAAGGTGAAGAGGCCCGAGATGACGACACCGCCGAGGATCATCGAGCCGATGATCACAAGGATCTTGCGGATCTGGGCGATGGTCATCAGTTCGGGGACGGCCTCGTTGAGCCCGTAGACGGCCACGGCGAAGAGCACCGAGGCGGCCACGCCGGCCAGGATACCCTGCGTGATGCTGCTGCCGAGGAAGGGCTTCATGATGAACCACTTGGTAGCGCCGACCAGCTTCATCGTGTTGATCAGGTAGCGTTTCGAGAAGATGGCCAGGCGGATGGTGTTGCTCAGCAGGATGAGCGAGATGACGAGCAGTGCGCCGCCGAAGAGCAGCAGCACGAGGCGGATCTTGTTGACCGTTGCGTGGAGGCGCTTGGCCATCCCGGCGGGGTAGGAGACGCGGTCGACGCCCGGGATCTTCTCGACGGCGCCGATGAAGTCATCGAGCAGCTGCTGGTCGGACGAGGCGGCCGTAAGGGTCAGTTCGAACGAGTCGAGCAGCGGGTTTTCGTGGAGCACCTCCTCGAATTCGGCGCCGAACATCTTGCGGAATTCGGCATCTTCGGCCTTTTCGTCGCGCGACGAGAAGGTGATCGTGGCGACCAGGTCCTCGGCCGAGAGTTGGCTTTCGATTGCGGCGCGCTGTTCGTCGGAGATGCCGTTCTGCAGTTCGACGGTGACGGCGACGCTCTCCTGCAGCGTGCGGGCGACCTGCAGGGCCGCGGCCATCAGATAGCCGACCGATCCGAGGAGGAAGAGGACGAGCGTGATGCTGACCGTCGAGACGATGTACGAGTTCCGTACCTTCCGTTTGAGTCTTTTGTCATCCTTCATGGCTGGTGGATTTTTTTCTGCGCAGGGCGCATACGATCAGGGCAAGGGCTCCGAGCAGGATCACGGCCGAGCAGCCGGCCGTCACCCCTTCGACGGCATTCCATCCCGGGGCGCGGAACCGCCATTCGACGGTGTGCTGCCCGGCCGGCAGCCGCATGGCGCGCAGGACGTAGTCGGCGCGGAAGGCCGGGGCCTCGGCTCCGTCGACGTAGGCTTTCCAGCCCTTGTCGTAGTAGATTTCGGAAAAGACCGCCACGGCCTCTTCGGGGGTCGAGTATTCGTAGCGGAGGTAGTTCGGGCGGTACTCCACAAGGTCGATGCGGGCTCCGGCGAGCGAGTCGGCCGCCATCGGTCGGTTCGGAACCTCGGCCAGCTCCTGCTGACTCTCGGAGACGACGGCCGTCGTGCGGAGGTTGACCTCGCCCAGCAGGCTGATCTCCTCCTCGGCCGAAGAGGCGGTGGCAACCGAATCGACGAACCATGCCGCCCCATAGGCCGTCGTGCGGCGCTGGGCTTCGGGCTGCCCGTCCTGGCCGGGGACGATCACGTAGCGGGTGTTCAACATGTCTAACACCGCCGGGTTCAGATCGTTCAGATAGCGGTCGATCAGATCCTGATAGCGGGCCAGCTTGGCACCGTGATAACCGCCGACCGAACGGTGAAAATAGGAGGTCGTGGCGTCGTTGAAGGGGCTCACCGTGAGGTTCAGCACGCGGTATCCGGGATCCTTGTCCTCGAGGATGGCGCGGTCGGCGGCCGACGGGGTGACCTGCGTGGTGCGGGGCGAGACGAAGTCCTCCGACGAGAGGAACCGCAGGTCGACCGGTACGAGGTCGATCAGCATCACGGCAGCCAGACCGGCGACCGTCACGCCGCGGCCGATCTTGTGCAGCCCTCCCAGCAGCACCAGTGCGGCCGCCAACAGGATCATCAGCAGCGAACGCCAGGCATCGGCCTGCATCATGGCCTGCCGGTCGGCGGCGATGCCCCGGGCGACGGCGTCGCCCCATTCGACATCGAGCCCCTTGTCGACGAGCGACTGCAAGCCGTTGGCGTTGAACAGCTGGCGGAAGGTCTCCGACATCTGGTCGGCACTGGCCGTGCGGCCGAAGTCCAGCAGGGCGCCGCCCGCCACGGCGAAGAGCAGGCAGAGTCCGCCGGTGATTCCGGCGGCCCAGGCGATGCCCTTCCAGAGACGTTCGCGGGGGATTTCGCCCTTCCAGAGGCGCATCAGGGCGAAGGCCCCCAGCAGGGGTACGGCCCACTGCACGACGACGAGCGTCATCGAGACGGTGCGGAACTTGTTGTATCCGGGCAGGTATCGGAAGGCCAGTTCGGTGAATCCCATCAGGTTGCGGCCCCAGGCCAGCAGGATCATCAACACGCAGACGGCGATGATCCACCACTTGTTGCGGCCGCGGGCCCAGAGGATGCCCAGCACGGCCAGGAAGAGGGCCGCGGCGCCCAGATAGGTCGGACCGGCCGTATAGGGCTGTTCGCCCCAGTAGGCGGGGAGCTGCCGGGCCCAGCTGCCGAGCGACGAGGCCCCCAGCTGGCGGCCGATGTCGGTCAGTTCGGCGGCCGTCTGACCGTCGGCGGGGAGCGGTGCCCCCGATTCACGCCCCATGAAGTCGGGAATCAGCAGGTTAAAGCTCTCGGCCTTGCCGTAGCTCCACGCCGTGGCGTATTCGAGGTCGAGGCCGCGCGTGTCGCTCTCGCTCGTCGTGGCGAGTTCCGACCCGCCGCGGATGGTCTCGGGCGAGTGCTGGGCGGTGTACCACAGGGGGGCGAAGTTCGACCCGACGGCCAGCACGCCGGCCAGGGCCAGGAGTGCCGTGCGGCGGGCGAAGTCGCGGAGATGCCGCTCGCGCAGCGCCCGGATCCCCTCGCTGATCCAGAAGGCGGCCATCGCCAACAGGAAGTAGTAGGTGATCTGGGGGTGGTTGGCGCCGATCTCGAGCGAGGTGGCCAGCGCCGTGACCACCACTCCGGCCCAGACGTTCCGCCGCAGGGTCATCCACGCACCGCCCATCATCAGCGGGGCGTAGACCAGCGCCCACATCTTGGTGACGTGGCCGGCGCCGATGATCAGCAGGAAGTAGGTCGAGAAACCGTAGGCCAGCGCCGGGATGATGCCGACCCAGGGGTTGATGCCGACGATGAGCAGCATGAGCCACATGGCGACCATCGAGAAGAAGAGGAAGGCGGCCGGGGTGTCGAGCCAGCGGACGACCTTCCCGACGTAGTTCTTGACGATCTGTGCCGGGTAGGCGACGTTGATCAGGTAGGCGGGCATTCCGCCGAACATGCCGCCCGTCCACTGGGGATCTTCCCCGGTCTGCGTGCGCATGTCGTTGATATCCTTGGTCATGCCCTCGTACTGGATGACGTCGTGCTGGGGCAGCACCTCGCCGCGGAACTGGGGGGCGAAGTAGGCGGCCGCAGCGACGAAGAAGATCACCAGCGCGACGACTGTCGGGAGGAGTTTCGGAAGTTTGGCTTTGAAAAAATCCATTTCAGCGAGTCTTTACCAAAGGCCAAAGGTACGAAAAAAGCGTGAGAGTCCGTGCGTTGATCGGGAAAAATGACTATCTTTGCGATTATGATTACACTTGAAAACATCCGCAAACCCGTCACGGCGGAGTTGGCCGCGTTCGAGGAGTTCATCGAACGGCAGTTCACGGCCGAGGGAGAATTGTTGTCGGACATGCTGCGTTATGCGCTGTCGGCACGTGGGAAAGGTATCCGTCCGACACTGGTGATGCTGTCGGCAGCGATGAACGCTCCGGTCAAGGGGGCGGCAACGGGCCGTCGGGCCTGTCTGGCGGCCATGCTCGTGGAGATGATCCACGTGGCGTCGCTGATCCACGACGACGTGATCGACGAGGCCGACATGCGCCGCGGCCGGGCCTCGGTCAATGCCCGCTGGCAGTCGCACAAGGCCGTGATCCTGGGCGACTACATCCTGGCCCGCAACATGGGTATCGGACTCCAGAGCGGACAGTTCGACCTGGTGACGCATATCTGCGGATCGATGGCTGCACTATGTGAGGGAGAGGTATTGCAGGACGAGTGTGCTGCCAACCGGACGATGACCCGGAAGTCCTACCTCGACATCATCTATAAGAAGACGGCATGTCTGCTGGGGGTCAGCTCCTCGGCAGGGGCCCTGGCCGTCGGGGCGACACGCGACAAGGTGACGACGATGCGCCGTTTCGGCGAGGCGTTGGGAATGGCCTTCCAGATCCAGGACGACATCCTGGACTACACGCCGACGGCCCAGACCGGGAAACCGGCCTGCAACGACCTGCGGGAGGGTAAGATCACGCTTCCGCTGCTGTTGGTGCTCGAGCGTGCGTCGGAGGAGCGGCGCAACGAACTGATCGGTTGTCTGGCGCGCTGCCATGAGGATGATGCGGCGGTGGAGTCCCTCCGTTCCGCGGTGGAACAGGAGGGGGGGCTGTCGCAGGCCCGGGAGGTGATGCAGGGTTACATCACGCGGGCCGCGGAGATGCTCTCGGACTACGAAGAGTCGGAGTATCGTTCGGCACTGGTGAACCTGTGCGCCTATATCGCCGAACGAGACCGGTAACTCGAACTCAATTAACCTAACATTTATAAAACCAATATGGAACAAACGCAAAAGAAAAATTACACGTTGCCCATCATCATGATGTTCGCGCTCTTTGCGATGATCTCGTTCGTGACGGGCCTCACGAACCCGCTGGGCGTTATCGTGAAGAACCAGTTCTCGGTGGCGAACTGGATGTCGCAGCTGGGCAATGCCGCCAACTTCATCGCCTATGCCTTCATGGGCCTTCCGGCGGGTCTGATGCTCAAGCGCATCGGCTACAAGAAGACGGCGCTGGTGGCCATTGCCGTGGGTTTCATCGGTGTGGGTATCCAGTTCCTGTCGGGCGAGGCCGGTAGCTTCGCGATCTATCTGGTCGGCGCCTTCATCTCGGGCTTCTCGATGTGCATGCTCAACACGGTGGTCAACCCGATGCTCAACACGCTGGGCGGCGGCGGCAAGACCGGTAACCAGCTGATCCAGTTCGGCGGTTCGCTCAACTCGATCTCGGCTACGATCGTGCCGATCCTGGTGGGTTACCTGATGGGTAACGCCGCCAACGCCACGATCAGCGATGCTGCCCCGGCCCTGTTCATCGCCATGGGTATCTTCGCCGTGGTCTTCGTGGTGCTGCTGGCCGTGAAGATCCCGGAGCCCTTCGCCATCCAGGAGGCTGCCGCCGAGAAGAAGGACAAGCACAGTGCGTTGTCGTTCCGTCACTTCATGCTGGGTACGGTGGCCATCTTTATCTATGTAGGTGTCGAGGTGGGTATTCCCAACTTCATGAACCTCTTCCTGACGGCTTCGCCCGACGCCGCAACGAGCGGTATGGGCATGGCTGCCGCTGCAGCCGGTTCGCTGGTGGGCACCTACTGGTTCCTGATGATGATCGGACGACTGATCGGCGGTCTGGTCGGCGGACGCTTCTCGAGCCGTGTCCAGCTGGCGTTCGTCAGTGTCGTGGCCATCGTCTTCGTGCTGCTGGGCATCTTCGCCCCGACGACGGTGACGGGCCGCATGCCGGTCTTCACGGGTACGGGCTTCGCGATGATCGAGGTGCCGATCGGCGTGATGTTCCTCACGCTGTGCGGTCTCTGCACGTCGGTGATGTGGGGCGGTATCTTCAACCTGGCCGTCGAGGGCCTCGGTAAGTACACCTCGATGGGTTCGGGCATCTTCATGATGATGGTCTGCGGCGGCGGTATCCTTCCGCTGATCCAGGGCTACGTGGCCGATATCTCGAGCTACCTGTCGAGCTACTGGGTGATCATCATCAGCCTGGCCTACCTGCTCTACTACGCGCTGTTCGGTTCGAAGAACGTCAACAAGGATATTCCGGTGGACTAACGTCCCGGATTCCGGAAAGAGAGACGGAGCATCCCGGGCGGGGTGCTCCGTTCTTTTTGGATGTCGGTGGCGGATTTTATCTCCGGTTCCGGATCGGGAATGGCCGGGTATCAGGGAGGAAGTCGGGTTTCGGGGGCGGAGAACGGCCCGGGCGGGGCTCGGATAACGGGTGCAGATCCGGGACGAATCAACGTCGGCCGGAGCGGAACCGGTGCCATTGCGGCGTCGGAACGGAACCGGTCTTATTGCAGTGCCGGGGAGGTATCGGGCCGATTGCGGAATTGGCGGCGGCAAGGGCGGATCGGAAACGAATGGCACAAAAAAAAATCTCTTTCCAACCGGAAAGAGATTTTTTTTCGATCGACTCTGTCGGAATTATTTCTCCGTACGGGTCATACGCTTCTCCTTGATGCGGGCCTTCTTACCGGTCAGATCGCGGAGGTAGTAGATGCGGGCGCGACGAACGACACCGATCTTGTTGACCTCGATCTTGTCGATGTGGGGCGAGTAGAGGGGGAAGATACGCTCTACGCCTACGCCGTTCGATACCTTGCGGATGGTGAACATCTTGGTCTTGCCCGATCCCTTGATCTGGATCACAACGCCGCGGAAGCTCTGTACGCGCTCCTTGTTACCCTCGATGATACGGTAGGAAACGGTGATGGTGTCACCGGCCTTGAACGACGGCACGTCGGCGTCCGTCTTGGTCCACATCTGCTCGTTGACGAGCTTGATGATTGCGTCTTTGTTCATTGTTGCAACAAATTTTTTTAAGTTTCGCATTCGACATTCCCGCTGCAGTTCGGCTACCATACCGGATTCTTTCCGATAATCCTGCGGATCGGAACCGTGAATTTTCGAGTTCAGCCCTGCGGCCCTCCCTCGTCCGTCGGGTTCAGCCTTCTCAGCCCCCCCGTCTCACGGCCCCCGCGATTGCTCTACCGCCCAATGAAAGAGGTCGATATACGCCCGTTGGGAGTGCAAAGATAAAGAGAAAAAATGATACCATGCAAATTAAAGTCGAAAAAAGCATGATTATTTGTACCTTTGTTCCCGTTGCCCGCAACCGTACGGTCCGGCAACCACTCGCCGAAGCCCCGGCTCCACCTCCGTTGTGCATGCCGCCGCTCCGGCCAAAACCGCCCCGAAATATGGAAAACGAACGATTGATATTGGTCACGAACGACGACGGCTACGCCTCGAAAGGGTTGGCTGCCGCCATCGACGTAGCCCGGAGCTTCGGCCGGGTCGTGGCCGTAGCTCCCGAGACGCCGCAAAGCGGCATGAGCCAGGCCATCACGATGTATAACCCGCTCTACCTGCGCAAGGTCCGCCAGGAGGAGGGCCTCGAGGTCTACTCCTTCTCGGGTACGCCGGTCGACTGCGTGAAGATGGCCTTCGACTACCTGCTGCGCGACCGGCAGATCGACCTGATGATCTCGGGCATCAACCACGGATCGAATTCGGCCGTCAACGTCCTCTATTCCGGAACGATGGGGGCAGCCATCGAGGGAAGTTTCTACGGCTGCCCGTCCGTGGGGCTGTCGCTAGACGACCACGGCGCCGATGCCGACTTCGAGGCGGCGACGATCTATGGACGACAGATCATCCGGACGCTGCTCGACGGGGAGATCTCCCTGCCGCTGTGCCTGAACGTCAACGTCCCGACGGGACGCCCCGAGGAGCTGCGCGGCGTGCGGCTGTGCCGCCAGAACCGCGGCTTCTGGCGCGAAGAGTTCTACCGCCACGAGGATCCCCGCGGACGGGAGTACTTCTGGCTCACGGGTGATTTTGTCAACGGCGAACCCGAGGCGGAGGATACCGACGAATGGGCCCTGCGCAACAAGTATGTTTCGGTGGTCCCGGTCCATACCGACCTGACGGACTACGGCCAGCTGCGGAATCTGCGGTGCTTCTTCCCGGCGGCTGCAGGCGCGGACGATGCCGAATCGCGAAAATAGCGGCGGAATTGTGCGGCCGATTGCCGGCCGTTTCGTATCTTTGTGAAAAGTAGAGTAGAAATAAGGTTATGCTGATCCGAATCCTGCTGGTCATCTCCATTGTCATCCAGTGCGTGGCTACGGGCTACGCGCTGCGGCTGGTCCGCACGACGAAGTACAATTCGGTGTGGATCCTCTTTATTGTGGGTTTCTCGCTGCTGTCCGTCGAACGACTGATTCAGCTGCTCGTCGAATCGGGCGTCGAGGTGATCTCGCGGTGGTGGTTCGCCTATCTGGGAATCGTGATCTCGGTCTGCCTCTCGATCGGCGTGATGTACGCCCACAAGCTCTTCAAGTACATCGCGCGGCTGAACCGCCAGCGGTCGCTACTCAACAAACGGATCCTCACGGCCGTGCTGCGTACGGAGGAGAAGGCCCGCTCGCGCTTCTCGAAGGAGCTGCACGACGGACTGGGCCCGCTGCTGTCGTCGGCCAAGATGTCGCTGACGGCCCTCTCACGCGAGGAACACAGCCCTGAGCAGCGCGAAATCATCGCCAATACGACCTACGTCATCGATGAGGCGATCCGTTCGCTGCGCGAGATCTCGAACAACCTCTCGCCCCACGTGCTCAACGACTTCGGACTGGCGCGCGGCGTGCAGAACTTCATCGACAAGAGCGCGGCGATGCACGACGTGAAGATCCGCTTCACGACCAATCTGCGCGGCGAACGCTACGATACGGATATCGAGGTGATCCTCTACCGCGTAATCTGCGAACTGATCAACAACTCGCTCAAACATGCCGCCTGCTCGGAGATCAACCTCTCGCTCTCGCAGAACGGTCCGGAGCTGGCGCTGGACTACACGGACAACGGCCGCGGGTTCAATCCGCAGGCGATGATGGACTGCGGCATGGGGCTCTCGAACATCGCTTCGCGGATCAACTCGCTGGGCGGCACGTTCGATATCACCTCGTCGAAGGGCAAGGGGATGCGGGCCGCCATCCGTGTCAATACGCAGCAGGAGCCGACTCCCGTGAAACCGAACCGCAAACACCGCCGCTGATGGACCGCCGGATCATACTTGTAGACGACCATTCGCTCTTCCGCAACGGACTGCGGGGGCTTCTGGAGCATTGTGCCGGGTGTCACGTCGTGGGCGAAGCGGGCAGCGGCGAGGAGTTCCTGGCGATGATCGACTCGGTCGAGGCCGATATCGTCTTCATGGACTTTGCCATGCCGGGGCTCGACGGCGCCCAGACCACCGAACGGGCGCTGGCCCGGCATCCCGAACTGCGGATCATCACGCTGTCGATGTTCGGTGAGGAGAGCTACTATTCGCGCATGGTCGAGGCCGGTGCGAAGGGCTTTCTGCTGAAGGATTCGGATATCGGCGATGTCCTCGAGGCGATCGACACGGTGATGGCCGGCGGCAGCTACTTTTCGCCGCAGCTGCTCTCGTCGCTCACCGGGCGGATGCGCACGCGCGAGGATGCGCCGGACGAACAGCTCTCGTCGCGCGAACGGGAGATTCTGGTGGCGGTCTGCCAGGGATTGTCGAATCAGGAGATCGCCGATGCGCTCTTCATCTCGAAGCGTACCGTCGACAAGCACCGCGCCAACATCCTCGAAAAGACGGGCTGCAAGAATACCGCCTCGCTGGTGGTCTATGCCATTCGCAACGGCATCGTGGAGCTCTGACAGAACGGGGCGGCCGATCTCGTATAAATCATAAGGTCCGGATATTCCGGACCTTTTCTGTTTTCTGCATCACCCCTTCGGCATCAGAGCAGCGGCGAGAAGACCCGCATGAGCGATTCGGCCCAGCGGCGCGGCCGCGGGCGGTTGAACCATTCGGCCGGGGTCAGCAGATGCGAGTGCGTTGCATCGTCGTCGAAGATGGCTGCCATCCGTGCCGTGAACTCCGCGTCGTAGACGAAGGCGTTGACCTCGAAGTTGTGTTCGAAGCTGCGGAAATCCATGTTGGCCGAGCCGATTACGGTCAGATCGTCGTCGATGATGAGCAGCTTGGAGTGGAGGAATCCCGGGGTGTAGAAGAGGATCTTGGCTCCGGCCTTCATCATGTCGTCGAGGAAGGAGTGCGAGGCGAGGTCGACGACCCGCGAGTCGGAGCGGGCCGGGAGCATCAGCCGTACGTCGATCCCGGCCAGGGCGGCACTTTGCAGGGCGGAGTTCAGCACGTCGGAGGGGAGGTAGTAGGGGGTCTGGATCCAGATGCGGCGGCGGGCATTGGCGATGGCGTAGCTGTCGCCCTGCAGCAGAGTCCGCCACTTGCCGAAGGGGCCGCTCGGGACGATCTGCATGACGTCCGGCGTATAGTGCCGGGCCGCGGGGAAGTACTCCTGCCCGTTGATGCGCTGTTTGGTGGTGGCCGACCAGTCGCTCAGGAACGACGCCTGCAGTCCGGCGACGCCGTTGCCCTCGACGCGGAAGTGGGTGTCGCGCCAGATGCCCCAGCCGGTGCCGTGGACGTAGCGGTCGGCGATGTTCATGCCGCCGATGAAGCCCACACGGCCGTCGATAACGGCAATCTTGCGGTGGTTGCGGTAGTTGATCTTGCTCGTGAAGCGCGGGAAGCGGACGTGGAGAAAGGCGTGGATCTCGATCCCTTCGCGGCGCATGCTCTCGAAGAAGGCCTTCTTGACGCCGCTGCAGCCCACGTCGTCGTAGAGAATCCGGATCCGGACCCCGTGACGGGCCCGTTCGATCAGGGCGTCGCGCAGCCGGCCGCCGGTCGTGTCGTTACAGAGGATATAGTACTGGAGATGGATGTGGTGGCGGGCCCGGGCGATCTCGTCGAGCAGGGCCTCCATCTTCGATTCGCCGTCGGTATAGGGGGTGATCCGGCTGCCGTAGAGGGGTACGGCGTGGATCGTCTTTCGGAGCAGGCGGGCCAGCGGCGCCCAACGGTCGGGGATGCCCGGGCGGTCGGGGTTGTCGGCCTCGACCAGGTGCATGGTGATCCGTTTGCGGGTTCGCCGCGAGATGATGCGCTGTTTGGAGAGGTTCTGTCCGAAGAAGAAGTAGAAGACCAGTCCGACAACCGGGGCGAAGATGAGCACGATGATCCACGGCAGGGTCTTCAGCGGATTCCGGTTCTCGGTGATGACGACCAGAATGACGCTGAGGATCGTGACCGAATAGAGGGCAATAAAGATATATGTCAGAATCTGTTGCATGCGCTCTCTGGGCTGGATTCGCCGCGGCCGGACACGGGCTATCTCTCCTGTCGCCCGTCACGAAAGCGGGCCTGGGGCGTGGCGCCATACGCCGTTTTTTCGGCCGTATGAACCGTGCCACCGTCTCCTCCTCTCTGTTCTCTGTCCTCTCTGTCTCTCTCCGTCTCCGTTGTCTACTCTCGTCCTCTCCGTCCTCTCCGTCCTCTCCGTCGCCTCTTCCTCTCTCACCCCCTCCGCCGTGGCGGGGTTCTCGCTACTGCTGCTTCTGCTGGTCGGGGAAGTGGATCGTGTAGAGCAGGTGTTCGACACCGCGGATGTAGTTGCGCTTGCGGGGCTTGTTGAGGTCGGGGGCGTAGACATATCCGTCGAGCGTGAAGACGCGGTTGGTCTCGGTGTCGATGGTGGTGTAGCTGACGAAGGGACCGCCCATGAAGTCGCCCTCGACATCCCAGAATCCGCGCAGCTCACACCAGATGCGACCCTCGAGCCGGAATATCCGGTAGGCGGGTTCAAAGGCGTCGGAGGTGATCATGTAGGAGCCGTCGGAGGGGCCGGGGATCAGTGCGGCAAACTTGTTGCGGGCCTTGACGAGGGCTTCGGGCTTGAGCGACTCGGGCCCCTCGTAGGGGTAGGAGTAGACGAAGAAGCCCTGGCTGGCGGTCGGATACTCGTAGCGGGCCCAGAGGAAGTCGTCGGTCTCCTTGGCCAGGACGTAACCCTTCGGGACGTGGATCTCGACGCCGAAGAGCTTCTTGACGGCCGCCTCGATGCCCGGGTTGTTGAATTTCGTGTAGGATTCGACGTCGCGGTCGCGTTCGGCCTGTTCGAGAACGTAGAGCAGGTCGTTGCGCTTCTCGGAGATGTAGTTGACGATCGAGCGGTCGTCGGGGCCCTGGAGCGTCAGGACGATCTGCGGCTCGGACGTGACGTTGTACTCCACGGCGGTCTGGGCCTCCTGGAGCGAGGGGTCGACAACCACCTTGAGGATGTTGCGGTGGTCGGCGATCATGTCCTTGAAGCTGCGCTCGGTGACGCGCAGCACGTCGAACATCGGCTCGTCCTGGTTCAGATAGGGGACCGTGGCGGTGAAGACGGCGCGGAGCGAGTCGCCGACCTCGCCGTTCCACTCGGCCTGCGGACAGACGATGATCAGTTCATAGGGGCGCCCCTGGGCGGACTTCTTCTTGTTGAGCGTATGGAAGGCGTCGCAGCCGACCAGCGTCAGCAGGATCAGCGCGACCAGTGAGCAGTTGAAAAACCTTTTCATGGCAGGCAAATGAAAAAAGTGAGTTTTCACAAATATACAACTATTTTTCCAAAAGGCACGGAAAATGATTATTTTTGCGACATATGCGCTTGAAACCACCGAAAATAATCCGGCGTCTGATGCCGGACCTGATCTGGGAGATCGACGACCCGGACGGGGTTTTCCTGACCTTCGACGACGGCCCCACGCCGGGGATCACGGAGTGGATCCTCTCGACGCTCGAGAAGTACGACGCCAAGGCGACCTTCTTCGTGCTGGGCAAGAACGTCGAGATGTATCCGGATCTCTACCAGCGGATTCTCGATGCGGGTCACAAGGTGGGTAACCATACCTATTCCCACCAGAAGGGGTGGGGCATGAGTCTCGAGCGCTACACGGAGGATGTCGACTTCGCCAACGACCTGATCCACACCGAGCTCTTCCGGCCGCCCTATGCGCAGATTACGCCGGCTCAGGCGCGCCTGCTGGGGCAGCGTTACAAGCTGGTGATGTGGGACATCATCTCGCGCGACTACAACCGGCAGCTCTCGCCGCGGACTTGTCTGAAGAACGTGACGAAGTATCTCGCGCCGGGGGCCATTGTCGTCTTCCACGACAGCGAGAAGGCCTTCCGCAACATGCGTTACGCCCTGCTGCGGACGCTGGAGAAGATCCGCCAGATGGGTCTCCGCTGCAAGGCGATCGAACTGTAGCCCGCGAATGGCGGTCGTCTTCGCGGCGTCTGTGCCGGAAGCTCCGCCCGGATGAAAAGATGAAAATAAGAGACCGGCCTCCATGCGGGGCCGGTCTCTTTTTCTGTTTCCGGGTTGCCTCCCGAGTCGCTTTTCGGGAGGTTTCCCGGGACTGCTTTCCGGGCGGTCTCTCGGACTGCTTTCCGGGCGGTCTCTCGGGCGGCTCTCCGGGAGGTTTCTCGGGCGGCTCTCCGGGCGGCGGTCTTTACGACCAGTCCTCCACGCGGCAGGGAACCGTGCAGCTGCCCGTCACGGCGTGTCCGTATCCATCCTTGAGGTTGATCTCGAACCGGTAGGTTCCGTCGCCGTTGTCGGTGACCTCCACTTCGCCGCCGCGCAGCGAGGCCTCGAGCTTCTGCTTCGTCGAGAAGTACCACGATCCGAAGTAACCGCCGTAGGTGGGTTCGTAGACGCCGCTCAGCAGCGTGTTGACATCGTAGTCGTCGGCCGTCATGGCGTCGATCACGGTGTAGCGGCCCGAGGGGATGCCCGTCGAGCTGCCCGGGGTGACGTTGAACGAGAACATCAGCGCATCCGACGCGCCGTAGTTGGTGTCGAGGTCGTACTCCTCGCCGGCCAGGATCACCGTGTAGAGGTCCGACGTCTCGGTGAAGACCGTTCCGCCGTAGGCCATCAGCCCCTGGGTCATGCCTTCGAGTGCGATATCACCGGTCAGGTTGCTCATCTGGCCCTCCTCCGAACGGTTCAGGAACGAGATCTCGCCGATGAACGAATACTCGAACGTGGATTCGTCGCTCAGCGTCAGGGCGGCATCGATGCAGTAGTAGCCCTCCTGGACGGCTACGGTGACCGTTCCGCCGGTGATCTCGAAGCTCGACGAGCCTCCGCCCTCGGCGTAGCGCAACAGATAACTGTCTCCGTAGGCGACGTTGAGGGTGAATTCGGCATGCGTGTCGTTCGCGTAGTCGCACGTGTAGGTGCCTTCGGCCAGCGAGGCGAAGTCGGCATTCTCGGCCAGCGTGGTGTTGAAGTCCAGACAGAGCACGTAGCCCGGACCGACGTAGTCGCCCTCGTCCTCGTCGTATCTCATGTCGGAGATGAAGTTGATCCAGAGGTTGCCCGTTCCGGACTCGTAGAGGTCACCCTTGTAGAAGGCCTCGGTGGTCACCCCTTCGGTGGGCTGGATTTCGGTGCCGGGGGTATCGCCGCCGGGTGTGGGGTCGGGTGCGGGGGTGTTGTCATTCGAATCCGAGCAGGCGGCCAGGGCGACAGTCACTGCGGCGAGGACCAGCAGATGCAGGAGATGGGAGATTTTCTTCATAAGCGATGTGATTTGAAGGGTTGAACAGCAAAATCAGGGAAAAAGGGTCCCCGAGGAACCGGCAAGCCGCTCTTTCCCGCTCCGGGGTGCGATCCCTGAAGCCTCAAATATAGGAAAATAAAACGAAAAAACAGCCGTTGTCGTGCATCTTGTGACCCGGCGGGCCTGATTTTTCCGCCGTTGGATCCGTCGCGGCGCTTCGGGCGGCGGACCCGGCTGGCGGATCGGTAAAAGGCTGTCGGCCGCAGTGATGGAACTTTCAGAATTTTTTTGTAACTTTGCGCCCGCGAAGACAAATCCAAAAACAAACATAAAGAGATAGCACTATGGCAACAACCGCAGACATCAAGATCGGCATGTGCATCGAGCTGGACGGCAAGACGTTCCAGATCGTGGACTTTCAGCATGTAAAGCCGGGCAAGGGCCCCGCTTTCGTGCGTACGAAACTGAAGAACCTGGAGAACGGCCGCGTTCTGGACAACACCTTCTCGGCCGGTGCCCGTATCGAGCCGGTACGTGTGGAGCGTCGTCCCTATCAGTTCACCTACGAGGATGACCTGGGCATGCACTTCATGCACACGGAGACCTTCGAGGAGATCATCATCGACAAGAACCTGATCAACAACTACGACCTGATGGCCGACGGTCAGATTGTCGAGGTGATGTTCCACACCGAGAAGGAGACGGTTCTTTCGGCCGAGCTTCCCCCGATCGTGGACATGGAGGTGACCTACACCGAGCCGGGCATCAAGGGCGATACCGCTTCGACGAACTCGCTCAAGCCGGCAACCGTGAACACGGGCGCCACGATCCGCGTGCCGCTGTTCATCAACACGGGCGACAAGATCCGTGTCGACACCCGTACGCGCGAGTACTACGAGCGTATCAAGTAGGGTCGGACTGCCGGACAGAAAAAAAGGGGCGGAAGCGATTGCTTCCTCCCCTTTTCCGTTTTCGGAGCCGTCATTCGATCTGCAGCTCCTGGTTCTTGGGGTATTTCACGGCGTAGCGTAGTCTCAGGTCGCGTTGCGCACCGGGTTTCAGCTCCAGATGCCAGGTGACGACCCCGCTGTTGGGATCGAGCGTTCCTCCGTCCAGCTTCTCTTCGGTGACGGTGATCGAGCTGTTGCGCGATACGGGCAGTTGGTCCGTGAGAACCAGCGTCACCGGTTCCGTGCGGGTGTTGCGCAGGGCGATCTTCCATCCTACGGTCTGGGTCCGGTTCGACCCGAGGGTCCGGCCCTTCGAGTAGTCGTTTTCGCGGGTGCGTTCGATCCGGATGCCGCGGTCGCGTCCCATCGAGAAGCGGAGCGTGTCGCCCGTCTCCCGGGGCGAGAGGATGCTCTTCCCGACGAACGTGTTCTCGAAGTAGATGTTGGCCTCGCCCTCCATCAGGTTGAGTGGCTCCCAGTCGGTGGTTTCGGCCACGAGGAAGGCATCCTTGTCGATTTTCGGTGTCGCGTGGTACGTATACCGGGCCGGAAGGTCATAGCGTCCGATCTCGACGGTCAGGACCTTCCCGTCGGAGGCGATCGTATAGGGCTGGCTGATCGCGAACTCGTATCCCAGCAGGGTTTGGGTCCGTTCAACCTGCGGGGCCTTGCTGGTTTTAACCTCCTCGGCCGCTTCGTCGAATGACGAGAATTCGACCGTCATCGTGTACTTGGCGGCGCGGAGGAATGCCGGTTCTCCTGTCGCCTGCTGCTCCTCCTCCATGCGGACGTACAGCGGCGAGTCGCCGATGGCCCGCTTCTGGGTCTGGTATCCGGCATAATCGAACTGCAGATCCTTGGCATCGTCGGGTACGGTGATCGAGAAGCGGCCCCGGGCATCGGTACTGGCCCCGATGGTGGAGCCCGCCACCTTGACGATGACGCCCGAGAGCGGTTTGTTGTTTTTGTCGTAGACGGTACCCGTCACGGTGTTGTTGGCCGGCGTGAGGTCGTAAAGCGGCGGGGTGGACCCGAAGTCGAGCCACCACGTCTGCAGTTCCGGAGCGATCGAGCCCGTCGTGGGGTTCGACGACGAGAGCGACAGGGCGACCTTGGGCCACTCCTCGCCGGTGTTCTGGTACACGTTGGCCTTGTAGACGATCTCGACGGGTTTCGACAGCCCGTCGGAGCGAATGTCATACGAGGGGTACCATCCGGCGTTCTGGACGTAGTAGGTCAGCGTGAAGAACCCCTTGCAGGCCGTCGGGGCATCGATGTGCACCTCCACTTCGCTCATCGGAGCCTGCTGCTGGCTGTTCAGCTGCGACAGCTCGGCGAAATACAGCTTTTCGCGCTGGTTCAGGGTATCGATCAGCTCTTCCGTCCGGAGGATCCTGCGTTTGATCTCCTGCATCCGGGAGGCGTAGTATTCGTTGAGTGCCTTGATGTCTGCCAGCGGGGTTGCCACCTTGCGGTTGCCGACCGAGCAGTTGACCTTCAGCATCTCGTTCTCGGCGTTGATCACCTCGAGGAGGGCTTTCTGCTGTTTTTGCTGCTGCAGGACCTCGTCGATTCTCTTTTCCAGCGTTTTCTGCCGGTTGGAGCGTTCGAGGCTGTCCGTGTAGTTGAAGCGCCGGTTGACGGCCGTGATGGTGAAATTTCCCCGGGCGGCTACCTGCAGGCTCCTGTCGTCGAGATAGGACGAGAGCCCCGTGAAGACGAGAACCGAGTTTCCGGCCGGGATGTTGACCTGCCGCGAGCGTGTGACCTGCGCTCCATCGATGAAGAGGGTCACCTTCTCGACGGTGGTTTTCACTTTGTTTTGTCCCCATACGGGACCTGCCGCGGCTATGCAGAGCCCCAGCAACAGGAAGAGACGTTTTCTACCCATGGCTTGTCGGTTTGGTTGGTTTCCGTAAAGTTAGGGAAAAATGTCCGAACCGGCAAGTGGAAGGCTACTCGAACTCCCGCATGACGTTTTCCATCTTGCGGCGGATCTCTGCCGTGCAGAGGTTGCCGATGCTCCCCTCGTGGGTGTGGTGCACCTCGCGCGTGGGGCGGTACTCGCCGCGCTGGACGGCCAGCCCCACCTGTCGGTAGGCCTCGCGGAAGGGGACGCTCTGCAGCACGAGCCGGTTGACATCCTCGACGGTGAAGAGGTAGTCGTAGCGGCGATCGTCGAGGATATGCTCGTTGACCCGCACGTGGGCCAGCATGAAGTCGCACATGCGGAGCGTGCGCTTGATCTCCCCGAGGGCCGGGAAGAGGATCTCCTTCATCAGCTGCAGGTCGCGGTGGTAGCCGACCGGGAGATTCGTCGTCAGCAGGGCGATCTCGTTGGGCAGTGACTGCATGAGGTTGCAGCGTCCGCGCATGATCTCGAAGACGTCGGGATTCTTCTTGTGGGGCATGATGCTCGATCCGGTCGTGAGCTCGTCGGGCAGCGAGATGAAGCCGAAGTTCTGGCTCATGAAGAGGCAGGCGTCCATGGCCAGGCGTCCGATCGTGGCGGCCACGGCGGCAATGGCCACGGCGGCCGCGCGTTCGCTCTTGCCGCGGCTCATCTGGGCGGCGACGACGTTGTAGTGGAGCGTCTCGAAGCCCAAAAGACGGGTGGTCATCGTGCGGTCGAGCGGGAACGACGAACCGTAGCCGGCGGCCGATCCGAGCGGATTCTGGTTGGCGATGTGCCAGGCCGCGGCCACCAGCCGCATGTCGTCGACGAGCGTCTCGGCATAGGCTCCGAACCACAGCCCGAACGACGAGGGCATGGCGATCTGCAGATGGGTGTAGCCGGGCATCAGCACGTCGCGGTAGCGTTCGCTCAGCTCCTGCAGGCGGTCGAAGAGCTCGCGCACGGCCCCGGCGACCTGCCGCAGCTCGTCGCGCAGGAAGAGCTTCAGGTCGACCAGCACCTGGTCGTTGCGCGAACGCCCCGAGTGGATCTTCTTGCCGACGTCACCCAGCCGGCGGGTGAGCATCAGCTCGACCTGCGAGTGGACATCCTCCGTATCGGGTTCGATCGTGAAGCGGCCGGCCTCGATTTCGGCGGCGATCTCCTTCAGTCCGGCCGTCAGCGTGCGGAGCTCCTCGGCGGTGAGGAGGCCGATCTTTTCGAGCATGGCGATGTGGGCCAGCGATCCTTCGACGTCGTAGCGGGCCAACTGGAGGTCCAGGTCGCGGTCTGCGCCGACGGTGTACTCTTCGATCATCTTGTCGGGTTCAAAACCCTTGTCCCAAAGTTTGGTACTGCTCATGGGTATAGTTTTGCCAGTTGTTCGACATATTGTTCATAAATGGCGAGGGCCTCGTCGATCTCCGCGACGAGGACATATTCGTCGGCTGCGTGGGATCGGGCCGATTCGCCGGGCCCCATCTTGAGTGCCGGGAAGGGCATCAGCGTGCGGTCGGAGGTGGTCGGTGAGACGAACGTGCGGCGTCCGACGGCGCATGCGGCGCGGACCAGCGGGTTCTCGTCGGCAACGGCAACGGCCCGGATCCGCGTCGAGCGGGGGGTGACCTCGGCCTGCAGCGTCCGGCGGAGAATCTCGACGACCTCCTCGTTCGTGTAGGCATCGGTCGTGCGGATGTCGACGACGTAGCGGCAGCGGTCCGGGACGACGTTGTGCTGCGTACCGGCCTCGATCTGCGTCACGGCGATGCCGACGGGACCGAGCAGCGGCGATTCGCGGTCGAAGCGGAACGTGCGCAGCCGCGCGATGTCGTCCATCGCCAGGTAGAGGGCGTTGACCCCTTCGCCGCGGGCGGCATGGCCGCTCCGGCCGCGGGTCGTGCAGTCCAGTACGACCAGCCCGCGTTCGCCCACAGCGGCCTGCATGCCGGTCGGTTCGCCCACGAGGGCCATGTCGATGCGTCCCAGGGCCGGCAGCAGCGCCCGCATGCCGTGTTCGCCCATGCACTCCTCCTCGGCCGAGAGGGCCAGCACCAGATTGAACGGGAGGCTGCGGCGGCGGAACGTGAGAAAGGTCTCCGCGAGCGTGACCACCGAAGCTCCGGCATCGTTGCTCCCCAGACCGTAGAGACGCCCCTCTTCGAGAGTCGGCGTGTAGGGGTCGCGCGTGTAGGAGGCGGCGGGGCGCACGGTGTCGTGGTGCGAGTTCAGCAGCAGTGTCGGGCGCCGCGGGTCAAACCCTTCGGCGCGGACCCAGACGTTGTTGTGCAGCCGTTCGGGGGTGCAGCCGTGTTCGGAGAGGAAGGCGGCGAGCAGGTCGGCCGTGCGGGCCTCGTCGCGCGACGGAGAGGGGGTCGCAATCAACGCCTGCAGCAGTTCAATGGCCTCTGCGGTTTTCGGTTTCATGATTCTTCCGAATGGGCGGTCTCCTTCGTCCGCGGCTTGCCGGAGTCCGTTCCGTCGATATCGGCGGTTTCCTCGGCAGTTTCCTCGGCGGGTCCCTCGGCGGCCGCTCCGTTTGCGGCCATTCTGTTTGTGGCTGCTCCGTCTGCAGCTTGGCGGATGACGGTGCCGATGCCGTCTGTCAGGCGGGCCGAACTGCGGATCGTGACGCTGCGCACCCCCGCCTCGACGGCCTTCATGGCGCTCTCGATCTTGGGGATCATCCCCTTGCTGACCGTTCCGTCGGCCCGGAGCGCCGCAAAGCTGTCGGCCGTGATCTCTCCGATCACCGACCCTTCGTCCTCCGGATCGCGCAGCACGCCGGGCTTCTCGAAGCAGTAGACCAGATCGACCGGGGCCTGCGTCGTCATGGCGAGCGCCACGGCAGCCGCAACGCCGTCGGCATTGCAGTTGAGCAGCGTGCCCTTTCCGTCGTGCATGATGGCCGGAAAGACGGGGACCAGCCCGGCATCGAGCAGCCGGACGATCAACGCCGCGTCGACCCGTTCAATGTCGCCGACGAATCCGTAGTCGATCGGTTCGGACGAACGGCGGCGGGCGGTGATGACATTCCCGTCGGCGCCCGAAAGGCCGATGGCGTTGCAGCCGGCGGCCTGCAGTCCGGCGACGAGCTGCTTGTTGATCAGCCCGGCGTAGACCATCGTCACCACATCGAGCATCCCCTTGTCGGTGATTCTCCGTCCGTCGACCATCCTGACCTCCAGTTCGAGGCGTTCGGCCAGCCGCGTGGCGAGTTTTCCGCCGCCGTGGACGAGGATCCGCGGACCCTCGAGGGCGGCGAACTCCCGCAGAAAGGCCTTCAGCGCAACGGGATCGTCGATGACGTTGCCGCCGATCTTCATGACCGTGAGCGCCTTCATCGTCCGAGCCCCTCCAGCAGCCTCTTGAGGACGACCTGGGCCGAGATTTCGCGGTTGGCGGCCTCGGGGATCACCAGCGAACGGGGCGATTCGATCACCTCGTCCGTCACGATCATGTTGCGCCGCACGGGCAGGCAGTGCATGAAGCAGGCGTTGTTCGTCAGGGCCATCTTCTCCGCGTCGACCGTCCACGAACGGTCGCGCGAGAGGACCTTGCCGTAGTTGGGATCGGCCCACGCCGACCAGTTCTTGGCGTAGACGAAGTCGGCCCCCTCGAGAGCCTTGCGCTGGTCGTATTCGACGCGGGCCCCTCCGACGAAGCGCGGATCGAGCTCGTAGCCTTCGGGATGGGTGATGACCAGTTCGTAGCCGGCGGCGTTCATCCATTCGGCGAAGGAGTTGGGCACGGCCTGCGGCAGGGCGTTGGGATGGGGGGCCCAGGTCAGGACCACCTTCGGGCGCTCCGTCTGCTTGTGCTCCTCGATCGTGATCAGGTCGGCGAAGCTCTGCAGCGGGTGGCGCGTGGCGGCCTCCATCGAGAAGACCGGACGCCCCGAGTAGCGGATGAACTGCTCGAGAACACGCTCCTCGTAATCCTCGGCCTTGTCCTGAAGACGGGCGAACGAGCGCACGCCGATCACGTCGCAGTAGGAACCCATGACCGGGATGGCTTCGAGCAGATGTTCGGCCCGGTCGCCGTCCATCACCACGCCGCGTTCGGTTTCGAGTTTCCAGGCCCCCTGGTTGACGTCGAGGACCATGACGTTCATGCCGAGGTTCATGGCGGCCTTCTGGGTCGAGAGGCGCGTGCGGAGGCTCGAATTGAAGAAGAGCATCAGCAGCGTGCGGTTGCGGCCCAGTCCGGTGAAGCGGAAGCGGTCGCGCTTGATCTCAAGCGCCTCGGCAACGGCGGCCCGCAGGTCGCCGATATCCTGTACACAGGTGAATTTTTTCATCTTGTTACTCTTTTTTTATCCCAGCAGCGTCTCGCGGAAGGCCTCGAGGAAACGCGCGGCGAGTTCGCGCGAGAGGCAGAGTGCCGGCAGCAGCCGGACGACCGAGGCGCCGGCGCCGCCCGTGAAGATATGCTTTTCGAAGAGGAGTCTGCGGCGGAGTTCCGACCCCTGGCCGTCGATCTCGATGCCGATCATCAGCCCGCGGCCGCGCACCTCCTTCAGCCGGTCGAAGCGGCGCAGTTCGTCGATCAGATAGCGGCCCACCGTGGCGGCATTCTCGATCAGATGTTCGCGCTCGATCACCTCCAGTACGGCGATCGCCGCGGCGCAGGCCAGGTGGTTTCCTCCGAAGGTGGTTCCCAGCATGCCCGCCCGGGCCTCGAAGTGGGGGGCGATCAGCACGCCGCCGATCGGGAATCCGTTGCCCATGCCCTTGGCCACGGTGATCAGATCGGGACGGATCCCGGCCTCTTGGTGGGCGAAGAAGCGTCCCGTGCGGCCGTAACCCGACTGGATCTCGTCCAGAATAAGTTGCGTGCCGCTCTCGGTGGCCGCCTGGCGCAGTCCGCGCAGGAAGTCGTCCGTCGGGCAGTGGATCCCCGCAACGCCCTGGATGCCCTCGACGATCACGGCGGCGAATTCGCCGGTGGCGAGTTTGGTACGGGCCGCTGCGAGGTCGTTGAGCGGCGTAAATTCGACATTCGGCGTGCGGTTGAAGGGCGACGCGATGGCCGGATTGTCCGTCACGGCCACGGCCCCCGAGGTCCGTCCGTGAAAGGCGCGCTCGACGGCCAGCACCTTGCGGCGGCCGGTGTGGAACGATGCCAGCTTCAGGGCGTTTTCGTTGGCCTCGGCCCCCGAATTGCAGAGGAAGAGCCGGTAGTCGTCATACCCCGATACGCGGCCCAGCCGGTGGGCCAGTTCGACCTGCAGCCGGTTCTCGACCGAGTTGGAGTAGAACCCCAGCCGCCCGACCTGTTCCGAGACAGCCTTCACGTAGTCGGGCTGTGCGTGACCGATCGAGATGACGGCATGTCCGCCGTAGAGGTCGAGGTACTCGGTCCCCTGACCGTCGTAGACGAAACACCCCTTGCCCCGGACGGGTTCGATCGGATAGAGTGAATATACGTTGAATAGTTCCATGGAAATTTGCTTGCTGGGGGCGCCGTCCCGATCCGGAACGGCACCCGTGTGACTTAAAATGCGCTGGCCTTCAGCCGCAGCCCTTCGCGTTCGTCGAGACCGAACATCAGGTTCATGTTCTGCACGGCCTGTCCCGAGGCACCCTTCAGCAGGTTGTCGATGACCGAGACGACGTGCAGTTTCGACCCGTGGCGGGCCACCTGCAGCAGCGCCTTGTTCGTATTGACGACCTGCTTCAGATCGACATCGTGCTCCACGACGCGGGTGAAGGCGGCCGTCGCGTAGCAGTCGGCATAGAGCTGCCGCGCCGCGGCTTCGTCGAGCGCGCAGTTCGTGTAGACGCTGGCCAGGATGCCGCGCGTGAAGTCGCCGCGCATCGGCACGAAGTTGATTTCGCTCCCGAACGCGGGGTCCAACAGCCGCAGGTTGCGCCCGATCTCCTTCAGATGCTGGTGAGTGAAGGCCTTGTAGACCGAGAGGTTCGAGGCCCGCCAGCTGAAGTGGGTCGTCGTCGAGGGCTTCACGCCCGCGCCGGTCGATCCGGTGACGGCCGTCACGTGGATCTCGTCGCGGAGCAGCCCTGCGGCGGCCAGCGGCAGCAGCGCCAGCTGGATCGCCGTGGCGAAGCAGCCCGGATTGGCCACGCGGCGGGCCTGGCGGATCCGTTCGCGGTTCATCTCCGGCAGCCCGTAGACAAACCCCTCCGACTCGTCGCGGAAGTCTTGTGCCAGATCGATCAGCCGCAGCCCCTCGGGCAGCTGCCGTCCGGCCAGCCAGAGCCGGCTCTGCCCGTGGGCCGAGCAGAGGAATACGACGTCGGCCTCGTGCAGATCATACTCCGCACAGAAGCGCATCGTCGTCTCGCCCTCCAGCCCGCCGTGGACCTCCGTGAGGAGGTTCCCGGCGTTGGACGAGCTGTGGACGAACGCAATCTCCACCTGCGGATGGTTCACCAGCAGGCGGATCAACTCGCCGGCCGTGTAGCCGGCGCCTCCGATGATGCCCGCGCGGATCATTCCTCCTCCTTTCCGTTGCGTTTCTGGACGTTGTAGTAGATCTTGATCGGGTTGCCGAGGATCTTCGTGAAGCCCTTCACGTCGTCGGCCGTCCACGCCTTGTTGACCTCGCCGTACTCGCCGAAGTCGGTCTTCATCAGGTCGTACGACGACTCGACGCCGACGAGCGTGTAGTTTCTCGGCCGCAGAATCAGTTCGACCGTCCCCGTGACGTTGCGCTGCGACGAGCGGAGCATCGCCTCGATGTCGCGCATCACCGGCTCGAGGTACTGCGCCTCGTGGAGGAACATGCCGTACCACGTGGCCACCTGCTCCTTCCAGTAGCTCTGCCACTTGGTCAGCGTATGCTTCTCGAGCATCTTGTGGGCGGCGATGATCAGCATCGGGGCCGCAGCCTCGAATCCGACGCGGCCCTTGATGCCGATGATCGTGTCGCCGATGTGCATGTCGCGGCCGATGCCGAACTTCGAGCCGATGGCCTCCACGGCGCGGATCGCCTCGACCTTGTCCGTGTAGGGGGTGCCGTTGACGGCCGAGAGTTCGCCCTCGGTGAACGAGAGCTTCAGACGCTCCTCGCCTTCGGCCGTGATCTGGCTCGGATAGGCCTCTTCGGGGAGGGTCTGCTCTGAGTGGAGGGTCTCCCGGCCGCCGATCGAGGTGCCCCACAGCCCCTTGTTGATCGAGTACTCCATCTTCCGGTAGTCGGCCGTCACGCCGTGGCGGCGCAGGTAGTCGATCTCGTATTCGCGCGTGAGGGTCATGTCGCGCGTCGGGGTGATGATCTCGATCTCGGGGGCAAGGATCTGGAACGTCAGGTCGAAACGCACCTGGTCGTTGCCGGCGCCGGTCGAACCGTGGGCCACGGCCTCGGCGCCGATCTCTTTGGCGTATTGGATGATGGCCATGGCCTGGAAGATCCGCTCCGAGCTGACCGAGATGGGGTAGGTGCCGTTGCGCAGGATGTTGCCGTAGACCATGTAGCGGATGCTCTTCTCGTAATACTCCTGTTCGATGTCGAGCGTGGCGTGCTTCACGGCGCCGAGTTCCAGGGCGCGGGCCTCGATGCGGTGGAGCTCCTCCTTCGAGAAGCCTCCCGTATTGGCGATGGCCGTGTAGACCGCGTAGCCCTTCTCTTCGGAGAGATATTTTGCGCAGAACGAGGTGTCGAGACCTCCGCTGAATGCCAGAACGACTTTTTTCTTCGTATTATCCATGGTGTTTTTCGTTTACTTGAGGTGAAAGATTTTCTTAAACTTGTTCCCGAGGAACATCAGATAGGGGGCCAGCCGCGACTGCTTTTTCGACGGCTCCCGGGCCGGGTCGTAGAGCATTCCGGTGCAGAGACACATCCGGCGGTTGTTGCGCTGGAGGATGTCGTAGTTGCAGCACCCTTCGCACCCCTTCCAGAACTCCTCGTCGTCGGTCAGTTCGGAGAAGGTGACGGGCTGGTAGCCCATGCGCGAGTTGAGCTTCATGACGGGCAGCGACGTGGTGATGCTGAACAGCTTCGCATACGGGAATCGTCGTCGGGCCAGCTCGAAGGTTCGTCGCTTGATCTGCTCCGCGAGACCCATGTGTCGGTACTCGGGATCGACGATCAGTCCGGAGGTGGCGACGAAATCGCCGTGCTCCCAGCTTTCGATGTAGCTGAATCCGACCAGTTTTTCACCGTCCAGCGCCACGACGGCCTTGCCACCGGTCATCTTCGCGGCGATGTATTCGGGCGAACGCCTGGCGATGCCCGTGCCGCGTTGCAAGGCGGACTCGTAGATCAGTTGGCAGATACGCGGGGCGTAGTGCGCATGCGACGAGTCGGCAAAAACGACGCTGATTGTGTTGCTATTCATTGATCAAATCGTATGGATAAAGTAAAAAAAGTGGTAAAAAGTCTCTCTTGCCGGAGCTGGGACGGGGATCTCTGCTCCGGGGCGGCGCACCTTGGACGGGGTGCGCCTCAGTTGATACGGTAGGCTCGTTGAACCCCTTTGATGCGCATGATCTGATGGATCAGCGTGTCGACAACACCCGTCCCGGGAACCTCGACGGCCACCGTGCCGGCGATGCAGCCGTTGCCGGCCGGGGAGAAGTTGATCGTGCGGATGTTGAGCTTCAGATCGCGGATGATCACTTCGGTGATGTGGTTGGCCATGCCGGTGGTGTCGGCCGCGACGATGCGGATCGTGACGCGGAAGGCACCCTCGGCCGACTGTCGCCAGCGTGCCTCGACGACGCGATAGGGGTAGTTCTCGCGCATGCGCTTGGCATTGGGGCAGTCGCAGCGGTGGATCGTGATGCCCGAATTGATCGTCACGAAGCCGAAGATCTCGTCGCCCTTGATCGGGTTGCAGCACTTGGCCAGCTTGTACTGGATCTTCGACAGGTCGTCGTCGATCACCAGTGCATCCTGCGGGGCGGCCTTCTCCTGCGAGGCGTGCTGGGCGGCCTTCTGGCGTTCGACCTCGGCGGCTGCGGCGCGGCGCTCCTCCTCGGCTTCGCCCGAGAGGTGGCGCGAGAGCAGCTCCTTGATCGTCCCGAAGTCGAGCTTCTGGGTGGCGATCAGTCCGTAGACCTCCGTTCCGAGCCGCAGCTTGAAGTGGCGGGCCAGATAGGCCACCGCCTCGTCGATCGTGATCGGGAGTTTCCAGTTCTTCAGCTTGCGCTCGAGCTCTTCGCGTCCCATGCGGGTATGCTTGGCCTGCTCCTCGCGGATGAAGGACTTGATCTTGTTGCGGGCCTTCGAGGTGACGACGAACGAGAGCCAGTCGGATTTCGGGGTCTGGTTCTTCTGGGTCTGGATCTCGACGATATCGCCGTTCTTGAGCGGTTCGCGGATCGAGACGGCGCGGTTGTTGACCTTGCCGCCGACGCACGTCGAACCCAGTGACGTGTGGATGTCGAAGGCGAAGTCGAGCAGCGTGGCCCCTTCGGGGAGTTTGCGCAGGTCGCCGTTCGGCGTGAAGACGAAGATCTCGCCCGAGGCCGGCTTGGCGTCGAAACGCTGGGCCAGTGCATGGGTCGTATCCTCCATCAGCTCACGCAGCCGGCTGAGCCACATCTCGCTGGTCTGGGCCCCCTGACCGACCCCCTTGTAGCGCCAATGGGCGGCGATACCGCGTTCGGCGACGGCGTCCATGCGTTCGGTGCGGATCTGCACCTCGACCCAGCGTCCCTCGGCCGAGACGGTCGTGTGGAGCGACTCGTAGCCGTTCGACTTGGGGATCGAGATCCAGTCGCGCATGCGGTTGGGGTTGGGCGTATAGAAGTCCGTGACGACCGAGTAGACGGTCCAGCAGAGGGGTTTCTCCTGTTCGCGCGGGCAGTCGATGATGATGCGGATGGCGAAGATGTCGTAGACCCCTTCGAACGGTACGTGCTGCTTCTGCATCTTGTTCCAGATCGAGAAGATCGACTTCGTGCGGCTCTTGATGTGGTACTGGATGCCGAGGCGGTTGAGGCGCTGTTCGATCGGGACGACGAAGCGGGCGATGAAGGCCCGGCGTTCGTCGGCGCTCTCCTCGAGTTTGGTGACGATGTGTTCGTAGTCCTTCGGCTCGAGGTACTTCAGGGCGATGTCCTCCAGCTCGCTCTTGATCGAGTAGAGACCCAGCTTGTGGGCAATCTGGGCGTAGAGGTTCATCGACTCCCAGCTCTTCTTGCGCCACTTTTCACGCGGGAACATCTCGAGCGAGCGCATCACCTCGAGACGGTCGGCCAGCTTGATGAGGATCACGCGCGGATCCTGCGAGTAGCTGACGATCAGATCGCGGAAGTTGTTGGCCTGCTCCTTGGCGACCTTGAGCCGCAGTTCGGAGATGTTGGCCAGCCCCATGGTGATGCCGACGACCTGATCGCCGAATCGTTTCTGGATATCGGCCGTCAGGGCGAGGAAATCCTCGTCGGAGAGTTGTTTGTGAGCGATGCGCACGACATCGTGGAGAATCGACGAGAGGGTCGAGTTTCGACCGAGTCCGACCTCGGAGATGACGATCTCGGCTACGGCGACGCCGTGCCCGATCAGCGGAGAGCCGTCGTAGCGCTGGAGTCCGTCGAGTTTGGACTCGGCATACTCGAGCGCTTCATCGACCAGACGCTGGGTCTGCTCCGAGAAGTTTGTCCGCACGAGGGTGCGGAGTTTTTCGTAGCGTGAGAAGTCCATCATACCTAACCAAATAACCTTCCTTGCAAAGATATGAAAAAAAATTATAAATTTGACACGTCGAACCAAATGCTTCTATCATGGGAATGAAAAAGGGAATTTATGTCCCGACACTCGGGGAAGAGGTGGCCAATGCCGTCTCGCACGGCGTGATGTCGCTGGCGACGCTCGTGGCGCTGCCGTTTGCGGCGGTATGGGCCTACGTCCACGATCCCGACGGCGTGCTGGCCTCGGTGTCGGTGTCGATCTTCGTGATCTCGATCTTTCTGATGTTTCTCGCCTCGACGCTCTACCACTCGATGAATCCGGCCTCGCGGCACAAGGAGGTTTTCCACATCCTCGACCACATCTTCATCTACGTGGCCATCGCCGGAAGCTATACCCCCATCGCGCTGTCGGTCATCGGTGGCTGGCAGGGGGTGCTGATTACCGTGCTGCAGTGGGCGATGGTGGTGTTCGGCATCTTCTACAAGTCGCTTTCGCGGCGGTCGATTCCGGCCGTGAGCCTGACGATCTACCTGGTGATGGGGTGGACGATCGTCTTCTTCCTGCCGATGTTCATCCGTCACGCCTCGGTGCAGCTGCTCTGGCTGATCGCCGCCGGCGGAGTGCTCTACACCCTCGGGGCGTGGTTCTACGCCCGCAAGGGGTTCCGTTACCACCACATGGTGTGGCACCTGCTGATCAACCTGGCCGTCGTCTGCCACTTCATCGGCATCGTCTTCTACCTCTACTGACGCTTCCGGCCGCGGCGTTGGAGCGGGTTGCGGCGACGGGGCTGGTTGCGATGTCGGGACTGGTTGCGGCGACGAGGTTGGTTGCAACGCTGGCTCCATTTGCGGCGGCGAGGGGCTGACAGTTCCGGTCGTGGTGTCGGTTCCGTCCCGGCTCTGACACGAGTCCCGGTTCCGGCTGTCTTTTTCGGCCCCTGCTTTCCCGACTCTCGTTGCGGAGGACCCATATCTTGCGGAGAGCCCACCTTATCTGATGCAAAAAGCCTTCGGAACGGATCGTCCGAAGGCTTTTTTCGTGGAGTTCAGTCCGGGATCCTCTTTTCGTCAGTGCTTGTAGACTACGTAAATGTGATCCTCGGGCAGGGCATAGCGGCGCCGCTCCTCGTCGGAGAGCGAGGAGGCGTAGTCGATGTCGGCGGCCTCGAACCCCGCTTCGCGCAGCCGGTCGGCATAGTCCCGGCCGTAGATGCGGCGGTGGTCGTACTGTCCGAAGATGCGCGTCCGCTCGGCGGGATCGGTGATCGTGTCATCCTCGAAGGTCCGCTCGTAGTGCAGGTCGACGGGCGAGAGGAGGATGCCCCATCCGCCGGGTTTCAGGATGCGGTGCAGTTCGCGCAGTGCCCGGCGGTCGTCGGCCACGTGCTCGAGGATGTGGTTGCAGAGGATGACCTCCACCGAGTTGTCGGCCAGCGGGATTTGCTGCACGTCGAAGTGCAGGTCGGCCAGCGGGCTCTCGAGATCTGCCGTCACGTATTGTCCGGGATGCCCGGCGAAGTGGGGCTTCAGATGGCGCATGATGCAGACCTCGGGGGCGATGTGCAGCGTGCGCGGGAAGGTAGTCAGCAGATTGGTCTCGCGCGTCAGGTAGAGCCACAGCAGCCGGTGACGCTCGAGCGAGAGGCAGTGCGGACAGAGGGCGTTCGCACGCGAGGTGACGTAGCCGTAGGGGAGGAACCGGCGGTACTTCGCCCCGCACACCGGACACTCCACGCCGCGTCCGCGGTAGAAGAGCCCCATGACCGGGACGGCCCACGAGGCCATGCGCTGCAGCACGGGGCGCGGGATATGGTTCAGCGCCCAGCGGATCAGCCGTTTCATGCCTCCAGAATTTTGTTGACCTCCTCTTCGGCCTTGTGCAGACGGGTCTTGCAGAGGGCGATCAGTTCGGTGGCGCGCTTCACCTCGGCGGCGAGGCTGTCCACCTCCATCTCTTCGTTGCGGAAGCGGCCGAGGATGCGTTCGATCTCGGCGATGGCCTCGGCGTAGCTTGGTTCCTGCTGTTGTTGTCTCTTTGCCATATGGTTCGTACCGGTCCGTGCCGGTTGTTATTGGTTGCTGTTTCGCGACGGCTCCCCGGGGGCCACCTCGACTGCAAAGCGGCCGTCCAGGACCTCGACCGTCAGCCGTTCGCCGGGTTTTGTCTGGCGGACCGACCGGATGGCCTGCCCGTCACGGCGCACCACGGCGAATCCCATGCGCAGAATGTGGCGCGGCGAACGGCTCTCGATCAGCTCGGCCGTCGTGTCGAGACGCTTCTTCTGCTCCCGGATCCAGTCGCCGACGGCCTGGCGGAACCGTTCGTTGCGGTTTTCGAGTTCGAGCCGCCGCTGGCGGATCAGCCCCTGCGCGAGGTGCCGCACGTCGCCCGACAGCTCCTCGAGCCGCACCTGCTGGGTGCGGGTCAGCCGCAGCACGCCGTCGTGCAGCTGCAGGGCGGCTCCGTCCAGCCACCCCTCGACCCCCGACATCCGCTCGACGAGCCATCCGGCTACGGCCGTCGGGGTCTTCAGCGCCGTGTGGGCCACCATGTCGGCGACGCTCGTATCCTTGTCGTGGCCGATGCCCGTGATGACCGGCAGCGGGAACTGCGCCACGTAGGAGCAGAGCCGGTAGGCGTTGAAGCAGTTCAGATCGCTGCGCGACCCGCCGCCGCGGATCATCACCACGGCATCGAACTCCTCCATCCGGTCGGCCACGCGGCACAGGGCGTCGATGATCGACTGCTCGGCCGCTTCGCCCTGCATGAAGGCGTCGAAGAGCTCCACCTCGAAGCGGTAGGGGCTCTTCGCCAGCTCCTTGCAGAAGTCCTGATAGCCGGCGGCATTGGCGCTCGAGACGACCGCCACGCGCTGCACGACGACCGGCATCTCCACCTCGCGGTTCATCTCCCAGACGCCGTCCTGCTGCAGCTGGGCGATGGTCTGCTGCCGCTGCCGTTCGAGATCGCCCAGCGTGTACGACGGGTCGATGTCGGTGATCTGCAGCGAGAAGCCGTACAGTTCGTGGTAGGTGACCAGCACCTTTGCGAGGATCTTCAGCCCGGGGGCGAGCCGTTGTCCGGTTTCGGCCTCGAAGTAGGCGGCGATGCGCGGGTATTGCGAACGCCAGACGACGGCCCGGGCCTGTGCCGTGGGGACTCCGTTGTCGCCCCCCTTCTCGACCAGCTCCAGGTAGCAGTGGCCCGAGTAGTTGACCTTCAGGTCGGAGATCTCGGCGCTCACCCAGACGGGCAGGGCGAACTGCCCCTCGAGGACCGCCTTCACGCGTCGCTGCAGTTCGCGCAGCGTCATATGGGGACTTTCAACCATCAGCCGAGCAGGATTCCGATCGTGAGCAGCGCCCCGAACAGCATGATGTTGCGGGCCGTCTCACCGAGACAGACGTTCAGTTCGTCGCCGTGGTCGATGCGGACCAGTTTGCGCCACGTGGCGACATGTCCGACGAGGTAGACGAGCGGCAGCAGGGCGGCCCACGTGCGGCCTCCGCCGAGCAGCGTCAGGCAGAGCACGACGGCCAGAAGGCCGAGTCCGAAGTAGCTCCAGCTGCCGAATTTGGCTCCCAGCGCCACGACGATCGTTCGCTTGCCGCAGCGGGCATCCTCGTCACGGTCGCGGAAGTTGTTGATCATCAGCATCGAGTCGATCACCAGTCCGCAGGCCAGCGCCGTGACGATCACCTCCCACGTCCACGTGCCCGTGAGTACGTAATAGGTGAAGCCTACGGGGATGAGTCCGAAGAAGAGGATGACGGCCACGTCGCCCAGTCCGTGATAGGCCAGGGGCCACGGACCGGCGGTGTAGAAGTAGGCGAAGAGGACACACACGGCACCCACGGCGACCAGTTCCCAGCCTCCCCAGGCCAGTGTTTCGTGGTGGAGGGCCCAGGCGAGGATCCCCAGACCGGCGGCACACGAGGCCAGCGTGAATCCGGCGATTCCGGCCTTCATGGCTTTCAGGGTGATGTATCCCTTGGCGAAGGCGCGGTCGGGGCCCAGCCGGTCGGGCTGATCGGCCCCCTTCAGGAAGTCCCAGAGGTCGTTGACCAGGTTGGCCGTGCACTGCATCAGCAGGGCGAAGGCCAGGCACAGCACGGCCGGCATCAGATGGAACGATCCGTCGGTCCAGGCCAGCGCCGAACCCACGAGAATCAGAATGACGGCATTGCCCAGACTGTACGGGCGGACGGCCACAATCCAGGCCGCAAGCGAGTTGGTTTTCACACTTTCAGGTTTTAATGAGTGATGGACACATGGAGTGAGGGCGGCGTCTCTCTATTCTTTTTTTCGCTTTGTGCACGTTTTTCGGGGATACGGACGGCCTTCGAACCCGGAGTTGCGGCTCGGAAGAGGTGTGCCGAACGGTTCTCCGGTCTGTTGCGCTACCGCCCGGTCTGTTGCGTCCGGTCGACCTCGTCCGGTGTGTCCTGTCCGGTCTGTTGCGCTACCGCCCGGTCTGTTGCGTCCGGTCGACCTCGCCGATCCGTTTTGCCTAGCCCCTCGCCTCTGCCCCGGCCGGCCTTGCTGCGGCCCGGTTTTCTACCGGTAGACCAGTTCGACGCGGCGCGGCATCTGCCGGCCCTCGGGCAGCTGGATGCTCAGCACCCCTTCGCTGGCAACCGGTTTGCCGTTCTTCCGGGCCGGCTGCCACCGCGGAGCCTCCTCTACGGCCTTCAGCACCCGGCGCTTCAGCCGGCTGTCGGTCGATTCGAGCGTCTCGTCGACCCGCAGGCTCCCGTCCTCGTTGACCGTGTAGCGCAGCACGACCCGTGCCACCGGTTCGTCCTCCTCCCAGCGGACCTGCCGGGCGATGTAGTTGCCGAAGGTCGTGTCGGCCGGGAAAAGGGCCGGCTGGTCGTAGCGCAGCGTGATGAGCATCACGCCGTTCGAGGCCTGCTGGCCGTAGCGGGCGATGGTCTCCTCGTCGGCCGGGAGCATCTCGACGTGCTCGATCTCTTCGGGCGGGATCGAGTGGATCTCGTCGGTCACCTTGCCGTTGACGATGTAGAGCGGGCGCGGTTTCGGCGCCGCGGCCCGGATCGTTGCCGGGGCGAGGAGCCCGGCCGCCAGTGCGGCAAGGAGCAGTATGGTCAGTCGTTTCATCGCGTTTTGAAATCTCTTCCCTTCAAACGGTCTCTCCGCCGCGGATATTGCCCCTTCCCGCCGGTATCAGAGTTCGCTCTCCTTCAGACGCTCGGCATTCTCGGCCACGATCAGATGGTCGATGCAGTCCTGAATGTCGCCGTCCATGAAGGCCGCGAGGTTGTAGATCGTGTAGTTGATGCGGTGGTCGGTGATACGTCCCTGCGGGTAGTTGTAGGTGCGGATCTTGGCCGAACGGTCGCCCGTCGAGACCATCGTCTTGCGCTTCGAGGCGATTTCGTCGAGGTACTTCGAGTATTCGAGGTTGAAGACGCGCGTACGCAGCTCCTCGAAGGCCTTGTCGAAGTTCTTCAGCTGCGACTTCTGGTCCTGGCACTGCACGACGATGCCCGTCGGGATGTGCGTCAGACGGATGGCCGAGTAGGTCGTGTTGACCGACTGTCCGCCGGGGCCCGAGGCGCAGAAGATATCCTTGCGGATGTCGTTCATCGAGATCTCGACGTCGAACTCCTCGGCTTCGGGCAGTACGGCCACCGAAGCGGCCGACGTGTGGACACGGCCCTGGGTCTCGGTCTGCGGCACGCGCTGCACGCGGTGGACGCCCGACTCGTACTTGAGCGTTCCGTAGACGTTCTGCCCGGTGACCTTCATGACGACCTCCTTGTAACCTCCGGCGGCGCCCTCCGAGGCGGAGGTGATTTCGTATTTCCACCCCTTCGACTCGATGTACTTGGTGTACATGCGCAGCAGGTCGCCGGCGAAGAGGGCCGCCTCGTCGCCGCCCGTACCGCCGCGGATCTCCATGATGGCGTTCTTCGAGTCCTGGGGATCCTTCGGGATCAGGAGCAGCTTGATCTCCTCCTCGAGCTGGGCGATCTGCGGTTCGAGCTCCGAGATCATCTCGCGGGCCATTTCGCGCATCTCCTCGTCCTTGTCGTTGGCGTAGGTATCCTTCGCCTCGGCGAGGTTGGCCAGGGCCGTGCGGTAGCGTTCCGAGGTCTCGATGATGGGTTCGAGCTCCTTGTACTCCTTGTTGAGCTGCACGAACTGCTTGACGTCGGCGATCACCTCGGGGTCGGTGAGTTTCTGTCCCGTCTCCTCGTACTTGAGCTTCAGCCCGTCGAGGCGGGTCAATATGGAGTTGTCTGCCATAAGAAATGTATCGTATTTTTGTTTTGACCACAAAGATACGATACATTCTCAAGATTTAAAAATTACGGCTTAAAAATCGGAACTTGCCGGGGTGTCGGACGAACGGTCTGAGCCGTTGGTCGGGGCGGGGGCGGAAAGCAGAGTGAGGAGCAGTCCGCAGAGCAGCCCGCAAAGGAAGAGTGCGCAGGATTTGAACATGGTTTGGCGATTTTGAGAGTATGTACCGGGGTCCCGGCGGCGGTTGGGTTTGCTCGGGGGGCGACGGACATGAAAAAAGCGTGGGACCCAACCTCGCATCCTACTCTCGGGTATCGCCAAACACCCTGCCACCGGATAACGAGTAAAGCCCACGCCGAAAAGCGTGAGCGCAAATTCCGTTCTCCGTGGCGATAAAATTTGGCGATTTTAAGAGTAGAGAATGAAAGTTCCGCTTAGTTATGTCTTGCGCACATGACGCCGTCTGTCTGGTTGGGGGTTATCTCATGGGCAGAAATGGATGGTTCGTGTCGTATGGACAAAGATACGCAATAATCGGGAAACGGCAAACCTTCGGGCTGAAAACAACGGCGGCTGACAGGACCCTTCCTTCCGTGGGAAGATTCCCGTCCGCCGTCTGTTCTGCGGTGAACCCCGCGGTTCGTCGGGCAGTCTGTCCTGTCATCTGCCGGTCTGCTGCCGGTTCCGTGGCTCGGGGTGAGGCCAGTTTTGCTGCCGGTCTGCTGCCGGTTCCGTGGCTCGGGGTGAGGCCAGTTTTGCTGCCGGTCTGCTGCCGGTTCCGTGGCTCGGGGTGAGGCCAGTTTTGCTGCCGGTCTGCTGCCGGTTCCGTGACCCGGAGTAAGATCTGTTGTGCCGCTTGTCCGGCGGTCCGTTGTGCCGGGGCGGCTACTTGCGGAATGTCGTCAGCCAGTCGAGCACAGCCTGCTGCCACTGGGACTTATAACGGAAATTGTCTCGAAAACCCCAGCCGTGGCCGCCCGTCGGGTAGATGTGCATCGAGGCCCGGATGCCGTGCTCCTTCAGGGCGTTGTAGTAGCGCGTGCTGCTCACGGGGGGAACCGCCGTGTCGTCGTCCGACAACAGCAGCAGCGCCGGCGGTGTCTGGTCGGTCACCTGGCGTTCGAGCGAATAGCGGGCATCGGTCTCTGCCGTGCGGTTCGCGTGGCCGATGAGGTTGTCGAACGACCCCTGATGCCCCGGGTGCGCGGTGATGACCGGATAGAAGAGCAGCGAGAAGTCGGGACGCACGGCTCCCAGCGTCGAGACATAGGCCGCCAGATGACCTCCGGCCGAGAAGCCCATGATGCCGACCGTCGGGCAGGTGAAGCCCTCGGCTCCGGGCACATCGCCCCGCAGCAGCCGCAGCGCCTGTTCGGCATCCTCGAGCGGCACCTCCGGATGACCGTTCGGCATGCGGTATTTCAGTACGGCGGCCGTGATGCCGTTCGCGGCCAGCCACTGTGCCATCTGGAACCCTTCGTGGTCGATGGCCAGCCGTGCGTAACCGCCGCCCGGGCAGATCACCACGCCGATCCCCGTTTGTCCGGTCTGCGACGTGTCGGCCGGGTAGAGGTAGAGTTCGGCTGTCGAGGTGTTGGCCAGCCGGTAGGGTTCCGGCTCCGCTTCGGGGGTGATGATGCCGTTGCTGTGGGGGGCCGAGGTGTTGTCCCAGATGCGGATCGTCGCGGCCTGTCCATACTCCTGGGCCGAAGCGGCGCCGGCGGTTGCGAACAGGAGTGTCAGGATGAGTGTTAGGGTCTGTTTCATGGTTTTTCGTATATGGGAAAGAGTCCCCGGCGGACCGGGAACTCTTTCAGGTTGGCAAATGGCCGGATCGGCGGTGGTCGGCGGGGCATTCAGGCCTCTCCTCCGGATTTTTCTTCGGGTCTCTCCTTCGGACGGATCTCTTCTCCGGATCCCTCTGGATTCCTCCTCGGGTCACTCCTTTGAGCCTCTCCTTCGGCTGGATCACCCTTTGGGCCTCCCCTTCGGATTTCTCTTTGGTCCTCTCCTTCGGATCCTGCCGTGCACCGCCGCCCTCGGGATCAGATGACGATGTTGATGATCTTGCCCGGGACGACGATCACCTTCTTCGGGGTCTTGCCCTCGATCCACTTCTGGGCCTCGGGAGCCGTGACGACGTCGGCCTGAATCTCCGCCGGCGTCATCGACGTGGCGTACTCCTTCTTGAAGCGCAGCTTGCCGTTGACCGATACGGGGTATTCGAACGAGCTCTGCACGAGGTGCTTCTCGTCGTAGACCGGGTACCGTGCGTCGCAGACCGAACCGCTCTTGCCCAGTGCCTCCCACAGCTCTTCGGCGATGTGCGGCGCGAAGGGGGCGATCAGCACCACCAGCGGCTCGAGGATCTCGCGCTTCGAGCAGTCGCCCAGCTCGTTGAGGCAGATCATGAAGGCGGCCACCGAGGTGTTGAACGAGAAGTTCTCGATATCCTCGGTCACCTTCTTGATCGTCTTGTGGAGCGTGCGCAGCTCCTTTTCGGTGGCCTTCTCGTCCGTGACGCAGAACTTGCCGTCGCGGTCGAAGAAGAGTCGCCAGAAGCGGCGCAGGAACTTGTGGACGCCGTCGATGCCGTTCGTATCCCAGGGTTTCGACTGCTCGAGCGGCCCGAGGAACATCTCGTACATGCGCAGCGTGTCGGCACCGTAGGTCTCGACGATGTAGTCGGGGTTGACGACGTTGAACATCGACTTCGACATCTTCTCGATGGCCCAGCCGCAGACATACTTGCCGTCCTCGAGGATGAACTCCGCGTCGCGGAACTCCGGACGCCAGGCCCGGAAGGCGTCGAGGTCGAGCAGGTCGTTGCGGACGATGTTCACGTCGACGTGGATCTCCTGTGTCTCGTACTGGTCGCGCAGCCCGAGCGAGACGAACTTGTTGGTCCCGACGACACGGTAGACGAAGTTCGAACGGCCCTGGATCATGCCCTGGTTGACGAGCTTTCGGAAGGGCTCCTCCTCGCAGACGTAGCCCAGGTCGTAGAGGAACATGTTCCAGAAACGCGAGTACATCAGGTGTCCCGTGGCGTGTTCGATGCCGCCGACATAGAGGTCGACGTTGCGCCAGTACTCATCGGCCTCCTTGCCGACGAGCGCCCGGTCGTTGTGGGGATCCATGTAGCGCAGGTAGTAGGCCGACGATCCGGCGAAGCCCGGCATGGTCGACAGCTCGTAGGGGTAACCCTCGGGGGTCTGCCACCCCTTGACGCGGGCCAGCGGCGGTTCGCCCTGCTCCGTGGGGCCGAAGTTCTCGATCGGCGGGAGCTCGAGCGGCAGCTTGTCCATCGGCAGCGGGTAGGCCGTATCGTCCTTGTAGTAGATCGGGAAGGGCTCGCCCCAGTAGCGCTGGCGCGAGAAGATGGCGTCGCGCAGGCGGTAGTTCACCAGCCGCTTGCCGCGTCCGCGGCGCTCGACCTCGGCGAACATTCGCTGGATGGCCTCCTTGACATCCATACCGTTGAGGAAGTCCGAGTTGATCATCCGTCCCGACTTGGCGTCGTAGGACTCCTTCTCGACGTCGCCCCCCTCGACCACCGGGATGATCTCCAGGCCGAAGTGGCGGGCGAAGGCCCAGTCGCGCGAGTCGTGGGCCGGAACGGCCATGATGGCGCCCGTTCCGTAGCCGGCCAGCACGTAGTCCGAGATGTAGATCGGGATGGCCCGTCCCGAGAAGGGGTTGATGGCGTACGAACCCGTCGCCACGCCGCTCACGCGTTTCGTGTCGGCGATGCGGTCACGCTCCGAACGCTTCTTCGTCTCCTCGATGTAGGCCTCGACGGCGGCGCGGTTCTCCGGCGTGGTCAGCTCGCCGACCCATTCGTGCTCGGGGGCGATCACCATGAACGTCACGCCGAAGATCGTATCGGGACGCGTCGTGAAGATCTCGAGCTTGCGGTCCGAACCCTGGATGTCGAAGAAGACCTGGGCACCCTCCGAGCGGCCGATCCAGTTGCGCTGGATCTCCTTGAGCGAGTCGCTCCACTGGAGCTTGTCGAGCCCGTCGAGCATCCGCTGGGCGTAGGCCGTCACACGCAGCAGCCACTGCTTCATGCGCTTCTGCTCGACCGGGTATCCGCCGCGCACCGAGAGCCCGTCGTGCACCTCGTCGTTGGCCAGCACCGTGCCCAGTTTCGGACACCAGTTGACCATCGTGTCGGCCCGGAAGGCCAGGCGGTAGTTCTGCAGCACCTGTTCGCGGCGCTTCTCGTCCCAGGCGTTCCACTCCTGGGCCGTGAAGTGCAGCTCCTGCGTCGAGGCGGCGTCGATCCCTTCGGTGCCCGACGTGGCGAAGGCGGCCACGAGCTCCTCGATCGGGCGGGCCTGCCGGCGGCGGTTGTCGTAGTAGTGGGAGAACATCTCGAGGAAGGCCCACTGCGTCCACTTGTAGTAGGAGGGGTCGCACGTGCGCACCTCGCGGTCCCAGTCGAACGAGAAGCCGATCTTGTCGAGCTGTTCGCGATAGCGGGCGATGTTCTTCTCGGTGGTGACGGCCGGGTGCTGGCCCGTCTGGATGGCATACTGCTCGGCCGGCAGTCCGAAGGCGTCGTAGCCCATCGGGTGGAGGACGTTGAAGCCCTTGAGCCGTTTATAGCGTGAGTAGATGTCCGAGGCGATATAGCCCAGCGGGTGGCCGACGTGAAGTCCCGCTCCCGACGGGTAGGGGAACATGTCCAGCACGTAGAATTTCGGTCGCGTGGGGTCGATCTCGACCTTGTAGGTCTTCCGCTCGCGCCAACGCTGTTGCCATTTCGGCTCGATCTCCTTGAAATTGTACTCCATATCGTGTATTGATTGATTGTCGATTTTCCCGCAAAAATACGAAAAGTTTTTCAGATTGAACCCTTTTCGACCATTCTTTACGCGCGGGTGGGATCTCCGTCGTTTCCGGGGCCGTGCGATCGTAGCTGCGGCGGACGGCCGACGGTCCGCTGCGTCGCTCTTCTGCGGGGCTGCGGATGTTCGGGAAGCCTGTCGGCCCTGCATGTGTTATTTTCCCCGAGGACGGCGGATGTTCGGAAGGCGGGCTTGTCCCGCAGGCGGTATTTTCGCGGGGGTGGCAGGGAATGTCCGAAGGGTCTGTCTGCTCCGCCGGCGCTGTCTTCGGGAGAGGTTGACGGCGGATGTTCGGAAGCCCCGTCCGTTCCGCAGACTCCACCCCTTCGGAAGCCCCGGTCATCCCGCGGACTCCACTCCTTCGGAAGAGGTTGGCGGCAGCATTCGGCTCCCCTCCGGGAACGGATTGTGCGGATCGTTTGCGAGGCGGGTTGCGGAGGGTCGTTCCGCATACGGATTTTTGCAGCGGGGCGGCGGTCCGGGGTGCGGTGCAAACCCCCGTCGCAATAGGGGGTTACGGGCGTCGGTCGGCGTAGAACTTCGGGCTTTTGCACGCGTCTCTGCGGGCTCCCCGGGCGGTGATTCTGGCACCTTTGCCGTCCGAATAGACCATCGTCGCGTAAATTGTTGATCGATAGTATATTGCAATTTTTATTATAAGCTGTCGAAAATAGTTTCTGAAAAACGATCAGCAAAAAGAATCGAGGAAGGCGCAAAATCCTGAAAAAAGGCGAAAAAAGATGGGCTTATATATTGTATTTCCAAAAAAATGCGTACCTTTGCAGTCCATTTTGGACAATGGAAATAGATTTTTTAACCATTAAAGGACAGTTTTTACAATGCCAACTATTCAACAGTTAGTGAGAAACGGCCGTCTGACGCTGGAGGACAAATCCAAGTCCCCCGCACTGGCCGCTTGTCCCCAGCGCCGTGGCGTCTGCACGCGTGTGTACACCACGACCCCCAAGAAGCCTAACTCGGCTATGCGTAAGGTGGCTCGTGTGCGTCTGACCAACGGCAAGGAGGTCAATGCCTACATCCCCGGAGAGGGCCACAACCTCCAGGAACACTCGATCGTTCTGGTCCGTGGCGGACGTGTGAAGGATCTCCCCGGTGTTCGTTATCACCTCGTACGTGGCGCCCTCGACTCGGCCGGCGTGGACGGTCGTCGCCAGCGTCGCTCGAAGTACGGTGCCAAGCGCCCCAAGGCAGGCAAGTAATCAACCCCCGAACTCTCACTTGAGTAACATTTTTTAGACAACAACAATAGCAATGAGAAAAGCTAAGCCAAGAAAGCGAATTCTACTTCCGGATCCGAAGTTCGGAGACGTGGCCGTGACCCGTTTCGTGAACAACCTCATGCTGGATGGTAAGAAGAGTATTGCCTACACGATTTTCTACGACTCGCTCGAAATCGTCGGCAAGAAGATGAAGGATGCTGATAAATCTCCGCTGGAAATCTGGAAACAGGCCCTGGAGAACATCACGCCCCAAGTCGAAGTGAAATCGAAGCGTATCGGTGGCGCAACGTTCCAGGTTCCTATGGAGGTTCGTCCGGAGCGCAAGATTTCTATTTCCATGAAAAACCTTGTCCTCTATTCCCGCAAGCGCGCCGGCAAGACCATGGCTGATAAGCTCGCAGCTGAAATCATGGACGCCTACAACCAGCAGGGTGCCGCCTACAAACGCAAGGAGGAGATGCACCGCATGGCAGAGGCCAACAAGGCATTCGCTCACTTCAGATTCTAAACACAGAACTCAGAAATGGCAACCAGAGACTTACATTATACGCGTAATATCGGTATCATGGCCCACATCGATGCCGGTAAGACCACCACGTCCGAGCGAATCCTTTTCTACACGGGTAAGACCCACAAGATCGGCGAGGTGCACGAGGGCGGCGCTACCATGGACTGGATGGTCCAGGAGCAGGAGCGCGGTATCACCATCACCTCGGCCTCTACGACGGCCTTCTGGCACTACAAGGACCACCAGTATCAGATCAACCTGATCGATACCCCGGGACACGTTGACTTCACCGTCGAGGTGGAGCGTTCGCTGCGTGTGCTGGACGGCGCCATCGCCACGTTCTGCGCCGTCGGCGGCGTGGAGCCCCAGTCGGAGACCGTATGGCACCAGGCCGACAAGTATCACGTTCCGCGTATCGGCTACGTCAACAAGATGGACCGTACGGGTGCCGACTTCCTTTCGGTCTGCGCACAGATCAAGGAGCACTTCGGTGCTACGGCTCTCCCGGTTGTCCTCCCCATCGGTGCCGAGGACAAGTTCGAGGGTCTGGTAGACCTTATTTATAATAACGCCATCTACTACTTCGACGACAAGACCGTGCGCGACAACTTCGAGATCCGCGAGATTCCGGAGTCGATGAAGGCCGAGGCCGCCGAGTGGCGCGCCAAGCTCATCGAGGAGGTCGCTTCGACCGACGACGCGCTGATGGAGAAGTTCTTCGAGGATCCCGATTCGATCACTCCCGACGAACTTCTGGCCGCTATCCGCAAGGCTACGATCTCGATGCAGCTCGTGCCGATGCTCTGCGGTTCGTCGTTCCACAACAAGGGCGTGCAGAAGCTGCTCGACTACGTGATGGCCTTCCTGCCCTCGCCGCTGGATGTGCCCCCCGTACACGGTATCAACCCCAAGACCGATCAGGAAGAGGTGCGTCACGCTTCGGAGGACGAGCCCTTCTGCGGTCTGGCCTTCAAGATCGCTACCGACCCGTTCGTAGGTCGTCTGGCCTTCGTACGCGTATACTCGGGTAAACTCGATGCCGGTTCGTACGTCTACAACTCGCGCAGCGGCAAACGTGAGCGTATCAGCCGTCTCTATCAGATGCACGCCAACAAGCAGAACCCGCTGGAGAGCGTCAGCGCCGGCGATATCTGCGCAGCCGTAGGTTTCAAGGAGATCCGCACGGGTGATACCCTCTGCGCCGAGGACGCTCCGATCGTACTCGAGCAGATGACCTTCCCCGAGCCGGTGATCGGTCTGGCCGTAGAGCCCAAGACCCAGAAGGACCTCGACAAGCTGGGCATCGCCCTTGCGAAGCTGGCCGAAGAGGACCCCACCTTCACGGTTCACACCGACGAGGATTCGGGTCAGACGGTGATCAGCGGTATGGGTGAGCTCCACCTCGATATCATCGTCGACCGTCTGCGCCGTGAGTTCGGCGTCGAGATCAACCAGGGCGCTCCGCAGGTTAACTACAAGGAGGCTCTTACGAAGACGATCCAGCACCGTGAGGTCTTCAAGAAGCAGACCGGTGGTCGCGGTAAGTTCGCCGACATCATCTTCGAAATCGGTCCCGCCAGCGAAGGCAAGATGGGTCTGGAGTTCGTCGATCAGGTTAAGGGCGGTAACATCCCGAAGGAGTTCATCCCCTCGGTTCAGAAGGGCTTCGAGTCGGCCATGGCCAACGGTGCTCTCGCCGGCTATCCGATGGACTCGATGAAGGTGACGCTGCTTGATGGTTCGTTCCACCCCGTCGACTCCGACCAGTTGTCGTTCGAAATCGCTGCCCGCAACGGTTACCGTGCTGCCGCTCCGAAGGCCGGTTCGGTGATCCTCGAGCCCGTGATGTCGGTCGAGGTCGTAACTCCCGAGGAGAACATGGGTGACATCATCGGCGACCTGAACAAGCGTCGCGGTCAGATCACCGGCATGGAGACCAAGGGTACGGCCCGCGTGGTGAAGGCCAAGGTGCCTCTGGCAGAGATGTTCGGTTATGTAACCGTTCTGCGTACCATCTCGTCGGGTCGTGCAACTTCGTCGATGGAGTTCTCGCACTTCGAGGAGGTACCCGCAAGCCTCGCCAAGGAGATCATCGAGAAAGCAAGCGGTAAACGTAAGGATATAGAATAAGCAAACGATATGAACCAGAAGATTAGAATCAAGTTAAAGTCGTTCGATCACAATCTGGTCGACAAGTCGGCCGAAAAGATCGTTAAGACCGTGAAGAGCACGGGCGCCGTTGTCAGCGGCCCGGTGCCCCTCCCCACGCACAAACAGATTTTTACGGTCAACCGCTCGACTTTCGTCAACAAGAAAGCCCGCGAGCAGTTCCAGCTCTGCACCTTCAAGCGGATTCTCGACATCTACTCGTCGACGCCCAAGACGATCGACGCACTGATGAAGCTCGAACTTCCTTCGGGCGTCGAGGTCGAGATCAAGGTCTGATCCCCCGGCGGGGAGGAGAGGTGAACCCTTTCCACGCGGCGTAGTGAGACGGGCGGATCCAGGCCGGGCGACGGAAAAAAGAATCCGATCCCGACGTGGGCAACCGAATCACCGCCTCCCGCAAAGCCACTCCCTGAGCCTCCGCATGGCAATGAGGTCGTGCGGAGGAGCTCGGGAAAATCCGCAAGGAGCGAGTGGCCCGGACTGAACTTCACTTTACACATTTATAACAAACAATTGACAACAAATGTCAGGACTTATTGGAAAGAAAATCGGAATGACTTCCGTTTACAGTGCCGAGGGTAAGAACATACCATGCACTGTCATTGAGGCTGGTCCGTGCGTTGTTACGCAAATCAAAACCGTCGAGAAGGACTCCTACGAGGCGGTTCAGATTGCCTATGACGAGAAAAGTGAAAAGCACACCACCAGCAGTTTGTTAGGTCACTTCAAGAAAGCCGGCACGACCCCGAAGCGCAAGTTGGCAGAGTTCAAGGGGATGCCCGAAGTGGCACTCGGCGACACGCTGACCGTAGACCTCTTCACCGAGGAAGACTGGGTCGACGTGACCGGGATCTCGAAAGGTAAAGGCTTCCAGGGCGTTGTGAAACGTCACGGCTTCGGCGGCGTCGGCGGCCAGACTCACGGCCAGCACAACCGTCAGCGCAAGCCCGGTTCGCTGGGTGCATCGTCTTACCCTTCGCGCGTATTCAAGGGCAAGCGTCTCCCCGGCCAGATGGGCGGCGAGCAGGTCAAGGTTCTGAACCTGAAAGTTTTGAAAGTTATTCCCGAGAGCAACCTGATCCTCGTGAAGGGTTCGATTCCGGGAGCCAAAGGTGCTTATTTAACGATTGAGAAGTAGTATGGAATTAGCTGTATTGAACACCCAGGGTCAAGAAACGGGTCGTAAGGTAGTCCTTTCGGATGCCGTTTTCGGCGTGGAGGCTAATGACCACGCAATCTATCTCGACGTAAAGCAGTACCTGGCCGATCAGCGTCAGGGTACGCACAAGTCGAAGCAGCGTAACGAAGTTGCCGGTTCGACGCGCAAGCTGAAGCGTCAGAAGGGTACCGGCGGTGCCCGTTGCGGCAGCATCCTCTCGCCGCTCTTCCCGGGAGGCGGCCGTGTATTCGGTCCCCAGCCCCGCGACTACAGCTTCAAGCTCAACAAGAAGCTCAAGCAGCTGGCCCGTCGCAGCGCTCTGACGTACAAGGCACAGGCAGGCGTGATCAGCGTGGTGGAGGCCATCACGATGGATGCCCCCAAGACGAAGACCGTCGCAGCGCTGGCTCAGGCACTGAAGGTCGACGACAAGAAGGTACTGCTCGTACTTCCGGAGTCGAACGTCAACCTGCAGATGTCGTGCCGCAACCTTCCCTACGTAAAGCCGGTACTGGCTCAGAACGTCTGCACGTACGACGTGATGAACGCATCGGCCATCGTGATGGTGGAGGGTGCCGAGAATGTATTGAATACGATGTTAGCTTAAAAACGCAAGACTTACAATGAACATTATTATTAAGCCCGTTTTGACCGAGAAAATGACGATTCAGGGCGAAAAGTTGAATCGCTACGGTTTTATCGTTGACGTGAGGGCTAACAAACTGCAAATCCGCAATGCCGTCGAGCAGATGTACAACGTCGTGGTGACGGATGTCAACACCGTGAACTACATGGGCAAGCTCAAGAGCCGTTATACGAAGGCCGGTCTGCTCGAAGGTCGTGCGAACAACTTCAAGAAGGCGATCGTCACCTTGAAGGATGGAGACAAGATCGATTTTTACAGTAATATCTAACGAAGATGGCAGTAAGAAAATTTAAACCTGTAACCGCAGGTACGAGACATAAGATTATCGGCACGTTCGACGAGATCACCAAGTCGACGCCGGAGAAGTCGCTCCTCAGCCCCAAAAAGAGCACGGGCGGCCGTAACAACGCCGGTAAGATGACCGTACGCTACATCGGCGGCGGCCACAAGCAGATGTATCGTAATGTCGACTTCAAGCGCGCGAAGGACGGCATCGCTGCAACCGTAAAGTCGATCGAGTATGACCCGAACCGTACGGCACGTATCGCTCTGCTGGTATACGCCGACGGCGAGAAGAGCTACATCATCGCACCCAACGGACTCCAGGTGGGTCAGACCGTCATGAGCGGCGCAGGCGTTGCTCCTGAGGTCGGCAACACGCTCTTCCTGAGCGAGATTCCTCTGGGAACCGTAATTCACAACATCGAACTCTACCCCGGTCAGGGAGCCGCCATGGCCCGTTCGGCCGGATCGTACGCCCAGCTGCTGGCTCGTGAGGGCAAATTCGCCATCATCAAGCTGCCTTCGGGCGAGACTCGTATGGTACTCGTAACTTGCCGCGCAACGGTAGGCGTGGTGTCGAACCTCGACCACAGCCTCGAGCAGTCGGGTAAGGCCGGTCGCGAGCGCTGGCTCGGCCGTCGTCCGCGCAACCGTGGCGTCGTGATGAACCCTGTCGATCACCCGATGGGTGGTGGTGAAGGCCGTGCATCCGGAGGTCACCCCCGTTCGCGCAAGGGTCTGCTTGCCAAGGGTTACAAGACGCGTAATCCGAAGAAGACCACTTCGAAGTTCATTATTTCCAAGAAGAAAAAATAATTAAATAAGAGTACATAATGAGCCGTTCATTAAAAAAAGGACCGTTTATCGACCCCAAACTCGAGGCAAAGGTGGTAGCCCAGGCCGAGGGTAACAAGAAGGCGGTAATCAAGACGTGGTCGCGTGCAAGCATGATCTCTCCCGACTTTGTCGGCCAGACGATCGCTGTCCACAACGGAAACAAATTCATCCCGGTCTACGTGACTGAGAACATGGTAGGACACAAACTCGGGGAGTTCGCTCCCACCCGCAACTTCCGCGGTCATGCCGGTAACAAGAAAAAATAGGTAGAAAATGGGTGCAAGAAAAGCAAATATGGCCGAAAAACTGAAGGCCGAAAAGAAGCAGAAGGCAATCGCCATCATGCGTGATTGCCCGACCTCGCCCCGCAAGATGCGCCTGGTGGCCGACATCATCCGCGGCGTTGAGATCAACAAGGCGCTGGGCATCCTGCGTTATTCGAAGAAGGAGGCCTCGATCCGTATGGAGAAGCTCCTCAAGTCGGCTATCGCCAACTGGGAGGCCAAGAACGAGAACGAGCGTCTCGAGGACACGAAGCTCTGCGTCAAGGAGGTGTTCGTTGACGGTGGCCGCATGCTCAAGCGTATCCAGGCAGCCCCCCAGGGCCGTGCCCACCGGATCCGCAAGCGCTCGAACCACGTGACGATCGTTGTCGACAAAATGGTAACCGTTGAAAAAACCGTTGAAAACAAGTAAAACAGATGGGACAGAAAGTTAATCCGATAGCAAATCGTCTTGGTATCATCCGCGGCTGGGATTCGAACTGGTTCGGCGGCAAGGACTTCTCCGACAAACTCGTAGAAGACGCCAAGATCCGCAAGTATCTGAACGTCCGTCTGGCCAAGGCGTCGATCTCGAAGATCATCATCGAGCGTACGCTCAAACTCGTGACGGTTACGATTTCGACGGCCCGCCCGGGTATCATCATCGGCAAGGGCGGCCAGGAGGTCGACAAACTCAAGGAGGAGCTCAAGAAGCTCACCGGCAAGGAGATTCAGATCAATATCTTCGAGGTAAAGCGTCCGGAGGTTGACGCCGTCATCGTGGGTCAGAACATCGCCCGTCAGCTCGAGGGCCGCGTTTCGTTCCGCCGTGCCGTGAAGACCGCCGTCGCTTCGACGATGCGCATGGGCGCCGAGGGTATCAAGATCCAGGTTGCCGGCCGTGTCGGCGGCGCCGAAATGGCCCGTACGGAGACCGTCAAGGAGGGTCGTATTCCGCTGCATACGTTCCGCGCAGATATCGATTACTGCCTGACCGAAGCCCTCACGAAGGTGGGTATCCTCGGAGTGAAGGTATGGATCTGCCAGGGCATCGTCTATGGCAAGCGCGACCTGTTCGAGATCGCCGGTGCATCGGCCCAGGCTCCCTCGGGCGAGCGTGGCGAGCGCGGTGAGCGTCGCAAGCGTCGCGGACGCCGCGGTGGCGACCGTCGCAACAACAATCAGTAGTAAGTAGGACCTTTTTAAAGCAGAACTAACATGTTACAGCCGAAAAAGACCAAATTTAGAAGAATGCAGAAAGGCCGTATGAAAGGTATCGCTCAAAGAGGTAACCAGCTTGCATACGGATCGTTCGCAATCAAGGCTCTCGAGGCGTCGTGGATTACCGGTCGTCAGATCGAGGCGGCGCGTCAGGCCATCACTCGTTGCATGAAGCGTGAGGGTCAGCTCTGGATCCGCATCTTCCCCGATAAACCGATCACGAAGAAGCCCGCCGAAGTCCGAATGGGTAAAGGTAAGGGTAATCCGGAAGGATTCGTAGCGCCCGTTACGCCGGGCCGCATCCTCTTCGAGGCCGAAGGGGTGCCCCTGGCAGTAGCACAGGAGGCTCTCCGTCTGGGAGCCCAGAAGCTGCCGATCACCACCAAGTTCATCGTACGGCGTGACTACGTCGAAACCACTATTTAAGGGAGACACAACATGAAAAGTGCAGAAATCAAGGATATTTCGATCAAGGACCTGCAGGAGCGCATCGAAGGCGAAAAGGCCCAGCTCGCAAAGCTCAAGGTGCAGCATGCCGTGTCCCCCATCGAAAACCCGTCGATCATCAAGAAGAACCGCAGAGATATAGCTCGCATGCTGACGATTCTGCGTCAAAAAAACGCTAAATAAGTAGTACAACTATGGAAAGAAATCTTAGAAAAGAGCGTATCGGTGTGGTTGTCAGCAACAAAATGGCCAAGACGATCGTCGTGGCCGTTGCCCGAAAGGTGAAGCATCCTATCTACGGCAAGTTCGTGAACAAGACCACCAAGTTCGTAGCCGAGTCGCTCGACGAAACCTGCAAGGAGGGCGATACGGTGCGGATCATGGAGACCCGCCCGCTCAGCAAAACGAAGCGTTGGAGATTAGTACAAATCATTGAAAGAGCTAAGTAGTTATGATACAACAGGAAAGTAGACTCGTAGTAGCCGACAACAGCGGAGCAAAGGAGGTACTCTGCATCCGCGTGCTCGGTGGTACGAAGCGTCGCTATGCATCGATCGGCGACAAAATCGTGGTAGCCGTCAAGAGCGCCACCCCTTCGGGCGATGTCAAGAAGGGTGCCGTGTCGAAGGCTGTCGTGGTCCGCACCACGAAGGAAATCAGACGTGCCAACGGTTCGTACATTCGTTTCGACGACAACGCCGTGGTGCTGCTCAACAACCAGGGTGAAATGCGCGGTACTCGTATCTTCGGCCCCGTAGCACGTGAGCTGCGTGACCAGTACATGAAGATCATCTCCCTCGCACCCGAAGTATTGTAATCATAAAAACTATTTCGGATATGAAATTGCATATTAAGAAAGGGGATCAGGTTCAGGTCATGGCCGGTGACTCGAAGGGCCAGCAGGGCAAAGTCCTGAAGGTCGAAGTCTCCAAGCAGCGCGCCATCGTCGAGGGAGTCAACCTCTGCAAGAAGGCGACCAAGCCCAATGCCAAGAACCCCCAGGGCGGTATCGTTGAGAAAGAGGCCCCGATCCACGTATCGAACCTCATGCTCATCGACCCCAAGTCGGGCAAGCCTACCAAGGTCGGCCGCAAGCTCGACGCCAAAGGTAAATTAGTTCGTTTCGCTAAAAAGTCAGGGGAGGAGATCAAATAATGGCAGCTTACGTACCTACACTCAAGACCCAGTATAAGGAGCAGATCAAACCTGCCCTTATGAAGGAGTTCGGCTACACGAGCATCATGCAGTGCCCGAAACTCACCAAGATCGTCATCAACCAGGGAATGGGCCAGGCTGTCGCCGACAAGAAGCTCATCGACGTGGCTCAGGCCGAGCTTACGCAGATCGCCGGTCAGAAGGCCGTTCAGACCCGTTCGCGGAAGGATATCTCCAACTTCAAGCTGCGTAAGGGCATGCCGATCGGCGTACGCGTCACGCTGCGCGACAACAAGATGTACGAGTTCCTCGAGCGTCTGATCGCCGTGGCCCTGCCGCGTATCCGCGACTTCAAGGGTATCAACGAGAAGTTCGATGGCAAGGGCAACTACACCCTCGGCATCAGCGAGCAGATCATCTTCCCGGAGATCGACATCGACAAGATCACCAAGATCTTCGGTATGGAGATCACCTTCGTCACCACGGCGAAGACCGACGAGGAGGCTTATGCCCTGCTGCGCGATTTCGGACTTCCTTTCAAAAACGCTAAAAAGAACTAAGCTATGGCAAAAGAATCGATGAAAGCCCGCGAGGTGAAGCGTGCGAAACTGGCAAAGCGCTATCAGCACAAGCGTGACGAGATCGCTGCCAAGGTGAAGAGCGGTGAAATGGACCACGAGGAGGCTTGGCAGGCTCTGTCGAAGCTTCCGCGCAACTCCAACCCCATCCGCCAGCACAATCGCTGCAAGATCACGGGCCGTCCCAAAGGATACATCCGTCTGTTCGGCATCAGCCGTATCCAGTTCCGCGAGATGGCATCCAAGGGGCTGATCCCGGGCGTTACGAAGGCCAGCTGGTAGTCCCGGGGCCCCCGGGGGCGGTGAGAGGTGAAGAGAGGGGAGCGACGCTGTAAAAGGTGAGACGCCTAAGAGGTGAGACGCCGTAAAAGGCGGGGAGCCGCGAAGGGCGGAGAACCGCGAACGGTGGAGAGCTGTGAACGGTGGAGAGCCGCGAAAACGGACGGAAGGGCGCAGATGTGTTCCGACCGTATCTCCCGTCTCGATCCAGTCCCGACCACGAGGCCTTGGAGTGATAAAGAAGGTTCCGGATTCCGGAAGGTGATGAGCCTGTGCGGCACGTGCCGCGGAGGAGCCGGAGCCAATAAGGGTGTTCGACCCATGTAGATACGTCACAGTATCGGGGAAAGTGCCGCCACAAGCGGTAACTTCCCGATATGTGGGGCGTAACGAAAAGCCGGACACTGGGTTACAGATTTCTCGGACCAAGAGCCGGAATCGCGTTTCCGTATTACAGCCTCTCGCAGGAGCGGCGCGTTGTGCGGAGGGACGATGACCGGTTTCCGGGTTGTAGAACGGGATAGGCTGTACGGTGCAATGTTAGCAACTTGTCGTGTGCTAACATTTCCCGTATCCGTACCGGACCGGAAAATCGCTAAAAATCAGGCGATAATCTTGGATAGTTGGGAAATAATGCGTATATTTGCGCGCTTTTGGGCGCTCGTGTGCGTATGCGAACGCGTGTCCACGGGCGTCCGGCCAAAGGGGCTGACGTGAGGCATCCGGATCTGGAAGTAGAGAGGTGCCGACGGTCAAGTCTCTGAAAGCCAAACCAGTAAGAAAACTTTTTATTCATTTAATTTTTAACTTCTATTCGTTATGACTGATCCTATTGCGGACTTTCTGACCAGAATTAGAAACGCGGTGAAAGCCAACCACAAGGTGGTTGAAGCTCCCGGTTCAAAAATTAAGCAGGAGATCACCAAGATCCTCTATGAGCAGGGCTACATCCTCGCCTACAAGTTCGACACCGATGAGAAGGGCCATCCTTCGATCAAGATCGCTCTGAAGTGGGATGCCGCTACGAAAACCAACGCCATCAAGAACCTCAAGCGCGTCAGCCGCCCGGGTCTTCGTCAGTATGCGTCGGTTTCGGACATGCCCCGCGTTCTGAACGGTCTGGGTATCGCCATCCTCTCGACTTCCAAAGGCATTATGACCGACGCCAAGGCACGTAAGGAAAACGTCGGCGGCGAGGTGCTGTGCTACATCTACTAATTATTAAAAATCAACGCAATGTCAAGAATTGGTAAATTACCTGTAAACTTGCCTGCCGGAGTCACCGTCGAGGTCGCTCCCGACAACACGGTAAGCGTGAAAGGGCCGCTTGGATCGCTGAGTCAGAAGGTTGACTCGGACATCAAGGTAGAGGTCAGCACGCACACGGATCCCCACACGGGCAAGGAGATTCCCGCGGTGTTCGTATCGCGTCCGACCAACCAGCCCCGTCACCGCTCGCTGCATGGCCTCTATCGCGCGCTGATCCACAACATGGTTGTCGGCGTATCGAAGGGCTACGAGATCAAGCAGGAGCTCGTCGGCGTCGGCTACAAGGCCGAAGTCAAGGGCCAGGTGCTCGAGATGAGCCTCGGCTATTCGCACGATACCCACTTCCTCCTGCCGAAGGAGATCACCGCAACGGCCGTGACCGAGAAGAAGGGTAACCCGATCGTAACGCTGAAGTCGATCGACAAGCAGCTCATCGGCCAGGTTGCCGCCAAGCTCCGCTCGCTGCGCAAGCCGGAACCCTACAAGGGCAAGGGTATCAAGTTCGTAGGCGAACAGCTCCGTCGTAAGGCCGGTAAGTCCGCTGGTGCAAAATAGTAAATAGTCTGAAATTATGTCACTGAACAAGATAGAAAGAAGAGAGCGGATCAAGATGCGTATCCGCAAAATCGTCAGCGGAACGCCCGAACAGCCGCGTATGACTGTTTTCCGCAGCAACAAGCAGATCTACGTGCAGTTCATCGATGACCAGGCCGGCGTAACGCTTGCTACGGCATCGTCGCTTGACAAGCAGATCGCCGAGGCCGCTGCGGGTAAAACCAAGTGCGAAATCGCTGCCCTCGTCGGAAAGCTCGCAGCCGAGCGCGCCGCTGCAAAAGGTATCACGGCCGTGGCATTCGACCGTAACGGTTACCTCTATCACGGAAGAGTAAAACAGCTGGCCGAAGCAGCTCGCGAAGGCGGTCTTAAATTCTAATCGATCATGGCAAATACCAACATAAAGAAAGTTCGCACGAGCGACCTCGAACTCAAGGACCGGCTCGTAAGCATTCAGCGTGTTACCAAGGTGACCAAGGGCGGTCGTACGTTCAGCTTCTCGGCAATCGTAGTCGTGGGCAACGAGGACGGCGTCGTAGGTTACGGCCTGGGCAAGGCTTCGGAGGTACAGGCTGCCATCGCCAAAGGCGTCGAGGATGCCAAGAAAAACCTCATCAAGATCCCGGTTATCAACGGCACGATTCCCCACAAGCAGGAGTATCGCTATGACGGATCGCTCGTGATGATTCGTCCGGCCGCACCCGGTACGGGTATCATCGCCGGCGGTGCCATGCGTGCCGTACTGGAGTCGGTAGGCGTGAAGAACGTGCTGGCAAAGAGCAAGGGCTCGTCGAACCCGCACAACCTCGTGAAGGCCACCATCGGCGCCCTTTGCGAACTGCGCGACGCCGCCAGCATCGCCCGCGTACGCGGTATCTCGATGAACCAGGTGTTTAACGGTTAATTCTCCCAAAGGAAATGGCAAGATTGAAAATCACCCAGATCAAAAGCCGCATCGGAGCAACCGAGCGTCAGTGCAAGAACCTCGACGCACTGGGCCTGAAGCGGATCAACGCCAGCGTCGAGCACGACGATTCGGTGATCATCAAGGGTATGATCGAGCGCGTGAAGCACCTCGTCAAGGTCGAGGTCGTCGCGCAATAAGTTTAACGGCTAACGATTTACAAGCAACATGGAACTCAATAATCTCAAACCTGCAAAGGGTTCAACGCACCACGACAAGCGAATCGGTCGGGGTGCCGGTTCGGGGCACGGTGGTACCGCAACCCGTGGTCACAAGGGTGCGCAGTCGCGTTCGGGCTACTCGCGCAAGCTCGGTTTCGAGGGCGGTCAGATGCCTCTCCAGCGTCGTCTGCCGAAGTTCGGCTTCACGAACCTCAAGCGCGTCGAGTTCAAGGCCATCAACCTGGGTGCACTCGAAGACCTGGCTGCCAAGAAGCAGCTTTCGGAGATTACGGTCGATACGCTTATCGCTGCAGGTTTCATCTCGTCGAACGACAAGGTGAAGATCCTCGGAAACGGTGCTCTGACGAAGGCTCTTGCCGTCAAGGCTCACGCCTTCTCGAAGAGTGCCGAGGCCGCCATCACGGCTGCCGGCGGTAGCGTAGAAAAACTGTAAGAACCTTAGAACCCGATAACTATGAATCAGTATCTCGTTGTTGGTATCGTCTTTATAGTGATCATCGCTCTATTGGCGACCAACAAGAAATTGGTAGAAACGCTCAAGAACATCTACAAGATCGAGGAGCTCCGCAAGCGTGTCCTGTACACGATCGGACTTCTGCTTGTGTATCGTCTGGGCAGTTTCGTGGTGATTCCGGGTATCAATCCCAACGCCCTGGGAGAGGGATCGGCGTATGCCAGCCAGTTGGAAGGTAACGGACTTCTGGGTCTGTTGAACGTATTCTCTGGCGGTGCATTTGGCAATGCGGCGATCTTTGCACTCGGAGTCATGCCGTACATCACCGCCTCGATCATCATCCAGCTCATGGGCATGATGATTCCGTATTTCCAGAAGATGCAGAAGGAGGGTGAGAGCGGCCGCCGCAAGATGAACCAGTGGACCCGTTTCCTGACGATCGGCGTGCTGATCCTCCAGGGCCCGGCCTACATCGCCAACCTCTATCACCAGGTTCCCGGTGCGTTCGTCTACGGCAACTCTTTCGGCTTCGTAGCCTATGCGACGACGATCCTCATTGCCGGCACCATGTTCATCATGTGGCTTGGTGAGAAGATCACTGACAAGGGTATCGGTAACGGTATCTCGCTGATCATCATGATCGGCATCGTGGCGCGCCTTCCGCACGCCCTGCTCGCCGAGGTCAACGCCCGCCTGCAGACCGCTGCCGGCAGCGCCATCATGCTCATCGTCGAGCTGATTCTGCTCTTCCTTGTCTTCATGGCAACGATTGCCCTGGTACAGGCCGTCCGCAAGGTGCCTGTGCAGTATGCCAAACGTATTGTCGGTAACAAGCAGTACGGAGGTGTTCGTCAGTACATTCCGCTGAAGATGAATGCGGCCAACGTGATGCCGATCATCTTCGCTCAGGCACTGATGTTCATCCCGGCACTCTTCTCCGGAACGGCCTTCGCCGCTGCCTTCAGCTCGATGACCGGCTTCTGGTACAACTTTACGCTGGCAGTGCTGGTGATCGCCTTCACCTATTTCTACACGGCGATTATCATCAACCCTCAAATGATGGCCGATGACATGAAGCGCAACGGCGGCTTCATCCCGGGTGTAAAGCCGGGCAAGCAGACGGTGAACTACATCGATACCATCATGACGCGTATCACGCTCCCCGGGTCGTTCTTCCTGGCCATCGTGGCAATCCTGCCGGCACTGGCCATGCGGTTCCTCGGCATTCAGCAGTCGTTCGCCTACTTCTACGGCGGAACGTCGCTGCTGATCATGGTCGGCGTGGTGCTCGACACTCTGAAGCAGATCGAGAGCTACCTGCTGATGCGCCATTACGATGGTCTGATGAAGACCGGACGTATCCAGGGTCGTCATTAGGAGTTTTTCCGAAGAGTTATTATCAGAGATAATGATCTATTTGAAAACAGACGAGGAGATTGAATTGCTCCGCGAGAACAATATTCTGGTGTCGAAGACCCTGGCGGAAGTGGGGCGTCACATCCGTCCGGGGATCTCGACCCTGGAGTTGGACCGTATAGCCGAGGAGTTTATCCGGTCGCACGGGGCAGTACCCGCTTTCCTCGGATATCAGGGATATCCTGCATCGTTGTGCATCTCGGTCAACGAGCAGGTGGTTCACGGTATCCCATCCTCGAAATGCATCCTCAAGGAGGGTGACATCGTTTCGGTCGATTGTGGTACGTTTATGAAGGGGTTTGTTGGTGATTCGGCTTATACGTTCGCCGTTGGAGAAGTTGCCCCCGAGGTTCGGCAACTTATGGAGGTCACCAAAGAAGCTCTGCATAAGGGTACGGCACAGGCGAAGGCCGGCAACCGCGTAGGCGACGTGTCGGCAGCCGTGCAGGAGTACGCCGAAAGCTTCGGCTACGGCGTGGTGCGCGAACTGGAGGGTCACGGATTGGGTCGGAAGATGCACGAAGACCCGGGTGTACCCAATTACGGCGCACGAGGCAGAGGCCCGCTGCTCAAGGAGGGCATGGTCATCTGCATCGAACCCATGATCAACATGGGGACCAAAGCGGTGGTATTTGAACGGGATGGCTGGACGGTCCGCACGCGTGACCGCAAGCCGGCGGCTCACTACGAGTTTGCCGTGGCGGTTCGCAAGTCGGGCCCCGATGTCCTTACGGACTTCAGTATCATCGAACAGGCAATTAACAACTGAAACTCTATGGCAAAACAAGCTGCTATCGAACGCGACGGCACGATTATCGAAGCCCTGTCGAACGCGATGTTCCGCGTCGAACTGGACAACGGTCACGTGCTCACCGCGCATATCTCCGGCAAGATGCGGATGCACTACATCAAGATCCTGCCCGGGGATAAAGTTAAAGTGGAGATGACGCCCTATGACCTTACGAAGGGGCGGATTTCCTTCCGGTACAAATAATTAGATCGCTTGAAAAATGAAAGTAAAAGCATCCATCAAGAAGAGAAGCGAGGATTGCAAGATTGTAAAGCGTAAGGGCAAGCTCTACGTGATTTGCAAGAAGAATCCCAAGTTCAAAATGCGCCAGGGTTAGTTTAATCAGTTAAAAAAGAGAAAGTTTCAATATGGCACGTATTGTCGGTGTAGATTTACCGAAAAATAAAAGAGGCGAGATCGGCCTGACGTATATTTACGGAATCGGTCGTTCGACGGCTCGTCAGATTCTCGACGCCGCAGGCATCAGCTACGACGTCAAGGTTCAGGATTGGACCGATGAACAGGTCGGCGCAATCCGTTCGAAGATCTCGGAAATGGGACTCAAGGTCGAGGGCGAGTGCCGCTCGATGGTTCAGCTGAACATCAAACGACTGATGGATATCGGTTGCTACCGTGGTATCCGTCACCGTCTGGGTCTTCCCGTCCGCGGTCAGTCGACCAAAAACAACGCACGTACCCGCAAGGGCCGCAAGAAGACCGTCGCAAACAAGAAAAAGGCAACGAAGTAATCTTTAGAGAATTATGGCAAAGAAAACTGGAACAGTTAAGAAGAAGGTTGTTAAGGTCGGTGCCGTGGGTAACGCCTACGTACACTCCACTTTCAACAACGTAATCATCACCATCACCAACGAGGTGGGTGATGTCATCAGCTGGTCGTCGGCCGGTAAGATGGGATTCCGTGGTTCGAAGAAGAATACTCCGTATGCCGCCCAGACTTCGGCCGCCGATTGCGCCAAGGTCGCTTACGACATGGGTCTGCGCAAGGTGAAGGTCTATGTCAAAGGTCCCGGTGCAGGCCGCGAGTCGGCCGTGCGTACGATCCACGGTGCAGGTATCGAGGTGATGGAGATCATCGACGTCACTCCGCTGCCGCACAATGGCTGCCGTGCTCCCAACCGTCGTCGTGTATAATTACCGCTTCGGAAAGGCATTATTTACAGGATTTATTAAATAGTCACAAAAATGGGAAAATACATAGGACCTAAATCGAAAATCGCCCGTCGTTTCGGCGAAGCTATCTATGGTGCGGACAAGGTGCTCGAGAAGCGCAATGTACCCCCTGGACAGCACGGTCTGGCGCGCAAGCGCAAGAAGGTGTCGGAGTACGGCACGCAGTTGAACGAGAAGCAGAAGGCCAAGTTCACGTACGGACTGCTCGAGAAGCAGTTCTCGCGTACGTATGAGCAGGCAGCCCGTATGGGCGGTATCACGGGTGAGAACCTGCTGAAGCTGCTCGAGTGCCGTCTGGACAACGTCGTTTACCGTCTGGGTATCGCCCCGACGCGTGCGGCTGCCCGTCAGCTGGTATCGCACTGCCACATCTGCGTCAACGGCAATGTAGTGAACATTCCGTCCTACTCGCTGCGTGCGGGTGACATCGTGTCGGTTCGCGAAAAGTCGAAGAGCCTCGAAGTAATCACGGCATCTCTGGCCGGCTCGTCGAAGAGCCGCTACTCGTGGCTGGAGTGGGACAACGCCACGATGAGCGGCAAGTTCCTCCAGAAGCCCGAGCGTGAGGAGATCCCCGAAAACATCAAGGAGCAGCTTATCGTCGAGTTGTACTCGAAGTAGTAATTAAACAAATTCACGCAATTATGGCAATATTAGCATTCCAGAAACCTGAGAAGGTTATTATGCTTGAGTCCACTTCGTCGTTCGGAAAGTTCGAGTTCCGACCGCTGGAGCCCGGATTCGGCATGACTGTCGGTAACGCTTTGCGTCGGATCCTGCTCTCGTCGCTCGAGGGCTACGCGATCACGACTGTCAAGGTCGCCGGTGTCGATCACGAGTTTGCCGCTATCCCCGGTGTGATGGAGGATATGTTGAACATCATCCTCAATCTGAAGCAGGTTCGCTTTATCCGCACAGTCGATAATCAGGATGCCGAGAAAGTGTCCATTAACGTTGCGGGTGTTACGGAGCTGACTGCCGGATATATCTCGAATTACCTGTCGTTCTTCAAGGTCCTCAATCCCGACCTGGTGATCTGTCACTTGGCCCCGGGAACGAAGATGCAGATGACGCTCACGATCGGCAAGGGTCGTGGTTATGTTCCCGCCGAGGAGAACACGCCTGCCGACTGCGAGTTCGGAACGCTCCCGATCGATTCGATCTTCACGCCGATCAAGAACGTGAAGTACTCGATCGAGAACTACCGTGTCGAGCAGAAGACCGACTACGAGAAGCTGAATTTGGAAATTACTACCGACGGGTCGATTCACCCCAAAGAGGCTCTCAAAGAGGCCGCCAAGATCCTCATCCAGCACTTCATGCTCTTCTCGGACGAGAAGATCACCGTCAACATGGAAGACACGAACGGTACGGAAGAGTTCGACGAGGATGTGCTCCACATGCGCCAGCTGCTGAAGACGAAGCTCTCGGATCAGGACCTCAGCGTCCGCGCCCTGAACTGTCTGAAGGCTGCCGACGTGGATACGGTTGGCGATCTGGTGAAGCTCAACCGCAACGACCTGCTGAAGTTCCGCAACTTCGGCAAGAAGTCGCTCACGGAGCTTGACGAGCTTCTGGCCTCGCTGAACCTGAAGTTCGGAATGGACGTATCAATCTACAAACTTGACAAAGATTAATTAAATGAGACACAATAAGAATTATAACCACCTCGGCCGTCAGGCAGGTCACCGCAAGGCCCTGCTTTCGAACATGGCATCGTCGCTGATTCTGCACAAGCGCATCGAAACCACCGTTGCGAAGGCCAAGGCCGTACGGATGTTCGTAGAGCCTCTGGTTACCAAGTCGAAGGAGGACACGACCCACTCGCGCCGTATCGTATTCTCGTACCTGAAGCAGAAGGAGGCCGTGACGGAACTCTTCCGTACGATCGCCCCGAAGATTGCCGAGCGTCCGGGAGGTTACACGCGTATCCTGAAGACCGGTTTCCGTCTGGGTGACGGTGCCGAGATGTGCATCATCGAGTTCGTGGACTTCAACGAGGCCTACACGCTCGGTATCACGCCGGCTGCCGCTACGGAGGCGAAGCCCAAGACGCGTCGTTCGCGCAAGAGCGCTGCAAAGAAGACCGACGCCGTAGAAGACGCTACGGTGGTCGAGGGCGAGGCCAAGAAGGCCGCCCCGAAGGCTCCCAAGGCTACGGCCGCCAAGTCGGCTGCTCCGAAGGTTGCCAAGAAGACCAACGTGGGTAAGAAGATGTAATTCCACGCAGGTGGAGGGGGGGGGAATCTCAGGATTTCCCGCTCCGACCTGTGGTTCGAAATCCCCGAAGAAGGTGTGCTCCGGCAACCTCCTTGGGGGATTTTTTGTTTTCAGAAACCTTTTGTCGTACCGATTCAATACCGTTTACCATGAAACGTATCTTCATTTTGCTGGCCGGGCTTCTCGGATGGAGCCTCAATCTTGCGGCGCAGGATCTCGATTCGCTGCTGCGGGTGGTGCACGACCGCGATCAGGCGGTGCGTGAGGAGGTGGTCCGCCTGTCACAGCAGATGCCGCCGGCAGTCGATTCGCTGATGGCGGCCTACGCCCGGATGCAGGCGGTCGATGCGGAGAACCAGCGTGTGGTCTCCGATCTGCTGGAGGGGGACGGATGGCCCGAAGGGATCTCCGATGAGGCGAGCGAAACGATCTGGCTGGTGATCGACCATGCCGATCTGGAGATGCAGCGGCGCTGGATGCCCCTGATCGAGGAGCAGATGGCGGCCGGCCGGGTCTCGAAATCGAGCTATGCGACGCTGCTCGACCGGATGCTGATGCGCGAGAAGCGTCCGCAGCGCTACGGTACGCAGACCGTCTCCTTCACGCGGATGGTCGAGGGAGATTCGTCGCGCATGGAGCGGCAGTGCTGGCTCTGGCCGGTGGAGGAGCCCGCAAGGCTCGATTCGCTGCGCGACGCGATGGGGTTGATGCCGATCGGGGAGTATCTCCGGGCGGTGGAGGAGGTCTACGGCTCTCCGTGCCGGTGGGATCCGCGGCTGGACGTCGAGCAGTTGGAGGCGCTTCGGGCCGGTGAGTGACCCTCCGCAGGGGGCCGGAAGGGGTGTTTGGTGAAATTTTTGTGGAAAAAAGGTGGTATGGCGGTTGATTTTAGATTCCGTTCAGATTTGTTGCGGACCTTTGTATCGTCATCAAAAACGAATGTTCAACTTAAAAACCATTTAAACCATGAAAAAGATCCTTCTCGCAGCTGCCCTTCTCATCGCCGGTGTCACCGCCTCGCAGGCCGACAACCGTGAACGTCCGATCACGATCGACAAGCTCCCCGCGGCGGCGCAGGAGTTCCTGAAGAGCCACTTCTCGGGTCTCACGCTGGCCTATGCCGTCGAGGATCCCAAACTGATCGGTTCGGAGTACGACGTGACCTATACCGACCGTACGGAGGTCGAGTTCGACAGCAAGGGTGAGTGGTCGGCCGTTGAGCGCAGGTACGAGGCCGTTCCGGCATCGATCGTCCCGGCTCAGATCACCGATTATGTCTCCAAGCACTTCGTCGGGCAGACGATTCGCAAGATCGAGCGTGGACGCTACACCTGGGAGGTGGAGCTGTCGAACGGTCTGGAGGTGAAGTTTAACCGTGATTTCCAGGTACTTGAGATCGACGACTGATCCCGCTTGAGCCGCTGAGAATCGCACGAATCCGACGGCACGGCGTGCGGCCCGTAAATATGCGCGTCTTGAGGTGTAAAAAAGCTCCGGATTCCTGCCCGTGGGGTAGGAGTCCGGAGTTTTTCGTGCGGTGCGGTCAGCGTGCGGATGCGGGTGTGTCGGCGTCCGTCTCCGCCATCCCTCCTTTTTATTCTGCTGCGCCGTGACGGCTGCGGCGGCCGGATAGGGGTATGCCTATTTGAAGTGGTAGAGGAAGACTACCGTGGCATCCATGGCGGTCTTCGGACAGTCGCGGATTTCGAGCGAGACCTTGATCTCGGCCTTGGCGATACCGCGCAGGTTGGCGATCGAGAGCAGCGTGGCCCGCAGGCGGATCTCGCTGTCGACCGTGACGGCCTGGTTGAAGCGCAGCTTTTCGATGCCGTAGTTGACCAGCATCTTCACGTTCTGCACCTCGACGATCTCACCCCAGAGGTAGGGCAGCAGCGAGAGGGTCAGGTAGCCGTGGGCGATGGTCTTCTTGTAGGGGCTTTCGGTGCGGGCCCGTTCGGGGTCGACGTGGATCCACTGATGATCGAGCGTGGCGTCGGCAAAGAGGTTGATCTGCTCCTGGGTCACCTTCAGGTAGTCCGAGACGCCCAGTTCCTGTCCCGTATAGCGGGCAAAATCGTCGTAATCGTGGATGATCAGTTTGCTCATGGTTTCGGATTTTCGTTGGGACAAAGATACGAAAAAGGGGGTGGATTCGCTATTCCGTACGGTATGAAAAAAGAAGACGGACCCGAATTTCGGATCCGTCCTCGCGTTTTTGAGGTTCGGGGTGAAGGGCCTGTCGGCCGGGGAATTTGAAGCGGTGTGGGGTTGAACAGCAGGCCTCTGCCTGCTTCTGTCTCACCTGTTTGTCTCCGCTTCCGGACTGTTCCGATTTGCACCCGGTCAGTCCGGGGCGTTTCAGCCTTTTCTCCTCTTCTTTTCCGGTTTCTTTCCCGGTTTTTCCCTGGTTTTCTTTCTCCCGGTTTTCTTTCCCGGTTTTCTCTTTCCCCCCCCTTCTCGGTTGGCCCCGGATTATTTCTGGAAGCCCTTGCCGATGGCCAGGAAGTCAGCAGCCTTCAGGGCGGCACCGCCGATCAGACCACCGTCGACATCCTCCTTGGCGAAGATTTCGGCAGCGTTGGCCGGCTTGCACGAACCACCGTAGAGGATCGGGCACTCGGCAGCTGCGGCACCGAACTTCTCGGCCAGCACCTTGCGGATGTAGGCGTGGATCTCCTGAGCCTGGTCGGCCGTAGCGGTCTTGCCCGTACCGATGGCCCAAACGGGCTCGTAAGCGATGACGAGGTTCTTGAACTGCTCCTCGGTGAGGTTGTAGACAACCTCCTCGATCTGGGCCTTCACCACGTCGAAGTGCTTGCCGGCCTCACGCTCCTCGAGGTTCTCGCCCACGCAGTAGATCGGGGTGAGGTTGTTGGCGTAGGCCTGCTCCATCTTCTTGTTGAGCGTAGCGGAGGTCTCGCCGTAGTACTGGCGGCGCTCCGAGTGGCCGAGGATCACGTACTTGCAACCCAGGGCGGCGATCATCGAGGCTGCGACCTCACCCGTGTAGGCACCCTTGGCCTCGGCGGCGCAGTTCTGGGCACCCAGGGCGATGTCCGAACCCTTCAGGGCCTCGGCGACCATCGAGAGGTGGGTGAACGGCGGGCAGACGATGAAGTTTACGCACGAGCATACCTCGCCGCGTCCTGCTACGACGCCTTTTGCCAGTTCGACTCCTTCGGCGGGAAGCGTATTCATCTTCCAGTTGCCGGCAACGATTTTCTTTCTCATATTCGGTTTGTTTTTATAAATGATGTTGTAGATGATTGCCATGATCAGAGCCCAGAGGAAAACGACCTGGAGTTTCACCATGAAGCGTCCCGCAAAGGTTGCCTCGCCGGTTTCGACGAGCGGCAGGAGCAGGACCGCGGCGTAGCACAGCATCTGGTAGACGAGCCGCTGCCGGCGTGCCATTTTGGCCAGCACTCTCCGCGAGGCCTGCCACCACACCGTGGCGCAGAGCACGATGGCGACCACCTTCCAGATGATGCCGGGCAGCAGTCCGCCGATCGTCAGCCCCGTCAGTGCGAACACCGCCACGCTGCCGGGCAGAAGAGCGATCTCCTGCCCGTGCTGCTGCGGGGTATCCTTGTCGTTTCGCACGGGCCTTATCGGATTATTTTTCCGAGCACCAGGCCTTGACCTCCTCCATCGAGGGGGCCTTCAGTCCGAGCTTGTTTTTCTTGTTGAAGCCGCACAGGTCGTTGAAGAACTTGCCCGGGGAGAGTTTGCGCAGCGAATCGACGGTCAGGTAGCCCATCTTCTGGATGACGGGCACCCACTCCTCGGGGACGCCGATGGCCGTATAGGCCTCGACGGGATCCGTGGCGGCCTTCTTCTCGGGGCGCATCTGCGGGAAGAACAGCACGTCCTGAACCGAGCTCTGGCCCGTCATGAACATCGCCAGACGGTCGATGCCCATGCCCATGCCCGAGCAGGTCGGCATGCCGTACTCCAGCGCGCGGACGAAGTCCATGTCGATGAACATCGCCTCGTCATCGCCCTTCTCCGAGAGGCGCAGCTGCTCCTGGAAGCGCTCCAGCTGGTCGATCGGGTCGTTGAGCTCCGAGTAGGCGTTGCAGAGCTCCTTGCCGTTGACGAAGAGCTCGAAACGCTCCGTGAGATCCTTGTTGTCGCGGTGACGCTTGCACAGGGGGGACATCTCGATCGGGTAGTCGCAGACGAAGGTCGGCTGGATGAGGTCGCCCTCGCAGTACTGGCCGAAGATGGCGTCGATCAGCTTGCCCTTGCCCATCGTGTCGTCGATCTCGACGTTGAGTCGCTGGCAGGCTTCGCGCAGCTGCTCCTCCGTCTGACCGGTGATGTCGTAGCCGGTCTTCTCGCGGATGGCGTCGGTCATCGTTACACGGCGGAACGGCGCCTTGAAGGAGATCTGCCGGCCGTCGATCTCAAGCTCCGTCGTACCGTTGACGGCCGTCGAGATGCGTTCGAGCATCCGCTCGGTGAACTCCATCATCCAGCGGTAGTCCTTGTAGGCGATGTAGATCTCCATGCAGGTGAACTCGGGGTTGTGCGTGCGGTCCATGCCCTCGTTGCGGAAGTTCTTGCCCAGTTCGTAGACGCCGTTGAAGCCGCCGACGATCAGCCGCTTGAGGTAGAGCTCCGTAGCGATGCGCAGATAGAGGTCGATGTCGAGCGAGTTGTGGTGCGTGATGAAGGGACGCGCCGCGGCGCCGCCCGGAATAGGCTGCAGGATCGGCGTCTCGACCTCGATGTAGCCCTGCGAATCGAAGAACTCACGCATCGTCGAGATGATCCTGGAGCGCTTGATGAAGACCTCCTTGACCTGCGGATTGACGATCAGGTCGAGGTAGCGCTGGCGGTAGCGGATCTCGGGGTCGGTGAAGGCGTCGAACGTCTTGCCGTCCTTCTCCTTGACGACGGGCAGCGGGCGGATCGACTTCGACAGAACCGTAAAGTGTTTGCAGTGGACCGACAGCTCGCCCGTATTGGTGCGGAAGGCGAAGCCTTCGACGCCGATGATGTCGCCGATGTCGAGCAGCTTCTTGAAGACCGTATTGTAGAGCGTCGGATCTCCTTCGGGGCAGATGTCGTCGCGGCGGATGTAGACCTGGATGCGGCCCGTGTGGTCCTGCAGCTCGAAGAACGAGGCGCTGCCCATGATACGGCGCGACATGATACGGCCCGCGATGCGGACATCCTGGAAGTTTTTCTCCTCGTCGTTGTAGCCTTCGGCGATTTCACGCGCGGTGGCCGTCACCTCGTAACGGGCGGCGGGGTAGGGGTCGATGCCCAGATCGCGCAGTGCCTGAAGTGACTGGCGGCGAAGCTGTTCCTGTTCACTGAGTTCGATTGCCATTATTCTCTGATTTTGATGTTTCGTTGTGTTTTATCCCTGCAAAAGTAGTGAAAAACCCGCAAAGTAGCAACATTTTCCGCCCCTTCGGATCGGCAGGACGGTATGGGAAATGCGTGTGCACGAAGGCCGGGCGCCCCTCTCCGGAGACGATGCGCCGTGCGGCGCTTCCTGCCCGGTCAATCCATGTGCGGACGGTGGTCGGTCGGCGTGCGGCGTGTCAGACGGCGCAGCCAGCGGCGGTAGAGGACGTAGGCTGCCAGCCCCAGTACGGCGCCGACCAGCGCCCCCCAGACGAGATCCATCGGAAAGTGCTTGCCCAGGTAGATCCGTGAGTAGCAGATGAGCAGCGTGCAGACCGTGGCCGCGATCGAGAACCACCGCCGGCGGATCACCCTCGCCGAGAAGAGCGCCAGGGCGACGATCGTTGCGGCGTGGGCCGAGACGCTGCCGTAGCGGCCGCTCACCGCCTCGACGGGGACATGGACCCGCCATTCACCGTTCCAGCCTGCGGCGGCGAGTTCGTCCGGCGAGAGACGGCGCAGCACCCGCAGCGAATCGGGCGTGATGTCGATCCCCTCGAGCGAGGGGGTGAACATCGGTCGCCAGCGCGGGTCGAAATCGGGCAGCAGACCGCCCAGCAGCCCGTTGTGTTTGAAGATTCCGGCCACCATGTCGGCCAGTGTCACCGTGAGGGCCATTAGCGCCAGGAAGAGCAGCATGCCGCGCCATCCGGTCCGGCACCAGACGAGCCAGAGGATCAGCACGTAGAACGGGATCCACATCGTCGTGCCCGAGAGCGTGAGCATGATCCGGTCCCACACGGGACCGCCGTCGAAGTTCAGCGCCAGGAAGAGTTGGTGGTCGAGGTTGTTCATCGCGGGATCGGTTTGGCAGGGGTCAGAACTGGAAGTAGATGAAGGGCTGGATGTCGCTCGACTTGATCTGCATGACGCACCAGATCATGGCGGCGGCCATCACCACCTGCAGCACCAGCGGGGCGTTGATCACCACGCTCCGGGCCATGGCGTCGACGCGTCCCGGCATCAGATGGAGCAGGTATCCGGCGGCGATCAGCGCGAAGACGGCGGCGTAGCCCGTGACGACCTGCGGGATCATCGGGGCGTTGAAGTTCTCGAAGATCTGGTGCAGCATCAGTGAGACGGTCTGCATCGATTCGGCGCGGAACATCAGCCATCCGAAGCAGACCAGGTTGAACGTCACGACGATTCCCGCCGCACGGCTCCACCAGTGCATCTGGCTGCCCGAGACCTTGGCCCCGGGGACGAGGCTCATCCACAGCTTGTGCAGTGCCAGCGCCACGCCGTGCAGGGCGCCCCAGAGGATGAAGCGCACCGCCGCACCGTGCCACAATCCGCCGAGGAGCATCGTCAGGAGCAGGTTCCAGTAGGTCCGCAGACGTCCCTTGCGGTTGCCGCCCAGCGAGATGTAGAGGTAGTCGCGCAGCCACGACGAGAGCGAGATGTGCCACCGCCGCCAGAATTCGGTGATCGTAGCCGACTTGTACGGGGCGTCGAAGTTCTTCGGGAAGCGGAAGCCCAGCAGCAGGGCGATGCCGATGGCCATGTCCGAATAGCCCGAGAAGTCGCAGTAGATCTGCAGCGCATAGCCGTAGATACCCATCAGACACTCGAATCCCGAGTAGAGCAGCGGCTCGTCGAAGACGCGGTCGACGAAGTTCAGCGAGATGTAGTCCGAGATGATCGCCTTCTTGAAGAGGCCCGTGAGGATCAGGAAGACCCCCGTTCCGAACATCTCGCGCGTGATGCGGATCGGGTTCTGACGGATCTGCGGGATGAAGTCGCGGGCCCGTACGATCGGGCCGGCCACCAGCTGCGGGAAGAACGACAGGTAGAAGAGGTAGTCCATCCAGTTCGAGAGGGGCTTCAGCTGTCCGCGGTAGACGTCGATCGTGTAGCTCATCGACTGGAAGACGAAGAACGAGATGCCGACCGGCAGGAAGATGTTCTGGAACTGGAGGAATCCCTGTCCGAACAGTTGGTTCGAGATGTCGATCAGGAAGTTCGTGTACTTGAAGTACCCCAGCATGCCGAGGTTCACCGCCACGCTCAGCGCCACGAGCCAGCGGCGGACCCTTTGGCTCTGTGTGCGGAAGATCCCCCGTGCGATCAGGAAGTCGCTCGTCGCGGCGAAGATCAGCAGCAGGAAGTAGATGCCGCTCGACTTGTAGTAGAAGTAGAGCGAGAAGAGCACCACATAGACGATGCGGGCCATCGGGGCCCGCCGGAAGGCACTGTAGACGAGCAGAAAGCCCGCAAACAGGAAGAGGAACAGACCGCTGCTGAATATCAGCGGCGAAGTGGCGTCGTATGTCAGCAGCGCCTGCAGCTTTTCCCAGATGCCGTCCGTCGCGGGAAGTGTCATGATTACGGCAGATTAGTAAGAGATTCGCTCTCCGGGGCCGAGTCGGCTCCGGGGAACGGGGTTTGATGCGGGAGGGTCTCCGTGAGCTCGATTGAATCGGACTCACGGGCTTCCGGAATTTCGTTGTGCTGCGCACCGCATGAGTCTGTCCGCTGCGACTCTTCCGGGGCACTTTCCGTCCATCCGAGTGAGTCGGATGGCTCGTGCTGCGGGTATCCGGCCGAGTCGGATTCTCCGTTCGGATCCCATCCGGTCGACTCCTCCGGGGTTGTGCCGGACGTTTCGGGGAGCAGATCGGGCAGCAGTTCGTGGCGGATGCGGCTCCGCTGCAGCGAATCCATCACCGCCACGGCTTCGGCCTTGCGGCGCTCCGCAAGGAGGATCTCCGTGTAGGCCCGGGCGATCTCGACATTCAGCGCATCGAACAGCGCCCACGCCACGCGGCCGCCGCCGGCGTAGTTGATGTGGGTGTAGTCCTTGCCGGCCCAGCCGTTGCGGACAAACTCCGCCATGCCGCCCTGAGCGCGCATGGCGTCGCTCACGGGCCAGAAGGCGGCTCCCGAGTTGCGGGCTGCCGTGCGCTGACTCTCAAGCATGTAGGGAATGGCATCCATCGGTTCGAATCCCGAGTCGGTCTTCACCGAACGGTCGCTCACGCCCAGCACCAGCACCGCCGCTCCGGGGAAGCACTGCCGCACGTAGGCCACCATCTTCTCGATCTGCGTTGCATAGCCGCGGTAGCTCGTCACACCGGCCTGCATGATGTTCAGTCCGTACTGGAGGATCACCAGATCGTACGGTGCAAAGGAGTGGATGCGGACGTTGACCGACGGATTGGTCCAGAACATCGCCTGACCGTTGTTGCTGCGCACCGAGTAGTTGTCGACCACCACGCCGCGCCCTTCGAAGATGGCGCCGTAGCCGATGAAGTTCTCCGTACCCTCGATGACGCGGAACTCCAGCGCATGGATCCGCGGGGCCGAGACGGCGATCTGGCGGACCGACGCATCGCCCTCGACGCGGAATTCGTGGCGCAGCGTATCGTTCAACACCACCTCGACGCGACTCTCTGCGGGCGAGAGGAAGAGGATCCGGGCATCGGTCACCTCGTCGAGCTTCTGGCGGAAGTCGCTGTTCTCCCAGCGGGTCGAGGCGCCGGCGGCGGGCTGACTCACCCAGCCCGAGATGTAGAAGTGTTCGCGCAGGAAGTCGGGGGCCGACTTGCGCTGCATGATGTTGTAGGTGGTCCACCCCTTCGCCTGGGTCTTCACCGTACGGCGGAAGGCCGTCAGCGGCGAGGCCATCGGGGCAAAGCCCGTACCGCCTCCGGGACGGCCTCCGTAGGCGGTCTGGAGGCGTTCGCGCAGGTCGGCCGTCAGGATGTCGCCCTCGATGAACGAGTCGCCCAGGAAGGCGATCCGCACCGGACGGCGGGCCAGCAGCAGCGTGTCGCAGAAGGCGCGCAGCCGGCTGCTGTCGCTGTAGTCCTCGATCGGGACGATCTCCGCGGTGATCCACCGCGTGGTGTCGGGCTCGCGGAGTTCATAGTCGTCGGCTCCGGTTTCGGGGGCGGGCAGGCGCCACTCGTAGAGGGTCGGCACCTCGCGAACGAGCGTGTCGGCCTCGATGCGCGAGGCCACCTCCTCCAGGTCGACGCGGAACTCCTCCTCGTCGTAGAGGGCCGATTCCGACTGCTGCTCCGTCGCGGCCTTGTCGTCGAAGGTCAGCAGGTCCGAGAGGATGTTGGCACGGCGCAGATGCACCCCGCCGATGCTCTGCGGGGGTATGAAACTTACGGCCACGAGCACTGCGATGAGTGCCGCGGCCGCCTGCCAGGTGCGATGGGTGTAGTCTTTTTCCGGAGCCTTCATTGCCGTATCAGTCGCGTCGTCCGAGGATCAGGAAGACGTAGTAGAGGACCGAGGCGATGGCGCTCAGCGCCGCCACCAGATAGGTGCGCGCCGCCCACGAAAGGGCTTCGCGGGCCTGTGAGAGCTGGACGCCCTGAATCGTACGGCTGGCCTGGAGCCACTCCAGGGCGCGGGCCGAGGCGTTGTACTCGACGGGCAGCGTGACGATCGAGAAGAGGGCCGACATGGCGATCAGACCCACGCCGATCCAGCAGAGCAGTTCGTTGCGCGTCGTGGCCAGGATGACGAGGCCCAGGATGATGACCCACGTGGCGGCCGTCGAGGCGAACTGCACCACGGGAACCAGCTGCGAACGCAGCACGAGCGGAGCGTAGCCGCGGGCGTGCTGTACGGCGTGGCCGCACTCGTGGGCGGCGACGGCGGCGGCCGCCACGCTCGTCGACGAGTAGACCGAGTCGCTCAGGTTGACGGTCATCGTCTGCGGGTTGAAGTGGTCGGTGAGCTGTCCGCTGACGTGCGTCACCTTCACGTTGTGGATGTTGTTGTCGCGCAGCATCTTCTCGGCGACCTCGGCACCGGTCAGGCCGCCCGGGAACTGCACCTTCGAGTACTTCTTGAAGACCGACTGCAGGCGGGCCTGCACGAGGAATCCGATCACGCCGATGGCGATGATCAGCACGAACATGCCCATCGTCGCGGCGTCGTAGCGTGCGGCGTGCGGCTCTGCGTAGTAACCTGCCTGGAGCAGGGTGATAAGGGGTTGATACATGGTCGTAAGCGTTTATCGTTTCTTGCGGTACGTGTAGTACGAACCGGCTTGCTGGCTCGGCATCAGTACCATGTCATTAACGTTCATGTGGGCCGGTAATTGTGCGACCCAGGCGATAGCCTCGGCAATATCGTCGCCGGTGAGGGGCTCGACCCCCTGGTAGACGGCGGCGGCACGTTCGCGGTCGCCGTGGAAACGCACCTCGGAGAACTCCGTCTCGACCATTCCGGGGCGGATCTCCGTCACCTTGATGCCCGAGGCGAGCAGGTCGGCGCGCATCGACTGCGAGATGGCGTGCACGGCGTGTTTCGAGGCGCAGTAGACGGCGCCGTTCTCGTAGGGCTCCGTGCCGGCGATCGAGCCGAGGTTGATGACGTGGCCGTGGCCGGCGGCGACCATCTTCGGGGTGATCACCCGCGTGACGTAGAGCAGCCCCTTGACGTTGGTGTCGATCATGGCGTCCCAGTCGCGCGTGTCGCCGCGGTCGATGTGTTCGAGACCGGCAGCCAGCCCGGCGTTGTTGACCAGCAGGTCGATCTGCTCGAGGGGTTCGAGGTTGCGGCGCACCTCCTCCTCCGAGCGCACGTCGAAGACCAGCGTCGTGCAGCGCCCTCCGGCGGCCTCGATCTCCGCCTTCAGCGCGGCGAGACGTTCGGCCCGGCGGCCCGTGGCGATGATATCGTAACCCGCCCTGGCCAGTCGCAGGGCCGTGGCGCGGCCGATTCCCGACGTTGCGCCCGTGATGAGTGCCTGTTTTTTCATGAAATTCCCGTATTTCGGGCAAAAATACGAAATTTATATGTTTCTTTGCATAAATTTTCAGACAATTTGGAGCGCCCGTGAATCTCGCCTTTTTCATCGCCCGCCGCATGGCACGACCGACCCCCGGAAACCGTCCCGGGGTCATGGAGCGTATTGCCGTCGGGTCGGTGGCGCTCGGGGTGGCGGTCATGATCCTTTCGCTGGCCGTCGTCGTCGGATTCAAGCGCGAGGTGGCCCGCAAGATGGAGGGGCTGGTGGCCCACGTCTCGGTGACCGATATCCGCGGGGTCGATGCCCTCGATTCGCAGCCCGTGCACCGCAATGCGCGGCTCGAGGAGCTGATCCGTTCGACCGACGGCTTCGTCGCCATGGCCCCCTATGCCGTCAAGGGGGGCATCGTCCGCACGGACGAGGCGGTGGGCGAGGTGCTCCTGAAGGGGGTCGGCGCCGATTACGACTGGAGCTGTCTGCGCGAGTGGCTGGTGGCGGGCGAACTGCCCCGTGTCGGCGATTCGATCCGCACGAAGGATGTCCTGCTGGCGCGGGCCCTGGCCGACCGGATGAAGCTCGACGTGGGCGACCGGGTCGAGATGCTCTTTGTCGAACCGGGCGAACTGCCGCGCCGCGACCGCTTCAAGGTGAGCGGCATCTACGACTCGGGCATGGAGGAGATGGACCGCATGATGGTGCTGACCGATATCCGCAACGTGCAGCGCCTCTCGGACTGGACGGCCGACGAGATCTCGGGCTACGAGATCCGCACCCGTTCGCTCGCCGAGGCCGAACCGTTTGCCCGCACGCTGGGCCGCACGCTCCTCTACGACGAGGGCGAGGGGACCGAAAACCTTGCCGTCGAGAGCGTGACGGAGCGCTACGCCAATATCTTCGACTGGCTGAAGGCCCACGACGTGAACGCCGCCGTGATCATCGTCATCATGCTCGTCGTGACCTTCTTCAACATGACCTCGGCGCTGCTGATTCTCGTCCTCGAACGCACGCGCATGATCGGCCTTCTGAAGGCCTTTGGCATGCGTAACAGGCAGATCCGCAGTATCTTCCTCTGGCGGGCGGCCTTCGTCACGCTGCGCGGACTGTGCTGGGGTAACGTGGTCGGTGTGGGGCTCTGCCTGCTGCAGCGCACGACCCATCTGGTCAAACTCAACTCCGAAGGATACCTCCTCTCCGAAGTCCCCATTGCGCTGGATGGAGGGTGGTGGATCCTGCTCAATATCGGATTCGTCGCCGCGATCGTCGCCCTGCTGGTGATCCCCACGGCCGTCGTCTCCCGTATCAAACCCGAAGAAACGATTCGTTACGAATGAAACCATACAATACCGAACACACCAAGAAGGAGGAGGTCCGCGAGATGTTCGACAACATCGCGCCGAAATACGACCTGCTCAACCATACGCTCTCGATGAGCATCGACCGCCTGTGGCGCCGCCACGTGGTCAATTGCGTGCGGCGTGCGAAACCCCGCCGGATCCTCGACGTGGCAACCGGCACGGGTGATCTGGCCATCGCCATGGCCCGCCGGATCGACGGCGTGCAGGTGCTGGGGGTCGACCTCTCGGAGCGGATGCTCGAGGTGGCCCGCCGCAAGGTCGAGGCCCGCGGGCTCGACGGCCGCATCGTCCTCGACCGCGGCGATGCCGAACACCTCGACGTCGCCACGGGGTCGATCGACGTGGTGACCGTAGCCTTCGGCGTGCGCAACTTCGGCGATCTGGATGCCGGTCTGCGCGAAATGGCCCGCACGCTGCGTCCCGGCGGACGGGTGGTGATTCTCGAATTCTCGCGCCCGGCCAACCCGCTCTTCCGCGCCGTCTACGAATTCTATACCTACCGCATCCTGCCGCGCATCGGCGGCATGGTCTCCCGCGACCGGCGCGCCTACGAGTATCTGCCCGCCTCGGTGAGCGAATTCCCGTTGCCGGATGCTTTCCTGCACCGCATGGAGGCGGCCGGCTTCCGCAACTGCAAGGCCCGGAGCCAGAGCTTCGGCATTGCCCAGATATATATAGGTGAACGATGAAAATGCGACAAATTCTTACCTGGCTGCTTCTGTTGGGGGTGGCCCTTTCGGCGGGCTCGTGCCGGCGCGCTGTCGAGAAGGTGGCAAGCAAGATCCGTTTCGAAGGGATCGAACGTGTCGAACGCCAGGGGCTGACCGGCGCCGAAGTGGTCGTGCGGGTCGACAACGGATCGGCCTACCGGCTGACCCTCTCGTCGGCCGAGATCGGCATCTACTATGCCGATGCCTGTGTCGGGACCGTCGTCCTTTGCGAGCCCGTCGAGATCGAGCGGCGGACCGAGGCGAGTCTGACGACCCGCTGGCGGCTGCGCATCTCCGATCCGCTGACACTGCTGCTGCTCGCCCGCGACGTCGCGGCCGGGGCGTATGACCGGATCTCGCTCTCGTGTCAGGCCGAGGGGCGCGGAGGCCCGGCCCCCGTGAAATTTTCCCGCGAAAAGATGCCTTTGTCCGAATTTTTGAATACCTTTGGCCTGTCGATTCAAGACCTTGAAAAACAGTTGAAATAGATGAAATACGCAACGCTGATCCTTACGCTGGCTCTCTCGATGGCGACTCTTGCCGTGCGCGGCCAGTCGATTGACGCCTTCAAACAGCGTCTGGCGCAACCTACGGCCGATTCGGCCCTCTACGATCCGGCGCGTGTCGTCGTCTCGGAGCACGGTGATGCCGCCCGGGCCGTCGCCAATGCCGCCCGTGATGCCCAACGGCTCTCCTACAAGGGCCACCGCGTCTGCATCTTCTTCGACAACGGACCCGATGCCCGCAGCGGCGCCATTGCCGCCAAGCAACTCTTCGAAGAGACCTATCCCGGCATCCGTGTCTACATGGTTTACGAGAGTCCGTGGTTCTCGGTTTCGGTCGGAAACTGCCTCACGACCGAGGAGGCCATCATCCTCAGAGGCAAGGTCGCACAGACCTTCCCCAAGGCCTTTCTCAAGAACGAAGTGATCTCGGCGGCCGACCTTCTGGAGTAATTTGCGGCTGTTCTTGAAAATTCTTCATTTTTTCTTTGCATTTAATTTGCGAATATCTATCTTTGCGGCGTTCAAAAAAGTTCATATTTAAAACGTTTGACGCTATGAAAAAGATTTTCTCTTTTGTCATCGTTCTGGCTGCCGTTGCTATGGTAAGCTGCGGCGGAAATGCCAACAAGAATGCTGCTGCTGAGGAGGCTGCAACGGAGGCTGCTGCTACCGAGGCTTCGGCTTGCGAGGCTTGCACGGAGAAGTGCGATTCGACGGCTGCTTGCGAGCAGGCTGATTCGACCGCTACCGAGGCTGCTGCCGAGACCGTTGAGGCTGCAAAATAAGCCTTTTCCGGTAAAAAGCGTGGAGGATTTCCGAGAGGAGATCCTCTTTTTTTGTTTGCCGGTTTGCCATTCCCGGCACTTTTGCCTATCTTTCTTGTCCGGATTCCCGGTTTTTATGCTAATACCATACATTATGAAAGTTCTGCTTGTCAATGGAAGTCCTCACCGTGAGGGAAATACCTATCTTGCACTGAGTGAGGTGGCCCGTGCGCTCGAAGCCGAGGGCATCGATACCGAAATCGTCTCGATCGGCACTAAGCCCATCCCGGGGTGCATCGCCTGCGAGCAGTGCTCGCGGATCGGCCATTGCGTCTTCAACGACGAGGCCTATGTCACGATTCGTGAAAAACTCGCCACGGCCGATGGCCTGATCGTCGGGTCGCCGGTCTACTTCGCCGGTCCGAACGGTTCGCTCTGTGCGTTGCTCGACCGGTTGTTCTATTCGTGTGCCGAACGGCTCGCCTACAAGCCCGCTGCGGCGGTGGTTGTCTGCCGCCGGGGCGGTGCCAGCGCCGCCTTCGACCGCCTGAACAAGTACTTTACGATTGCGAACATGCCGGTCGTCTCGTCGCAGTACTGGAACAGCGCCCACGGCCGTCTGCCCGGAGAGGTGATGCAGGACGAGGAGGGTATGCAGGTGATGCGGGTGCTGGGCCGCAACATGGCCCGGGTGCTCAAGGCCGGACTGACCGCCTCGGAGCATCGCCCCGAACCCGAAGAGCGGATCGTAACGAATTATATCCGTTAGCTTTTCTACTTCCGGGCGATTCTCTCGTCGGCGCGTAGAAAAACGCCGCTCCATTTGCAGAATCCGGAAATATTGCGTACTTTTGCCGCGTATTACGGAAAGATGCAGGAGTGGTTGAACTGGCCCGCCTGGAAAGCGAGTAAACCTCAAAAGGGTTTCAGGGGTTCGAATCCCCTTCTTTCCGCTCGATGGATCTCCCTCCGCTGCGGCGGTCGGACCGCGATTGAAACCTCTGTCTTTCGGGACAGAGGTTTTTTCGTATGGCGGTAGAGCGCGTCGCGGCTGCTCAGCCGGGGCATCCCCTCCGTCGGACGGTGCGGCTGTCCGTTCCGCACGGAAGGGGCGGTCTGATTGCACGGAGTGGGTTTGATCCTGTTCCGTCCGACGGCTTTCCCGAGAGTGGCTTTCGATTCTTCGTCGATCCGGCTCCGGGCGAGAGCGTCCCTCTCCGGCGGTTTTATTCCCGGGCGGTTCCGTTCGGCAGGGAGGTGGAGGCCGCCGGTGCGGGGCCATTCAATCGGTCGGAAGGCGTGATCCGCTGGTTGAGGGTCGTGTGTGACCGCTCCTGGAGAATCCGCATCGTCTCTTCAACCACCTCGAGCAGGGTCCATGTCCCGTTGGTCTTCCGGATCCGCAGCCGTTCGCTGGCGATACGCAACGGCTCGAGCAGACCGATCGCCGCTTCGATGTAGGGCGGCAGGCGCAGACTCCCGATTTCGTATTTCAGCTGATTCAGGTAGTTCAGAAAGGTGTCGTAGGTCGTCCCCAGCAGGTAGCGGCCGTACAATTCGAGGATCCGTTTGCAGTTGCGGTGCGAATTTTCCCGCTCGAAATAGTGTAGTTTCAGCTCCTGCGCCAGCAGGATGCGCCATTTCAGATGATTCGGTACGTACATGGTCGTGGTTTTTGATGGTCTGCTATTCGGAACGGATTCTCTCTGGCGGCTTTCTGCGGGGCTCGCTCCTTCGGCACCCTTCGTCTCTTCCCTTCTGCTCCCTCTTCTCCGATGCTCCCTTTCATGAGCCGGCTTCCGGCCGCACCTGTTATCGGGGGTGTCGGCTGGTCTCTCCGTCGGGTAAGGGGCGACCGCATGCATCCCGATCTCATCCACTCCCGACCATCCGTCTGTCTCTTCGTCTCCCGGTCTTGTGCCGCCTGGGGCGCCGCTCATACCGTCGGATCCGGGTTGCCCGATTGCCCCTTGTAACAAAATTGCCCGTTTTAACAACTTTTTCCAATTCTGATCCTAAAGCTTGGGGTTGGAATTGTAATTATAATTGCAAATGTAATATATAATATTGTAAAAGAGTCTTGTTTTTGGGAAAATCTTCGCATGTGGGAGAGAGGAAAGGCCGAACGGTGGAGCCTGCAAATCGAAGGTGCGAGGGATTCGTATCGAAAGCAGAGATGTAGTCAAGGGGATCAGGTGTCTGATTTTTCCTTTATGCGAGGGTCCGATTTGCGGAAAGAGTTCGAATAACGGGATGTTCGCGAAAGTGTTATTCAAAAAACTACATAAATGTATGTATTTGATTATCAGTTGATAACCGCTGAAAATATGCTGTTTTTATACTGGTTGAAAGCATTTTTCGAAGATTTTGTTTCAATTTGAAACTTTATATCCCCCTAATTTTTCGGAATTTAAACTGTTTAATATAAAATAACTAAAAAATATCATCGAGAAAGTTTTTTTTGTGCGTTTATTTGTAAAGATAATCCTATTTGCCTATCTTTGCTAGTGGACTTTTTATTTTATTTTAAATTTAAAAAATTAACGCTTATGGTAAGAAATCTCCTACTGTCGTTAATTGCAGTTGTGGGGGGCGGCATATTGTTCGCCTTCTCGCAAAGTAAGCAAGTAAACGGTACGGTCACCGGTGCGGACAACTCCCCGATCGCCGGAGCTACGGTCCTGGTGGACGGCACCTCCATTGGAACCACGACCGATGCCAATGGACGTTATTCGCTCTCGGCACCTGCCGACGGCACGCTCAAGATTTCGTTCATCGGCTATCAGACCCAGTCTGTCGAAATCGCCGGAAAGACGCAGATCAACGTCACGCTGCATGAGGATACTCAGGCAATCGACGACGTGATTGTCGTCGCATTCGGTACGGCCAAGAAAGAGGCCTTCACCGGATCGGCCAAGGTGATCAAGTCGGACGACCTGATCAAGACCCAGTCGTCGAACGTGCAGGACGCCCTGGTCGGAAAGATCGCCGGTGTGCAGTTCAGCTCGCCTTCGGGACGTCTGGGTGCCGGTCAGAGTATTTATGTACGTGGTTACGGTTCGATGAGCGCCGGCAACAGCCCGCTGTGGGTTGTCGACGGTGTGCCCTACGAGGGGGATATCAACAACCTCAATACGGCCGATATCGAGTCGATCAGCGTCCTGAAGGATGCCGCTTCGAACGCCCTGTACGGCGCCCGTGGTGCCAACGGTGTCATCATGGTGACGACCAAGCGCGCCAAGGCCGGCGAGGCTACGGTTACCTTCGACGGCAAGTGGGGCGTCAATACGCGTGCCCTGCAGAACTATGATATTGTCGAGGATGCCGGCGAGTACTACGAGTTCCACTACAAGTCGCTCTACAACTATCTGACGCTCGAGAACGGTATGAACGCCCTGCAGGCCAATACGGCTGCCAACCAGCTGCTGACGTCGAACGATGCCGGCGGTCTGGGTTACAACGTCATGACGGTTCCCGAGGGCCAGAACCTGATCGGTACCAACGGCAAGCTGAACCCGCTGGCCAAGGAGGGTCGCGTGGTCAACTACAAGGGTCAGGACTACCTGCTCAAGCCCGACAACTGGCTCGACGAGATCTACAAGAAGGCTACCTTCCGTCAGGAGTACAACGTGAACGTTTCGGGCGCTACGGATCGCGCCAACTTCTACGCTTCGCTCGGTTATCTGGACAATACGGGTATCGTTGACGGTTCGGACATGGAGCGTTACACGGCTCGTCTGCGTGCCGACTACCAGGCCAAGAAGTGGCTGAAGGTGGGTGGTAACATGTCTTATACCCATTTCGTATGGAACAACGGTAATAACCCCGACAACGAGGGTGCCAGCGACGGCGGCAACGCCTTTGCAACGGCCATGCAGACCGCTCCGATCTATCCGGTCTATATCCGTGACGGACAGGGCAACATCATGATCGACGAGTACGGTATGAAACTCTACGATACGGGTGACGGCCGTAACGGTGGTGCCGTTCGTTCGACCGGCGGTCAGAGCAACGACCTGCAGGATATTCAGCTGAATAAGAATATGAGTGAGGGTAATGCCTTCACGGCCAACGGTTTTGCCGATATCAACCTCTACAAGGGCCTCAAGCTGACGCTCAACGGTAGCGTGGCTATCGACGAAACCCGCTTCACGCAGACGATGAACCCCTTCTACGGTCAGTTCGCCGAGTCGGGCGGTGTGGTTTACAAGTCGCATCAGCGTGATATTACGTACAACCTCCAGCAGCTGCTGAACTACAACACGACGATCGGTGAGAAGCACACGATCGGTGTCCTGCTCGGTCACGAAATGTACAACCGCAAGGTCTACGGCCTCTACGGTTCGCGCAGCGTGATGTACTCGCCCGACAACTTTGAGTTGAGTGGTGCCGTGGTCGACATGTCCAGCTCGGGTTCGTCGGTTTCGGAGTACAACAACGAGGGTTACTTCTTCCGCGGTCAGTACGACTATGACGAGCGTGTCTACGTTTCGGGTTCGTACCGTCGCGATGCTTCGTCGCGTTTCCACCCCGATCACCGCTGGGGTAACTTCTGGTCGGCTGGTGCCGCCTGGGTGATCAGCCACGAGAACTGGTTCAATGCCCCCTGGGTCAACATGCTGAAGGTGAAGGCTTCGTACGGTTCGCAGGGTAACGATGCGCTGCCTTACGAGTACCTCTATACCGATTACTATACGATCGCCAGTGCAGGCGGTACGGCCGTGACGCAGACGCTGGCCCGCAAGGGTAACCCCGATATTACGTGGGAGACCAACGCCAACCTGAACCTCGGTGTCGAGTTCGGCCTGTGGAACGATCGTCTGTCGGGAGGTATCGACTTCTTCAACCGTAAGACTTCGGACATGCTCTTCCAGATGGCAACGCCCTGGGAGTCGGGTTACACCTCGATCTGGACCAATATCGGTGATATGGTCAACCGCGGTGTCGAGATCGAGCTGCGTGCCGACCTGATCCGTACGAAGGATCTCGTTTGGGACTTCTCGGTGAACATGACCCACTACAAGAACAAGCTCGTCAAGCTGCCCGATCAGTACAAGAACAATACCACGTCGGATGGCAAGTACGTCGGCCGTATCAGCGGCAGCTACTTCCTGACCGAGGGTGAGTCGGTCTTCTCGTTCTACCTGCCGACCTATGCAGGTGTTGATCCCACGACGGGTAAGTCGCTGTGGTACACCTACACGACGGATGAAGCAACCGGTGAGAAGCAGCGCACGACGACCGACCAGTACTCCGTAGCCTCGGAGAATGGCCGCGAGATGCACGGTGATGCACTGCCCGATCTCTATGGCGGTTTCAACACCTCGCTGCGCGCTTACGGTCTGGACCTCTCGCTGGGCTTCACCTATCAGATCGGCGGTCAGGTTTATGACTCGGGTTACGCCAACTACATGGGTTCGCCTGCAGGTACCTCGGTGGGCTTCAACTACCACCACGACCTGCTCAAGGCCTGGTCGGCTGACAACACCGATTCGAACATTCCGCGTTTCGCTTACGGCGATACCTATTCGAACGCTACGTCGAGCCGCTTCCTGACGGATGCCTCGTATCTGAACATTCAGAACATCACGCTCGGCTATACGCTGCCCAAGAAGATCACGCGCAAGTTCCTCGTAGAGAGCCTCCGCGTATATGTGGCCTGCGACAACGTATGGTACTGGTCGAAGCGTCAGGGTCTTGACCCGCGTCAGAGCATCAATGGTGCGACCAACCCCTTCTACTACGCTCCGATTCGTACCTTCTCGGGCGGCGTAACGGTTACTTTCTAATTTCTTTCACTTCAAGAGTTGAATATCATGAAAAAGATCAAGATAGTAAAAATCGCGGCAACTCTCCTCTGCGCTCCGGTACTGCTGTCGAGTTGTATCGAGGAGACTTTCCCCGAAGGAGGTAATGTGACGACCGAGCAGGTGGCCAACTCTCCGTTTGCCATGAAGAGTCTGGCATCGTCGATCCCGACGATCCTCATTACGAATTATGTCGAGATTGGTGACCACTTCGATTTCGGTTATCCGGGCATCTTCGGCGCTACGGACCGTCTTGCAGGAGAGGTGTTCCCCGTATCGGGCAACCTTCCCGGCGGTAACCAGTACTACGACCGCTGGCAGGCCTATCTCTATCCCGGTGACATGAGCGGCCTTTCGGCTTCGGGTCATGCAACGCCGTTCTTCTACCTGAACTATTATCAGTTCATCTATGCTGCCAACGAGGTGATCTCGATTGCCAAGGACAGCCCCGACGGCGATATTCCTCTGGGTATTGCCAAGGCTTACCGCGCACTGTTCTACCTGGATCTGGCCCGTCTGTACGACGCTCTGCCGGCCAAGGCTCCCGAGCGCCAATCGTACGAATCGGAACTTGAGGCGGTCAAAGGCCTGACGGTCCCCATCGTTCGTGAGGGTGCATCGCTCTCCGAACTGGAGAACAACCCGCGCGTACCGCGTGAGGAGATGTTCGAGTTCATCTTCGAGGATCTGGGCGAGGCCGAGCGTCTGCTGGCCGACTATCAGCCCGAATCGAAGAACATGCCGTCGCTGGCCGTGGTTTACGGACTCTATGCCCGTGCTTACCTCTGGCTGGGTGGTTTCGACGAGACCTATGCAAATATCCCGACCGGAACGGAGGCCTACAAGAAGGCTGCCGAGTATGCCCGCAAGGCTATCGACGCTTCGGGTTGCTCGATCCTGACCGAGGCTCAGTGGCTCGATCCGAAGACCGGTTTCAATACGATCAACAGCGCCTGGATGCTCGGTATGCACCAGACGACCGATACGGTGCTCAACAACCTGCTTTCGTGGGCCGCTCACATGAGCCTCGAGGCCATTTACGGATATGGTTACGGCGCTCAGCCCGGTATCTCGGTCTTCAGCTACGAGCGTTTGTCGGATACCGACTTCCGCAAGAAGAGTTACGTAACGGCCGATCGTTCGTACGATGCAGCCAAGGACTACATGAGCCTGACCGAGGAGGAGTTCCAGACCGTGGCTCCGTATGCCAGCTACAAATTCCATACGAATGGCGGCGAGAAGAGCAATTATACCGTGGCCAATGTGGTTGATGTTCCGGTTATGCGTGTTGAGGAGATGTATCTGACCGAGGCCGAGGCTACGGCTCACTACGACGAGGCTACGGCCCGTACGCTGCTGACGTCGTTCATGGCACACCGCGATCCGAACTACACGATCCCGGCATCCTATACGCTCGTTGACGAGATCATCTTCCAGAAGCGAATCGAGTTCTGGGGTGAGGGTATCATCTTCTACGACATGAAGCGTCTGAACATGAGCATGCACAATGGTGATGCCGGTTCGAATGCTCCGTCGATGGCTCAGCTTTCGACCGATGGTCGTGCTCCGTGGTGGAACTGCGTAATTCCGCTTTCGGCCGTTCAGCAGAATATCGGACTTTCGGGCAAGAACAACCCCGATCCGACCGGTACCGTAAGATCCGTAAAATAACCCCTAAAGCAGCAAATCCATGAAATACTTGAATAAATTCTTGTTGATGTCGGCCGTTGCGGTGGCAGGTCTCTTCACGGCCTGCACCAACGACGACTATGAGCCCGGAGCTTCGGTCGACGGAATGCAGATCTATTTCCCGAATACCATTCCTTCGGAGTATGATGTTCCCGATACGCAGGCATCGGTAACGGTCCCTGTAAGACGTATCAATACGGATGAAGCCGTTCAGGTGGCTATCCTGGCCAACGAGGAGTCGGGTCTCTTTACGATCCCGTCGTCGGTATCGTTCCAGGCCGGAAGCGCTTCGGCTGATCTGGTTATCTCGTTCGATCGCAGTGCTCTGGTTGATGGTACGGAGTATCCGATTTCGCTGTTGCTCACCGATCAGGAGAATACGACTCCCTACGGTAACTATATGGTCGATTTCTCGATCGTTCCGTGGCCGTGGAAGGAGCTCGGTACGGGTAAGTTCCGCGAAGGCTGGCTCAGTGATGTCTTTACGGACTGCAATATCCCCGAGATCAATGTAACGATTCACGAGCATGTGTCGAAGCCGAATGTCTACTTGGTAGAGGAGATGTTTGGTTGGACCTATATGTCCGAAGTCCTCGGCGCAACGCAGGACGTGCTTGCTGCACAGTTCTCCTATACGCCGACCAATATCAAGATTGACTGCTCCGATCCTTCGAACGTGAAGATCGAAAACCAGTTCACCGGTATCACGGAGAACGGAAACGGCTACGGTGAATTCTTCATCGCATCGTCCGCGCCCGGAACGTTCAAGGATGGTGTCATCACCTTCCCGGCCGGTGGCCTTGAGGCTTATCTGATGGGATATAGCCCCGATCCGTTACCGACGAACAGCGGCGGTACGTTCCGTGTTGTCCTTCCCGGAGCCGAAGCAACCGACTATACGCTGGTTGCCGAATATGGAGGTATGCGTGTCGGCTCGGACAATACAAAAGCCAATCTGGTGCTTAATTTCACCTATGGTGCTGATGTGACGGGTATCAGTTTTGTCGTTGCTCAGGGCAATGTCGAGAGTTCGGCTGCCGATATCGCCGCTAAAATTGCCGACGGTACGGCTGAGAATATCAATAAGGTTGAGAATTTCGAAGTTGGAGGCGAGACGGTTTCCGTGGAGACTCCGCTGGCTCAGTCGGGTGTTTATACGGTAGTTGCCGTTCCATCCGATAAGAGTGGAAAGCTCCTGCCGGACGCAATGTCTGCCGCAATGTTCTACTTCCCGGGTCTTGGCGGTGGTGACGTGCCCGAATGTGATATCAAGGTTATGATGGGTCTCGTCTCGGAATATTGGCCCGAGATGTCGGCTCAGTGCCCCGACGAATCGTCGCTCTTCTTCCAGATCGAGGGCTCGGATCTCAAGTCGCTTTCGACGATGGTTGCCGCTACGTCGGATGTGGAGGCCGTCATTGAAGAGGGTGCAACCTACGAGGCGCTTATCGATGCCTATGGTTCGGATCATTCGGCGGACTATATGCCTCTCATCAATGAAAACGGTTACTATGGCAGTGCCTGGATCCAGTTGGATGAGGCAACCTCGTATACGATGATTGTCAAGGCTACGAATATCTATGGCAGCAGCAAGACGGTTACCGCAGTTTATTCGACCTCTTCCATTGACTATTCGGGTTATACCGGTGAACTCGTAATCGGCCGCTACAACATGGTTTATGCACCCGATGCGGAGACCTGATTCGAGAATACGTTCAAGGTGACCCCGGTCAACAACAGCGCAACCGACTTCATCATCACGGATCTCGGCCTGGATGGCAGCACGTCGTGGTATGGAACGTATGACTCGTCGTCGAAGAAATTTACCGTCGGCGGTGTCGAGGTCGGCTATGAGGATGATGGCAACTATTTCGGTGAGTTATGGGGGTATTGGGATCAGGCCCAGACGCAGGGCTTCGGTTTCTACTCGCTGGCTGATGAGAACAGCGAAGGCAACGATCCGTGCGTATTCACGGTAGACGCCACTAGCCACCAGATTACCTCGATCGACGTCCTCTTTGCCATCCCTGTCTTCGATCTCACGTCGGGTTCGCTGCTTGGCTATGCAGGGTACTTCCCCTGGGATACTCCTGTAACGCTGGTATCGAGCTACAATACTTCGTCCGCTCCGGCAACGGTTCGCCCGCTGCGGGTTCCGTTCAGCAGTGTCCTGGTTCCCAATACGCCGAGCAACACGCTGCGTACCCGTTATGCAGCCAAGACCTGCGAGGAGGCTGTACAGTTTGCTCCCGGTGTTCGTACGCTGGACATCACGACCAAGAAGTGCGAGCCCCTGCCCAAGCAGTTCAGCGGACTCAAGATCAAGGATTCGGCCCGTGGCGGTCTGAAGTAATTCTCACGACCAAAACAGTAAAATCCCTATTCACCGTAAAACCCGGCACGGTCTTCGCGAACCGTGTCGGGTTCTATGGTCCCTGGAAAGGAACAACCCTTCTCTCTGTGGGAAGTCAAACATCAAGTTTAATTTTATGACAAAGTTTAAAACATTGCGGAGCCTGTTGCTCGTAGTGGCGGTTCTCTCGCTGGGCGCATGTACCAAGGACATCACCGGAGAGCCTTCTGCCTCAAGTGCGGACGAAAATGTCGCCGAAAAGCTCGTTTTCTCACCGGAAAACGCCATCAAGGGCCAACTTCTGGTCTATTTCAGTGACGATGTCGTCTCCAAGGTTGAAAATTCCGTCCTGCGTGTGACGCGTGCCGGAGGAGTAGCTACTCGTTCGGGTATCGATGATTTCGACGGCGTACTCGACAATATCGGTGTCAAGTCGCTGGAGCGTCTTTTCCCCGTGGACGAGCGTAATGAGGAGAGAACCCGCGCCGCCGGGCTCCATCGCTGGTATGTTGTGGAATTCGACGAAGGGGCCGATCTTCAGCAGGCGGCTCATGCCATGGCCCGTGTCGCCGAGGTGAGCAAGGTGGAGTACAACCAGCAGCTCAAGAATGTCGACAGCGGTCAGAAGATCATTCCGATGGATCTGCCGGCCGCTCCTGCAACGCGTGCCGAGACTTCGTTCAATGACCCCCTGCTCGGTTGGCAGTGGCACTATATCAACAAGGGCAATACGACCATCTATAACAAGATCAAGGCGGGTGCCGATGTCAACTGTGAGGATGCATGGCGTCTCTGTGCCGGTGATCCGCGCGTCATTGTGGCGGTTGTTGACGACTGTGTCGACTGGACCCATCCCGATCTGGCGGCCAACATGTGGACCAATACCGCCGAGGAGAAGGGCCAGACCGGTGCCGATGATGACTCGAACGGTTACAAGGATGACATTCATGGATATAACTTTGTCACCAATACGACGCTGAAGGTCAGCACGCAGGGCGATGCTCCCGAGCATGGAACGCATGTCGGCGGTACGGTGGCTGCCGTGAACAACAACGGTGTCGGAGTCTGCGGTGTGGCCGGCGGTACGGGCAACAACGACGGCGTGAAACTCATGTCGTGTCAGATTTTTTACAACGGAGACGGCGGTACGAGCTCGATTTCGGCCAAAGCCATCAAGTATGCGGCCGACAACGGTGCCTCGATCCTCCAGTGCAGCTGGGGATATGAGGGTGGTTATCTTACCTCGGATGCGTCCTATGCAGCGAGCAGCAGCGTCGAGAAGCAGGCGATCGATTACTTCATTTCGACGAAGAACTGCGATGCGCTGGATGGCGGTCTGGCTATCTTCGCGGCCGGTAACGACGCAACCGGAATGGCCGGCTATCCGGCAGCCTACAAGGACTATATCGCCGTGACGTCCATGTCGTGCGACTTCACGCCGGCCTACTACACCAACTACGGCCCGGGTTGCAACATCGCTGCCCCGGGCGGTGACATGGTTCAGTCGTATCTTGACAACGGCCGTGACTATGCGGCGATCTATTCGACGATCCCCAACGGCCGTTACGGCTATTCGCAGGGTACGTCGATGGCCTGCCCGCATGTGTCGGGTGTGGCTGCGCTCGGACTCTCGTATGCATTGAAACTGGGCAAGACCTTCACGACGGATCAGTTCAAGGCGCTGTTACTCACCTCGGTGAACAACATCGACCAGTACTGCACCGGTACGAAGACGACGCTCAACGATAACGGCTCACCGATATCGCTGGCGTTGAGCACCTACAGCAAAAAAATGGGTACGGGTTATATCGATGCCTTCCAGGTGCTGATGAACGTACGTGGAACGACCTGCGTGCCGGTTCCCGTCTCGAACAACTACCAGCTCGATCTGCTGCCCTACCTTGGTGGTGGCAATACGAATCTGACGATTGTGTCGGTTGAGTTTTCGGCCGAGGATCTGGCTCGGATCGGTATGGCCTCGAATCCGGTTGTCTTCGGCAACAAGGTGTTCATGCAGTGCACGAAGCCGGGTTCGGCGATAGGAAAGGTGACCATGCGTGCCGGTACGAACAGCGGCAGCGGTGTCAACGGTATGACCATTACGAAGGAGATGGCATTCATCGTGCGTGAGGCTCATTCCGAGAACGGAGGTTGGTTATAATAACAAGTCAGCAGTATGATGCGAATTTTCAAGTTTTTTTGCGTAGCTTTTGCTTCGCTTGCCCTGATGGCCGGTTGCAGCAAGTCCGACGGGGGCGGTAACAACGATGACAAGAAAGAGGACGGAAAGGGTACGGTTGTCGGACAGTGGCATCTGGTTTCGTGGAGCAATCTTACGGCTGCGGATGTGTATCTTTCGTTCACGGAAGCGGGTGCATTCGAGATCTACCAGCGGGTCTACTCGCCCGAGTATGTGCACTATGCCGGTACCTACAGCTATAATAACGGAGTCCTCGCGGGAATCTACAGCGACAGCGAGTCGTGGGGTAGCGATTACAACGTATCGTTCAATGCGGACGGTTCGCAGATGACGCTGACCAGTGTCAAGAGCTCCAGTGACGTGTCGATCTTCGAAAAGTCGACGATCCCCGACGAGATCCTTTCGGGCGATCTGATCTCGACGCCGCAGAGCCGTTCGGAAGAGGAGTCCTTCCGCTTCCTGTAGTGGGTGGAAATAATCCGGTTGCAGAGCATGCTCTGTCGACCGTTGTCTATCGGGTGATCCCGGAATCCAATGTGATTCCGGGATCGCTTTTTTTTGTGGCTTTCGGAGGGGCGGAGACGGGTGGATCCGAGGTGTGGCGGTCGGATCGGCCGGGAGCGTGCGAATCGCTGGAGCGGGCGGACAAATGGGGCTGTGGTGTAACCGGATGCGTTGCGAACTGTGCGTTTTTGGGCGGACGGGGTTCCGGGAGGTGGGGTGGCGAACGGGCGAAAATGGTCCCGGAGGGGCCGGATGGGCGAACGGCCGGAAGTGGTTCCGCGAGGGGCTGGTTGGGCCGATGGTCGGATGTGGTTCCGCGAGGTCGAGTGGGTGAACAGCCGGAAGTGGTTCCGCAAGGCTGGGCGGGCCGATGGCAGGAAGTGGTTCCGGGAGGGGCCGGATAGATAAACGGCCGGACCGTGTTCTGAAGGTCGAGGAATGAACGGCCGGACGGGGGGATCGCGAGGAACCGGATGGTCCGGCGTGACGAATCGGGCGGAGTGAACTGTCCGGTCCGGAAAAAGACCCGGCCATTTGTACGCTGATGGGGTGAGGCGATACAGGAGAAACGGGGAACGATCTCTGATGTCGATAAAAAAACAGGAGACCCGAATGGGCCTCCTGTCAAAGGGTATTTAAGAGCGATCATCGCTTGGGAGCAGGCTCCTTCTGCAAACGATGAACCGGGGCGGTGTCGGGCAGCCGGAGGATCGTTTCGGCTTTCGAGGCCGAAAGGTCGCGTCTGGTGACGGCATCGCGCCGCAGCGTTGTCAGTGCCGGCTGGCTCAGGAACGTCGAGCTCGGAACCGGACCGGCAGTCTCGAGCGACGACATGCCGCCGATGGAGATCGTGCCGTTGTAGGTGAAGCGGAACGGCTCGCCGCGCAGCGTGCGGGCATCGAACGTAATGGCGTATCCGTCGCTGCCGGAGTGTTCGATGGTCAGCGTGCCGCTGGAGAACGATACCGTCGAGCGGTTCCCTTCGGCATCGTAGGCGCGGCCCTCGGACCCCGTGCTCCAGATCAGCGCCTTGCGCTCATCACCCAGCGTGTAGGTGCCGGCCGCAACGCGCGGATCGGCTGCCGTCGGGGCGGTCGGGGCATAGACGTAGAGCACGGCGCAGTGTCCCGCCTCGTTGTTGATGGGGTAGATGCCGTTGTAGCTGCCGCCCATCTCGATGTCGCTGAACGTGAGCAGGTAATAGTAGTAGTCGCCCTCTCCGTCGTTCCGCAGCCCGTAGTAGTAGGCCGACGGGGCGTAGGCAGCCTGGAAATCGACATCACCGATGGCGGGCCCTGCGACCGTGTTGTCGATCGGCAGTTTGCCCGTGTAGGAGCCCTTGATCGTGAAGTGGTCCGATGTGGTGGCGTTGAGCGTGATGGTGTAGGTGTCGCCCGAACGGCTGAAGTCGATCGTTCCGCCCGTGATCAGTCCGTAGGTCTCCGTGTAGCCGTAGGCATCCTTGCGGCCGATGTTCGTGCCGGCAAGGTAGCCGCTGAAGAGGTATCCCGGTTCGAAGGTGCCGGCGGCGTAGGCCCCCGACTCGCCCGCGCGGTACGAACCGTCGGGAATGAAGGGATCGAGCACGCTGGCGGCCGGTTCGGTGCTCAGTTCGATGTTGACGAAGAGGCTCTCCGACTCGTCGGAGGCCAGGCGGATCTGGTAGTTGTCGCTGCCGGTTTCATACTGGTCGCCCAGGTAGGTGCACGTGGCGATCGGGAAGTTGGCGTCGATATCGCCGATGAGCTTCTCGGCGCGGTTCTCGAAGTCGAGCGGACCCTCGTAGAGGAAGTGCACGAGCGATCCGTCCGCCGTCTCGAGCGAACCGTCAATCCGGTAGTTGGAACCCGTCCGCGTGACGGTGACCGACCCTCCGTAGCACATGTAGTCGGTCCGTTCGGGGGTCTTGCCCGTCAGGAAGTAGTAGGCCACATCGGTGTCGTCCGGGCAGATCGTCATCATGTCGTGGGCTCCGCTCTCGGAGAGCGTGTAGGTCCCTTCGGGCAGGATGGCGTGGTCGTCGTCCGCCGAGACGTCGCCCCAGAAGTCGAGGCGGATCATCCATCCGTTGTCGAGCGCCGTCGTGGGATCATCCTTGTCGACGGTCGTCGTGCCGAGCGAGACGTAGTAGTTGCCGATGCCGTTGTGGTCGGCCTGGCCGTAGTAGCGGGCATAGAAGAGGGTCGTGGAGCCGACCTCCTGGTTGCCGCCGATGCCGCCCGTCTTGTTGGCGATGACCATCGGACCCGAGTAGCTGACCTTGTAGGTCATGCCCGCCTCGTCGGTGATGTATCCGACGATCGTGTAGCCCTCGTCGGTCGGGGTGACGCGGATCTCGCCCCCGGCCAGCGAGAGGGTCTCCCCCTTGGGATAACCCTCGTCGTCGGTCTGCTCGATCGTCGAGTATCCGGCTCCGCAGGTGAAACTGCCGCCCGTGTCGTCGGCATCGAAGCGGTAGACCCCTTCGGGAATCCGGGCATCCATCACGTTGTCGCTCTTCGGACCGTAGAGGTCGAACGTGAAGGCGTATCCCGCACTGGCGGCATAGCCGTATTCGTCGTACTCGATGTTGGCGATGCGGATCATGTAGTTGCCCAGACTCTCGTCCGTGAAGGATTTGTAGTAGAGTCCCATGGCCGAGGTCCCCTCGACGAGGGTTTCGTAGGCGGGTTCGGGGGTCTCCTCGGTGGTCAGCTCAAGGGTGGCGACCTCGCTGTAGAGGCTTCCGCGCAGGGCTACGGCATAGATTCGGTAGGTATGCAGGGGAGCGAGCTCCTGAAGTGTGATCTGGACAGCCTCCGAGGCACTGGCCGTTGTGCCGTCGATGAGGATCTTTTCAGGGGATGGTGTCTCCGGGAGGGTGCCTTCCGGGACTTCGCTCCAGAGGTAGGCGCAGCTTTCGGCGTTTTCGGCCTGGAGGGTGAAGGTGGCGGTCACGTCGGTAACGAGCCCTGCGGTCAGCGTGACGGTCGGCCGTACGGGCTGCTCCTCGGAGGTGTTGTCATCGCTGCAGGAGACTCCGCCTCCGCACAGAAGTGTCAGGCCGATGAAGAGAGAGAAGAGTTTTTTCATGGAGAAACTCGATAGCGTCGGTCCGCGAACGCTGCTAAGGGTGAATAATAGAGAAACCGATTCGGACCGGCCGGGAAGGAGCGGACCGGGTTCCGGCGGCGTAACACTTCGCCGGGACCCTCCTTTCCGGGATGCCGAATGGAAGGTTGGAGTGGATCGAAAAAAAATATGCTGTTTTTCGAAGCCGGGACCCCTTTCAAACGGCTCTAAAATTAGTAAAACGACGGATCAAGTCCAAGTAAAAACAGACGGGAGAAGCTCTTTTTGTCGTTTGAATATTCTGTTTTGTCGAATGGAATATTCGATAAGGGTGGTTTCAGCCTTTTAGCATCGGTTCCCGGACTATTCGACGGAGGCTTTTCCGGTCGGATCGCTGTAAAGCAAGGCGCCCCCGTATCTGTACAGATGGAGACAAATGTGTATGTATTTCATGCAAACGGTTCATTTTATGGTAAATTCAGTTCCGAAAACGCAGATAAATCACTATATTTATAGCCGGCTTGCTTTTTTAACCCATTTATACCCTTATCCATTATGTCTACATCACTTTTCCACAGGTCTACGAGACCTTTAGGCTTCCTGTTGGCGGGAATGCTCCTGTTCTCCTGTTCCAAAGACGATGCAGGTGAGGAAACTCCCCCTGGGCCCGTTATCACGGTTTCTGAGACTCAGGGAATCTCCCTGACGGCGGAGGCCGGTTCCGCCGAGATCCACTATACGGTGGACAATGCCGCGGAGTCCGGTTCGATTACCGCTGAATGCCCGGAGCCCTGGATCCAGATCGGCGAAACCCAGAACGAAGGGGTCGTCCGTTTCGACTATGCGATGAACACAACCGGCGCGTCCCGCACGGCAACGATCAGTCTGAACTATCCCGGAGCCGAAACCCTCTCGGTGCCCGTCACCCAGCTCAGCAGCGACAAGTGGCTTTTCGATGTGGAGGTCGTTGCCCAGGAGGCCTTCTCGGCCCTGATCAAGATCTCCTCGACGGAGCAGGAGATGACCTACGTCATGCTGAATCTCTCCAAGGCCGATTTCGAACGTTTCTCCTCCGATTCGGAGCTGACGGCCTATTATATCGACCTTTTCCGCTCGGTGGCCGAGAGCAGCGGAATCACGCTTGAGGCGCTGATCGGGCAGCTGCTCTACAAGGGCGATACCGTGGGCGAGATCAAGAACCTGACCCCCGAAACGGATTACGTTGCCGTCGTATTCGGTCTGAACACCGACGCGACCGTGACGAGCGACGTCTTCTCGTGTGCTTATACCACACCGGCGCCTCCCTACTACGAACAGGGGGTGTCGTTTGATGTCAAGACGCTCAAGCCCAACTATATGGAGACCCAGCTGATTCCCGGCTCGGAGGAGTATCGCTACTATGGCGACATCATGAAGAAGTCGGATTTCGATGCCTTCACGTCGCAGGAGGAGTTTGCCGACACCATCATCGATGAACTGGAGGAGGTGATCCGGATCAACAACGCCTTCGGCACCCCGACGACCTGGGACGACATCACCCTGGCGGGGACCGGCGTCATGAGCTTCAATACGCTCTATTCACAGACCTCCTATACGAATTATGCGTTCGGTGTCAGCAACGGATACCGTACGACGGATGTGACGACGAAAGAGGTGACGACGCCTGCGCCCTCGCTGACCAACGACTGTACGTTCCGTTTCGAGACCGTTTCGTCGGATCCTTCGCTGCTCAAGGTCCGCATCATCCCGTCGAACGACAACGCCTATTTCGCCATGATCTCCCTCTCGAGCGACGCCAATTCGATGTCGCGCGAGGCGTATGCCGACGAGTGCATCATCTATGCCAACAGCTACGACAGCTGGACGACCTGGAAGGGTGAGCAGGTGCTCGAGGCGACGGATCTGTCGGTCGATACCGACTATACGATCGTCGTCTTCGGCGTGGGCGAATACTTCGAGCGCAATACGGAGGTCAACTATTACGAGGTGAGCACGAACCGGCTGGACAAGGTGGACATTACGTTCGATCTGACGGTCACGGCAACCGACGAATCCTCGGTATCGTATCTCTGCAAGCCCTCCGATCCGGATCAGACCTGGGCCGTCGGTGCCGTCCGCAAGGAGAAGTACGAGACGTTTGCTTCGGACGAGGAGTTTGCGGCCTATCTCCAGACGGCCGGCAACGGATTCCCGATTCTCAAGAACGGCGAGGCCGAAGGCAATCTGATGTACGACTGCGAGTGGGCGACGCTCACTCCGGGGGATTATCTGCTCTATGCCGTGGCCTGCTACAGCGACGGCTGGACGTGTGAGGTGCTCTCCGATTTTACCTTCACGCCGTTTACGATCAAGGAGCGGGTCTTCAGCGAGGCCGACGTGGCTCTTTCGCTGAAGGTCTATGACGGAGACGATCTCGTGGCGGCCGATCCGGTGAAGTATCCGGCTGCCACCTACAGCGGCCGTGCGGCTGTCGATATCGTCGCAACGCCCTCGGCAGCGTGTGCCGAGTATTACGTGGCGACGCAGAGCCGTCCGGCTTCGGTCATGGAGGGGATGGATGTTGCGACACTGATCTACGTGGCGAAAGCCTATGGAGTCCGTGTCGAGGGGAACGAACCGTCGGCATTCGGAGTCGTTGTCTCGTGGAATGCCAACAACGTCTGCGCTCTGGCCTTTGGAATCGACAGCAACGGAGTGGAGGGGCGTCCCGTGGTGATCAGCCTGACGGTCAGCCCCGACCAGGCCGTTCCGTTCGAACCGGCCTCGGCCATGCCCTCCGCAATACGGCTCTCGGCCGTGCTTTCGCCGCTTCCGCTGCGTCCCGTTCCGGAGATGACCCGCCCGGCGGGCATCAACCTGCCGGCCGTATCGACGGGAGGACGACTGCTGCTTGTCGGGTCGGAGGCGCTGGAGAAGGCTCGCAGCGTGCGGAAATCGGAGATCGTCGAGAATTGCGTCCGGACGCGGATCGAGCGGGCCGGCGGCAAGTACTATGCGCCCGAAGAGCGCCGTTCGACGAGTGAGTTCATGCGGATCAGTGCTTTCGAGCGGCATTGATCCGGCTCCCTCCGGAGTGGAATGAAAGAAGCCCCTGGCCAATCGCCAGGGGCTTCCTGTATCTGCGGGATACCCGGGGATGTTCCCTTCCGAGGTGCCTCCCGGAGGGCCCGATTTATCGTTCGCGGGCGTAGCGATCGAGCAGCTGCTCGGCCAGCGGGGCGTAGTAGCTGCGGACCTCCTCCTCCGACGGAGCGTGTGCCCCCGGGAAGTGATAGACGTTCGGGTAGTGTTCGCGGAACAACGATTCGTAGTGCGCCACCTGATCGTGCTCGCCGAAGAGCCCCCATACCCGGTCGCGATTCTCCTCGCGGCAGTGGTCCCACTGATGGAGCTGCAGGTCGGCGAATTCGTCGATCAGCGGCTGGTCGATCCGCAGCTGCTGGTTGCCGTCGGCGCGCGGCGTCTTGTACTCGTGGAGCCCGATCCGCGCGGTGAGGAACTCCGTCATGGCCAGATGGGGATTTCCCAGCAGGGCCGGAAGCCCGTTGATCGAGGCGACGATCTGACCGAGGAACGAACCGTTGCTGTTTCCGACCAGCAGATCGGGGTGCTCCTCATCGCACAGCTGCTGGAGAAGTGCGATTGCCTGGCGGGGATGTGCCGGCAGATCGGGAGCCAGAACGTCGGCCTTGCCCGCGAAGTATTGTGCCAGCACGCGGGCCGGGGCGCAGGCCCCCGAGGCGAAGAAGCCGTGAAGAAAGATGATTTTTCGTTTCATACGCTCAAACAAAGTCGTTTTACCCGGCAAATATCGCACGAAATTCGTGTCGATGGACGGTGGACGGCTGATTTTTTTCAGCCCTGATTCCGAGCAAGGCATCGAGCTTCGGCAACGCTTTGTCGACGGCGTATTCCGGCAAAACACGGGGGGCGACGGGCGGCATCCGGGGACCGTGCGGCCGGAAGGTTATCCTCCGGTGTGGAGCAGACGGAGAACAGCGCCTTCCGGTACCGCAGCGGTTGGGTCAGAAGATCCCCGACACCATCACCGACAGGACGTTGCGATCGGCTGTCGTTCGTGCCGCGTGGTGTTCGTAGGTGTAGTTGAGCTGGCAGCGCAGGTGGCGGATCGGCTGCCAGACGGTTCCTGCCGTGCAGTTGCACTGCCGGGTCTGTCGCGAGGAGGTATCCTCCAGGAAGGTGTCGCAGCGTACGACGGGCATCCACGTGCGGGTGACCCACCAGCCGCCCATGGCGTACCAGCCGCGGCTCTCCAGCATGCCGGCCCGCGCACCGTCGCGGGAGGGGAGACCCGTTTCGCCGCCGATCCATTCGCTGCGCACGACCACCGGATAGCGGTCGTAACAGATGCCCGCCCCGTAGCGTACGCGCCGCAGATACTGCGGGCCGTATTCGCCCCAGTAGTAGGAGGCCGAGAGGCGCAGTCCGGCACAGGGTTCGAGGGTCAGCTGCGCGGAGAGATCCTTCGTCCGGTTGCGGTCGCGGGTGTTGATCCCCTCGCCGTTGAAGAGGCCGATCTCGTAGGAGAGCAGGCAGCGGTCGCCGCGGCGCAGGAATCCGCCGTAGAGCGAGGCCCCGAGGTCACGCCCCGTGGAGCGCAGACCGCAGATGTCGTTGAGCCCCATCAGGCGGGTCAGGGCCAGCGGGTACTCGATGAACTCGAACTTGACAGGAGAGTAGACGGTATTTTCGATCGAGAAGGGAACCTTGAATTCGCCGGCCTTGATGCCCAGTTGGAGGAGGGGACGGTAGGAGAGATAGGCATCGATGATGTTCGGCAGGGCGAAATCGAACTGAAAGTGGTAATTCAGTGTCGGGGTGAAGGATCCCGTGAGGTAGAGACAGGCGCGTTTGAGGAAGAAGGTCGAGGTCGTTTCCGAGACTTCGCCGCCCAACTGGAGATATCCTGCCACGTGGGGGAGATACCTGGCCAGCGTGTTCTTCCGTGTCGGACCCGTATCGGCGGGAGGCGCTTCGTCATCGGGAGGATCGGGCGCTTCGGGCCGGCCCGGAGGGTCGGGCACTGCGGTCGGCGGTGCAAAGGCATTTGCAGCCGGAATTTCGGGGCCCGTGCGTGCCGTAGCGTGCACCTCGAGCGTGCTGCCGAGAATCAGACCCAGCAGCAGGAAGGTCGGTAGGGGTCTCATGCGGAATTCGGTTGTTTACGTCGGCAAATGTCGCGCATGCCCCTTTGCCGGTCAATACGTAAAAATGCGTATTTCTGGGAGCATATTCCGCAATCGACTGATATCCAGCATCCAGAAAAACTGAACAATCGACCTATCGGCAGACTGTTGGCGGTAATTCGAATACTACCTGCATGTAGGCGGCGGTTCCTGCGCCCGTGCAGACCGGCTTTCGGATGCCTCTTCTGCGATGTGATTTGCCGCGGAAATCCGGGGGGCGAAGTTGGAACAGATCCCCCTCCCGGAGGGTATCGGCTCAGGCCTTGACCACGAGCAGCTCCTTCCAGTCGGTCGTGTAGCGCGGCGAAAGGTGCTCGCGGTTCATGCGGAAGGGCTCCGTCCCCTGCGATGCCACGACCAGCGTCCCCTTGCCGCACGCCTTGTTCACCGTGTCGAGCACCTTCATCAGACGGGCGTGCTTCGCCGTGTCGATCGGCGAGAAGAGCGATCCCTGCTGTTCCGACGCCGGCGTGACCTGCGAGAGGATCACCCCCGCCTTCTTGTAGCCGTATCCCGGCTGGAAGACCCGCTGCAGGGCGATCCGCGCTTGCCGGACGATCTCCAGCGTGCTGTCGGTCGGCTCGGGCAGCAGCTGCAGGCTCGTCTCGTAACGCTGGGGCTGATCCTCGCGGTGGCGGTTCGTGTAGAGATAGCTCTGCACCTCGCCGCAGACCGACCCCTCGCCCCGCAGCTTCTCGGCACACATCGAGGCGAACTCCGCCACGATACGGTCCAGCTCCTCGCGGGTGTAGATCTCGTGGGGAAAGGTGCGCGAGATGGTGATCTGCTGCTTGCGCGGCGGCATCTGTTCGAACGAGATGCACGCCGTGCCCTGCAGTTCGCTCCAGGTGCGCAGCCCCGTGATCCCCATCCGGGCGCGGACCCACTCCTGCGGCAGATCGACAAACTGCTGCGCTGTACAGAGCCCCATACGATCGAACATCTTTCCATAGCGACGGCCTATGCCCCAGACATCCTGCAAAGGAAATTTTCGCAAAACCTTGGCTATATCCTCCGGACGATGCATGTAACAGCAGCCGTTCAGTTTGGGATATTGTTTAGCCAACTTCGAGGCTATCTTGGCGAGGGTCTTTGTCGGGGCAATGCCGATGCTGACCGGAATTCCAACGTTGCGGCGGATGGTGCGGCTGATCGAACGGCCGAACTCGTCGAGTGGCTCGGCCATACCCCGCAGGTCGAAAAAGGCCTCGTCGATCGAGTAAACCTCAATGCCGGGAACCAGCGAGCGAAGTGTTGCCATCACACGACGCGACAAATCTCCGTACAAAGCAAAGTTTGCCGAAAACACAGTCACCTGACCGCGCTCTATCAACGACCGCACCTGATAAAACGGCTGGCCCATGCCAATACCGATGGCCTTGGCTTCGTTCGAACGGGCAATGATGTTATGGTCAGTCGGGAGATCACTCTCCCGACTGCCACTTCAGAACCGTGCGTGAGACTTTCACCTCACACGGCTCCTCGTTGTATTCCGCTACCGCGAGCTTCATAACTGCCATCGATCGTTGTTTTCTGATCGTGGCAATGGCGATGAAGCAACTGACAGTTACGCAAATCATTCTTACCTCCCACTATTTTAGGTAACAAATGATCTTCTTCTATCAAATCCATTGCCGTAAACGACAACCCACAATACGCACATCTGAAGTTTTGCCGTTTAAGTAGCGACGACCTTCGTGACGTGAGGCCGCCATATTTACCGAGTCGTTTGCCCCAATAAATCCAATCTCCGTCAAACGGAGAACGGTTCCCTTTTACTTTCACATGACGGACAACGGGTGTCGAACTATGGTACTGTAATTTAACCTCTTTTCGAGTTTCAAATTGCCATCGTCCCTTTTCGAGTCTCCAATATTTACGGACAATCCGTTTCTTGTGTTTACCTCCATGGCGGCGGGTAGCCCAGCGGTATAAACTTTTGAATAACAGAAAATCCATGCGGGAATAGACGTCTTTCGATACCTGTCCTGCATAATATAGCGACCATCCGCGTATTACGGAATTCAATTCGTGTATAAGTGATTCCTGTGGAGATGCCCGTTGCCGGTAAATAATCTCCTTCATACGCTGATAGTGTCGCACTTGGGATTTCTTCGAGGGTTTGATGATCGTCTTATACCCCAGAGGATTGCCACGCTGATCCGTTCCGGTATGAGTGCGTCCGACAGGGAACTGCCTTACGGTCACTCCGAGAAAATCAAAGCCAGGCTTACTGTCGTCTATTGAATGCAAGGTGTGTACTAATCGTGTTTTGGACGGTTTCATCGCCAGTCCGATTTCTGCCAACCACTCATCCAACAATTTACGGCATTGTTCAAGTACCTCCCGGTCTTGGTGTATCACCACAAAATCATCGGCATAACGGATAAATGTGATCTTCTGACTGAATTTGCCATTTCCGATCCTCCTGATCCTGAATATCCGTCCGAGATATTCTTCCATTCCGTGCAGGGCAATATTTGCAAGTAAAGGAGAAATAACCCCACCTTGCGGTGTTCCGGCTTCGGTTTCGGAAAATACATCGGATTCAAGTATCCCGGCTTTCAGCCACCCTTTAATCATTTGACGGAATAAAGGTATTGTATTGACCTTATCCAGCAATTTTTGGTGGTTTATCCTGTCGAAACACTTTTCAATATCAGCATCGAGGACCCATTTCGCACGTTGATTTATGCAGTTGAATATGGCTGCGATCGCATCTTGTGCCGATCGCCCGGGGCGGAAACCATAGCTGTTTGGCTCGAATCTCGCTTCCCATTCTGGTTCCAGAGCGAGTTTCAGAAGCGCCTGAAGCACTCTGTCTCGCATAACCGGAATGCCGAGAGGACGCTTTTCGGTCGAGTTCGGTTTGGGTATCCATACCCTGCGTAGCGGTTTGGCGCGATGATGCAGACCGAGTTCTTCGGATAGCCTCATGCGCTGTTTGCCGGTCAGATATTTTACACCATCCACTCCGGCGGTTTTCGCACCGTGGTTATCCTGAGTTACTTTCCGTATTGCCAATAGCTTGGCATAACGGGATTTGATAAGAAGTTTTTGAAGTTTGTGCACCTGATAGATGTCATCGCGTTGAGATGCCTTGTAAATCCTCTTTTGCAGTTTGAAAACACACCTTTCGATTTTACTCCAAGGCAATGTTTTCCATTCATACATCGGATGTGTATCCGTGTTCATCGTTTTAACTGGTACTTGATAGATTTATGAAAACACAACGGGGGTACGTCTGCATATCCTGCGGCTTTCCCGCAAGCGTTAGCTTCTTACCCCATCCTCCCTTGCGCCGGTATATGGCTGGCTGCCTACTGCCAAGGACAGAACCGACGCATGGTTAACTTGTTCCGACAATCTGTTTTGACGAAAGGTTAGCGTCCCACTGTTCACCGGATCGCCGTGTGGATGAGCGACTGTAATCGGTCATGCAATTATCACAGTCCAGCGATCGTTCCCATTTTGGGCAAGCCTGATATTCCGGGTAGGCTTGGTCAACGTATCGATGATTATATGGATTCAGCATTCTTACGCATACTTTCACACTTGCGGGGATCGTCGCCCGGATTACGCCTTACCCGCTTTCATTCCCGCTTCACCGATACAGGTTGCCATCCTGTACCAATGGGGAAAGTGTTTTCGTCCGCTCATCAGGACGATAGAGAATCGCACTCTACACCAGATTATCAGTTATTCATCAACCAGAGTCGATAAACGCCTGCTTATCTGTTTCACAGGCAACAAGTCGCACGCAGCCGTCGTTGTTCGACAGCACGACGACGGGCCGTCCCACCAGATCGGGCCGGAAGAGCCGCTCGCACGAGGCGTAGAAGTTGTTGCAGTCGCAGAGTCCGTACATCGGGGGCGGGTTATTTGAAGCTCTTGATGACGTGGCGGACGATGCCCCAGACGAGGAATTCGTTGCCGGCATCGACCCGGATGGGTCTGTATTTCGGGTTCGAGGGGAGGAGCCAGGCACACCCCTTGTCGAGCCGGACGCGCTTGACCGTGAATTCGCCGTCGATGTAGCAGACCGCAATGCAGCCGTCGTAGGGATCCACCGCCCGGTCGACGATGAGCAGGTCGCCGTCGCCGATTCCGTCACCCGCCATGCTGTCGCCCGAGACCCGCACGAAGAAGGTCGAGGCGGGGTTGTGGACCAGTTCGCGGTTCAGGTCGAGCGGCGCGTCGAGGAAGTCGTCGGCCGGCGACGGAAAGCCCGCCTTGACGGCACTTCCCGCAACGGGAAGCGGCTGCCGGGTGGAGGTATCGGCCGGGTGGATGGTCCGAATATGCGTTTGTTTGTCCATGTCGGGAACGGAGTCTTTTTCAAGGGACGAAAGTACCAAAAATCCGCTTACGAAGAGCTCTCCCGGACCGATTTCTTCATCTTGCGGCCGGAATCCGCTGCCGGGTCGGGCGGATGGCGTTCCGGACCGGACGGATCCCCGCTGCCGGGGTGTTTGTCCGTTTTGGCCGGCCGCGATGGGAAAAATTGCCCGGAGCGTACGGTAAACGGTCGAGAATCCGCTCCGCATTTGCATTTCAACGGGAAAATCGCTACTTTCGCTGATATGAAAATTGCGTTCGCGGCCCGTCTGCGCCTCTCCGTCAGCCGTTTGTTCTTCGGAATCGTCGGCCTGTGTGCCCTGCTGATTCCCGGGGTGAGCCTGCGTGCCACTACCCCTGGAACCGTCAATCTCCTGCCCGCCGACTACCATGCGGCCAACAAGAACTGGGCCGTCGCCGAAGATCCCGCCGGAACGCTCTATGTCGGAAACGATCAGGGACTGCTCGAATACGACGGTTCGCAGTGGCGTCTCCACAAACTCCCGGGAGCCTCGATCGTGCGGTCGGTCTACCCCGTGTCGCACGACGTGATCCTCACGGGCGGTTTCGAGGAGTTCGGACGGTGGGACCGCGACGCCTCGGGCCGGCTGAAATACACCTCGCTGGTCCCCGAAAACACCTCGGACCGCTTCCTCGACAGCGACTTCTGGCGGATCCTTGCGTGGAACGGCCAGATCCTTTTCCAGTCCTTTCACGAGATATACACCTACGACGGGAGTGAGGTCCGCCTTCTTCCCGGCGCCGGCAATATGAACATGCTCTTCCTGCTTCCGGCCGGCAAGGAGTGCTGGGTGCAGGAGATGGGCGGCCCGATCTACCGCCTCTCGGCTTCGGGACTCGAACCGATCCCCGGCAGCGAATGTTTCCGCTCGACCACGGTGCGGGTGCTGCTCCCCGGGCCGCATGCCGGGGAGTGGATCATCGGGACCGGGGATGCCGGGCTCTGGTCCTACGACGGCGAGCGCTTCGCGCCCTGGAGCCCCGAACTCTCGGCCCGGCTGCGCCGCGACGAACTCAACTGCGGCATCCTCACCTCGCGCAACACCTATCTCTTCGGAACGCTTCTCGGCGGCATCTATGAAGCCGCTCCCGACGGGCGGATCCTCACCCGCCTCTCGACCGAGAACCGGCTGGTCAACAACTCCGTCATGGCCCTCTCCGAGGATGACCGCCACCATGTCTGGGCGGCTCTCGACCGCGGGCTCTCCCACCTGATGTTCTACGAGGGGGTCGATTACCACACCTACGACAACTGGCTCCCCGGTTCGATCTACGACGCCTGCCGCTGGCAGGGCCGGCTGCTGCTGGCCACGAACCAGGGGGTGGTGAGCATCGACGAACGGCGGCTGGCAAGCGGAATGGCCCGTCCCGAGGACTTCGTCTCCCTGCCGGGGTTGAGCGGACAGATCTGGTCGCTCTGCCTGATCGACGGCCGTCTGTATGCCTGCCACAACCAGGGCGTCGCGGAGATCCGGACCGATCTCTCCGTCGCCCGGGTCTCGGACATGGGCGGCTATCGGCTCAAGACGATCCGCGTCGGCGGACGTCCCTATACCTTTTTCGCCTCGTATTACAAGTTGAGGGGCTTCGACGGCGAGCGTACGTGGGAGATCGACGGTCTCGACGAGGCCGTCTTCGACATCGAGGTCGATTACATGCAGAACCTCTGGCTCGAACACCCCACCAAAGGGGTCTACCGCTGCCGGCTCGACGATTCGGGCCGCCACATCATTCGCCATACCTCCTACGGAGGCGGTTCGGACGACGGGCTTCCCTATCGGCTGCGGCAGTTCCGTGTCGGCGGCCGCGTGGCCTTCGTCGGCGGCGACCGCTTCTTCCGATACGACGAATTCAGCGACCGCATCGAACCCGATTCGGCCCTCAATGCAGCCTGCCGCGGCGTCGAAGGCATCCGGCGGGTGGTGGCGCTCGACGACGAACGGCTGTGGCTCCTCTCCGATTCGGGAGTGTGGATCCTCCGCTACGACGGAAGCCGGCATGCTACGCTCGTGCCTTGTGCCGGCATCCCCTGCCACAACCTGATCTACGGGTACGAGCAGGTGGCCCGGCTCGACGATTCGACCAGCCTCTTCTGCGGCGACAACGGTTTCGAGATCGTCCGCCCCGACCGCCTCATCCTTGCTCCGGCACTGCCCCGGCCGCCCCGCATCGAATCCGTACGGGCCGTCGACCGGCGCGGGTGCGGCGAGTGGCTCCCGCAGCTCGACGGGGTGCGGATCCCCTATGTGCGCCATTCGGTGGTGTTCCATTACCATGCGACCGAAAACCCGCTCGACGAGAAGCTCTTCCGCCACCGGCTGACGGGAATCGGCGACGAGTGGTCGGAACCCTCGACGGCGGGAAGCGTCGAATATGCCCGCCTGCCGCAGGGACACTACACCTTTGAGGTCAGCGTCCGCGACGCCTTCGGCCGCTGGTCCGAGCCCACGGCCTTCGAATTCGACATCCTCCGGCCCTGGTATCTGTCGGGGTGGGCCTGGGTGAGCTACGTGCTGGCCGGCGCCGCCCTCTTCTACGGCGTGTGGCTGCTCGTGATGAGCCTCTACCGCCGTCGCTACCTGCGCCATCTGCGGCTGCAGGAGATCGTCTCGCTGCGCAGCCAGAACCGCGAGCTGCGGCAGAAGGTCGAGAAGTGCGAGGCCGAGATCGTCGCCCAGAACTCGACGCTGCTCGGCCGCGACGAGATGATCCTCCACATGCGCAACCTGGTCAATGACTTCCACAGCCGCCACGGTACCGGAAATTCGGCCATCCTCCAGCAGAAGATCAACACCTATGTCAACAGCCGTCTCGATACGGAGAGCGACTGGACGATGTTCCTCATCCGCTTCGAGCAGAAGCATGCCAACTACTTCCGGATGATGAAGGAACGCTTCCCGGAGCTGACGACGAGCGACCTGCGGCTGAGTGCCTGTCTGAAGATGAATCTCTGCACGAAGGAGATCGCCTCGCTGATGAATCTCTCGGTGCGCGCCGTCGAGAACGGCCGTTACCGCCTGCGCAAGAAACTCGGCCTGAAGTCGGACCAGAATCTCAACGAATTTCTCCTTCACATCGACGACCGCGATCCAAATCCGGGGCCCGGTGAGGCGGAGAATGAGTGACAACGCAACATTTTGTAAACAAGAGAAATAAGTATCGTTTGAGAGGTGATCGCGTAGTTCACCTTTTCCTCCTTCATGCGTGCAAAGTAGTCAAAGTGGGGTAGAATCCAACCCCGGTCGCCGATCTGCCGTCTAATTTTGTTACGAGCAGAATCCGGGTGCGGTATTCAGCAGCCAGACTCGAATATCGACCTTTATACTACTTTAATTTTAAACCTAAAATCGCATGAAAAAAAATCGACAGGATCGATCGAAGAGCAGCGGTTTGAACCTCCTCTTCAAAACTATCGCGGTTGTGATAGTGTCGATTGGCACCACTTTGGGTGTTTTCGCACAAGCGGGTCAGCCCGGCACGGTGACGGGCAAGGTGCTTGACTCGAACAATCAGCCGGTCATCGGCGCCAGCGTTATTGTCGAGGGTACCGTTACGGGTACCACAACCGGTGTCGACGGTTCGTTTGAACTGCAGGCAGCCGAGGGCCAGAAACTCGAGGTGTCGTTCATCGGCATGTCGACGGTCGAGGTCCCCGTGTCGTTCAACCCCATGACGGTCGTTCTGACCGAAGAGTCCACGATGATCGACGAGGCCGTCGTCATCGGTTACGGTACGGCCAAGAAGCGTGACCTGACCGGCTCGATCGTCAACGTCGACGCCGAGGATATCGCCAACCGCCCCTCGGCAAACCCCCTGGCTTCGCTGCAGGGCCGTGTCGCCGGTGTACAGATTACCAATACGGGTCGTGCCGGACAGGATCCCGAAATCCGTATCCGCGGTACAAACTCGATCAACGGCTTCGCCCCGCTCTACGTGGTTGACGGTCTCTTTACGGACAACATCAACTTCCTCAATCTCAATGCAAACGATATCGAATCGTTCGAGATTCTGAAGGACCCCTCGTCGCTGGCCATCTTCGGTGTGCGCGGTGCCAACGGTGTGATCATCATCACCACCAAGCGCGCCAAGGCCGGTCAGACGCTTGTCAACATCAACCAGTCGGTCGGCATCAAGCACGTCGGACAGCGCCTCTCGCTGACCAACGCCGCTCAGTTCCGTGAACTCTACAACGAGCAGCTCGCCAACATGGGCTCCGATCCGTTCGACTATACGAACTACATGGCCGATACCGACTGGCAGGATGCCATCTTCCAGAACGCAACCATCAGCCAGACCACGGCCAGCATCTCGAGCTCCGACGAGCGCAACAACTTCTACCTCGGCGTCGGTTACACCTACGAACAGGGCAACATCCGCGGCGAGGAGATGCAGAAGGTGACGGTCAACTTCAGCGACGACTACAAGATGAAGGACTGGCTGAAGTTCGGCGTGCAGATGAACGGCGCCTACATGCTGCCGGCCGACGCCAAGAACGTGACCGACGCCATCCACGCCGCCCCGATCTCGCCCATCTATGCCGAGAACGGCGACTACTACATGCTGCCTTCGTTCCAGAGCGCGCAGATCGCCAACCCGATGGTCTCCATCGAGGAGTTCGCCGCCCACAACAAGGCCCAGAACTACCGCTTCGCCGGCAACGTCTACGGCGAGATCAACTTCCTGCCCGAACTCAAGTTCCGGGCCGCCTTCTCGCTCGACTACGCGTCGGACAACTCGCGTCTCTTCTCGCCGGTCATCTCCGAGTATGACCCCGCCACGGGCAAGACCAGCCCCCGCAGCCAGGTCGAGAGCCTCTCGCAGACCAAGACCAATACGCTCAACGCACAGCAGGACTACACGCTGACCTATACGAATACCTTCGCCGAGAAGCATAACCTGACGCTCATGGCCGGTATGACGACCAACTTCACCAACTACGAGACGCTCACGGCCGGCCGCAGCCAGAACATCACCACGGCCGATATCCTCATCCCGAACGATCCCGACAAGTGGTGGATCTCGTCGATCGGCGACAGCTCGTCGGCCACCAACGGCGGCAGCCAGTACCGCAAGTTCACCATGTCGTACCTCTTCCGCGCCCTCTACAACTACGACAACCGTTACCTGGTCAACGCCTCGTACCGTCGCGACGGTGCCTCGGTCTTCAAGTATACGGGCAACACGTGGGACAACTTCTATTCGGTCGGTGCCGGATGGATCATCTCCGAGGAGAAGTTCATGCAGAACCAGAACGTCATCAACTACCTGAAGCTCAAGGGTTCGTACGGTGTGCTCGGTAACCAGAACATCGGCTCGGCCGGCGGTTACTACCCGGCATTCCCGACGCTCAACTCGTCGAACGCCGTCTTCGGTGACAACATCATCACCTCCTTCTCGCAGGCCTATCTGGCCACCAACCTCCGCTGGGAGCGCACGAAGGCCTGGGAGGTCGGCTTCGAACTCCAGATGTTCGACCAGCGCCTGCACATCGAGCCTACCTATTACAGCAAGAAGACCGAAGATCTGATCTGCTACCTCGAGAGCTTCATGGGCGCCCAGGACGGTCTGATCAATGCCGGTTCGCTGCGCAACCGCGGCTTCGAGCTCTCGGGATCGTGGAGCGACAAGATCGGACAGGATTTCCGCTATACGATCTCGGGCAACCTGACGACGATCGACAACAAGGTCCTCTCGCTGGGCAAGACCTACTACTCGGGTGACAAGAGTGTCGCCGTCTCCGAGCCGGGACGCCCGATCGGCTACTTCTACGGCTACAAGGTCATCGGCGTCTACCAGAACGAGGCCGATATCGCCGCATCGCCCGTCAACACGCTGGCTGCGGTGGCTCCCGGCGACCTGAAGTTCCAGGATGTCAACGGCGACGGCCAGATCACGGCCGACGACCGTACGATGATCGGTAACCCGACGCCGGACTTCACCTACGGCTACTCGGTCAACCTGCAGTACAAGAACTTCGATCTGGGCGTCGACTTCCAGGGCGTCTACGGCAACGAGATCTTCAACACGGGCTTCCTGTCGGCTTTCGCCCAGTACAACTACAACACCAAGCGCCTCGGCCGCTGGCACGGTGAGGGCACCTCGAACTGGGAGCCGATCCTCGACTCGTCGCGTTCGATCCAGATGGAGAACTCGAGCTACTACATCGAGGACGGCAGCTACCTGCGCGTGAAGAACATCCAGCTCGGCTACAGCTTCAACGAGCGCCTGCTCAAGAAGATCCGCCTGAAGGCCCTGCGCATCTACTTCAACATCGACAACCTGAAGACCTGGGCCCACAACACGGGTTATACGCCCGAAATCGGCGGCTCGGCCCTCGCATTCGGCATCGATACGGGCGCAACCTATCCCATGCCTACGACCTACACTTTCGGCTTAAACGTATCTTTCTAAAACTGACCATTCCATGAAAACGATCATAAACAAACTGACTCTCGCCGCCGCTGCGGCAACGATGCTTGCGGGCGTTTCGTGCAGCGACCTGCTCGATCAGCGTCCCCAGGGACAATGGACGATCGACGATGTCGAGGGAGGTGCCTACTTCTCGAAGGTGACGGCCCTCTACGCCGAGGCTCGCGGTTACAACATCACGGCCGGTATCCCGGCCTTCGCCGTGCACCTCTACCGTTCGGAGGATTCGCGCAAGGGTTCGACGACCACCGACGGCGCCGAGCATGTCCCCATGTACGAACAGTTCCAGTATTCGGCCGCCAACTCGCTGCTCGACCCCTACTGGGAGACCAACTACTCGATCATCCACAACGCCAATACCCTCATCGACGAGATGACTCGCGACCAGCAGAACGGCGCCACGCTCGACGAGGATGAACTCTACTGCGGCATGGAGGCCCGCTTCTTCCGCGCCTGGTGCTACTTCAATCTGGTGCGCGCCTTCGGTGAGGTGCCTCTGATCGACTTCGCCATCGAGAGCTCGGACGAGGCCAACCTGCCCAAGTCGTCGGTCAACGACATCTACGAACTGATCGATGCCGACCTGACGGCCGCCGAGGGGCTGCCCCGCCAGTGGGATTCGAAGTACGTCGGCCGCATCACCTACGGTGCTGCCCGCGCCCTGCACGCCAAGACCTATGCCCAGCGCGGCATGTGGTCGCAGATGTACCAGGCCGCCCGCAACGTCATGGATACCCACCTCTACGATCTGAACACCCCCTTCGAGAAGATCTTCCGCGAGGAGGGCGAGAACAGCTCCGAGTCGGTCTGGGAGCTGCAGTGCACGGCAACGACCGCCGAGCCCGCATCGAGCGCCCTGGGCAGCCAGTTCTGCCAGGTGCAGGGGTGCCGCGGTTCGGGTACGAGCAACCTCGGCTGGGGCTGGCACATGGCCGATGAGAGCATCCTCGACATCTTCGAGGAGAACGACCCCCGCCGCGACGAGACGCTGCTCTACTTCTCCACGCCGTCGAAACCCTGGCCGAGCTACGCTCCCGCCAACGGCAACGCCCCCTTCAACGAGTTTCTCGTTTCGCAGGACGGTCTGGACGGCGACTTCTACAACAAGAAGGCCTACTGCAGTCCCACGCTGCGCTCGCTCTACGGCAGCAACGACGGCTTCTGGTACAACATCCGCATGATCCGTTACGCCGACGTGGTGCTCATGGCGGCCGAGGCGGCCTGCGAGCTGGGCGGTGACGCCATGATCCAGGAGGCGCTCGATGATCTGGAGATGGTACGTGCCCGTGCGCGCGGTTCGAACTCGTCGATCCTGCCCAAGGTGACCACGACGGATCAGGCCGAACTGCGCCGTGCGATCCACCACGAGCGCCACGTCGAACTGGCTCTGGAGTTCGACCGCTTCTACGATCTGGTCCGCTGGGACGATGCCGGTGTCGGTGCCGAAGACGGCGCACTGGCCGTTCTCGGCCCCAAGGGCTACACCTCCAAGAACAAATACCTGCCCCTGCCCCAGAGCGAGGTCGATGCCTCGAACGGTGTGCTGGTGCAGAATCCCGATTACGCCAACTGATAAATCCGCTGAATCATGAAAACGTCGAAATATCTCTTTTCGCTGATTGCAAGCCTCGGTCTGCTGTGCGGCGCACAGTCGTGCAAGCAGGATCTGGGGCAGAACCCTCCGTTCGACTATCCGACGGAGAAGCCCGCCGAGGATGATGATGCCAACCTCCCCGAGGCGCTCTACCATCTGGCGCTCGACGGCGATCTGCAGGTCGAGGGTTCGCTCGCCGGCACGCTCGCCCTGTACGACCAGTCGGCGTCGCCCCTCTTCGAGACCGGCGCCGTCGGACAGGCCTACCGCAATGCCGACGGGCAGGCGCTGGTCCTCACGCCCGATGCCGCGTCGATGAACACGCTCGCCGCCCTGCGCAGCTTCACCGTCTCGATGTGGATCCACTTCGACGGCTCGAACGGCGGCTCCACGGCCCTGTTCAACGTCGGCAACAGCGCCGATGCCATCGGCAACCTCTCGCTCTTCCTTAATAACGGAAACGCGGCCGATCCCGGCAGCTTCTACTTCAAGGGCTACTTCAACAACGCCACCGGAACCACCTGGTTCGACCTCGGCGGCGATACCACGATCACCGGCATGGCCGATTCGTGGCAGCAGGTCGGCCTGAGTTTCGATGCCGAGACCTCGACGATGACCCTCTGGCACAACGGCCTGGTCAAGAGCTCCTACACGTGGGACGGCGGCATGACGATCGGCTTCAAGAACCTGACCGGTATCGTGCTGGGCGCCTTCCCCGTACAGGTCGGAATGGGCGCTACGGGCGACTGGACCGAGTCGGCGGACTTCTACACGGGAGCCTTCGACGATGTCTACCTCTTCGACAAGGCCCTTTCGGTCGAGGAGATGACGGCCCTCTACAACAAGGCTGAAAAATAATCCGACGAAAAAGAGATTCCGATCTATGAAGACGCACGCTTATCTGAAGATGGTGCTTTGTGGGTTGTTGTTTTGGAGCTTCGGATGCAGCAGCGATTCGACCGACTCGACCGCTCCGGCAGCAGGGGAGACCCTGCAGCTGGAGCGGGTCGTGATCGGCGACAAGAGCGGTCTGGACCGTTTTGACGAGGTGGCGGCCGATGCGGTCATCCAGCTCGACTTCTCGGCCGAACTCGATCCCGCAACGTTGGATGCAAACATCTACTTGCGCCGCGCCGGTAGCCGGGTCGAGACCCGGATCGACTACGACGGCGGTTTGCGCGTGACCCTCACGCCGACGGCGGCCCTGACCGCCGAGGCGGAGTATCAGCTGGTGATCAACACGGGGCTGGCGACGCCGGCCGGCGTGAAGATTTTCAGCGGCAAGGTGATCACGATTGTGACAGCGGCCGATGATGGCGACAAGTTCGAACGGATCCCCGATGAGGAGCTCCTGACGCTGGTCCAGCAGCAGACCTTCCGCTACTTCTGGGAGGGCGCCGAGCCTACGAGCGGCATGACGCGCGAGCGCACCTCGTCGGGTGCGACCGTCACTACGGGCGGCACCGGCTTCGGGATCCTCTCGATGATCGTGGCGGCCGAACGCGGCTTCGTCACGCGGGAGGAGGCCTGCAGCCGTATCCAGAAGATCGTTACCTTCCTCTCGGAGCGTGCGACCTCCTATCATGGCGCCTTCGCTCACTGGATCAACGGCGAGACGGGTGTGACGATCCCCTTCTCGGCTGATGATAACGGAGCCGATCTGGTCGAGACGGCCTACCTCTTCCAGGGGCTGCTGACCGCCCGCACCTACTTCGACGGGGCGGGTGAGGAGGCCACCCTGCGCGAGGGCATTACGCGGCTGTGGGAGGCTGTCGAGTGGGACTTCTTCACCAAGGAGGGGACCGAAAAGGCCCTCTACTGGCACTGGAGCCCCGACAAGGGCTGGGCGATGAACCTGCCCGTGCAGGGGTGGAACGAGTCGCTGATCGTTTACGTGCTGGCCGCCTCGTCGCCGACCCACAACATCGATGCCGGGGTCTACGACCAGGGCTGGGCCCGCAACGGTGCCATTCTCAACGGCAAGATGTTCTACGACACGAAGCTCCCGCTGGGCGAGGATTACGGCGGTCCGCTCTTCCTGTCGCACTACTCCTTCCTGACGCTCGACCCCAACCGCCTCTCGGACAAGTATGCCGACTACGGCGAGCAGGTCCGCGCCCATGCCACGATCAACTACCGCTACTGCGTCGACAACCCGAAGGGCTATACGGGTTACGGCGCCGACTGCTGGGGACTGACGGCCAGCGATGTCGACAACGGCTACAGCGCCTCGTCGCCGACGAACGACCTTGGCGTCATCGCCCCGACCGCCGCGCTGGCCTCGATGCCCTATCTGCCCGAGGAGTCGATGGCCGCCCTGCACTACTTCTATTACAAGCTGGGCGACCGCCTGTGGAGCGACTACGGCTTCATCGACGCCTTCAACCTCACGACCGGATGGTATGACTCCGGAATGCATATTGCCATTGACCAGGGCCCGATCATCGTGATGATCGAGAACTACCGCAGCGGACTCATCTGGCGGCTGTTCATGTCGGACAGCGAAGTGCTGAACGGTCTGCAGCGGCTCGGTTTCACGGTTGCTTCGGCCGAGTAATCACCCTCTTCAAACGACAAATCGACACAACATGAAAAAAGCCATTCTGCTTCTGTCGGGGCTGCTCTTCGGCGCTGCCGCCTGGGCCGCCGGAACTTCCGACAACTCCGACATGAACCGTTTCATAGACTCGCTGATGAGTCGCATGACGCTCGCCGAGAAGATCGGTCAGCTCAACCTTCCCGGGGCCGGTGACATCACCACCGGGCAGGCCAAGAACAGCGATATCGCCGGACAGATCCGTCGCGGAAATGTCGGCGGTCTGTTCAACATCAAGGGCGTGGAGAAGATCCGCGCCGTGCAGCGCATCGCCGTCGAGGAGAGCCGTCTGGGTATTCCGCTGATCTTCGGCATGGACGTGATCCACGGCTACGAGACGACCTTCCCCATTCCGCTCGGCCTCTCCGCCACGTGGGACATGGAGGCCATCGAGCGCGCCGCCCGCATCGCGGCCGTCGAGGCCAGTGCCTCGGGTATCTGCTGGACCTTCTCGCCGATGGTCGACATCTCGCGCGATCCCCGTTGGGGACGTGTCTCGGAGGGTATCGGTGAGGATCCCTTCCTGGGCAGCGCCATCGCCCGGGCCTTCGTCTACGGCTATCAGGGCAAGGATCCCAACCACTTCGCTCAGGACGAGATCCTGGGCTGCGTGAAGCACTACGCCCTCTACGGCGCCGTCGAGGCCGGCCGCGACTACAATACCGTGGACATGAGCCGTCAGCGCATGTACAACGAATACTTCCCGCCCTACAAGGCGGCCGTCGAGGCCGGTGTGGGGAGCGTGATGGCCTCGTTCAACGAGGTTGACGGCGTCCCCGCCACGGCCAACCGCTGGCTGATGACCGACGTGCTGCGCGACCAGTGGGGATTCGGCGGCTTCGTCGTGACGGACTTCACCGGCATCTACGAGATGATCGCCCACGGTATCGGCGATCTGAGCGAGGTGTCGGCCCGCGCCCTCAAGGCCGGTATCGACATGGACATGGTCAGCGAGGGCTTCCTCAAGACGCTCGAGGAGTCGCTGGCTGCCGGCCGGGTCGATACGGCCGACATCGACCGCGCCTGCCGGCTGATCCTGGAGGCCAAGTACAAACTGGGACTCTTCGAGGATCCCTACCGCTACTGCGATCCGGAGCGCGCCCGCACGCAGATCTACACCCCCGAACACCGCGCCGATGCCCGGCGGATTGCCGCCGAGAGCTTCGTGCTGCTCCGCAACGAGGGCGATCTGCTGCCGCTGCGCCGCAAGGGTACGATCGCTGTGGTCGGTCCGCTGGCCGCCTCGCGCGAGAACATGCCCGGCACGTGGAGCGTGGCTACCGATCTGAAGAAGCCCCGTACGCTGGTCGAGGGGCTGCAGCAGGCCGTCGGCAAGAAGGCCCGCATCCTCTATGCCAAGGGCAGCAACGTCACCTTCGACGAGGAGCTGGAGAAGAACAGTACGATGTTCAACCGCGATATCCCGCGTGACGGCCGTACGGACCAGCAGCTGCTCGACGAGGCGCTGCAGATCGCGGCCAAGTCCGACGTGGTGATCGCCGCCCTGGGCGAACCCTCGGAGATGAGCGGCGAGTGCAGCAGTCGTTCGCAGATCGGCATCCCCGATGCGCAGCAGGAGCTCCTGAAGGCCCTCGTGGCTACGGGCAAGCCCGTCGTGCTGGTGCTCTTTGCCGGGCGTCCGCTGACGCTCGAGTGGGAGAGTGCCCACGTCCCGTCGATCCTCAATGTCTGGTTCGGCGGCACCGAGGCGGCCGAGGCCATCTGCGATGTCCTCTTCGGCGAGGTCAGTCCTTCGGGCAAACTGCCGGTGACCTTCCCGCGCAACGTCGGACAGATTCCGATCTACTACAACCACAAGAACACGGGTCGTCCGCTGACGGTCGACCACTTCGAGAAGTTCCGCAGCAACTACCTCGATGTCCCCAATACGCCGCTCTACGCCTTCGGTTACGGCCTCTCGTACACGACCTTCACCTACGGTGATCTGCACCTTTCGGCCGCGGAGATGGACGAGCAGGGATCGGTTACCGCCACGGTGCGGCTGACCAACAGCGGCCGCCGCGAGGCTACGGAGGTCGTCCAGCTCTATATCCGCGATCTGGTCGGCTCGACGACCCGTCCCGTGCAGGAGCTCAAGGGCTTCCAGCGCGTGACGCTCAAGCCCGGAGAGAGCCGCGACGTCCACTTCACGATCGACGCCTCGCTGCTCAAGTTCTACAACTACGACCTCGAATATGTCTGCGAACCGGGCGATTTTGAGGTGATGGTTGGCGGCTCGAGCGACAACGTTAAACGGGCCCGTTTTACCCTGAAATAACCGATACGAGATGATGAAATACATCGGAAAGATTCGTTCCGTGGCGCTCGCTGTCGCGGCGGCGGGTGCCCTTGTCGGGTGTTCGCAGGCGAAAAAGACGGCTGCACTCCCGGACGAGGCGCTGCTCGACAGCGTCGAACGCCGGACGTTCGATTACTTCTGGTCGGGCGCCGAGCCCAACAGCGGGCTGGCTCCCGAGCGTATCCACCTCGACGGGGTGTATCCCCAGGAGGACAGCACGGTGGTCACCACCGGCGGCAGCGGCTTCGGGCTGATGGCCCTCATCGCCGGAATCGACCGCGGATACATCACGCGCGACGAAGGGGTGGCCCGTTTCGAACGGGCGGTCTCGTTCCTCGAGCATGCCGACCGTTTCCACGGCGCCTGGCCCCACTGGATGGAGGGCGAAACCGGCCGCGTGAAGCCCTTCGGACAGAAGGACAACGGCGGTGACCTGGTCGAGACGGCCTTCCTCGTGCAGGGGCTGCTCGCCGCGCATCAGTACTTTGTCGACGGCTCGCCGCGCGAACAGGCGCTGGCCGCACGCATCGACTCGCTGTGGCGCGGGGTCGAGTGGTCGTGGTACCGCAACGGGCAGAATGTCCTCTACTGGCACTGGAGCCCCGAGTACGAGTGGGAGATGAACTTCGCCGTGCGCGGCTACAACGAGTGCCTGGTGATGTATCTGCTGGCGGCCTCGTCGCCGACCCATCCCGTCGACCGCGAGGTCTACACCGAAGGATGGGCCGAAGGGGGTGCCATCGTCGCTCCCCACGAGGTCGAGGGCTATCCGCTCCGGCTGCGCTATCAGGGCGCCGAGGCCGGACCGCTGTTCTGGGCGCACTACTCCTTCCTGGGGCTCGATCCCCGCGGGCTGCACGACGCCTACTGCGACAACTATTTCGACGAGATGCGCAACTATACGCTCGTCAACCGGGCCTACTGCGTGCGCAATCCGCAGCACCATGCCGGCTACGGCGCCGACTGCTGGGGCCTGACGGCCAGCTATTCGGTCGACGGATATGCCGCCCATGCCCCTGCGGAGCGTGACGATCACGGCGTGATCTCGCCGACGGCGGCCCTCTCCTCGATCGTCTATACGCCCGACGAGTCGATGGCCGTCATGCGCCACCTCTACGAGACGCTGGGCGACCGTGTCTGGGGTCGCTACGGCTTCTACGATGCCTTCTGCGAGGAGAAGGGGTGGTTCCCGACGCGCTACCTGGCTATCGATCAGGGACCGATTGCCGTCATGATCGAGAACCATCGTTCGGGGCTGCTGTGGCGGTTGTTCATGAGCCATCCCGACGTGCAGAACGGTTTGCGCCGTCTGGGCTTCGATTCGCCCGCGCTGCACGACGAGGTGCAGCAGCCGAAATAGTTTTTTTTTCCCCCCCCCTCGGACAGCTCCGGCCCTCCCGGCGCATCCGCATACGAAAAGATCCGCAAAACCTGCTCGACGGGTTTTGCGGATCTTTTTTGTCGGGTTCTCTCGATGCGAGATGCGGGCGTTTGGCAGAGGATCCTCCTCTCCGGGCGGAGGCTGTCGATCGGGCAGCTTCCGGTGGCGGTCCGGTTGCCGAGATTCGCCCTCCCGGCGCGGTCACTCCGGGTAGATCATCCGGATGGTGGCTCCGCCGTCGACGGTCAGCGTCTGGCCGTTGATGAAGTCGTTCGCCTCGTCGCACAGGAAGAGACACGTGCGGGCGATGTCCCCGGGGGTGCCGACCCGTCCCGAGGGGTGGAACGCATGGTCTTCGGGGCGCAGCACCTCCTCTTCGCGTACGTGGATCCACCCCGGGGCGATGGCGTTGACCGTGATGCGGAGCGGGGCCAGCGAGACGGCCAGCGCGTGGGTCAGCGAGTAGATACCGCCCTTCGAGGCGGAGTAAGCCTCGGTTCCGGCCTCGCTCTGCAGGTAGCGGGTCGAGCAGAGGTTGACAATGCGGCCGTAGCGGCGGTTGCCGTTCTGCCGGCGGTGGAGGGCCAGCCGGCGCGCGGTGATGAAGACCGGGCGCAGGTTGGTGGCGATCACACGGTCGAACTCCTCGATCGAGAGCTCGGTCAGGGGCTTGAAAAAGCTGATCCCGACGTTGTTGACCAGGATGTCGATGTCGCCCAGAGTATCGAAGATCTCCTGCATGCCCTTCTCGAGACTGTTGGCATCGGTGACGTCGATCTCGATGAACCGGGAGCCGGTTTCGGCGGCAGTCCGGGCGCCAAGTTCCGGATCGATGTCGCAGAATGCCACCTGGTCGCCCCTCTGCGCGAAGGCCTCGACAATTCCCCGCCCGATACCGTGGGCGCCGCCCGTAACGAATACGCGTCTTTTCATGCTTCGTGATTTTTCGACAAAGGTACCGAATTCTGCGTAAAAACAGAAGTCGTTTCGGCTTCGTCCGCTGCGGTTTCCCCGGTCAGACCGAGGCTCCCGGATCGCTGTCGACCGGGTCTCTTCCTTTGAGAATGTCCAGCTGTGAGGGGGTGCCCTATATATAATGTCACCTTTGGCGCGTGGGGCGGGAACAGGGCGGATGGAATTCCTAAAAATTTTTCATAACTAACTTGTTGAGGGTTAGGGAGATTGTTTGAGGAGTGTTACGAAGTGATGAAAAAAGTTGTAAAAATATTTGGAAGGGAAAGGAAAAAGTGC
>CALLRW010000006.1 GCA_938014215.1 uncultured Alistipes sp. | reverse complement strand
ATAAGAAATCCTATCTGAGGCCGGTGCCGCGGATCGACCTGGATCGGGAATTATTCCCCGAGTGAAGACTATAACACAAAAATAAGATCCACACGCCGCGGCGTGTGGATCTGAAAACAAGAATCGCTATATTTGCATATCTGAAGAATCTGAAGGCTCCTATCCAGACACACTTTTTGAAACACTACCCCAGAAGGGGCTTCTTCGCGCTGAGGGGTGCCCGGTGGCCTGTTCAGCTCGCAGATCTGCTCTGCTATCCTGGTCTCACTGGAAGTCTTGTATGCTGTTCTGACGCTCTTTTCCTTATTGCGAACAAGATTATGGGCAGTTCGGTTCGCTTCTTCGGCTGGATACAAAAAAGGACCGGGAACTTTCCCGGCCCTTTCGATAGATTGTTTGTTTGGAATCCTATTTCTCGGCTGTCTTCGTCCCGCTTACCGATGAGACGAATTCCAGCAGCGCTTTGGCCGTCGCTTCGGGCTCTTCGAGGAATCCCATGTGACCCGAATGCTCAAGCCATACGATCCGTGCCTCGGGGTGGTTGGTAACCATCTTTTCGGCTACTTCCGTCGGAATATAGTTGTCTTTGCGCCCCAGGATGAAGAGTACAGGGACCTTCGTCTGTCGCAGCATCTCGTTCTGATCCTTGCGATCGATCATTCCGTTGAGCAGCGCCACGATGCCCTCATCCTCGGTGACAAAGACCTGTTCGGTCAGATCCTCGATGTAATCCTTCATCCGGTCGCGGTTCTCCTCGGCAAAGCCGGCGGCAGGGGCTACCCGAGCCAGCAGCTCTTTTCTCCCGGCCTTGACCAGTGCTATTTCGCGACGGCGGTTCTCGGCCTTCTCCGGCGTATCGGGATTCGGGGTCGAACTGAGCAGCACCAGTCCGTCGAGCATCTCGGGGTGGCGTTCGCAGAAGGCCAGCGCCACGTAACCGCCCATCGAGTGGCCGACGAGCGTGCAGCGGGAAATCCCCAGTGCGTGGAGTGCATCGGCGACCGTATCGGCCAGAAATTCCATCGAATGTTTCTCGCCCTGGACCACCGAAATGCCGTGTCCCGGAAGATCGAGCGTTACCACACGCACCTCCTTATATAAATAAGGTACGAAGTCCTCCCAGACCAGCATCGATTCGAGATAGCCGTGCAGCAGAACGATGCAGGCGTCGCCCTGCTGGGAGTCGCAGATATGCAGAGCCGTAGGCCCCGCCATGATGAATTTTTCGATCATTGATACCGTGAATTATTCCTCCTCGTCATCGAGGTAGTCGAGGGCGGATTCGCGCTTGGCATAGGAGCGGTAGTCGTCTTCGTCCTCCTCGTCGAATTTGCTGTAGAGCGTATGACGCTCCTTGCCGCTTTTGCGCATCGGTTCGAGGCGCTTCGCTTTCCGAAGTTCATCCGTGTCGTGTTCACGGATTCCCTTTTGTGTTTTCATGGGTGGAAAATGGAAATGGTTGGGTATTAGAAATTTTCGCTGTCGAACATCCCGCCGAAGACCCGGCGTGCGGGACCCGTCAGGCGGACGTCCGTATAAATTTGCGTTTGAGGTTCATGCGAAAATCGTACCGAGAGCGTTCCGCCCGCAATCGTGACGGCATAGCGGAGCCGCTCGGGCTGGTGGACGAAATTGGTGACGATGGCTGCGGCCGTAGCACCGGTTCCGCAGGCGAGGGTTTCGTCCTCGACGCCGCGTTCGTAGGTGCGTACCCTGATGGCGCCCGATCCGGTTATCTGCACGAAGTTGACATTCGTCCCCTGCGGAAAACGGGCCGTATCGTGTCGGATCGTGCGGCCGCGGCCCACGACATCGACCGTGTCGAGATCGTCGACGAACTCCACGTAGTGGGGAACTCCCGTATTGAGGAACCACCAGCCGTCGCCTTCGCGGATTTCGCGTACGGCAATCATCCCGAGTTCGATCTCTCCCGTGAAGCCCTTGGTGCGATGGATCCGGGCGGTATGGAGCCCGTCGGCGGCATCAAAGAATTTGGTTTCGCCGCCGATCCCGAGGTGTTCGGCGAAGAGCGTGAAGCAGCGTGCGCCGTTTCCGCACATCTCGCCTTCCGAACCGTCGGCGTTGTAGTAACGCATCGAGCAGTCGATTTCGGCGTTGTGGGCCAGGGTCATCAGTCCGTCGGCTCCGATCCCGAAGTGGCGGTCGCACAGTCGCGCAATCAACTCCGGGCGGGGGGTAAAGAGTCCCTCGCGGTTGTCGATGAGGATGAAGTCGTTACCGGCTCCTTCGTATTTGGCAAATTCCGTTTGCACGTGTTGCTCTTCCTGTCTTGGTGGGTGAACCGCAGTCGTTTCCATTCCGACTTCCGGTCTCATCCGTTACTTCATCTGTTTGTGGAGTCTCCGTTCCTGCTCTTTGTTTGGGGCAATCGGCATTCCGTTGCAACCATCGGCACTCTTGCCCGGCAACTCTCCGATCAAGCATTGCGTCCGGCTATTTCAGCCCGGCCGCCTCCGGTTAAGCGTTGCGCCCGGCTATTTCGGCCCGGCCGCCCTGCGGTCAACCGCGGCGCCCGTTCGCTCACTCCCCCTCGGAGGTTTGTGACGGTTTCTCCTGGACAAAAATAGTAAAACTTCTAAAAGTTTTGCTACTTTTGTGAAAAATATCCGCTTCCAAAATGACGAATCTTGCCGATCGCGGATGTTTTGTTGTGTGAAAGTTTTTTTTAATGCTCCATTCCATGAAAAGTGTGCTTTTCAAGCATCGTTCCATACGCAAGTACCGCCCGACACCGATCCCGACCGAGGTGCTGCGCGAATGTCTCGAAGCTGCCACCCGCGCCTCGACGTGCGGCAACATGCAGCTCTATTCGCTGATCGTCACCCGCGACAAGGCTCTCCGCGAAAAACTGGCTCCGTGCCATTTCAACCAGCCGATGGTCACCGAGGCCCCCTGCCTGGTGACGGTCTGCGCCGATGTCCACCGCTTCACCCAGTGGTGCGAACAGCGCGATGCCGACCCGGCCTACGATAACTTCGCCTGGTTCCTGAACGCCTCGACCGATGCCCTGCTTGCCACGCAGAACCTGATCATCGAGGCCGAATCGCACGGACTGGGTATCTGCGTGCTCGGTACGACGATCTACACCGCCGGCGAGATTTCGCGGATCCTGGAGCTCCCCAAGGGGGTTATCCCGCTGACAACGGTGGTGATGGGCTATCCCGACGAGTCGCCCGAACTGACCGACCGCCTGCCGCTCGAGGCCGTCGTGCATTACGAAAAATATACGGATTACACGGCCGCCGAGATCGACGAACTGTGGGCCGAACGCGAGGAGTCGGAGCTGACGAAACGCCTGCTCGAGGAGAACGGACTGCCCAATCTGGCCCGCATCTTCACCGAACGGCGCTACGTGCGGCGCGACAATCTGGCCATCTCGGAGTCCTACCTGGCCCTGCTCAAGGAGAAGGGTTTCTTCAACAATCACTGATCGGCCGTGCGTCGATGGTGCCGCATAGGGTTTGCTGCGGTGCTGGGCATCGTTTGCTCGGCCTGCAGCGTCACGCGGCACATTCCCCAGGGGAGTTACTTCCTGCAGAAGGTGAAGATCGAGGATGACCGGTCGGCTCCGCGCAAGGAGCGCATCACGGCGTCGGAACTCGAAAAATACATCCGCCAGACCCCGAACAAACGCTTCCTGGGAACTAATTTCTACGTCTGGCTCTACGAACAGGCCAATCCCGACCGCGAGAACCGCTGGAACGAGTGGAAACGCAAGATCGGGGAGGAACCCGTGCTGCTGGACCAGAGCCTGACGCAGAAGAGCGCCGAAAACCTGAAGGTCTACATGGACTCGAAGGGCTTCTTCAATTCGCGGGCGACGTTCCGCATCGACACCACCTCGCGCCGTCGGCGGGCAACGGTCATCTACACGACGCACCAGGGAGAACCCTACCGCATCGATTCGATCTCGTACCGCTTCCACGACAAGTTCCTCGAGCAGATCGTGCTGCCCGATACGGCGCAGACGCTGCTGCGGCGGGGCGACATCTACGACGTCACGGTGCTCGACGCCGAGCGGGAACGAATCACCTCCTACCTGCGCGACCGGGGATACTACAACTTTTCGGTCAACAACATTCTGTATCTGGCCGATACGCTGGGCGGCAACCGCGAGGTCGATCTGGAGGTGGTCGTCAAGCAGTATCTGTCGGGCTACGACGAGCGCGGCAAGGCCCTCATGGAGAACAACATGGTCTACCGTCTCGACCGGATCAACATCTTCCCGGACTTCGACCCGACGGAGATCCGCAACGACACGACGCTGCTCCAGCGGCTCGATACGCTCTCCTACCGGGGTCTGAACATCGTCTACGAGAAGCGTCCGAATCTGCGTCCGCGGGTGTTGCGGCAGTCGGTCCCGCTCTACCCGAACTATGTCTACAACGCCTCGCAGGTCAACCGGGCCTATGCGGATCTGATGTCGCTGGGTTACTTCAAGAGTACGCGCATTGCCTTTGAAGAGATGCCGCAGCGGGAGGATTCGACCGACTATGTCTCCTACATCGGAGCCTCGTCCGACTCGACGCAGACGCTCTACACGCGCGAGGGCTACCTCACGTGCAACATCCTCTGCACGCCGACACTCCGCCAGAGTGTCAAGGTCGATGTCGAGGGGAGCACCACGTCGAGTTTCTACGGGCTGAAGGCCACGGTCGGCTATCAGAACCGCAACATCTTCCGCGGGGCCGAATCGTTCGACCTCTCGTTCACGGCCGGATATGAGTTCATGAAGGCCCCCGACGCACTGCGCAAGCGCGCGACGGAGTTCGGTATCAATACGGGTCTGACCTTCCCGCGCTTTCTGGCACCGTGGCGGGTGCGGCGCTTCCGCAACGTCAACCAGCCGCGGACGAAGATCGAGGTGGCGGTCAATTTCCAGGACCGGCCCTACTATGCGCGGACCCTCTCGAGTGCGGGTCTGACCTACATGTGGACCAACAACCGCTATTCGACCTTCTCGCTGCGGCCCGTCGACATCAACGTGATCGACATGACGCGTCCGGTCGACCCGCAGTTCCTGGGCAGCACGCAGAACAAGTATCTGATCAACAGTTTCAGCACGCAGTTCATCGGCGGGCTGTCGTTCAGCTACAGTTACAACAACCAGCGCAAGAACTTCGGCGGCAACGCCACGACGATCCGCTTCAATGCCGAGACGGCGGGCAACCTGATCGATGCCGTCGAGCACGCCTTCTTCGCCCCGGCCGCCGGCAAGGACTACTACACGATCTTCGGCATCCAGTATTCGCAATACTTCCGTACGGACCTCAGCATCAGCCGCAAGATCATGCTGGGAGATGTCACGGCGCTGGTCGGCCACCTCTACGGCGGTGTGGCGATGGCCTACGGCAATTCGGAGTCGGTGCCCTTCGACCGGCAGTTCTACTGCGGCGGCAGCAACGGCATGCGCGGCTGGACGCCCCGGACGCTGGGACAGGGTTCGGTGCCCGATCCGCGCAACGACTACCCGGTGCAGACGGGTGACGTGAAGCTGGAGGCCAACCTCGAGCTGCGCTTCCCGATCTGGGGCATGATCCACGGTGCGACCTTCTTCGACGTGGGCAACATCTGGTACATCCGCCAGAATCCGAAGGAGTATTCGGACGATGCCGTCTTCCATTTCGACCGCTTCTACCGCCAGTTGGGCTTCAACACGGGGTTGGGCCTGCGTTTCGACATCAAGTTCGCGGTGTTGCGTCTGGACTGGGGCATTCAGCTCCACAACCCGAACAATCCGGCCGGCGAGCGCTGGATCCACAACTTCAAGTGGAAGAATACGGCGCTCAATTTCGGGGTGGGTTATCCCTTTTAGCCGATTCGATTTTTTAGCCAGTTCAATTTCATGCCGGGGCCCGACGGCCCGGACTCCGCGAAGACGCCCTTTGCATCCCACGTCTTCATGCCGGGACCCGACGGCCCGGACTCCGCGAAGATGCCCTTTGCACGCCGCGTCGGGGTCGGAAACGTCGGGGATCAGAAGGGGTAGCCGATGGCCAGGTGGAATCCCAGTCCGTCCTTGAAACTCGAGATGTTGTAGTAGCCGCGTTTGTCGGGATTCGGGTAGGGGGTGTGGATGCCAATGCCGAGGTCGGCGCGGATCACCAGGTAGCTGATGTCGTAACGCAGTCCGAAGCCGGTCCCCAGGGCGATTTCGTTGAAGAATCCGCGCCCCTTGAGCTCGGCGCCCGGGCGGTTGGGATCCCTCTTCAGCAGCCACACGTTGCCGGCATCGAGGAAGAGGGCGCCGTTGAGCCGGCCCATGATCCCGAAACGGTATTCGATGTTGGCCTCCAGCTTGAAATCTCCCGTCTGGTCGAGATACCCGTCGCTGTCGTCGGCGGGCGGACGGTAGCTGCCCGGTCCGATCGACCGCACGGTGAAGGCCCGGATGCTGTTGGCGCCGCCGATGTAGAACTGTTCGCTGTAGGGCATCACCTCGGAGTTGCCGTAGGCATACCCCACGCCGACGAGCAGCCGTGTGGCCAGCCAGTTGTTGCGGCGGCCGATGCGGTGGTAGAACTTCAGCTCGCTGACCTCCTTGACGAACTGCGAAAACTGATTGCCGAAGAGCTGTTGGGGCTGCCGCTCGCCGCAGGCCCGCAGAATCCCGGCCAGCAGGTTGCCGGCCGACGTGAAGCTGTTCTGCCAGTAGAGTCGGCGGTTGGCCGTTGGGCCGTAGCTGCGGTCGAAGGTGTAGGTGTAGCCGATCGAGGGGACGAACTGGTTGCGGAAACTCATCGCGATCGAGGGGTTTTCGGCCATGGTCTGGTCGAAACTGGCGGTCGTGTGGAGCAGACGGTTGTAGGTCAGGCGGAAGACCGTGAGGTCGTGGTGGCTGTAGTCCGAGCTCTGGAAGCGGTAGCCGCCCGATCCGCTGAAGGCCACCAGGTGGAAGAACTGCGGACGGTTCATCAGATCGGCCCCCAGCTGGAAGGTCGTGCTGCCCGGGCGGCGCAGCCGGCGGACCCACCGCGTGGGCAGCAGCAGGCGCGGCAGGTTGAGCGTCGCGTTGAGCCCCACCTCGTAGGAGTTGAGCCGCGAGGTGTGGCCGCCGGAGTTCTTGTTGCCGGTCTGCCACTCGTAGGATCCGTTGAGCTTCAGGTCGAGCCGTTCGCCGCCGCGGAAGAGGTTGTTGTGGCTCAGCTTGAGGGCGATTCCCGGCCCGAGGAAGCTGTTCGACTTGGAGGTGACGTCGGTCTCGAGGGCCACCTCGAGCGGGTAGTCGAACTGTGCGTGGATGGCCACGTCGAGCGAGTCGCCTCCGCGGAGCGAATCGAGCGGCGTGACCGCAAGACTCACCGAACGGAAGACGCCCAGTTTGTTGAGTTCGGTCTGGGTCCGGTTCTGGGCATCGACCGTGAAGAGCTCGCCGGGGCGGAGCGTCAGGGCGCGGCGCAGCACCCGCGGGCGGAGCTTCAGCGGCCGCTGGGCGATCACCGTGGCGTTGTGGATGCGGAGCGTGTCTGTGGGGCCGGGCCGCAGGTTGTGCAGCCGGACGGTGACCTCGCCCACGCGGTAGGGCTTCAGCGCCATCGGCGGGAGGTTGGGCTTGAGTGTCAGCCGCAGGGCGACGCGCCGCCGTTCGAGGGTCGTATCGGCCAGATAGGACAGGTAGTCGGGACGGAAGTAGTAGTAGCCGTGGTCGCGCAGCGTCGTGGTGATGCGCTGGCGTTCGGCCGTGAGGGTGTCGAGGTTGTACTGCGCGCCGGGGCGGATCAGCGAGGTGGTCTGCAGCGAATTGATGAGCGGTGCCATCGTTGAGTCGGTCTTCGGGTAGGTGACCTCGCCGTAGAACCATGGCGGAGCGACGCGGAGCGTGTAGTCGACCTTCGCCTTGCGGCCCTGCTTGCGGTAGCGCAGCGAGTCGGAGGCCCGCGATCCGAAGTATCCGTAATTCTCGAGGGCCTGGACGGCGACCTGGGTCCGCAGTCCGGGCTGGACCTTCGAGAGGAGGACGGGCTCCTTGGCCAGCCGGCGGTAGAACCAGTAGCGGAACCCCTTTTCGCGGGGGGTGTAGCAGTAGTTCCAGGCCCAGAGCCCCAGCGGGAAGGGGGTCCGCACCCAGGGGGCGTAGAGCGGGTTGTTCGGGGCGACGGTGAGGGGTTCGCGGGCGGCATCCTCGGCGGCGGCCGAGACGACGACCCCCGAATCGGGGAGGATCCGCAGGTGGCGGACCCCCGTGTAGAGGACCTCGCCCTCGGGGATGCGGCGCGTCGTCGAGCAGCCGCCCAGCAGCAGGAGCCCCGCCAGGATCACCATCGCCTTATCGAGCATCGTCTTCTTCATGGTCTTTCTGTTTTTCGGTCCGTTGGGTCCGGGGTTTCGACGAGCGGAAGAGGTCGCCCAGCCGCGAGATCCGCTTGCGGATGACAAATCCGACGCCGGTTTCGGTGATTTCGCCCTCGAGGATGCTCTCGTAGCCGGTGTGGCGGAAGAGTTTGATATACATGTTGTCGCGCTTGTCGAGCATGTATTCGATCGAGATGTCGTCGATGAGGTTTTCGCGCAGGTTCTGCGACGGGTCGGCATCGGTGCTGAACTTGCCGCCGATGACCGCCCGGATACGGTTGCTGAAGAGGTTCTTCGACAGCCGGTAGGAGTAGTCGGTCCGCTGTCCGTTGGGATCGTCCTCTCCGTAGGAGTCGATGCCGAACGAGAGGTCGACCCCCTTCAGGCTGTTCTGCGCCCACTGGTTCAGCTCCTTCTGGATGAAGGTGTTGAGCGGATTCTCGGTGCTGACCTTGGCTGTGGTGCCCGGGCCCGTGTAGGTGTTGTAGATCAGCAGGTTCATCGCCTGGTTGGCGCGTTGTTCGGCCGTCAGCGAGTTAAGCTGGTTCTGCATCGTGAGGTCCTCCGGGGCCGAGAGGTCGAAGCTGATCGAGAGGTCGGCCAGCGTGTTGCGGATGTTGATCGAGATGTTGAAGTTGACCGGACGGCTCTCGTCGCCGTCCGTCGAGACGTTGGCGCGGACGTTCTCCACGGCCGTGATGTTGAACGACGGGTCGGCCGGATCGCCCAGCCATTCGACGTAGCCGCCCGGCTGGATGCGGAAGAGCTTCTGCGCGATGACCGGCGGGTTGTAGCACACCGTGCCCCCCGTCAGCAGGTAGCGCCCCGAGAGACGCGTGTCGCCCAGCGGATTCATCGTGTAGGTGAGGTTTCCGCCGCCGCGCAGGTCGATGCGGTTGCTGCCGTCGGTCGAGAGGTCGACGGCGGCCTTGACGTCGCTGTTGATATCGACGTTCAGCGCCATGTTCATCCCGCCGATCCGCACGGGGGGCAGCTCCTCGAAGGCCTCGCGGTTGTCCAGTTCGCGGAACGAGACGAACGAGACGACGTTCTGCGACTGCTGCCGCACCTCGACCGGCGAACTCTGCATGACGTAGTTGATATCCGTACCGCCGAGCAGCCCGACGCGCCCCCGCACGGCAAGGGCATCGACCGGACCCTGGATCGAGGTATTCAGATCGATGTAGGCTTCGCCGTAGACCGTCGTGCGCTCCTTGCGGGGGACGTTCACCAGCTGGAAGTCCGAGGCCCGCAGCCGCAGGTCGGTCGTCATGCGCGACGGATCGGAGAGGTCGACCTCGCCGTCGATCGTCAGCGGCTGCCGGTTCGGGGCCAGCAGGGCGTAGCGGTCGAAGCGCAGGCGGCTGCTGTCGATGCGGATCGTATCCTCGGCCAGGCGGAACGTCGTGCCGATCATCGGCACGCGGAGAGCGGTCGAGGCGAAACGGAGCCCTCCGTCGATCCGGGGACGGGCCGTTGACCCTTCGGCCCGCACGCCGCCCGTCAGTTCGCCCGAGAGGCGGAGCAGATCGGCCGGCAGCAGCGGATTGAGCCGTTGCAGCGGCAGTCCCGGGATGTCGATCCGGGCCGAGAGCTCCTCTGCGGCCGCCGGGTCAATCGAGGCTGCGGCCGACAGCAGCATCGTCGAATCGAGCAGGAGGTGTGCTTCGGCCTGCAGGCGGTCCCCCTGGGCATAGCGGGCGCGGAGCGCGAGGTTGCCGAACGGCTGCCGGTCGTAGGTGAGGCTGTCGATCGAGACGATGCCCCGCACTCCGAGCGTATCGGCGGCCATCCCCAGTGTGAGGTCGGCACCGAGCGCTCCGTCGACCGGCGGGGCCGCGGGAAGCAGCCCCAGCATCGAGGCGATACCCAGCCCGGCCGTCTCGAGGCGGATGCCCGGGATCGAGTCCCGGGCCGGAAGCGAGTGGAGGGCGAAGCGTTGGGCCCCGCGGCGCAGGTCGAGATCGGCCTGCAGGCGGCGGTCGAAACGGTAGACGAGGTAGTTGCCGGGGTTGACCGTCCAGGGCTCGAACCCGAACTGCGGATCGGCGCCGAGGCTCACCCGCACGAGCGAATCGTTCCATGCGGCGTCGAGTTCCGAACGCAACCCTGTGCGGCCGCGGCTGTCGCGCTGGTAGAGCTCCATGCGGGCGGTGTTTTCGACCAGCGAGCCGCGGAGGCCGGCAGCCGACAGGTGGTCGAGGTTGCCCGGGGCGTTGGCCACCCGTAGGGCGTATCCCAGCCGGCGCCCCTCCTGCAGCAGCGAGATCCCGACGGTGTCGATCCGGAAGCCGCTGGTCGTCAGCCCCTCGATCTGCATGCCGAGGGCCAGCGGCAGCGAGTCGCAGTTGGCCCCGCGCATCTCCAGCCGCCGGAAAGCCAGGCGTTTCGTACGCAGGAAGTTGTTGAGAATGTTGTTCTGCCCGGCGGTGAGCTGCAGCCGGAAGTCGGGCAGGGCGGGTTTCAGCGAGTCCATGTCGAGCCGTTGCTCGCGGATCTGGCGGGTCAGCGCCTCAATGCCGCGGGGCAGGGCCTGCAGCAGCGAATCGAGCGATTGCGGCGTGCCGAACGTGAGGTGCAGATCGCCCGACTGCATCTCGGCACGTGTCGAGGCTGAATCGGTCGCGAAGGCGGCGCTCGTCGGACGGATCGTCGAGATCTCCTCTCCGTCGCGGATCCGGATGCTGTCCAGTGCCACACGGGCGGCCATCCGTCCGTTGCGGGCCGTGAGGGCTTCGGCATCGAGATCGAAGAGGCCGCCGATCGGTTCCCCGATCAGCCCCAGCGCCTGGAGATCGAACCATCCGATGCGTCCCCGGAGACGGGCCTGCTGCCAATCGCGGGTCAGCCGCCCCTCCAGGTCGAGGGCCAGCCGCAGGGCCGAATCGCGATCCGTGAGGCGTCCCGTGAGGTGCTGCTCTTCGAGTGCGGCTTCGAGCGCCAGACCGCCGAAGTCGTGCCCGCGATACTCCGCCCGGTCGACCTCCAGTTGGATCCGGCTTTGCGTTGAGGCCAGCAGTGGATCGAACCCTTCGCCGCGGGCCGTGAGCTGCAGGTCGAGCCGCCCGAGCGAATCCTTCGGCAGGAAACTCCCCAGCGGGAAACTGTCGCAGCGGATCGTGGCTTCGTAACGTTGGCGCGGCTCCTCGAGGCGCCCGTCGAGGGTAATCCGCCCCTCTCCGGCACGGAGCACCGACGAGAGCGAATAGCTTTGGTTTCGGGCCGAGGCCGATCCCTGCAGCGCGATTCGTTGCGGAAGTCCCACGCGGCGGCGCAGTGCCGTATCGGGAAGGATCTCCAGCAGGAAGGCCGGATCACGCAGCTCGCCCCGGAATCCGACCGATGCTGCCAACCTCTTGGGGTCGAGCGGATAACGGGCCTTGCCGTCGAGCGTCAGCTGCAGGTGGCCGGGCGAGGTGAGTTCTACGCCGATGCGGCCGAGCTCCTCGAGGGTCCCCTCGGTCGAGAGGTGCAGCCCGAGTCGTCGGTTGTCGAGCGGGGCGGGTATTGCCGTCGGGGCGATCCGCTTCAGGTCGCGGGTCGAGATCCCGGCCTGCAGATCGGCCCGGAGCGGAGTCGCAGGTTCCATCCGGAGGATGCCGCCTCCGGCCTCCAGATCGGCCTGCAGGTGTGAATCCGCGGTCGTCAGCGCGAATCCCCGCAGGGCGATTCCCGCCTCGTTCATCGTGAACGACCCCCGGGTCTGTTCGACCGTTAGCCCGCAGCGTTCGCGGAAGGCGAGTTGCTGTAGCTGCAATGCGAGATTGCTGCCTCGGTTGTAGAGCGAGTCGATCCGCAGATCGACGTGTGTCAGCTCCAGACGGGCCGGATCGAGCCCCTCTGCGGGGCGATGGCCGGCCGTGCCGTAGAGAATCCGGTTGTCGTTCAGCGCGACCTCACCGATCCGGATGCTCCAGGGCGTGCCCGCTTCGTTGTTGGCCCCGTCGCGGTCGGGCTCCGGACTGTCAGTCTCCGGTACCCCCTTTTCAGTGCGGGCCCCCTTTGCGTCGTTGGTCTCCTTTTCGTCACGAGTCCCTTTTTCAGTGCGGGCAGTGCGGGTCTCTTTTTCGTTGCGGGCCCCGCGGTCGGTTCCTGTGCCGGCAGCTGTCAGCCTCGCTTCGTCAGCCGTCTGTGCGCTCTCCGGTGCCGTCAGGTAGGTGTATGCGCCCGCGTCGATCCGAAGCTGTCGGACGTCGATCTCCTGGCTCTCCAGTGCGATCCGGCACTCTTCGATCGTCCCTGCCGCCACCTCGGCCGACAGTTCCGGTGCTGTTTCGTCCGCGCCCATGGCAAATCGGGTGCTGCGGATCGCGAGCTGTGCCACGTCGATTGCCCAGCGCAGCGGGGCCGTTGTGTCCGGTTGCTCAACCTCGGCTGCAGCTCCCGGCTGCAGGAAGATAGCCGTGCTCTCCAGGGCCAGGGCTCCGACCGAGGCCCGTTCGCGGCGCAGATCGGCCCGCATCTGCTCCACGCCGAGATGTCCGGCCGCCACGTGCAGCCCGAATCCCGAGAGCGTATCCCGGTAGTTGGTCTTCAGACGGTCGATCCGTAGACTCCGGACAACCGCCTCGCCGCGGAACAGCGGCCACGGATCGACGTCCAATACGAAGCTTCGGCAGTCGGCCAGGGTGTCGGCCTCACCCGACGCGGCATCGTTTCCGACGATCCGGATCCCTTCGATCGTGAGGTGCAGCGGGAACCGCAGCCGCAGCCGCTCGACCGTGAGCTCCATGCCGAGATTTTTCGAGACGGGTCCCAGCGCCTTGCGCAGGGCGAAATCCTGCACCCCCGGCACGTAGAGCAGTGCGATGCCGGCAACAACCACCCCCACGAGGGCGAGCAGAAGTCGAAACGTATGTTTGAAGATTTTTCTCACGATCTGACGTCGGTCCGGAATTTCATTGCAAGGTACAAAAAGCGGGCGATTAAACCATCGCCCGCCTGTAAAAAACGGTTCCAAACATGTCGATTCCTGACCGCCGGACGGTGGGGGAACCCTCCCTCCTGTCCTGTCTCGTCCTATCTCGTCCCGTTTCGTCCCGTTTCGTCCTGTTTCGTCCTGTCTCGTCCTGTCTCGTCCTGTCTCGTTCTGTCTCGTTCTGTCTCGTCCTGTTCCTCGGCCTATTGCTGGGCCTTGTACTGCGACGGCGACATGCCCGTATTGCGCTTGAAGTAGCTGCCGAAGAAGGATTGATTCGGGAAGTTCAGGTAGTAGGCGATTTCCTGCACGCTCATGTTCGAATACTTGAGCTGCGTCTTGGCCTCGAGAATCACGAAGTTGTCGATCCACTCCGAAACGGACTTCCCGCTCACGCGCTTGATCAGTGTGGTGAGGTACTTCGGCGTGATGCACAGCTGCTTGGCGTAGAAACCAACGCTTCGCTCGCGTTTGTAGTGTTCGCTCAGCAGCTGGGTGAACTGGGTGAAGTACTCCTTGGCCCGGTTGTGGGTCGGATTTTCGAGTTCGGGGTGCTCCGAGAGGTAGTGCTGCAGGATCTCGCCGACCTTGTAGATGGTTCCGGCAATCAGCCCTCCGAGGATCTCGGCCGAGAATTCGCTTTCGCGGTTCAGGCTCTCCTGTTCGATCAGTGCAATGAAGTTGCGCAGTGCCTGGCTCTCTTCGGGCGAGATCTCCAGACACGGAAAGGCGGAAAACTGCAGAATCAGCGGCAACAGATGTTTCGTATCGATGTTGATCCGCTTCATGAAGTCGGGCGTTATGGCGATGTTGTGGACCTTGAGCCCTTCGACCGACTGTGCCTGCAGGATACTGTTCGGCGCGTAGATGAACATGGTATTCTTTTTGATGCGGAACTCCTGCAGGTTGACCAGTCCGGTGGACTCTCCTTCGGTCCCCACGCCGATGATGAAGGCATTGATGCGGCACGGGAAGCGGAAGGTCTCCATGCGCGATTCCGTGCTGGCGGCAATACACTCGCCCATCAGGCCCGGACGATTTTCACCTCCGGCCATGGCGACCAGCTCCTGAAGTGTAAAGCGGGTGATCGGGGCTTCTGCAATCTCTCTGTTCATAAACTCTTCGTGTTGAGGTGTTCGAAATAAAATAGTTATGCTGTTATAACGAAAAAGGTCAGAAAATAGTCTATCCTCCGGACCTATCGAACACTTCAAACTCCTTTTCGGGGGCGGCGCCTGTTGCATTGGTTCAATTCCGACGGTTGTCCTATTCGGCAGCCGGCGTTGCGGCGGCGGGGGCATCGGTGATGCCGAGCTCCTTCTTCACCTCGGGAGCCAGATCCGTCAGCGTTGCCTCGTCGAAGTAGGCCAGCGAACCCGTCGAGGTGTCGAAGACGAACATGTAGCCGCCGGCGGCTGCGATCTTGTCGATGGCGTTCTTGGCCTTCTCGACGATCGGGGCGAGGAGTTCGTTCTGCTTCTTCTGGTACTCCTGCTGGGCGCGCTCCTGAAATTCGCGGATGCGGGCCTGCAGATCGCTCAGATCCTTCTCCTTCATCTCCTTGGCCATGTCGTTGAGCGTATTGTAGTTCTTCTGGTAGTCCTGCAACTTGGTGTTGAACTCGACGTTCATCGTCTCGATGTTGTCCTGGAGCTCCTTGGCATAAGCCTCCATGTTGGTCTGCATGGTCTTCGTTTCGGGCATCGCCATGATGATCTCCTGGGTGTTGATGCGTCCGAATTTCTGGGCGAAGAGCGACGTGGAACCCATCAACAGTACGACTGCAAGGGTTAATTTGATAGCTTTTTTCATAGATTTATTCGTTAATGTTTTGATGTCGGATTTATTGTTTGAGGCGGTCGATGATCTGCTGCGTCCGTTCTACCGCGGGGTTGTTGTAGAGCAGCGTGGGGTTGTTCGACGAGTCGAGCACCAGATCGGCGTCTACCTCCTTCGCGTAGGCCTCGATCGCGGCGAAGACCTCTTTCTGGATCGGCGTGATCAGTTCGACACGCTTCTTCATCAGCGTACCCTCCTTGCCGAAGAGGCTCTCCTGATACTCTTGTGCGGCCTTCTCCTTGCCGAGAATTTCGTTTTCGCGGGCCTGACGCGTCGTCGACGAGAGCGAAGCCTTCTGAGCCTGGTAGGTGTTGTAGAGCGTCTCCACCTCGGCGAACCGCGCGTCGACCTGGCTCTGATACTGTTTGGCCAGCGTATCGAGCGATTCGATGGCCTCGTTGTAGGCGTCGACCGACTTGAAGATCTTCTCGCTGTTGACGATTATGTAATTCTGAGCCGAGATGACTCCCGTGGTGAGCAGTGCTGCTGCTAAAAGAATCAGCCGTTTCATGGTTTGAAATTTTAGGTGTTCGATAACCCGGTTTCCCGGGGGTGTTGTCCTATATATAACTCCTTTTTTGCGGATTTATTGCGGCGGTCGCACCGATCAGAACTGCTGACCGAGGACGAAGTGGAACTGGCTGCCGCTCTTGGTCGTCGAGTTGGCGGGGGGGTCGAAACCGTAACCCCAGTCGATGCCGAGCATGCCGACCACCGGCAGGTAGAGTCGCACGCCGAAACCGGCCGCACGCTTGATCTTGAAGGGCGAGAACTCCTCCCACGAGTCGAAGGCGTTACCTCCCTCGAGGAATCCCAGCACGTAGATCTGCGACGAGGGCTTGAGGATCACCGGGTAACGCAGCTCGGCGGTGTACTTGTTGTAGCCGCACGAGTAGAAGTTCGTCGGGTCGAGGGCGCCGTCCTCGTAACCACGCATGGCGATGATGTCGATACCGTAGATGTTGTATCCCGACATGCCGTCGCCGCCGACTTCGAAACGCTGGAAGGGCGAGACCTTGTGTTTGTTGTAGCTGCCCAGGTAACCCATCTCGGCCTTGAGCATCAGCACCAGGTTCGAGTTCTTGAGGAATCCCTGGAACCACTGTGCCTTGAACTGCCACTTGTGGAACTCCACCCAGCGGTAGCGCTCCTGGTTGGCGATGGCCTTTTCCGTCGAAGAGGAGCTCGAGCTGTTGGCGATACGCTCCAGTTCGCGGTAGTCCTTGCCGTCCCAGAGCGAGTAGGGGAGCGTGGCCTGTACCGAGGCGCTGAACTCCGAACCGCGGCGCGGGTAGATCGGCTGGTCGACCGAATTGCGGCCGAAGACGAGTTTGAGCGACAGCAGGTTCGAGTTGCCGTTCTCGACGACGAATCCGGTCCAGTTCTTCAGGTTGTAGCGCTCGTAGCTGGCCTCGGCATAGAAGGTGAAGTAGGGATCGGGCCAGTTGAGACGCTTGCCCAGACCGGCGGCGACGCCGTACGTACGGAAGTACTGCGTGGCGGTCTGCCAGACATAGTAGGCGTTGTTCTGTTCGGAGATGTGGGCCGAGAAGGTGAACGAGTTGGGCTTCTTGCCGCCGAGCCACGGGTCGGTGAAGCTCAGGGCGAGGGCCTTGTAGTAGGTACCGTTGGTCTGGGCCGAGATCGAGAGCCGCTGGTTCTGACCCATCGGGTAGGGACGCCAGGCGCCCTTCTTGAAGAAGTTCTTCACCGAGAGGTTGTTCAGCGTGATGCCGACCGAACCCACGAAAGTGCCCGAACCCCAGCCGCCGGCGATGTTGAACTGGTCGGAGGCCTGCTCCTCGAGGGGCCAGTTGATGTCGACCAGCTCGTTGGAGACGGGTTTGATGTCGGGCATGATGGTTTCGGCGTTGAAGTGGCCCATCGAGCCCAGCGTACGGATGGTCTGCATGAGCAGCGAGCGGTTGTACAGCTCGCCCGGACGCGTGTAGAGTTCGCGGCGGATCACCTCGTCGTCGACGCGCTGGTTGCCCGAGATGCCGACGTTGTTGATCGTGAACTGCTTGCCCTCGAAGACCTTCACCTCGATGTCGATCGAGTCGGGGGCGATGATCGTCTCGGCGGGTTCGATCTGCGACATGAGGTATCCGTCGTTCTGGTAGAGCGACGAGACGGACATCTCCTCGGGGTTGGTCTCCTTGCCGATACCGAGGCGTTTCTGCATCGACTTCTTGTCGTACGTGTCGCCCTTCTTGACGCCGAACATGCGCTGCAGGTCATCGGTTTCGTAGACCGAGTTGCCCACCCACGAGACGTTGCGGATGTAGTATTTGTTGCCCTCCGACACCTCGATGTCGATACCCAGCCGCTTTTCGTTGATCGGGTAGATCGAGTCGCGGATGATCGTGGCGTTGCGGTATCCCTTCGAGTTGTAGAAGTCGATGAGCAGCTCCTTGTCCGTGGCGTAGTCGCTCTCGTTGAGTTTCGTGCCCTTGAAGATGTTGATCGACTTCTGGTGGGTCTTCTTGAAGGTGCGGCGCAGACGCTTGTCGGTGAACTGGTCGTTGCCCGTGAAGTTGATGGCGCCGATCTTGACCTTCTCCTTGCGGTCGATCAGGAAGGTGACGTTGACGGCCTGGCCCGGACGCAGCGTATCGTTGTCGATGCGCACGTCGACCTCCGTATTGCGGAATCCCTTTTCGGCCCAGTAGTCGTGGATGAGTTTCTTGTTCTTGTCGATGACGTAATCCGAGAGTTCGCTGCCCCGCTTGAGCTTGAGTTTCTCGAGCAGATCCTTCTGCTTGCCCTTCGAGATGCCCTGGAAGGCCCAGTTGTAGACCCGGGGGCGCTCCTTGAGGAAGACCTCCAGATCGAGGCTGTCGCCCTGGATCTCGGCACCGATCTTCACGTCGGAGAAGAATCGCTGGCTCCAGAAGCGCGTGATGGCGTTGGCGATGAAGTTGCTGGGCAGGTAGATCGAGTCCCCCTCGATCAGACCGGCCGAGGATTTCAGTACGTCGGGGTTGAGGTATTTGACGCCGTGGACGTTGATCTTGCGGATGTAGTAGCGTTTGGGCTCTCCGCCGGTGCCGAGCATCGGAGCATCTTCGGGGAAGGCGGGGCGGGCCTCTGCGGTGGAGTCCTGAGGCTCTATGGTCCCGCTCTTCGGCTCTTGGGCGAATATATTCGTGCAGCTGAGCGTAAGGAGTGCCGCTGCCAGGAATATCTTACCGGAATCGTTCATCTATAGTCTATTGTCAAACAAACTTACTTGGATACATCATTTGCCTTTCACCAGACCGAAGCGGCGGTCGCGCCGGGCATACTCCTCGATGGCGCGGTCGAACTCCCGTTCGGTGAAGTCGGGCCAGAGCACCTCCGGAAACCAGAGTTCGGCATAGGAGGCCTGCCAGAGCAGGAAGTTGCTCAGTCGCTGTTCGCCGCTCGTGCGCACGATCAGGTCGGGGTCGGGATAGGGGGCCGTATCGAGAGCGGCGGAGATGGTCTCTTCGCCGATCTGTTCGGGGTCGAGCTCTCCGGCGGCGGCCTTGCGGGCCAGGCTGCGGACGGCGCGGGTGATTTCGCTGCGCGAGGAGTAGTTCAGGGCCAGGATCAGCGTGAGGACCTCGCCGCGGGCGGTCTGTTCTTCGATCGAGACGAGGGCCTGCTGCACCTTTTCGGAGAAGCGGCTGCGTTCGCCGATCATCCGTACGCGCACGCCCTGCCGGACGAGTTCCGGGGTTTCGTGGACGACGCTCTGGCAGAACAGCTCCATCAGGGCATCGACTTCGGCTTCGGGACGGCCCCAGTTTTCGGTCGAGAAGGCATAGAGTGTCAGGAACTTCACTCCGTGGCGTACGGCAGCCCGCAGCGAGGCGCGGACAGGTTCCACGCCGGCCGCATGGCCTTCGCAGCGCTCCTTGCCGCGCAGTTCGGCCCATCGGCCATTGCCGTCCATGATGATGGCGACGTGTCGGGGTATGCGTTTCTGATCGCTCATATAGGGCACAAATATAGGGAAAAAATCTGTTAACTGCTGGAAAAATCCGATAAATGATTCATCGGGCCTAACTGCGGATGTCGATTCCCCACATCATCTTATCCCGTAACGTGTCGTAGAAGGATATATTGTGCGGTACGGCGAGAAAAATCGTCTCCTCGGCCCGCTGCACGGAGAACGTAGCGCCGTGGGAAACGGGATAGTTACGGTTGTCGAGGGTGACGAACGCCTCGGAGCGCCGCGCCTGGACGTGGAGGGTGATCCGGCTCGAGTCGGGGATCACCACCGGACGCATCGTCAGGTTGTGGGGCGCCAGCGGCGAGAGGACGAGACACTGGCACGTCGGGGCCACGACGGGGCCTCCGGCGCTGAGCGAGTAGGCCGTCGAACCGGTGGGGGTCGAGACGATGACGCCGTCGCCGTGGTACGTGGCCACCATCTGTCCGTCGACGTAGGTCTCCACGGAGATCATCCCGGCGCCCTGGCGCTGGACCGTGAACTCGTTGAGGGCCAGATGGGTGTCGGGCTGCTGCTGGAAGTCGCCCTCGACACGGAGCAGCGAACGGGGTTCGGTCTGCAGATCGCCTTCGGCAATGCGTTCGAAGAGCTGGTCGAGACCGGCCTTGGGGGCGCTGGTGAGGAATCCGAGGTGGCCGGCGTTGATCCCCATGACCGGGATCGGGGCGCCGCACAGACGGTGCACCCCTTCGAGCAGGGTGCCGTCGCCGCCGTAGCAGACCATGACGGTCTGCGGGGGCTGCTGTCCGACGTGCTGGCGATAGATCTTTTCGGGCGGGAGCGGTTGGCCGACGGCCTCCTCGACGAGCGGCGCAAACTCCTCGTTGACCGCGTAGTCGGAGCCGTAGTGGCGTACGGCCTCGAACAGACGGCGGATCTCGTCGGGGGTCTGGGCGACCAGAGGCCGGGAAAAAAGTATGATTTTCATCGGCGGAGTTTCGAAAAAATAAGTAACTTTACCACGCCGGAAAGGCCTCCGGATCCACCCTCTCGGGGGTCGGTTCCCGTACCTGCACGGCATGGTGACGCAAATATACGAAAAGGCGGGCGCTGCGGCAAATCAAACCGAAGTTTTCGGGTTGGCCCGCACCTGGCTGGCGCTATATGTTGCAAATATATTGAAAATTATGACAAAGTTGAGTGTGAACATCAACAAGATTGCCCTGATCCGCAATTCGCGGGGCGGCAATCTTCCCGACGTGCTGCTGGCGGCGCGCAACATCGAGCGCTTCGGAGCCGACGGTATCACGGTCCATCCGCGTCCCGACGGGCGGCATATCCGCTACGACGACGTGCGCGGCCTGAAGCGCGAACTGACCACCGAACTCAATATCGAAGGCAATCCCATTCCGTCGTTTGTCGATCTGGTGATGGAGGTGGCGCCGGCCCAGGTGACGCTGGTCCCCGACGCTCCCGACGCCCTCACGTCGAATGCCGGATGGAACACGCTGGCCAACCGTGAGTTCCTGACCGCGGTGACGGCCCGTTTCCATGAACGAGGCATCCGCGTCTCGATCTTCGTCGACCCCGATCCGGCGATGGTGGCCGGTGCCGCGGCGTGCGGTGCCGACCGTGTCGAACTCTATACCGAGGCCTTTGCCCGCGAATATCCCCACGGGGCCGACCGGGCCGTGGCCCCCTATGTGGCGGCCGCCGAGGAGGCCCGCCGGCAGGGGCTCGGACTCAACGCCGGACACGACCTCTCGCTCGAGAATCTGCGCTACTACGTCGAGCGCATTCCCTGGACCGACGAGGTCTCGATCGGCCACGCTCTGATCAGCGATGCCCTCTATTACGGGCTGGAAAATACGGTGGAGCTCTATCTGCGCGAACTTAAAAACGTACGGTGATGCGACGCCTGATCCTCCTCTTCACCGCCCTGCTCGTCGCGGGGACGGCCCTGGCCCAAAGCGAATACAACTACCAGCGGCGGAGCCTCTTCGACGTGCTGCCGCTCCATTCGAGCGACATCGTCTTTCTGGGCAATTCGATTACCGACGGCTGCGAATGGGCCGAATTGTTCCAGAACCGCCACGTCAAGAACCGCGGCATCAGCGGCGACCGTTCCGGCTGGCTACTCGACCGGCTCGACTCGATCCTGGTGGCCCACCCGAAGAAGCTCTTCCTGATGATCGGCACGAACGACCTGGCCGCCGGAATCTCGCCCGAGGAGATCGTGCGCAACGTCGCCCGGCTGATCGACCGCTTCCAGAGCGAATCGAAATGGACGAAGATCTACGTGCAGAGCATCCTGCCCGTCAACGGCGAGGACTTCACGAAGTACCGCGGCCACTATGAGCATGCCCGGCTGATCGTCCCGACGAACAAGATGCTCGAGGCGCTGTGCGACGAGAAGGGGGTCACCTATCTCAACGTCTGGGGGGCGCTGGCCGACCACGACGGTAAACTCGACAAACGTTATACGAACGACGGTCTGCACCTGACGGGCCAGGGATACCTGGTGTGGCGGGATGCGATCAAAATCCATGTAAAGTAACCGCGTGCCGCTTTCGAATCCGATATTCCGACAAATCTCGCGCCTTGCCGACGAGCAGGGGGTACGGGCCTTCGTCGTCGGGGGCTACGTGCGGGACTACTATCTGCGACGCCCCTCGACGGACATCGACGTGGTGGTCGTCGGCAGCGGCATCGCGCTGGCCGAGGCGCTGGGCCGCGAGCTGCATACGAAAGTCTCGGTCTTCAAGACCTTCGGCACGGCCATGGTCCGCGCCCACGGCATCGAGGTCGAATTCGTCGGGGCCCGCAAGGAGTCCTATACGCGCGACTCGCGCAAACCGGAGGTCTCGCCCGGCACGCTCGAGGACGATCAGCGGCGGCGCGACTTCACGATCAACGCCATGGCCTGGTCGCTCAATGCGGCGACGTTCGGCGAGCTGGTCGATCCGTTCGACGGCATGTCCGACCTGGAGGACTGCATCATCCGCACGCCGTGCGATCCGGATATCACCTTCTCGGACGATCCGCTGCGGATGATGCGGGCCGTGCGATTCGCCACGCAGCTGGGCTTCACGATCGAGGAGGAGACCTTCGACGCCATTGCGCGCAACGCCGAACGGATCCGCATCGTCTCGCGCGAACGGATCATCGTCGAGTTGAACAAGATCGTTGCCTCGCCCGTGCCGTCGATGGGCTTCGAACTGCTCGAGATGACGGGGCTGCTGAAGCTGATCTTCCCCGAGATGCAGAACCTCAAGGGGGTCGAGCGCCGCGGCAAACATGCCCACAAGGACAACTTCTACCATACGCTGAAGGTGCTGGACAACGTGGCGCGGCGTTCGGACGACCTGTGGCTGCGCTGGGCGGCGATCCTCCACGACATCGGCAAACCGCTGACCAAGGCCTACGATCCGCGCGTGGGGTGGACCTTCCACGGCCACGAGGTGGTCGGCTCGAAGATGGTGCCGGAGATCTTCCGGCGGCTGAAGCTGCCGCTCAACGAGCACATGAAGTTCGTGCAGAAGCTCGTCTTCCTCCACCTGCGTCCGATCATCCTCTCGGAGGATCTGGTGACCGATTCGGCCGTGCGGCGGCTTCTCTTCGAGGCGGGCGACGACGTCGAGTCGCTGATGACGCTCTGCGAGGCCGACATCACCTCGGGCATCGACGCCAAGGTGAAGCGCTATCTGGCCAATTTCGAACTGGTGCGCCGCAAGATGAAGGATCTCGAGGAGCGCGACCGGATCCGCAACTTCCAGCCGCCGATCACGGGCGAGATCATCATGCAGACCTACGGCATCGGCCCCTGCCGGGTGATTGGCGAGATCAAGGAGGTGATCAAGAATGCGATTCTCGACGGCGAGATCCCGAACGAATACGAGGCGGCCTACGGACTGATGGAGCGCCTGGCGGCCGAACGCGGACTGGTCAAGGCCGGGCAGTGAGCTGTGGCCGGCCGGGACTGCGCGATCTTTCGCGGCCGAGCGGGAGCTGCTTAGGGCGGCACAATGAGTTGCGTTTGACCGGGAATTGGCCGGGACTGCGCGATCTTTTGCGGCTGAACAGGGAAGCGGTCCGAATGGTGCCGCAATCGGCAGCCGGATGGGGAACTCCTGATAAATCCGCAGTCGGGATTGGCCCCGGGTCAGAACAGGAAACCCAGACCGCCCGTGAAACTGAAATACCAGCGGCCCGGATCGGTCTGTCGGTCGGACGCGGAGCTCCAGGTGCGGAAATTGTCGGTCAGGCTGTAGTGAACCCCGGGGGTGAGCGAGAGTGTGAAACGCCAGATGCGGTAGGTGAGTTTCATCTCCGCATCGAGCGTGAGGGTGAAGGGGTGGTGGCGAAGGATCCCCGTCTCCAGCCATTCGTCGTTGTTCTGCCCCGGACGCCACGAGTAGTGGATTGTCCGGCGACCGAAGATCCAGCCCGGCGTCACGCCTCCACCGAATTCGATGCGCTGCGGCAGGAGGATGAACAGCAGCCCCGGCAGTGGATTCCCCCGATTCTCGATGGTTGACACGGCGGCATCGGGCCATCGTTCGGCCCATCGTTCGCGGCCGCGCAGCGACGAGCGCCAGACAATGTGGATCGGAAGGCCGAATGCATGTTCAAGACCGCGCAGTTGGGGCGTATAGAGAACCCCGGCGCGGAATCCCAATTGATTGTATCCAAACGACGAGTAGTCGATCCGGAAGCACTCCTCAGCGCCTCCGCTCTCCCCTTGAAATGGGGTGTAGAGTCCGACCGATGCGGTGATTTCGTGGCGGCTCTGCCACGGATCGAACCGTTTGCGGACGGCGTCGGGCGTTGCGGGGGCATCGGTCGGCCGATAGCGGGAATCGATGGTATAGCCGGGTTCGGGATCGGCTTCCGTGCCCCGGGGCACGGAGAAAGACGGGAGCGTGAGCCCCGTCAGAACCAGCAGAAAGATGATACGGCGCATGGTCGTTCCGGTTTGGGTTCGGGTTCGGGACCAAATATAGCAATTCCCGGTCAGGTTCCAACCGGGTTCGGTGCGAAAATTGCCGGGAAGCCCTGCGTGGGAAAGACGCATTACCATTTCGATCTGATCTTCGCCAACCTGCTTTTCGGGGCGAACTTCTCGTTTTATGTCTCGTTGACGGCCCGTTACCTCGATTTCCGGCAGATCTTCCTGCTGCAGATCCTCTCGGCCGCCCTCTTTTACGTCCCCTTTGCCCTCTTTTCACGCGGTGCGTGGCACCTCGGATGGCGCGATGCGGGGCGGATTCTGCTCGTCTCGCTGCTGGTCATCTACGGGTGGATGTATCTGCTGCTCAAGGGGGCTTCGGCCACTACGCCGATCGACGCCTCGGTCATCGCCACCCTCGGTCCGGCCCTGACGCTGCTGCTCGACCACCTCTTGCATCCGCACCGTTATCTGCCGGGGCGGATTCTCGGAATCCTCCTCTCGTTCGTCGGGGCCGCCATCCTGCTCTTCAATCAGGGGTTCGAACTCACGCGCGGCAGCCAGGCCGAAGGGAATCTCTTCGTGCTGCTGGCCGTTGCGGCCATCGCCGCCAATACGGTGCTGATCAAACCGCAGCTCGAACGCCACGGAACAACGGTTGTCATGGGGTGGTATTACGTCGTCGGGCTGGCCGTAACGGCGCCCCTCTTCGGGCGGGAGCTCTCCCCGGACCGGCTGCTGCAACTCCCGCTGTCGGCGCAGGCCGAACTGGCCTACGTCCTGATCCCGGGCAACGTGCTGCCGATGTATCTGCTCTACCGCGGGACGGAGAAGCTCACGTCGATCCATACGGCCCTCTACCGCTATATTCAGCCCGTTGCGGCCGGGTTGCTGGCCGTCACGCGCGGGCAGGCCCACTTCAATGCGGTGAATCTGACCGCTGCGGGGCTGCTCCTGGCGGGGGGTGTTCTGGTGGCCGTCGGGTACAGCTACGGCCTGCATCATCCCCGGCGTCGGCACGCTCGCCGCCCGGGCATGCAACTTCCCCGCAGCGGGGATTTCCCGCCGCTGCGCAGCGACGGCCGGCTGCCGCTCTATTCGGCCAGCAGCCGTTCGCGCCACGTGTCGGGGACGGGCCGGCTGCTCTGATTCGGAAAGTCGAAGACAACCATCACCGAACGGCTCTCGCTGCGCACCTCGTCGCCGACGAGCATCTGCTGCAGCAGCGTGAGGCTCTTCGTGCCGATCCGCTCGCAGGTGGTGGTGATGCGCACCGGATCGGTCATGTGCACCTGACCCATGTAGGAGGTTGAGGTCGAGACGGTGACGATCCGCAGGTCGCCCAACAGGGCATCGGCCCCGAGGACCTTGTCGTAGTAGTCCATCTTCCCGACGTCGAAATACATCTGCTGCGAGACGTTGTTGACGTGCTGGAAGGGGTCGATATCCGAGAAGCGTTTCTGGATGGGGGTTACAAGCGTGCGTGCCATCTTACTCGCGGATGATCTTCACCTCGCCGCCCTCGCCGAATGCGATGATCGAGGAGGCCTTGCGGGTCGGTTTGCCTTCGAAACGGGGGTTGACGACGAAATCCACGCCGTCGACGATCTCGCGTGCCACGTCCTGCAGCCCGACGGCCGTCGGACAGCCCGAGATGTTGGCCGAGGTCGAGACCACGGGGCGTCCCAGGGCGCGGAGCATCCGCCGGCAGAACTCGTGGTCGGGGATCCGGACACCGAGTGTCCCCTCGTCGGGGATGAGGTTCGGGGCCACGCCGGCCGCACCGGGCAGGATGGCCGTCAGCGGCGTGGTGGCCATCTCCATCACCTCGAAGGCGATGGCGGGAGCCCGGTTGACGTAGCGCACCACCATGTCGGCCGAGGCGCACAGCACGAGCATCGACTTCTTATTTTCGCTGCGCTTGAGGCGGTAGATGCGGTCGACGGCCTCGGCGTTGGTGGCGTCGCAGCCGATGCCCCAGACTGTGTCGGTGGGGTAGAGGATGATGCCGCCCTCGCGCAGCACCTGCACGGCGCGGTCGACCTCCTCCTGCAGCGGGGCGTTCTTCTTTTCTTGATTGGTCTGTTGCATGGCGGTTCTATTTTTTCTCGAGCGGAAGGATCTCGATCCAGTAGTCGTCGGGATCGTTGATGAAGTAGAGACCCATCTCGTGGTTCTCGAAGCAGACGCAGCCCATCGCCCGGTGGTACTCGCGCACGGCGTCGTAATCGCCGGCCACGCGCAGGCAGAGGTGGCTTTCGTTTTCGCCGAGTTCGTAGGGGGTTGCGGCGTGGTCGCGCAGCCACGTCAGCTCGAGCTTGAACGACGATTCGCCGTCGCCCACGAAGACGAGTTCGTAGGAGCCGTCGGCCGCCTTCTGACGGCTGATCTCCTTGAGGCCCAGCGCCTGGTCGTAGAACTTCAGACTGCGTTCCAGATCGGTGACATTGACGTTGAAATGGTCGAAACGACTTTTAATCTCCATGATATCTTGTTTTTTGCGTTTTGTGCCCTCCTTCGGTCCGGTGCCCGGGCGGGGGTTCACACATCCCGTCGCCCCCCCCCTCTGATGCTCCCGGCGCCCGGAAGGCGGGGATTTTCCGCTGCAAAAATAGGCATTTCCCGGCAGAATCCCCGCTTTCGGAGGGAGAAACCTGCGGAATATTTCGATCGGTACTTCCTTTTTATTTCTGAATTTTATACCTTTGCAGTCTGAAAGAAAAATCCGAAAAAAATAGATCAATTTTATGGGAAGAGCTTTTGAATACCGCAAAGCGCGTAAATTGAAGCGTTGGGGTCACATGGCCCGCACCTTCACCAAACTGGGTAAGGAGATCGAAATCGCCGTGAAGGCTGCCGGCGCCGATCCTTCGGGCAATACGCGTCTTCGCATTCTGATCCAGAACGCCAAGGCCGAGAACATGCCCAAGGAGAATATCGAGCGGGCGATCAAACGTGCCACGGAGAAGGATGCGGCCGATTACAAGGAGGTGATCTACGAGGGATACGGCCCTCACGGAATCGCCTTCCTGGTCGAGACCGCAACGGACAACACCAACCGTACGGTGGCCAACATCCGCATGCACTTCAACAAGTGCGGCGGTACGCTCGGCAACAGCGGTTCGGTGGGCTTCCTCTTCGACCACAAGTGCGTATTCAAGTTCAAGCCCGGCAATGCCGATCCCGAGGAGCTCGAACTGGAGATGATCGACCTGGGTGTCGACGAGTTCTACCCCGAGGAGGACGGCATCACGGTATATGCCCCCTACGAGTCGTTCGGTGCCATCCAGAAGTGGCTCGATGACAAGGGATTCGAGATCGTATCCGGTGAGTCGGTGCGCATCCCGACCGATACGAAGGAGCTCGATGCCGAGGGCCGCGAGTCGGTCGAGAAGCTCGTCGAGCGCCTCGAGGAGGACGACGATGTGGTCAACGTCTACCACACGATGAAGGAGCCCGACGAGGAGTAGTTCTGCCGGGAGGCCGAGAAGCAAGAGCGGGCCGCACACCATTCGATGTGCGGCCCGCTCGTTTTGTGTCGTCGGGTTTGTCTAGAAGGCGGCGCAGACCTGGATGCCGAAGGAGAGTTTGTGCAGCGGCTGGTTGGACGACCGCGAGATCGAGGGTGCCAGGTCGTAGTCCGCCATGAACCTCACCCCGAGGTTCTGCATGGCCAGGTAGTTCATCGAGACGCCCGTGCCGAAGGCAATTCCGTTCCGGGAGGGGAGGTCGTGCAGATGGGTTTCGACCCCCTTGTAGAATTCGTAGCCGGTCAGCAGCTTGCCGCCGATCTGCCAGCGGATCGAGATCGGATAGGAGAAGTAGGGGCCGACGTAGATCGACGCACTTTCGAGATTGTCCTCTTCGGCGACGTTGTTCACCTCCATGCGCAGGTTCGTGCAGGAGAGCCGGCCTCCGACGCCTACGTAGGGCGAGGCGAACCAGGCCCCCTGTACGCCGACCGTCGGCCCCGAGTGGAAGTGCATGCGCATCCCTTCATAGGGGGTATAAGTGCCCGGTATGGTCGTGATGCCGATGCCGAAGCCGAGAAACGACGGGTGACGGTAACGGTCGTAGACCGAGAAGGTCTCGTAGATGTTCAGACCGCGCTGCTTGAAGATCAGGTCGGCCAGGAAGTAGCCGAATTCGGTGGCCAGAATGCCGATTCCGGCCCCGACCATCACGTCGCTCATCCAGTGGCGGTTGTTGAGCTGGCGCGTAACGCCCGTGACGGTTGCCACGGCGTATCCGCCGATGCTGTACCAGGGGCTGCGGTGGCCGTACTCCTTGTGGAGCATCGTGGCGGCCATGAAGGCCGTGGCGGTGTGGCCCGAGGGGAAGGAGTTGCGCGACGAACCGTCGGGGCGCATCACGCGGCACGAATACTTGAGCGAATTGACGGCAATGGCCATCAGTCCGACCGAGAAGGCGTCGGAGACCAGCATGCGTCCCCAGGAGCTGCGCCCCCGCACGCCGCAGGCCTTCAGGGCGAGCATCGCTCCGGCCGGGGCGTACTGCAGCCAGTCGTCGTAGGTCTGGTGGAACGAGGGGACGTAGCCGTTCCGGAGCCGGCGGAAATCCCGGTCGAACGACTGCATGATCACGCCGCCGACGATCAGCGGCGTTCCGACATAGAGCATCCGGTAGGCGCGGGTCGAGGTGTTGCGGTCGATGCGCTGGCGGAAGTTGCCGCCGGCGCTCCAGTCGATGCTGTCGGCGGGTTGGGCCAGCGAGGGGAGCCCCGTTGCGAGGAGCAGCAGAAGAAGGATCAGCCGTTTGGTCATGCCGTGAGGTTTTCCGGTGTGTTGAGTCTCTATTTTCGGTTTTTCCGCCGCAGGGCGCGGACCGCCTCGCCGCCGATGGCCAGCAGCGAGGTCAGGGCGATGATCTCGATCCATTCGCGCCACGTGAGGGGAACGGTGCGGAAGACCTCGCCGCCGAACTCCACGATCAGGAGCTGGCCTACGGCGATGGCCGCCAGAATGAGGAAGAATTCGCGGCAGCCCTTCAGGTGGGTGAAGACCGAGTGGCGGGTTTCGAAGCCCTTGGCGTTGAACATGTTCCAGAACTGCAGGAAGACGAACGTCGAGAAGAAGACGGTCAGCTGCCGGACCGAAAGTCCGCCGTCGCGGGCCGTCCATCCGAAGAGCATCCCCAGCAGGACGACGGCCATGACCGCTCCGCAGGTGAGGATCGTGCGGGCCATCGCCTTCGAGATGATGAATTCGTCGCGGGCGCGGGGTTTGTCCTTCATGACCTCGGGGCTGGGCGGCAGCGAGGCCATGGCCATGGCGGCGAAGGTGTCCATGATGATGTTGACCCAGAGGATCTGCACCACGGTCAGCGGCATTTCGGTGCCGAACAGGGCGCCGATGAAGCAGATGAGGATGGCGACGAAGTTGATCGTCAGCTGGAAGAGGACGAACCGCTGGATGTTGCGGTAGAGCGAGCGGCCCCACATGACGGCCGTGGCGATCGAGGCGAACGAGTCGTCGAGCAGCGTGATGTCCGAGGCGTCCTTGGCCACGGAGGTTCCCGAGCCCATCGACAGTCCGACGTTGGCGAAATTCAGTGCCGGGGCGTCGTTCGTGCCGTCGCCCGTCACGGCCACCACCTCGCCGCGCTGCTGCAGCAGCTTGACCAGCCGCTGCTTGTCGAGCGGCCGGGCACGCGACATGATCTTCAGCGCCTGCACCCGGTCGAGGAGCTCCTCGTCGCTCATGGCGGCGAACTCCGCACCGGTGATGTGGTTGCGTTCGCCGTCGACGGCATCGTCCCAGAGGCCGATCTGACGGGCGATCTCGCGGGCCGTGGCGGGGGTGTCGCCCGTGACGATCTTCACGGCGATGCCCGCATTGAGACACTGTGCCACTGCGGCCGGAACATCCTCGCGCACGGGGTCCGAGATGGCCGCTACGGCCGCAAAGTGCAGCCCGCCGGCCCGAACCGCCGCCGTGCAGTCGTCGGCATCGGTCTCGGCCCACGCCACGGCCAGCGTCCGCATGGCGTGGTTCTGGAAGGCGGTGAGCTGGGCGGTGACCTCCTGGTCGCGGCCGTCCGCGGCGCACATCCCGCGCACGATCTCCGGGGCCCCCTTCACGCAGAGCAGCCGGCGTCCCGTGAGGCCGCTCTCGATGATCGTGGCCATGTATTTGCGTTCGGTCGAGAAGGTGAGCCGGTTGACGATCTTCGCCCCGGCGCGCAGCGCCTCGTAGTCGTAACCGCCGCGGCGCATCCACTCGAGCAGCGCCCCTTCGGTGGGGTTGCCGATGATCCTGCCTTCGGCGTCGAGGAAGGCGGTCGAGTTGAGGGCCACCACCTCGGCGAAGTCACGCTCCGGGAGCGCATCGTAACGCACCAGCTCCTGGACATGCATGCGGTTCTGGGTCAGCGTGCCGGTCTTGTCGGTGCAGATCACCGTCACGGCGCCCATCGTTTCGCAGGCGTGCATCTTGCGCACGAGGTTGTTCGTCTTGAGCATCCGCCGCATCGACATCGCCAGCGAGAGGGTGATCGACATCGGAAGCCCCTCGGGGACGGCCATCACGATGATGGCCACCGAGATCATGAAGATCTTCAGCACGTGCTGCGAGATCGTCAGCCAGTCCTGTTCGAGCAGTCCGCCGGCGAAGATCGCCTTGAGCAGCATGACGCAGAAGATCAGCACCGAAAGGGCGATGCCCACGCGCCCGATCAGGTGCGAGAGGCGGGTCAGCTGGCGGTCCAGCGGGGTCTGTTCGTCGCTCTGGACGGTCGACTGTTCGGTGACGCGGCCGGCCTCCGACTGGTCGCCCACGGCCGTGACCACCATCACGCCGTAGCCGTCGGCAACCGTCGTGCCGCGCATGGCGACGTTCGACGGATAGGTCGCCTCGGGGTCGAAGTGCGCCTCGTCGACCGTCTTGTCCACCTCGGGTTCGCCCGTGAGGGTCGACTCGTTGATCTTCAGCGAGACGGCCTCGACCAGTTCGCCGTCGGCCGGGACGGTCTCGCCCCCCTCGATGTAGACTACGTCGCCCACGACCACATCGCGACGCGGGATTTCGCGGATCGACCCTTCGCGCATCACCTTCACCGGGATGTCGTCGTTGACCTGGTTCAGCCGCCGGAAACGCCGCTGGGCGTCCCATTCGAACCAGAATCCGACGCACGTGGCCAGGATGATGGCGCAGATGATGCCGATCGACTCGGTGAAGTCCCGATGGACGAATCCGATGGCCAGTGAGAGTACGGCGGCCAGCAGCAGGATCCGGATGATCGGATCGCGGAACTTGTCGAGCAGCAGCCGCCACGCCGAATCGTCCTTCGGCGGGGTGATGATGTTGTTGCCGTGTTTGAAGCGGCTTTCGTCGACCTCGCGCGAGGTCAGGCCCTTGGGGTTGTAGTCTATCATGGGATCAGGAGAATTTGTTCAGCGAGAATTGCCGGGTCGAGGCGTCGAGCCGGATGGCGATGAAGAGCAGGATCGTGAAGGCGATCAGCGACGAGCCGCCGTAGCTCATGAACGGCAGCGGAATGCCCATCACCGGCATCAGTCCGATCGTCATGCCGACGTTCACCAGCACGTGGAACAGCAGGATCGAGGCCACGCAGTAGCAGTAGATGCGGCCGAAGGGCTCCTCCTGCCGCTCGCCCATGCGCATCAGCCGCAGGATCAGCAGGCAGAGCAGCGTCAGCACGAACATCGTCCCCAGGAAGCCCCACTCTTCGCCCACCGTGCAGAAGATGAAGTCGGTGTGCTTTTCGGGGACGAAGCCGTACTTGATCTGTGTTCCCTGGAGGAATCCCTTGCCGGCGAAGCCTCCCGAGCCGATGGCGATCTTGGCCTGGTTGACGTTGTAGTCCGTGCCCAGCGGGTCGCTGATGATGCCCAGGAAACTCAGGATACGGTCGCGCTGGTGCTGTTTGAGGATCGAGTTGAAGATGTAGTCGGTCGTCGGCAGGAAGATCATCGACCCGACGAAGAGCCCCAGCGTGATGAAGATGTTCGTCAGGTTCGACCGGTAGGCGTACCCCGCGGCGAAGAGCACCGCGGCGAGGGTCATCACCAGCAGACTGTGGTAGAGGTCGAGCGTTCCGGGGCTGATCAGCGCCATGATCAGGCAGAGCAGGATGCTGCCCAGCATGACCGCCGCCAGGAAGATGATCCTCGACCGCCAGTGTCCGTTCATCATCGCCTCGGAGAGCGTGCAGACCAGGATCAGGCACAGCAGCAGCATCATCGGCGAGAGGAGGAACGAGACGATGAACAGCGCTCCGATCAGCAGTACCGGGATGCACAGCCACTTGTTGAGCCCCTCGCGGTAGAGGACGAAGAGGAACGATCCGAGGACGATGCCCGATCCGGTGTCGTTCTGCAGGATGATGATCAGCAGCGGGATGCAGATCACCAGCCCGACCTTGAAGAGGTCGCCCGGGCGGTTGATCGAGAAGGAGTAGTTGCTCATCACGCGGGCCAGGGCCAGGGCCGTGGCGATCTTGGCGAATTCGACGGGCTGCACGCGCACCGAACCGAATTCGAACCAGGCCTTGGCGCCGTTGACCTCGCGGCCGAAGAGCAGCGCCGCCACGAGCAGTGCCAGACCGGCGAAGTAGGCCGGATAGGCATACATGTGGTAGAACCGATCGTCGAGCAGCAGCACGACCAGCGCCGCGCTCCACGCCATGCCGATCCAGATGAGCTGCTTCATGTAGAAGTGCGAGAAGGAGAAGACCTGGGCGGTCGAGTCGTCGTACGAGGCCGAGATGATCGAGACGAAACCGGCCAGTACGATCAACACGTACAGGAGGACGGTTCCGCGGTCGACGCCGTCGAAAATGCCGTTGTGCCGGTTACTTGTCATAGACGGGGTAATAGATTTGCATGTTCTTGACGTAATCCAGCAGATAGGGTCTGCGGATCGTGTCCGTCAGGTAGTACTCTTCGAGCAGGCTGGCGATCGGCAGGGCCGACGTGGCGCCGAAGCCGCCGTTTTCGACATAGACCGAGATGGCGATCTTCGGGTTGTCCTTCGGGGCGAAGCTCAGGAAGGTCGAGTGGTCGCGGCCGCGGGGGTTTTCGGCCGTTCCGGTCTTGCCGCAGACGTCCAGACCTTCGAGACGCGCCATCGTCGAGGTGCCGCCGACGTTCACGCCCCGCCACATGCCGTCGACGATCGGCTCGAAGTACTTCGGGTCGACCTTCGTGTAGTGGCGTTCGTAGAAGCGGCGGTCGAGCGAATCCTGACCCTCGATCTTCTTGACGATGTGCGGGATGTAGTAGTAGCCGCGGTTGGCGATGATGCAGGCCAGGTTGGCCAGCTGCAGCGGCGTGCAGCCCAGGGCATCCTGCCCGATCGAGAGCGAGAGCACCGTCAGCGAGTTCCACGAACCGCGGTATTGGCGGTCGTAGTAGGCGCGGTCGGGGACATAGCCGTTGCTTTCGTCGAGGAAGTCCGAACCGAGCTTGCGGCCGAATCCGAAACTCTCGACATACTCCTTCCAGACGTCGAAACCCTCCTTCACGTCGCCGTACTTCGGGTTGTCGAGGATATCGCGGAAGACGTAGCAGAAGTAGGCGTTGCACGACGTGGCCACGGCGAAGCGCAGATCGAGCGGCGAGGCGTGCGAGTGGCAGGCCATGCGCAGCCGGCCGGCCTGGTAGCCGTTGTGGCAGACGTGGAGGTCCGACGGGCGCAGCACCCCCTCCTGCAGGCCGATCAGCCCCTGCACCAGCTTGAAGGTCGATCCCGGCGGGTAGCGCGACTTCACGGCCCGGTTGAACAACGGCTTGCGCTTGTTGTAGAGCATCTTCATGTAGTTGTTGCCGCGGTCGCGGCCGACCAGTTCATCGGGGTCGTACGACGGCGAGGAGACCATCATCAGGATCTCGCCCGTCGAGGGTTCGATGGCCACCGCCGCCCCCACCTTGCCGCGCATCAGCTCCTCGCCGAGCAGCTGCAGCCGCGCGTCGATCGTGCTGATGAGGTACTTGCCCGGTTCGGGCACCGAGTCGTAGCGGCCGTTCATGTACGAACCCTTGATGGCGCCGTGGGTGTCGATCTCCTGGATCTTGACCCCCTTCTTGCCGCGCAGTTCGGGTTCGTAGGCCGACTCCACGCCGCTCATGCCGACGTAGTCGCCCACCTTGTATTCGGGATGGCGTTTCAGATAGGTGTCGTTCACCTCGCTGACATACCCCAGCAGGTTGCCGCCGATCTTGCGCGGATACTGCCGGACGGTGCGGTAGACGGTGTAGAATCCCCGGAAGTTGCCCTCGTCGAAACGCAGCTTGTCCTCCTTGGGGATGTAGCTCGTCACCACGCGCGGGGCCCGCGGGCGGACCCGGGCGTTGGCCAGTTCGCGTTCGAGTTTCGTGCGCGAGATGCCGGCCACCTCGCACAGCCGGGCGGTGTCGAAACCGCGCTTGTCGATTTCGCGGTAGATGACCATCAGGTCGTAGCATTCGCGGCTCTGGACCAGATATTCGCCGTTGCGGTCGAAGACCTCGCCGCGCGGCGGGTACTGCACCACGTGGCGCAGCACGTTGGCCTCGGCCAGCTCCGCATAGCGTTTGTCGAAGAGCTGGATGTAGGCCAGACGGATCCCGATCACCGCGAAGATGGCGATGACGATGACCTGCAGGGTCCTCATGCGCAGGAAGCTTTCCGAATCACTCATACGCGTGCGGGGAGTTTGGCGGTGAAGATCCGGGTGATGATCCACCCGAAGGCCACCGTGACGGCCGAACTGATGACGATCCGCAGGACGGTGTGGCCCAGCAGTCTCCACGAGAGGGCCTCGAGCAGGAAGAAGATCGTATGGTGGATGAGCGTCAGCGTGAGCAGGTAGCCGAAGAACTTGCGGCTGCCGAGGCGTCCGGGCGAGGGGATACCCCCTTCACGGACATTCTCCCGGCCGCAGAGCACGCCGCAGAGCGTCGGGCGCAGCATGGCTACGGGCAGCGTGGCGGCGGTGTTGATGCCGGCGGTGCCCATGGCGAGGTCCATCGTCAGCCCCAGCAGCACCCCCGCACCCAGCAGCGTGACGGGTTGGGCGTCGAACGGCAGCAGGATGATGAAGATGATGTAGACGAGCGGGTTGAGGTAGACGCTGATCGAGAGGTTGTCGAACAGGAAGACCTGCAGCAGCACGGCTGCGGCGAAGAGTCCGATATATGGAATGGTTCGATACATGTCAGTTCACACGGGTATGTTGTTCGACCTGATCGCTTTGCTGGAGTTCGCGGATTTCGTAGCGGTCGCGGTCCGCCACGAGGATCACCTCGTTCAGACGCGACATCTCGGCGGCGAGCCGTACGCGCACGGTATAGGAGGTCTTGGTTTCGTTCAGCTCGGCGCTTTCGACCCAGCCGATCAGCACGTCGGCCGGGAAGTACTGCGACAGACCGGCCGTGACGACCTCCTGCCCGGGCTGCGGCTCGGCATACTTCGACAACTCGCCCAGAATGACCGTATTGGGGTCCTTTCCGTCCCAGTAGATCGAGCCGGAGTAGTCCGTATCGACGATCTTGCCGCTGGTGCGGAACGAGGTGTTGAGCACCGACATGGCCACGGCGTAGCGCTCCGTGCAGGCGACGACATAGCCCACCATCGAGCCGTCGGGGGCCAGTACGGCCATCTCCTCCTCGATGCCGTCCTTTCTTCCGCGGTTGAGCGTGATGAGGTTCTGCATGCGGTTGAGCGTGTTGCCGACGACGGCGGCCGTGGCGAAGCGGTATTTCGATTCGCCGATGTCCTGCATGTAGGAGTCGAGGCGGGCGGCGGTTTCGGCCTCCTGATACTGGGCGAGCTGCTCCTCGAGGGAGGCGACGCGCTGGGCCAGGGCGCGGTTTTCGCGTCCCAGGAAGAGGTAGCGGCGGATGCCGGCGAAGAAACCGTGGACCCCGCCGATGACCTGGTTTGAGCGGGCGAGCAGGCGGGCCTGGGTATAGCTCGAGGAGTGGGCGTAGTAGCCGATGGCGGCGGCCTCCAGCACCACGAACAGCACCACGACGTAGATGCTCCGTATGAACTCGATCAGCTTTCGCAAGGTGATTCCCGATTAAAAATGGATGGATCCTTAAATTCAAGATTGCGGACCGAGGCCCGCAATCCGCAAGTACTTTTATGACAGGCGCATCCGCCCCTCCCCGAAGCTATCGCATCAGGAACGAGAAGCGGTTGATGTTCTTCAGGGCGATGCCCGTACCGCGGGCGATGGCGCGCAGCGGGTCTTCGGCGATGTGGAACGGAATGCCGGTCTTTTCGTTCAGGCGTCGGTCGAGACCCTTGATCAGGGCGCCGCCGCCGGCCAGATAGATGCCGTTCTTGACGATGTCGGCATAGAGCTCGGGGGGCATCGACTCGAGGACCTTCATCAGTGCGGCGTCGATCTTCGAGAGCGATTTCTCCATGGCGTAGGCGATTTCGCTGTACGAGAGCGAGACGGTCTGGGGCAGGGCCGAGAGCATGTTGGGGCCGGTGACGACGTAGTCTTCGGGCTCCTGTTCGAGGTCGGGCACCGCGGCGCCGATGGCGCACTTGATGGCCTCGGCCGTACGTTCGCCGATGCGGATGTTGTGCTGCTGGCGGACGTAGCTCTGGATGTCGTTGGTGAAGACGTCGCCGGCGACGTTGATCGACTCCGAGCAGACGATGCCGCCCAGCGAGATGCAGGCGATCTCCGACGTACCGCCGCCGATATCGATAACCATGTTTCCTTCGGGGGCTTCGACGTCGAGGCCGGCACCGAGGGCGGCGGCCATCGGTTCATAGATCATGTAGACCTCGCGGCCGCCGGCGTGTTCGGCCGAGTCGCGCACGGCGCGGATCTCGACGTTGGTCGATCCCGAGGGGATGCAGATGACCATGCGCAGCGACGGGGCGAAGAGGCTGCCCGAGGTCTTGACCTTCTTGATCATGCCGCGCAGCATGAGTTCCGTGGCGTTGAAGTCGGCGATCACGCCGTCCTTGAGCGGACGGATGGTCTTGATATTCGGATTGGTACGCTCGTGCATCTGATGGGCCTGGTGGCCGATGGCGACGAGTTTCCCGGTGTGGACGTCCAGGGCGACGATCGACGGTTCGTCGACGACGACCTTTCCGTTGTAGATTATCAGCGTGTTGGCCGTGCCGAGGTCGATGGCCAACTCCTGTGTCAAAGAAAAGATTCCCATAAAGCTACACCCAACTCTATTTTGTAAAAATCGTTATTGTCAATATTATCAGCCGGATACGTGAAATTTCGGCTTTTCGATCCCTCGAAAGTCGACATATCCGGACAAAGGTAGCAAAAAGCCTTGGAAAATGGTACGTTTCGCGGCGTATTTTTTTCATTGCCCGTGCATTTCGCCCTCTGCCCGCGCCGCCTGGTGCGCTGCCTTCCGACCCGCAAATGGACCCTCGCGGCGACGAAGAGGTGGAATAGTTGTGCGATATTCCCGATTTTTGTTTACTTTTGTAAGCTAAACAGATTTCCGCATGGAGTATAAAATCGGAACCGACGCACGCTGCGCGGTGATTGGCTATGGCAGTTGGGCGACGGCCCTGGTGGGATTGCTGACCGCAAACGGTCAACGTGTTGGGTGGTATGTCCGTAACCCGGAGGTCCTCGCCTCGCTGCGCTCCGAGGGGCGCAATCCGCGTTACCTGAACGATCTGGAGTTCGACCCTTCGACCCTGCTGGTTTCCGACTGCCTGGACGAGGTGGTCGACGGCGCCGACATCGTGATTCTGGCCACGCCGTCGGCCTACCTGAAGGATTTTCTCGCCCCGCTGACGGTCTCGCTCAAGGAGAAATTCATCGTCTCGGCCATCAAGGGGATCGTCCCCGGCGACTACCAGACCGTTGTGGAGTATATTCACGACCGCTACGACCTCTCCTACCGGCAGTTGGGGCTCTTCACCGGCCCGTCGCACGCCGAGGAGGTCTCGCGCGGAAAACTCTCCTACCTGACGGTGGTCTGCACCGATCTGGAGAATGCCCGTCTGATCGGTTCGCGTTTCGCCGGGGGAAACATCCGCCTGAGCTACTCGACCGACCTCTATGGCATCGAATATGCAGCCATCCTGAAGAACATCTACGCGCTGGCCGTCGGGATGGCCGTCGGGCTGGGCTACGGCGACAACTTCCTGGCGGTGCTGATCGCCAATGCGGCGGGCGAGATGACGCGCTTTCTCGAGGAGAGCTACCCCGACCGGCGCAATACGCTCGTGTCGGCCTACCTGGGCGACCTGCTGGTCACCTGCTACTCGACCTACAGCCGCAACCGCCGGCTGGGACTGCTCATCGGCCACGGATGCACGGTGAAGAGCGCCCTGAACGAGATGACGATGGTGGCCGAGGGCTACTTCGCCGCCGACTGCATCCGCCACATCAATACGCGTCACCGCGTTGAGATGCCCATTGCGGAGATGGTCTACCGGGTGCTTTACGAAGGGACTTCGCCCCGGCGCGAGATGCAACAACTGACAACCAAACTCATTTGATTGATACGCATATGAAAAATGTAAAACTGGACATCTCGAAGGCGGGTGTGAAGATCACCCCCGAGATGGAGGCGAAAGCACAGGCAGCCAATGCCCTGCTGTATTCGGGCAAGGGTGCCGGCAACGATTTTCTGGGCTGGGTACACCTGCCGTCGTCGATTTCGGAGGAGGATCTGGCGACCATCGAGGCCGAAGCTGCCAAGCTGCGCGAAAGGGCCGACGTGGTGATCTGCATCGGTATCGGCGGTTCGTACCTCGGTGCCAAGGCCGTGCTCGAGGCGATGAGCAACCCCTTCGAGCTGCTGCACAAGGAGCACAAGAATCCGACGGTGATCTTCGCCGGACAGAATATTTCGGAGGACTACACGGCCGAGCTGCTCGACGCCGTGAAGGAGCATTCGATCGCTGCGATCGTCATCTCGAAGTCGGGCACGACGACCGAGCCGGCCATCGCCTTCCGCCTGATCAAGGCCGAGATCGAGCGCCGCTACGGCAAGCAGGAGGCTGCCGAGCGCATTGTGGCCGTGACGGACAAGGCGCGTGGCGCCCTGAAGACGCTCGCCACGCAGGAGGGGTATCCGACCTTCGTCATTCCCGACGATGTGGGCGGCCGCTTCTCGGTATTGACCCCCGTGGGGCTGCTCCCGCTGGCCGTGGCCGGTGTTGACATCCGCGCCCTGGTACGCGGTGCGCAGGAGATGGAGAAGGCCACCTCGGAGGAGGTTCCCTTCGCCGAGAACCCTTCGGCCATCTACGCCGTGACGCGCAACCTGCTCTACAACGGCGGCAAGAAGATCGAGATCCTCGGTTCGTACGAACCCCGCCTGCAGTATATCAACGAGTGGTGGAAGCAGCTCTACGGCGAGAGCGAAGGCAAGGAGGGCAAGGGTATCTTCCCGGCCAGCGTGACGCTGACGGCCGACCTGCACTCGATGGGGCAGTACATCCAGCAGGGTGAGCGCCACCTGTTCGAGACGATCATTTCGGTAGCCAAACCGGCCGCCAAGGTGGTCATCGAGTCCGATGCCGAGAACCTCGACGGTCTGAACTACCTGGCCGGCAAGCGCATCTCGGAGGTGAACCGCATGGCCGAACTGGGCGTACAGCTGGCTCACGTCGACGGCGGAGTGCCCAACCTGCGGGTGGAGATCCCGGAGATCTCGCCCGAGGTGATCGGTTCGCTGCTCTACTTCTTCGAGAAGGCGTGCGGCATCAGCGGCTATCTGCTCGGGGTCAATCCGTTCGACCAGCCGGGTGTCGAGGCCTACAAGAAGAACATGTTCGCGCTGCTCGAGAAGCCGGGCTACGAGGAGGCTACGAAGGCCATCAAGGCTCGTCTGTAACCGCGCGCAGTGGTGCTGTAAAAAAGGGCTGTCCCCGTGCGGGGGCAGCCCTTTTCGTGTCTGGGTGGTTCTGGACGCCGGATGGTGGCGTGAGAACCGGGAAGGTCCGGCCGGCAGAATCCCGCTCCGGGTTGCCGTCACTCTTTCACTCGTTTCGTTCCCACGGACGGATCGACCCGGGGCGAAGCCGGTCGGACCTTTTCCTCGCGGGGCTGCGGTTGATGCCCCCGCGGAATCCATTCTATTGCTTCTTGGCCGAGAACTTCAGTTCGTTGACCAGGTCGAACGGCTCACCGGCCGATTCGCCCTCGCCCAGCTGGCACTTCGTGGTCTTGAGGGTGAACTGAACGCTTCCGTCACTGGCGTAGACCAGCTGCTCGGGGGCCTCGATCGTGATCAGCACGACCATCACCCCCTGCAGATCGATCCGCAGCTGCGGCGTCGTCAGCGGAGCCGAGAGCTTCGATGCGTCGGCCGTCGGGGTACCGATCGTCACGTCGTAGGTGATCGTCCCCAGCATGGGAAGCAGCGCCGAGGCGTTCTCCTCGCCGAGCAGCGCCTTGACCAGCGTGGCGGCCGGGAACTCCGGGAAGTGGATCGCCCCCTTGTCGGTCACCTCGAACGCGACGGCTACGCCGGTCTGCGGCTGCGGATCGGGGTTCAGCGAACTGGGCGAGGCCGTGAAGTCGAACGTTCCCGTATAGCTGCCCGTCATCGAGGCGAGGGTCAGCGTCTGTTCCTGACCGCCGGTGGGGGTGGTTTGCTTGTCATCGTCCTTGCTGCAGGCCGTCGAAGCCAGCATCAGCAGGGCCACCGCTGCGGCAGCCACTCTGCTCGTGAAATTCTGCATGTGTACCATAATTTCTTGCGTCGTTTGGTTTGACTTGCAGGCAAAGATAGAGGGCCGCACCCTTTGCGGCAAATAAATTCAACCGCCCCACAGGGTTTGATCATGAACACCCCGTTTTTCCCGACGGAACCCTTTTTCGGCGGGGGGCTGCCTGCCGTCGATCCCACGAAAAAGGGCTGCCCGCATGCGGACAGCCCTTGATTTCGGGGATGGGGGAGCGGCCTAGAGAATGCCCTGCTCGACCATCGACTTGGCAACCTTCATGAAGCCGGCGATGTTGGCGCCCTTCATGTAGTTGATGTATCCGTCGGCCTCGGTGCCGTACTCCAGGCAGGCGTGGTGGATCGACGACATGATCTGGTGGAGCTTGGCATCGACCTCTTCGGCCGTCCAGTTGAGTTTCTGGGCGTTCTGCGTCATCTCGAGACCCGAGGTGGCCACACCGCCGGCGTTGACGGCCTTGCCCGGTCCGTAGGGGATCTTGGCGGCGATGAAGGCGTCGATGGCCTCCGGACGGCAGCCCATGTTCGAAACCTCGGCCACGATCTTCACGCCGTTGGCCAGCAGCTTCTTGGCATCCTCGCCGTCGAGCTCGTTCTGCGTGGCGCACGGCATGGCGATGTCGACCTTGACCTCCCACGGCTTGCGGCCGGCGAAGAACTGGGCGCCCGGGAACTTCTTGACGTAGGGCTCCACGACGTCGTTGTTCGATGCACGGAGTTCGAGCATGTAGTCGATCTTCTCGTCATTGAGGCCGTCCGGATCGTAGACATATCCGTCGGGACCCGACAGCGTCACGACCTTCGCACCGAGTTCGGTAGCCTTCTTGGCGGCGCCCCAGGCGACGTTGCCGAAGCCCGAGATGGCGATGGTCTGACCCTTGATGTCCATGCCGGCCTTCTCGAGCATCTGGCGCAGGAAGTAGACGGCGCCGAAGCCCGTAGCCTCGGGACGGATCAGCGAACCGCCGTAGGTCATGCCCTTGCCGGTCAGTACGCCGGTGTTCTCGCGGGCGAGCTTGCGGTACATGCCGTAGAGGTATCCGATTTCGCGGCCGCCGACGCCGATGTCACCGGCCGGAACGTCGGTCTCGGGACCGATGTGGCGCCAGAGTTCGGTCATGAAGGCCTGGCAGAAGCGCATCACTTCGCGATCCGACTTGCCCTTGGGGTTGAAGTCCGAACCACCCTTGGCACCGCCCATGGGCAGCGTCGTCAGCGCATTCTTGAAGATCTGCTCGAAACCGAGGAACTTGAGGATCGAGAGGTTTACCGAGGGGTGGAAGCGCAGGCCGCCCTTGTAGGGGCCGATGGCGTTGTTGAACTGGATGCGGTAGCCGAGGTTGGTCTGGACCTCGCCCTTGTCGTCTACCCATACGACTTTGAACGTGAAGATACGGTCGGGCTCGACGATTCGTTCAGCGATGCGGTTGGCCTCGAATTCGGGATGCTGGTTGTAGGCGGCCTCCACGGTCATCAGAACTTCGCGCACGGCCTGCAGGTATTCGCTTTCGCCGGGGTGCTTGCGCTCGAGTTCCGTCATGATTTTGTTTACGTTCATAGCTTTGAAGTTTTATTAGGTTTGGTATTCTTCTGTTACAAATATAGCAATATTTCTTATGATTTGTAACCTTTTCTGGGAAATTTTCGGAAAATTTTCACTCTTTTGTCGCCTCGCGGATCATTCCCCGGTTTGAGCGCCCGTCGACGCAGACCCAGAGCGGGTGTTCGAACCACACCTGGCGCAGATAGCTGCCCTCGTAGAGGGCCGGCATCGAGTCGAGAAGCTCTTCGCGGAAGATGCCGTCGCCGCGGAAGGGGCTGATCGTCAGATAGCCCACGCCCAGCGAGGTGACGTTCTGGAAGAAGTGGGTCCCCTGCGAGGGCTCGACCTCGAATTTTTCGATGCCGCACTCGACGATGACCTTCGCCTCGGAGATGTGGTTCCACTTCACGGGAACGCCCAGATAGGGGTCCGACGACCCCCAGCGTCCCGGTCCCACCAGAATATAGGAGCGCCCCTCGTCGCGCATGCGGCTGTTCAGGGCGAGCAGTTCGTCGGCGATCTTCTCGGTCGAGAGCGAGTCGAACGCCGCGCTCTTCACGTAGACGATGTCCGCCAGGTCGGCCATCATGCCGATGCCGAGGGCCTGTTCGCCGTAGATGATTGCACGGGCGGGGTCCTCCTTCGACCAATCGATGGCGCGGTTGTCCTGGTTGTCGATGATCGGGCGGATCTGCAGCAGGTTGAAGATCTGCTGCTGGCCGGGGGCGACGTCCATGTTGACGGCAAACTCCACCTCCACCGGGCAGCGCATCTCCTCGGCCCCCATGCGGAGGATGTCCGAGACGATGGCGGCCAGCGGAAAGGTGTTGTATTTGAGAATGTTGTTGAACGTGATGATCTTGCGGCCCCGGTCGAACGGCGAATCCGAGATGCGTTCGTTCTCGCGGTCCCAGACCGAGCAGACGAACTTCGTGTTGCGGAATCCGTCGATGTCGTGCAGCGTGAGGTGGTGCAGGTTCACCGCATCGTCGATCGACGTGCGGAACTCCTCGGGCTTCAGGCTCAGGGCCAGCACCTCGGTCTGCGTGTCGCTCAGCGCCAGTTCGGGGGTCGAGGTCTGGAGCACCTTCTGCGGATAGCGCGGCGAGAAGCGGAGCGTGCGTCCGCCGTCGACGACGAGTTTGCCCAGACCCATGGCCACGTTGCAGACGCCGTCCGCCGCTTGTTCATCGCCGATGGGGTAGTAGTTGATCGAGCGGGCGACGCCCGAACAGGTCGGGAACCAGAGTCCGTCCTGCTCCGTGCCGCAGACCTCCTGGATGATCACGGCCATCTTCTCCTCGGAGATGAGGTTCTGCGACGAGGCGATGTAGGCGCGCGAGGCGGCGAAGTAGACCGAGGCGTAGACGCTCTTGACGGCCCGCAGCACCAGCCGCAGCATCTGGTCGGCATTGTCCGTATAGGGGATCATGTAGGTCGAGTAGATGCCGGCGAAGGGCTGGTAGTGGGAGTCCTCGAGTTTCGACGACGAGCGGACGGCCAGCGGCGTGTGGACCGTGCGGATGTAGGCCTTGAGCTCCTGCTGCAGCCGCTGCGGGATGGTCGAGGTGACGAACTCCGAGAGGATCTCCTCGTCGGAGAACTCCTGCGAGATGATGTATTTCAGGCCGTTGAGGCGGATGAATTCGTCGAAGTACTCCGTGGCGATCACCACCGAACGGGGGATCATGATGCGGACGTTGTCGTACTTGTCGTACTGGCGGTGCTTGGTGAGCATCGAGTTCATGAAGGCCAGGCCGCGGGCCTTGCCGCCGAGCGAACCCTCGCCGATGCGGGCGAAGGCCACGGCATCGGAGTAGGTCTCAGGGTCGAAGCGCGCCACGACGCCCTGGCCGAGCAGCGTACGGTAGTCGCGGATCAGGTTCACCAGTACGCGGCGGTGCTCCTCGACCGAGCGGAAATGGCTCTTGTTGTACTGGCGGATCGAGGCGGCCAGCGGGAAGAGCCCCCGCGAGTAGAGCCACTTCGAGAGGTGGTTCTGCGAGGTGTGGTATTCGAAGGCTTGGTCGGGGATCGTGGCGATCATCTGCTGCATCTGGGCCAGATCCTTGGCGCGGCCGATTTCGGTGCCTGTGTCGGGATCCTCGAAGACGAAGTCACCGAAGGCGAACTCCCGGGCGATGTAGTCGCTCAGTTCGGAGAGGAGCGTCTTGGAGTTCTTGGCGATGAATCCGACGCCGAGGGCGCGGGCCTGTTCACGGAAGGAGGTCTGCGACGACTGCAGCAGCACGGGCATCAGCGGATTGTCGGCCTTGATGCGGCGGCAGAGGTCGATGCCGGCGTCGAGCTTCTCGCGTTCGGAGGGGTCGTCGCGGTGGAGGACGAACCCCACGTCGGAGATCACGCCGAGCAGATTGCGCCGGTAGCGGTCGTAGAGCTCCACGGCCTCGTCGTAGCAGCGCGCCAGCAGGATTTTCGGGCGGGCCCGTTTGCGGAGGATCTGCTGCTGTTCGTTGAAGGCGTCCTTGAGGAATTCGGTGTTCTGCAGCAGGATCAGCTTGTAGAGTTCGGGCAGGTAGGTCGAGTAAAAGCGGATCGAGTCTTCGACGAGCAGGATGGCCTGCACACCCCCCTGGAGGATATCCTCGTCGGCGTTCATCTTGTCCTCGATGAGCTTGATGATGCCGATGATCAGATCCGTGTTGCCGTGCCACGAGAAGATGTAGTCGAGCCCCGAGTGGTCCTGCTCCTCGATGCGGCGGTAGATGTCCTTCGAGAAGGAGGTCAGCAGCGCCACGGGGATCTGCGGGTGGCGCTCCTTGACGATGCGGGCGAAGGTGAAGACGTCGGGTTCGCCGACGTTGTACATCGTCAGGATGAAGTCGAAGGAGTCGTCCTCGGCCAGCGCCTCGAGCGCCTCGGCCGTCGAGCTGACGCGGGTGAGCGACGGCGGGTTCGACATGTTGAGGTCGATGTATTCCTGGTTGATCTGCGATTCGATGTGGCCGTCCTCCTCGAGGATGTAGCCGTCGTAGCTGCAGCAGACGAGCAGGATCTTGTGGATGCGGTACTTCATGAAGCGGTACTGGGTCTGCCGCTCGTCGGGAAGGTATTTTTCGAGGTTCTGATTCATGCGGATTGAAATTAGGCGGATAAACAAAAATAAGGAAAAAATTGTTACCTTTGAACATTGGAAACATCGATTTTAATCGTCACGCAGATGAATAAGGAAAAATATACCCTGCAGGAGGTCACCACGCCGGCCGTCGAACGCGAGTGGCTCGACCTTCCGAAGCGCATCTACAAGGGCAACCGCAACTGGGTCTGCCCGCTCGATGTGGATGTGCTGGAGGTCTTCGATCCCCGGCGCAACGAACTCTTCGCCGACGGCGAGGCGATCCGCTGGGTGGCCCGCGATGCCCGCGGCGAGGTTGTCGGACGCATCGCCGCCTTCTACAACCGCGAAAAGGCCGCTCTCGAGGAGCAGCCTACGGGCGGTTGCGGATTCTTCGAGTCGATCGAGGATCAGGAGGTGGCCAACCTGTTGTTCGACGGCGCGCGGATGTGGCTCGCCAGCCGCGGCATGGAGGCCATGGACGGCCCGGTGAACTTCGGTCAGCGCCGCGACTGGTGGGGACTGCTCGTCGAGGGCTACGAGTTCCAGCCCCTCTACAAGAACCCCTACAACCCTCCCTACTACAAGGATCTCTTCGAAAACTACGGCTTCCGCAACTACTTCAACCAGCACAGCTTCATCTGGCGGGTGAACAACTCGGAGGCCAACAAGCAGATCTTCGCCCGCGCCAAACGGCTCTATACGGTCCCGGGCTACCGCGTCGAGCACATCGACATGAAGAACCTCGAGGAGGCCGCCGAGGATTTCCGCGTCATCTACAACAAGGCCTGGGCCCTCTTCTCGGGTGTCAAGCCCATGACGAAGGAGGAGGCGCTGCAGATGGTCCGCGAGATGAAGCCGATCATCGACCCGCACATCATCTTCTTCGCCTACTTCAACGACGAACCCATCGGATTCTTCATCACGGTCCCCGACCTGAACCGCCTGATCGGCAAGTTCAACGGCAAGTTCGGACTGTGGCAGAAGCTGCAACTGATGTGGGACCTGAAGGTGCGCAAGTCGTGCGACCGCATCTTCGGCGTCATCTTCGGCATCACGCCCGAGTTCCACGGCAAGGGGGTCGAGTCGGCCATCATGGTCAAGTACTACGAATTCCTCGAGCTGACGAAGAACCCCTACAAGACGATGGAGCTGGCGTGGATCGGCGACTTCAACCCGGTGATGAACCGCATGATCGAGACCTACGTCTGCGCCACGCGCCACAAGGTCCACACGACCTACCGCTATCTGTTCGACCGCACGAAGGAGTTCCACCGCTGCCCGCGTCTGGGCGTCAAACGTCGCGAATAACACCAAACCACCTATATGAAAACCACCGTTTTTACCGATTATCACATCGCCGCAGGGGCCAAGATGGCCGAGTTTGCGGGGTACAACATGCCCATCGAGTTCACGGGCATCAACGATGAACACATGACCGTGCGCCAGGGCGCCGGCGTCTTCGACGTGAGCCACATGGGCGAAATCTGGGTCAAGGGCCCCAAGGCGCTGGCCCTGCTGCAGCGCATCACCACGAACGACGTGGCGAAGCTCTATGACGGCAAGGTGCAGTATTCGTGCATGCCCAACGGCCGCGGCGGCATCGTCGACGACATTCTGGTCTACCGCTTCGATGCCGAGACCTACATGCTCTGCGTCAACGCCGCCAACATCGAGAAGGACTGGACGCACATCTGCCGCGTGGGCCGTGACGAGTTCGGCATGGAGGCCGGCCGCGGCAAGGAGCTCTACAACGCTTCGGACGAGATCTGCCAGCTGGCCGTACAGGGTCCTCTGGCGATGAAGATCGTGCAGAAGATGTGCAAGGAGCCCGTCGAGCAGATGGAGTACTACACGTTCCGCAAGATGGAGGTGGGCGGCTGCAGCGCCATCCTCTCGATCACGGGATACACGGGTGCCGGCGGCTGCGAGATCTACGTGGCCAACGAGGAGGGTGCCCGGCTCTGGAAGGCGCTCTGGGAGGCCGGGGCCGAATACGGACTGAAGAACATCGGTCTGGGTGCCCGCGACACGCTGCGTCTGGAGAAGGGCTTCTGCCTCTACGGCAACGATATCGACGACACGACCTCGCCGCTGGAGGCGGGGCTGGGCTGGATCACGAAGTTCGCCGAGGGCAAGGACTTCATCGACCGTCCGCTGCTCGAGCGGCAGAAGGCCGAGGGGGTTACGCGCCGGCTCGTCGGACTGAAGATGGTCGAGCGGGGCATCCCGCGCCACGGCTACAAGCTGGCGGCTGCCGACGGCCGCGAGATCGGTCACGTCACCTCGGGTACGATGTCGCCCTGCCTGAAGGTGGGTGTGGCGCTGGGATACGTCGAGACGGCCTTCGCCAAACCCGGTACGGAGATTGCCGTCATCATCCGCGAGAAGCCCGTGCGGGCCGAAGTGGTGAAGATTCCTTTTGTATAACGAAATAATCGTAAAATCATGAAAACCGAATACCTCGGACTCGAACTCTCGAGCCCGGTCATCGTGAGCAGTTCGCCCTACACGTCGAACATGGCTCATATCGAACAGTGCGTGCGTCAGGGTGCGGGTGCTGTCGTGCTGAAGTCGATCTTCGAGGAGCAGATCTACCGTCAGGCCGCCGCGCTGGACAAGATGGAGGGATACGGCGATGCCGGCGAGTACCTCGAGCGCTACCTGGGCGATGCCTACAAGGCGGAGCTGCTGCAGCTCGTGGCCGATGCCTCGAAGACGGGGGTGCCCGTCATCGGAAGCATCAACTGCGTGGGTTCGGGCGATGCGTGGATCGACTACGCCACCTCGATGGAGGCCGCCGGTGCTGCGGCCCTCGAACTGAATATCTTCCTGCTGCCGACCGACCGCCGCGCTTCGGCCGCCGAGATCGAACAGCACTATGCCGATATCGTGCGCAAGGTGGCCGCCGCGGTGCGGATCCCGGTCTCGGTGAAGCTGCCCATGCGACTGACGAACGTGCTGTCGGTCGGCGACATGCTGTTGGCGCGCGGGGCCCGCGGCGTGGTGCTCTACAACCGCTTCTTCGAGCCCGACATCGATATCGAGAAGATGACCTTCCAGCCGGCCGACCCCTTCAGCGAGCCGTCCGAACTGCGCAACGTGCTGCGGAGCACGGCTCTCTGTTCGCACGCGCTGCCGCAGCTGGATGTGGCCGTCTCGACGGGTGTGCACGACGGTGAGGCGGCGGTCAAGGCGCTGCTGTGCGGTGCGAAGGCCGTTCAGGTCTGCACGGCGATCCACCGCCACGGCTATGAGTCGATTGCCGCAATCGGCCGCTTTGTCGACGAATGGGCTGCCCGTCACGGATTTGACACGCTCGAGTCGTTCCGCGGGCGGATGGACTACGGCTCCTCGGAAGGGGAATTCTACCAGCGCGTGCAGTACATGAAGTACTTCCCCCACGGCATTGAGTAACACACTATTGTATTTATAGCGAGAAGGCGAGGACCGATGTGGATCCTCGCCTTCTCGCTATAAGAAGGTTCTCATTATTCTGCCTGCTTGGCCGGAGTGAAAAAGTAGGGAGCGTAGCGGTAGCCGTTCAACTCGTAGAGATGGCGGAAGATGTCCATGCGGCGACGGAAATCCTCGAGATCGCGACGGTCATAACTCCATCCAACCTCGGCCAGGGCGGCTAAACGGGGTAGCAACATGTGTTGCACATGGGCTGCCGAAGCAATGTATTCAGTCCATACATTCCCCTGAACACCAAGAATATAAGGTCGTTCTGCTTCATCCAGTTGGTCGTATGGATCGAGGGTATAGGCCTTCTCGACGGAGATGTAGCCGCCGATGCCCCACGGTTCGTTGCCTTGTGGATTCCGGGTCTGGTAGTAATCCAGATAGCAGTGCGTATTGGGGCTCATGATGACCTTGTTGCCGGCACGTGCGGCGGCGATCCCTCCAGCGGCACCACGCCACGACATGATGGTGGCACTCTGCGAAATACCGCCTTCGAGAATCTCGTCCCAACCGATCAGATGTCGACCGTGTTCGTGAAGCCACTTTTCCATGCGGAGGACGAAATAGCTCTGCAGTTCGTGCTCGTCGCTGAGTTGTTCGTCCTGGATGCGTTTCTGGCATGCGGGGCAGGTTTTCCAACTCTCCTTCGGACATTCGTCACCGCCCAGATGGATGAATTCCGAAGGAAAGACCTCGATCACCTCCGTCAGCACGTTCTGCAGAAAGTCGAACGTGGACTCCTTGCCAGCACAGAACACCTCGGGGAAGACTCCCCAGCGAGTCTGTACCTTATAGTTCTTACCCGTGCATCCCAGAAAGGGGTAGGCGGCCAATGCGGCAGAGGCGTGCCCCGGCATCTCGATCTCGGGTATTACGGTGATGAAACGTCGGGCGGCATAGTCGACTATTTCCCGGGCCTGCTTCTGGGTGTAGTATCCGCCGCAGGGGACTCCGTCGTAAACCGATGTGTTGTTCCCGAGCACGGTCTCCGTGCGGTGCGAACCGATCTTGACCAGTTCGGGGTAGCGACGAATCTCGAGCCGCCAACCTTGGTCATCGGTCAGGTGCCAGTGAAAATGGTTGATTTTGTGCAGGGCCAGGATGTCGATGAAGCTCTTGATCTCATCGATCGTGAAGAAATGGCGGCAGCAGTCGAGCATGGCTCCGCGGTATGCAAACGTCGGGGCATCCTCAATGGTCATCCCGGGCAGCGTCGGCCCGTATTGGGCGAGAAGCTGCCGCAGGGTCTGGAGCCCATAGAAGACACCGGCGGGAGAACCTCCGCGGATCTCGATTCCCTGCTCCGACGCCTCAAGCCGATAGGCTTCAGCACTCAGCGTGGGATCGATCGACAGCTGGATCTCTCCCGCTGATTTCTCGGCAATCTTCAGCTGAAGTCCCTCCTCGCGTGCCGCATCCCGGATGAAGAGTTCGGCCATTCCGCGCAGGGCCTTATTGGACGAAAGGTGGATTCGGGCACCGTTTGTCAACGTGACGGCTGGGCTGTCGAGGCAGGTGATCTGCTGGGGGACAGGTACGATGGCCGGCTTCTTCACGGCGCCCATGCAGGCTCCGCCGGCTGTGACAACAAGCAGAAAGGTGGCAAATAGGATTTTTTTCATGTTCGGCATGGTCGGGGGGTCAGGATTGTGCTTGCGGAAGGTTGGGGGTATCGTAGATCCGGGTCTCGGTGCATCGGATTATCCGTGATTCCGTGCCCATGCGGATCCGAAATTCGCCGGATTCGAGCCGCCATCGACCGTCATAGCCGACGAATGCCAGGTCCGAGGCCGGTATCGTAAGTGTGACAGTCCGGGTCTGGCCGGGTTCGAGTTCGACCTTTTCAAAGTTGCGCAATCGGATTACGTCCGGGGTGAGGCTGGCTACCAGGTCGCTGGACCACAACATCACGGCCTCTTTGCCGGCGCGATGGCCCGTGTTGGTCACGTCGATCGAGAATGTCAGCAGGTCGCCATCGCGGAATTCGCTGCGTTCGACCTGGAAGTTCGAGTAGGCGAAGGTCGTATAGCTCAATCCATAGCCGAAAGGCCACTGGACATCCATGACTGCATCGTAGTTGTATTCGCCCTCCATGGGCCCCATCTGCTGGCACGGCTTGAAGTCGTAGGTTGCCAGAGCGTCCGGCCATTTGGGATAGGTGAAGGGGAGACGGGCGCTGAAGTTTGCCTGGCCGACGAGTAGTTTGGCCAGGGCATCACCCCCGTAGTTTCCCGGGAGCAGCACGTCGACAATGGCCTGGGCCAGGGGCTCGATCTCCCGGATCAGTCGCGGACGACCCTCGTTGAGGATCAGAATGACGGGTTTCCCGGTGGCTGCCAGTTGGCGGACCAGAAGCTGCTGATGCTGCGAAAGACTCAGATCGTCCATGTTGCCCGGTGTCTCGCAGTAGGAGTTTTCACCCACGCAGGCTATGATGACGTCGGCCTGATGAGCGGCTGCAACGGCTCGGTCGATGCCTGTAACACGCTCGGTTTGCCAGTTCTCCTCGGGAGCTCCGTATTCTACGCCGGGGATCCATGTCACGTGGTCGAACTCCTCGCACAGCGCCTCGTAGATCGTGTGGTAGTCGCCGGCAAACTCGTCGCAGCGATCGCCCTGCCACGAATAGGACCATCCGCCATTGAGACAGCGCATCGAATTGGAGTTGGGACCCGTGAGCAGGATTCGGGTCGAGGACTTCAGGGGGAGAAGATTCCCCGTGTTCTTGAGCAGAACCTGGGACTCCTCGGCGGCCTGCAGGGCAACGTCGGCAAACTCCCGGCAGGCAAAACGGTTGAATGCTTCCGGTTCGGGATAGGGCTTTTCGAAGAGCCCGAGGCGCATCTTGAGCCGCAGGATGCGGCGTACGGCGTCGTCGATACGCGATACGGGCACGACCTTCTCCTGGACCAGCTCCCTCAATTCGTCGCAGAATTTCCAGTCGGAGGGCACCATGGCCATGTCGATGCCGGCATTGATGGCCAGTGCCACCGCCTCTTTGTGGTTGGCGGCAATGTGGTCCCGGTCGCTCAGGTTATAGATGTCGTTCCAGTCGGTGACGATCACACCGTCCCAGCCCAACTCCTCCTTGAGCCATCCGGTGAGCAGCTCCCGGTTGGCATGGAAGGGCATGCCGTCGTTGCTTGCCGAGTTGACCATCAGCGAGAGAGCCCCGGCCCGGATGCACTCCAGGAAGGGTACGAAGTATTTCTCACGCAGCGCGTTGCGCGTCACGGACGACGGCGTGCGATCCTTGCCCGATACGGGGACGCCATAGGCCATGAAGTGTTTGATGCAGGCCGCTACGCGGGTCGAGCCGATGTGGTTGGGATCGTCGCCCTGCAGCCCGCGGACCGAGGCGGATGCCATGCGTGAATTGATGCAGACATCCTCTCCGTAGCTCTCCCACATGCGTGGCCAGCGGGGATCCCGTCCCAGATCCATCACCGGGGCGAAGTTCCACGGTATGCCGCAGGCCCGGGTTTCGTAGGCCGAGATTTCCGAGGCCTGACGCATCAGGTCGACATTGAGCGAGGCGCCCATGTTGATCCCCTGGGGGAAGAGGGTGGCCCCGACCGTATAGGAGGCTCCGTGGATCTGGTCGGCTCCGTAGATGCACGGAATGCCCAGTTCGTCGAGCGATCGCTGTTGGATCTTGTGGATGACTTCGATCCAGACTTTGGGCGGCTGGCCGATCCCGAACGGTATGTTAAGGATCGAGCCTACCTTGTAGTGACCGATGACCGTATCCAGCAGGGCGTCGCTGATGAATGGATGCGCCGGATCGCTGTTATCGGTGACCATCCCGACGGTGAGTTGGCACATCTGGCCGATTTTTTCTTCGAGTGTCAGCCCTTTGAGGATCTTCTCGATCCGGGCCTCCATCGCCGGGTCGGTGGGAAATGCCGGTTGGGGCTGGGTGGTTGAGCATCCGCTCCAACCCAGGGCGCATGCCAGCAGGTAAACAAGTTTCTTCATCTGTTGTGTGTTGGAAAGCATGTGAATATACGGATTTTTGGGACAGGGTGTCCTGCTGCCTTAATCGGGCAGACATTGTTCACGCTGAGTCTTTGCCGGGAAGGTCATGACATGCAGGGGTTGTTGCGGATTGAGGATGTTGTGAACCCGACGGACGTGGCTGCGGAGCTTGAGCGGAAGCCGGATCTGCACCTCGTCGGCTGAACGGGCCAGTTCGACCGTATAGGTCCCCGCATCCCGAACGAACGCGTTTGTGGCCGGATCGAACGAGGCCAGGTCGTCCGTCTGGAAGCGCAGCGTCAAGAGTTCGGACTGTCCGGGTGCCAGCTCCCGGCTTTTGGCGAAGGCCCTCAGTTCGCGGACGGGTTTGGGCAGCGGACTCTCGGGTGCCGCAACATAGAGTTCGACGACCTCCTTGCCCGGACGGCTTCCCGTATTGGTGACCCGTACCTGTACCTGACATGCATCGCCCGATCTGCTGACCGTGGCGTCGCTCCAGGCAAAGGTCGTGTAGCTCAAACCGTAGCCGAAGGGGTAGGCTGCCCGTTCGGGCGCCCACGAACTGAAGTAGCGGTAGCCGATCCATATGTCCTCCTCGTAATCGGTATATCCGAGGTTTTTTATCCGGCGTTCGGGGGCGTTGTCGGCCCAGTCGCCGCGATGGGACCGGTAGTTGATCGGGAAGTTGCGTGACGAGGGATGGTCGTTGTAGTCCATCGGGAAGGTCATGGGCAGGCGTCCCGAGGGAGAAACCTTCCCGCTTAATACGTCGACCGTGGCCCGACCCCCTTCCTGACCGCCTTGCCAGCCGACCAGAATGGCGTCGGGCAGATCTCTCCACGATGCGGTCTCGATCACTCCTCCGATGTTGAGCACGACGACGACCCGTTTGCCTGCCGAGTGAAAGGCCGTGCAGACGCGTTCGAGCAGCTGCCGTTCGACCTCCGAGAGATAGAAATCCGCCAGTGGACGGTCATTGCCTTCGCCGGCAAGGCGTCCGAACGAGAGGACGGCCACATCGTTTGTCGACGCCCGTGCGGCAATGAACTCCTCGGTCAATGCATTTTCGGGTGCGTAGTATCGGTTCCCAAGGACAAGACGGGCGTTCTGCTCCGCAAAGAGCGTCTCGCCGAACCGGCGATATTCGGTATAAAGTCTTTCGGTCAGGGAGTCGAGCCGGAACCCCGCCTCGGTAAAGCTGCGGTCGAGCGAGGTCATATACGGGGCATAGACAAATCCGGCTCCCGTTCCGCAACCGATGTAGTCGTAGGCATTGACGCCGAAGAGTGCGATGCGGGAATCGGGGTCCAGGGGCAGTGTCGCCTGTTCGTTGCGCAGCAACACCATCCCTTCGGCCGCGGCCTTGCGTGCCGTGGCAACATGAGGAACAAAGTCGGGACGATTCGAAGGCTCATGGCCGCGGAACCGCGGGGTGCGCATGACATACTCCAGCATGCGTCGTACGCAGAGGTCGACGTCGCGCTCCTCAAGTTTCCCCTCGCGGACGGCTCGGACGATCTCTTCGCTCTGCGACGGCTCGCCCGGCATCATCAGATCGTTCCCGGCATGAACCTGGGCAACGGTGTTGCGGCGGCCAATCCAGTCCGTGACGACGATCCCGTCGTAGCCCCATTCGTCGCGCAGAAGGGTCGTCAGCAGATCCCGGTTCTCCTGCGTGTAGGGGCCGTTCAGCCGGTTGTAGGAGGACATCACGGTCCAGGGCTTCCCTTCGCGGACGGCAATCTCAAATCCTCTCAGGTAGATCTCGCGCAGGGCGCGTTGCGAAACATGGGCGTCATTCTGCAACCGCAGTCCCTCCTGGTTGTTGGCCGCGAAGTGCTTGATCGAGGTCCCAACCCCTTGCGACTGGATGCCGCGAACCATTGCTGCACCACACTTGCCGCTCAGCAGGGGATCCTCGGAGTAGTATTCGAAATTGCGGCCGCAGAGCGGGTTGCGGTGGATGTTCATGCCCGGACCGAGGATGACGTCACAGCCATATTCGAGGACTTCGTTGCCGATGGCGGCCCCCACCTCTTCGAGCAGATCCGGATTCCACGTGGAAGCGAGCATCGTCCCCACGGGAAAGGCCGTACAATAATAGGTCTGCAAATCACCCTTGCGTCGGGGATCGATGCGCAGTCCTGCTGGACCATCGGCCATGACCGTCGGCGGAATCCCGTATTGCGGCATCGGAACGGTAGTCCCGGCCGATCCCGGAATGTACCGGAGTGTGTGGCCTGCCACGGAGCCCTTGCCCGAGTAATTCTCCATGGAGGCTCCTACCAGCAGGGCGGCTTTTTCTTCGAGCGTCATGGCCTTGACGATCTGCTCGACCGGGTCGACGCCCAATCGGGGCGCCTCCTTCCCCAGACACCAGGCGGGAAGCAGCAGGGTCAGTAACAGACGACCCGTTTGCCGGAGAATGGAATCAAGGTTCGATCGACGCATGGATCTCGGGGGTTTCAAGGTAAGGGTAATAGTTGCGAATGTCGTGGTGGGCGTTGACGTCCACGCGGGCTATATTGCCCGATTTGCCCGCGCGATCGATGCAGATGGCGCTGACCGTCGTCCCGATCTTGGCGTGGAAGGGCTTCCGGTAGAGCGGCGACGACGACGTGGGATCCGAACCGTCGAGGGTATAGTGTATCTCGACGGGGTATTTCTCCGTGTCGAGTGTCACGAGGGCCCGTTTGCCGTCGGGCAGGCGGTTGACCGTGATCTCGACGTCGTTGCTCAGCTGGAAGGAGTTGATGCCCCGGGCCCGGAGCAGCGGAATCTCGCGGTTGACGCGACGCCGGAAATCGTGCCAGTCGCGGCGCCCCTGAGGGGTCCAGGCAATCTCGGCTACGGCCAGCATTCGCGGGAACATCATGTATTCGAGATGCTCGGAGGTATTGACAAACTCCGTCCACATGCAGCCTTGAACACCCAGGACGTTTTTCGAGGCCCCGTTGTAGATGTATTCGGTATCGCCCGGAGCAACGTATTCACCCTTGATCATCGATTCGTTGGCCGCCGCTGTCTCGGGGGTGTCGGGTACCGGGTAGAAACTATAGACTTTCTTGATGGGGGAGAATCCGCTCATGGCACGCGGCTGGGTGTAGGGATCGGCTTGGTACCAGTCGAAGTAGATCATCTCGCCGGGCGACATGATGACGTTCAGTCCGCGATTGGCCCCCTCGATGCCTCCGCGCTGTCCGCGGTAGGAGATTGGTACGGAGGTCGAACGCAGGTTGTTCTTCAGGATCTCGTCCCATCCCATCATGATGCGGCCATGTTCGGCCAGGAACTGCTCGAGATGTTCGATCATGTAGCACTGCACCTCGACCAGTCCGCCTACCTCCCGGGCCAGATGCTGACATTTGGGACAGCTTTTCCAGGCCACCTTGCGGGCTTCATCGCCTCCGATGTGGATATACTTCGACGGGAAAAGCTCCATGATCTCGGTCAGCACGTCCTCGGCAAAGCGCAGTGTGGCGGGGTTGCCCACGCAGAATTCCCCCGTCGTGTAGGGTTTCCCCGTGCAGCAAAGCTCGGGGTAACCGACAAATACCTCGTCGGAATGGGCCGGGAATTCGATCTCGGGGATCACCTCGATGTGCCGCTCGGCGGCGTAGCGAACGATCTGGCGGATGTCCTCCTTGGTGAAGTAGCCTCCATAGGCTCCCGGCGTGCCTTCGGGAACGTAGTGCTTGTCGCCGAAGTCCCACCATTTGAGCCAGTCGATCTCCATGCGATAGGAGCCGAGCTGCGTCAGCAGCGGGTATTTATCGATCTGGATGCGCCAACCGCCGTTGTCGGTAAGGTGAAAGTGGAATTTGTTGAGCTTGTAGCGGGCCATTTCGTCCAGGATCTTGAAGATCTGCTCCTTGGGGAAGAAGTGGCGGGAGACGTCGAGGTGCATGCCGCGATAGGCGAAGCGGGGATTGTCGAGAATCTCCACACACGGAATGCCGCGTGTGGTGGCCAGCTGCCGGAGGGTTTGACGGCCGTAGAACAGTCCGGCCGAGTCTGCCGCCGTCAGCAGAACGTGTTTGCGGTCGACCGTCAACCGATAGCCTTCGGCCCGGATCCCTTGATCTTCCGGATTGATCCGGCATTCGAGACCCGGAACCTCTCCGGCGGCGGCAAGCGTACTGTCGCACGGATAGTAGCCTCCCTTGTAGAGAATCTGTTCGGGCAGGGGCGTGATGACGCAGTCGGGGTGTCCGCAGGCCACGAACACGACGGCCAGCATGGCAATAAGGGGTTTCTGGATGTAAGTCATGTTTATCCGTTTCGGTTTCATAAAGATAGTGCGATTATTGGAATTTGAGACCCGTCACGTCGTCGATGTTTGTACAAATCAGGAACGAGGGGTCCAGTGACGTAATCTTCAGCCCGTTGTAGGTGCAGTTGTCGAAGGTCAGGTTGCGGAAGACGTTCCCCTGCGGGTCGATGCCCGAAACCCGGCAGCCGCTCTGGGTGAGGATCTCCACGTTGCGGAAGGTGATCTGCGAAACGGTGCACTTGCCGTCGGCATGAGCCCGGGCTTCGATGGTGATGGGACGTCCCGAGGAGTGGATGTTGTCGACCACGCAATCCTCGAAGAGAACATTCTCGATGGGCCCTGGAACTCCCGGTGCATTCGATCCGGCGGATTCTGCCATGACAGCCAGGCCGGCATTTTCGAAATTGTCGTCGTTGGCTCGCGAGGCTTCGAGCACCACGCAGTCTGAAACCGTTACGTTGGAGATGCCTCCCGTCTTGTAGGAGAGCGAGGTCATGTCTCCGCACTCCGGACCGACGACGATCCCTCGGGCCAGTTCGGTCCATACCAGACAGCGCTCGATCTTCACATCGTCGATCGGACCGATGGGCTTGGCATTGTGGCGAACCTTGAGCGTGATGCAGTCGTCGTAGGTGCGGAGCATGCAGTCCGTAATCGTGATGTGTTTGCCGGTACAGATATCGATGCCATCGCCGTTGAGAATCCAGTGGATCATGTTGATGTTGTCGATCGTGACGTTGTCGGTGTTGAAGATGCGCAGGCACCAGTTGGGGGTGTCGACGAGCGTGACACCCTCGATGCGGAGCCCCGAGCAGTTGTTCGATCCGTCGTTGTTGAGAACGTCGATCAGAATGTTGCCGCTTGAGTACTGGCTGCCCACATGCTGGAGTTTGGCTCCGGAGAGGGTGCCCCGGCCCGCGATGGTAATATTGCTCCCTCGGGCCTCGACCCGGCCGTAGACGGTCGTTCCTTCGTCGATGTAGAGGGTCTGGCCGGAAGTCAGCAGGATGGGATCGTTCTCGGCCAGAACATGCTCCTTGCCCCCGCCGAAGTAGTGTACTCCGTTTCGGACATAGCGGTCGGCCGAACCGTCGGCATAGAGGTCACGCATCGGGTCGGGACGGTTGGGCAGCAGGAAGAGGTTGTGGTAGCGGTCTCCGTCGAATTCGACCGAAACCTTGCGATGCTCCCAGCTCGGAAGTGTAAACTCGATCGTATTGGCAGCCACGGTCTGGGCGGAGATGCCCCAGGTCGAGGGGCGCACCTGAACCTGCGAGAATGGCTCGCGTTTCTCGACCCGTACGCGGACCGGACCGTTGAACTCGTCGAGGAACTGGACGTAGCACATCGTGTCGCGGAGTTTCTTGGCGTTGTTCCAGTCGTTCCAGATCTGTTCGTGAAGCAGCGGTGCGTTGGAGCACAGGGCGTTGTGTACCTCGACCGACTTCCAGGTCGAACCCTGCAGCACGTAGACGTTGTAGTAGGGGTTGTGGTCCTTGAAGGCCTCGTCGTAACGGGCATTCTCGAAGGTGTTTGAGGTCAGCAATTCGGGACGTGTGCCATATTCGGCTTCCCGGTAGGAGACCCTGTAGCTCCCCTCGTCCATCCCGGCGAAATCAAAATCCACCTCGAGGGCCTCTCCGGCTTTGATCCCATGGGGAATTGTGAGTCTGCCGGGGTATTGCGAACCGTTGATCGTGACGGTGAAGTCAAGGTTCCACGTACGGTTCGAAAGCATCGGGAAGAGGTAGAACGTGCGTGCGTCGTCCGAGGCTGTCAGCCGCAGGGTCTTGCTTTGGGGCTCGGAGGCGGGTTCGGTTTTGCCCGAGAAGAGGTAGAGGGCGTCGTTCATCCCGGGTAGAACGATCTCGAGGGATTCGAGATCCTCCGGCACGTCGGTCATCCGTATCTCCAGCGCCGAGGTCAGCGGGGTGAGTTCGATGCGTTCCGCCGTTTGGGCGAGGGAGGAGCACTGCATCCAGATCTGTGGGATATCCTTGTCGAGATCCTCGATTTGCAGCAGGTAGTCGTAGGGGTTCTCGCCGCTTTGCAGCGTCGAGAAGGAGATATTCTCCGCCGAGCTGTAGGCGACGACGGTCGTCCGGGTTCCGGAGCGGCGGACGGTGCCCAGCTCCTGGCGGTTGGCAGCCGTCTGCACGTCGGTGCAGGTGCGCTCGTCGAAGCAGAAGACGGCGTGGGGCCAGCGTGGAAGATCGGCCGGGGTATAGGCCTCCATATCCTCGAAGTGTGGCTGCATGTATTCGGTATTGTCCTGGCTGCAGGCCATTGCAAGGAAGGCGAGCGAGTTCAAAAGGGCAAAAGTCATCAGCATCTTTTTCATGTGATTGAAAATTTTGGGTGTCGTTAGTTCCAACCGTTGTTCTGGATCAGGTGACGGTTGTTGTATTGTTCGGTCTCGGAGATGGGGTAGAAGTACATCTTATCCTGCCAGGTGCGTTCCTGGACTAGTTTGCGGGCATAGGTCATCGTTCCGTTGTTGTTGGTGATCTCCAGTCCGTAGATCCGGGTGGTCTGTGAACCGATCATCCAGCGGCGCAGATCCCAGAAACGATGCCCTTCGAAGGCCAGCTCAACCCGCCGTTCGTTGCGCAGACGGGTCTCGAAACTGTCATAGTTGATCACCGACGTCAGCTCCGGCATGCCGTAGCGCGTACGGACCCGGTTCATGGCATCCAGCGGCGAAAGCGTGAAATCGATCTGCTGCCCGTCGACCGTCATCTCTCCCGTGAACCGGGCATCGCCGGTGGCGGCCCCCAGCGCTTCGGCATAGTTCAGCAATACTTCGGCGTAGCGGAAGATCGGGTAGACATGCTGGAAGTAGGTCTCGCTCCCGACCACGAAACTGGTCTCCTCCTGGATATGTTTGTAGAGATAGTAGGAGGTGGGGGAGGCGCCGTCGAGTGGCTGACCGTTTCGCCCGCCCGTGTAGGACTGAATGTACTGGTTCTTGAACATGGCGCCGTTGTAGAGCAGCGTCTTGGCAAAACGGGGATCGCGCATCGCGGCGTTGAGCTGATTGCGCCAGTGCCCGTCGTTGTTGCGATCAAAGGGCTCGCCGTTACGCATGTCAAAGGCCTCGGCCAGGTTTTGTGAGGGGCAGACGCCCGAGTTGCCCCCCTCGTAACCGATCGGGAAGTTGGCCGCCTCGAATTCCGAACTTGATGGACAGATCTTTCCGAAGATGAGTCCTTTGGCCGAGGCGTTGTTGGTGGTCGGTTCGTCGATGAGCTCGTAAACGCCGCTGTCGATGATCTCCTTGGCTGCCGCCGCCGCTTTCAGGTAGCGGATCGGGTCGTTCTGCGGGTTGTTCAGCGGACTGGCCGCGTAGAGCAGCACCCGCGCCTTGAGGGCCTGGGCCATGCCGCGCGTGACACGCCCTACCTCGCCGTAGTAGCTCCCCGAGTAGGTCGTCGGAAGGGATGGGATCACCGCTTCGCACTCCTTGACGATCCACTCCGTGGCCGTGTCATAGTCGACGGGTTCCAGCTCGTTGACCTCCTCCTTCGAGAAGGAACGGTCGCCGATGATGATCGAACGGTAGCGCTTGAGCAGTTCGAAGTGAAAGTAGGCTCGCAACGCGCGGATCTCGTAGGGGTAGTTCCGCAGTTGCTCGAGATCCTCCTCGTAACTGTCCTGATACTTGGCTTCGGGGAAGTCCTCGGGGCAGTTCTCCAGAAAATAGTTGGCCGCCGCAATGGCTTCGTAGAGTTCTCCCCAGCGGTCGTCGATGAGGTTAATGGGCGACCAGCTGCCGTCGTAGAAGCGTTTGATGCCGCCCGTCTCCCAGGCGTAGACGGCATCGTCCGATGCGGCGTCGAGCATCGTCTGCTCGACATCGGAGAGCCCGTCACGAACATAACCGTAGACATTCGTGGCGCTCTGTTTCACCCGGTTGAAGGTCGAAAACTGGTATTTTACCGTATGATATTCGGATTCGTCGAGCTCCAGAAAATCGCTGCAGGAGACTGCACCTGCTCCCAGAAGCGAAACGGCGAAGAGGTAGATGAGTTGTTTTTTCATCGTTCGCATGACGTTAGAAGATAAGGTTGAGACCAATCTGATAGGAACGGGCCGACGGATATCCCGTGTTGATGTATTCGGGATCGAGAATGTCGATGTGATCCGTCGAGAAGAGGTTCATCCCCTTGAGATAAAGGCTGCATTCACGCATGCGAATTTTCGAGGCGATCCGGGAGGGCAGCCGATAGGAGAGGCTCAACGTTCGCAACTTGAAGAAATCGCCTCGCTCGGTCCACAACGAACTGGTGGCGAAGTTGTTGGCGTTGGATTGCGTCGTCAGTCGCGGATAACGGCCCGTGGTGTCGTAAGGCGACCAGCGGTTCTGCATGTAGTATTCCGAGACGTTGCGGTCGTTGCCGTAGAGGGGCTGGTAGATGCTTGCCAGGGTCGTTGCCACCGTCGAACGCCCTGTCCCCTGGAAGTAGGCGTTCAGACCCAGTCCCCGCCACTGTAATCCGACATGAAATCCGTAGTAGATTTGCGGCAGTGCGGCGTAGAGTTGGTAGGCACAGTCGTTGGCGTCGATCTTGCCGTCGCCGTTCAGATCGGCATATTTTACGTCGCCCGGCTGCACGTCGCTTTGGTAGGTCGTCACGGGCAGCCCCTTGCGAAGGGTGCCGTCAGCCTCGAAATCTTCCGCCTGATAGAGCCCGTCGGCCATCAGCCCATAGAAACGGTCGATGGCGTTGCCTTGGGCATACATGTACCAGTGGGGCTTGTAACCCTCCTCTTTCTGGAGAATCTCGTTCTTGGCATAGGAGATCTGTCCGCGAAGGTCCCAGGCAAAGTCGCCCATGCGCTTGTGCCATCCCAGGGCAAGCTCCCAGCCGTAGTTGCGGACCTTTCCCGTGAAGATGTCCGGGGCCCCGATTCCGAGCACGCCCGAAAGGGTCGCCTCCGACGAGACCCGGATGTTCTGCCGGACATTGTAGAAGAGGTCGGCATCGAAGGTCAGCTCCTCGAACAGGCCCACCTCAAGTCCGAGGTTGCTCCGGTGTTCGCGTTCGGGTTCGATGCCCGTGGAGGGAAGTGCCCCCTGGGCCATTCCATATTGCGAGACGCTGCCGACGAAGATGTAGGAGTTGCCCGAACCGTTGAACTGCTTGTCCATGTCGTAGTCCAGACGGGCACTCATGCCCGTGATGCCGAACGAGGCCCTCAATTTGAGCAGGTCGATGACCCGGCTCCCTTTCAGGAATGACTCATTGGAGGCCACCCACGCGGCCGAAATCGCCGGATAGATCCGGTATTTGTCCCCCGCGGGCATCTGGCTGGCCCCGGCGTAGCTCACCACGGCGTTGACCAGGTAGCGCGAGTCGTAGTTGTAACCCACCGAGGCGATGCCGTCGCGGTACATGTAGGAGTTGTTGGCTCCGCGGTAGTCCGAACGGTTCTCGTTGAAAATCAGGCGCGCCGTAATGCCGTGAGCCCCGAACTGCCGGTCGTAGAGCAGTTTGGCCCATACGGACGTCCGACTCATCGAAGCGCTGAGGCTGCTGTTGAAGACCATGTTGCTGTTGTTGCCGTAGGGGGTGTAGAGTAGCTGCTGGACGTTGCCGATCGCATCGGTTGCCTGCGCGACCTCCATGTAGGCATAGTCACACGTGCGTGAGTCGGTGATGTCTGCCGAGTTGTCGTAGGCGACGCGCACCTGGAAGGAAAGACCCTTGGTCAGGGCCGACAGATCCTGATCGATGGTCAGGTCGGCGAAGAGTGTCCGCTGCAGGGTGGTGTTATAGCCGCGGGCGACGAGCTCGGCCAGCGGATTCGCAAAGAGATGGCTGCGGGCCCATCCGCCCCCTTCGGCCACGGGCGCCAGCGGGTAGAAGGCTGCCGCGGGCGTGTCGTACATGCCGGCCAGATCGGTCCCGGCCGAAGGCTGCTGGTACTGCATCAGCCGTCCCATCAGATCGACCCGTACCAAGGTGCTCTTGGTCAGCCGGGCCTCGATATTCGACCGGACCTTCAGGGCATCCATCCCCGCCTGGGTCGAATAGCCGTCGTTCATCCCGGTGTTGTTCAACAGTCCGCGGTAGGAGTTGTAGTTGGCGTAGACAAAATAGCGGACGCGTTTCCCGTTGCCGTCGAAGGTGAGGTTCAGATCGTGGGTGAAGGCTGCCTGGCGCAGAATCAGCGCCTGCCAGTCGATGTCGGGAAAGAGCTGCGGGCGTCGGTGGCCGGCAATGAGCCGCATGTCGTGCTGGGTGTAACGCGGGGCGAGCCCGTCGTTGGCCAGCGCTTCGTTTATGCCGCTGGCGTAGGTGTAGGCATCGGCCATGCGCGGAACCCGGAACGGAGTCTGCACCCCGAAGTCGTAGTTGATCCGGCTGCGCAGACCATGGTCGCCGCCGCGTTTGGTCGTGATCACCACCACGCCGTCAGCTCCGCGATTCCCGTAAAGCGCCAGTGAGGCGGCATCCTTGAGCACCGTGATGCTCTCGACCTCCTCGGGGCTGACTTGTGACATGTCGCGTTCGATGCCGTCGACAAGCACCAGTACCTGGTTGCCCCCAAACGATCCCTGGCCGCGCACGTAAAGGGTCGGGTTGTTGTCCCACGGTAGGTTGGAGCCCTGGTAGACTCCCAATCCGGGAATTAGTCCGTAGAGATTGTTCATGACGGTCGTGTTGCCCGAGGCCTCGATATCCCGGGCCACGGCCTGGGACAAGGAGGCCGTGCTTTCGGATTTGCGGATACGCTCGTCGTATCCGATGTCGAAGAGCAGGTCCTCCTCCGTGAGTCGGACCTCGATCTGCGGAGCGTCGACACGTACGGTCCGGCTTTGGCGGTTGAAGAGCGTAAGCGTGAGTTCGGATCCTTCGGCTGCTTCGATTTCTGCCACTCCGCGCTCGTCGGTGAGGACCCGAACGGTCCCTTCGTCGCCCACACGGACCGCAACCTCACTCAAAGGACGGTCCCAGGAGTCCAGAACCCGGATCTCGATCTTCTCGGCCTGGACCCCACACAGTGCTGTGAACGTGAACAGAATTGCAAGATATGCTTTTTTCATGATTCGTTTTTTGACGGTTTGACAATCGGCTACCAGCCGGGATTCTGTACCAGACCGTACCCTTTGTTGATTTCGTCCGAAGGGAAGGCGCTCAGATACCATTTGGGGTCGAACTGGCCGGTCCAGGCCCGGGTCGGTTCGGGCTCCGGGTCGGAGAACTCCAGTGCCTGGGCATTGCCGGTGATGGTAATGCCGTAGAGAGGCTCTGAGAGAATGTCGGCTCGCTTCCAGCGGATCAGATCGTACCAGCGGACCTCCTCGAAACAGAACTCCCGCGCCCGTTCGTCGAGAATCTCCTCACGAAGACGCTTGTCGCCGCTTGTCTCGGGGTAGTCGGGAGCCTTGGCCAACTCGTCATCCGGGTGCAGACGGGCCAGCTGGGCATCAGTAATGTCGGGTAATCCGGCGCGGTTGCGTGTCTTGTTGAGCCAGACCTTGGCCTCGTCCGTGTTGCCTGTTTCATTGAGGGCTTCGGCGTAGGTCAGACACAGCTCGGCCAGACGCAGGTAGGGCGAGCAGACCGGTTTGTAGTGATAGGTTTCGGGATTGAAGTCCCAGAAGAACTTGCGGATGCAGAATCCCGAAATGGCTCGTCCGACATTTTTCTCGCCCCGCTCCGTGCCGCCGATCCACATTTCGGGTTGCCGGCCCCGGAAACTTTTACCGCCGATGACCATCACCGACTCGGAGAGTCGCGGGTCACGGTCGACGAATGGGGTGTGGGTCAGGGTCCCGCTGTGTCCGTTGCGGGCGATCCAGTCCCGGTAGCGGGCGGGTTCTCCGGTATTCGAGGGGAAGAGATCCACGTAGTTGAGTGTTACGCAGCTGCCTCCCCATCCCCAGTTCTTGTTCCCCGTGATGGGATCGACCGAGGGGCCGAAGCAGTAGGTGTGATAGAGGTCGTAGAACGTCTCGACCTGACGGCCCGTCGAGATCAGTATCTCGCCGTTGTTGCGGTCTGCATAGCACTTCGAGAAGTCTTCGGCCGGATTGTCCGTATCGACCAGCGCATAGACGTTGCCGTTGCGGGCATTCTCGTCAAAAAACTCCTGGCAGGCGGTAACGACCTGTTGCCAGCGGTCGGCTGAAAAGCCTCCCAGCCAGGTCATCAGCTCGGCCTCCTGAGCCGAAACCTTCGCGGCATTGTCTCCGACGGGCGATTGGGCCGGGGCATAGGGGGTCGCGGAGTTGAAGAGCGGACTGGCGACGAAGGCCAGGGCCCGGATCTTCAGCCCCATGGCCGCCGCTTTGGTGAAGCGGCCGTCTTCTGCGGCACTGACCGTCCACGGAAGCCGCTCGGCTGCTTCGTCGCAGAGCGAGATGATGTGGTTGAGGGTCTGTTCGACGCTGCGGCGTCTGAAATCCACACCGTCGAGATTGCTTACGTTGACGGCCTTGTCGAGCAGCGGAATGCCTCCGAAATTGCGCAACAGATCGAGGTAGTGGCAGGCCATGATCATGTAGGCCTCCCCCTTGCCGCGCTCCTTCTCGTCGGCGGTCATGTCGGGAACCCTGTCGACGTTCTCGATGTAGAGCAGCGCGCGACGGATGCCCCACCACGTGGCATCCTGCCAGGGATTGAATCCCATTTTGGTACTGGAACTCGAATTCTCGGTCTCGGCATTGTAGATCCCCGAGTAGTAGATCGAGGCGGCGCCTCCGTAACTCATGTGGCTGTTGACGATGTCGGTCAAGGCGTCGAGGTTGTCCCAACCCAGTTTGTCGGCTGCCGGTTTGTACCCGTAGTCGCCGTTGCTTTCGTTGGGAAAGTCCTCGTCGCTGCCAAGTGTCAGGCAGGAACGCATCGTGGCGTAGGCGCTCGTCAACGCACGGTCGGCATAGAGCTTGCGCGAGAAGATCGAGTCGATGGTCATGTCCACACCGGGGGCCTTTTCCAGAAAACGGTCTCCAAACTTCAGATCGGTGCACCCCGTTGCTGCGGTCAGGGCGGCGAGAGCAACGAACTGTATGATGGTCAAATTTTTCTTCTTCATGATGACGGTTTAAAAAGTGAGGTTTACACCCAGATTGAAGATGCGCACATTGGGGTAGGAATCGATGGTTGATCCTCCGGTGGTCCCCTCCGGGTCGATGTCCATGTCATTGAGCTCGGAGAAGAGCGTCAGCAGGTTGTAGCCGCTCATATAGATCCGCAGCGACTTGATGCCGATCCTGTTCAGGAACTTCTGCGGGGCAAAGGTGTAGCCGATGTCGAGCACCTTGAGCCGGAGGTAGGAGCCGTCCATGAGCCATAGATCCGAATCTTCGAGGTAATGCTGCTTGTTGGTGAAGGTCATTCTCGGGAAACGCGCATCGGGATGTTGCGGAGTCCAGCTGTCGTCGGCCAGGAACTGGAGCAGGGCGCGGGAGTTGGTGCTGCCGAATGGCTCGCGGTACTCGCCCGAGAGCATGCGGGAGGCATGCAGTCCGGCGGTCCACTGCATGGAGATCTCGAGCCCTTTCCATCGAATGCCCCCCAACAGTCCGAAAACATAGTCGGGCCGTTCGCTGTAGCCGAAGTAGGTCTTGTCGTTCCCGTCGATCTTTCCGTCGCCATTGAGATCCTTGAACAGGGCGTCTCCCGGTTTGGGGTTGGCGAGCGACATGGTCGGAAGCAGCGGGTTGCCTGCATCGTCAACCTTCAGATTCCCATCGGCATCGAAGTCGTCGCTGGACAGATAACGGTCGAAAAGATAGCCGTAGTTGAGTCCCGTGCTGCGGCCGGTCTGGGCCATCCACGGGTAGTTGGGGGTCACCTCGTCCATATAGATGATCTTGTTCTTGGAGTAGGAGACGTTGCCCTGGACCCACCAGTTGAGGTTGCGGCCCGAATCATTCCATCCAAGCGAGATCTCGTAACCGTGGTTGTCTACTACGCCGAGGTTCATCAGCGGAAGATTTACGGCAACAATCGATGGCAGCGTGTTGCGCGACGAGAGGATGTCGTAGCGGTGCTCGAAGAAGTAGTCGGCCGTCAGCGAAAGCCGCGAATTGAACATCTTCAGATCGATTCCGTAGTTCTGCTTGCGGACCTTCTCCCAGGTCACCTCGTCGTTGCCGATCGTCCCCTCCATGGCATCGTACTGCATGCCGTTGTTCGTGCTGCCGAATTCGTAGCTGCCGCCGGCACTGCGGATTGAATGTTGTCCGTACCAGAGCCCCTGGCGGTAGAGGAAGCGGGCTCCGCTGTACTTGTCGTTGCCGACCAGACCGTACGATGCCCTCAACTTGAGGAAATCGATCACCGTTTGCTGCTTCATGAAGTTCTCCTCCGAGAGAATCCAGCCGATCGATCCGGCGGGGAAGAGTCCGTAGCGCTTGCCGGGTGCGAAGTTCTCCGAACCGTTATAACCAATGTTGAAATCAACAAGATAACGTTTCCGGTAGGAGTAGGTCAGACGTCCGACATAACCCACGTAGGCCGTCGGAATGTCGACGTATTGGGCCGGATAGTAGCTCTTCGACTGGTTGTAGAGCAGCAGCGCCGAGACGTCGTGGTCTCCAAACGAACGCTGGTAGTTCAGACTCGCTTCCAGATACCAGTCCCGGGCTCTGGAGGTGGCCGATTCGTTGTAGCTCATCGGTTCGTCCAGCCCTGTCACACCTTCGGTCTTGTAGATGATGGTGTTGTCGAACTCGGGATCCGAGACATCCATGCCCGGCTGGGTGATCGATCCCAGGTAGTAAGGCGAATAGTAACTGTCGGCTGCCGTGACACCGTATTGGGTCGTCACGGAATGGGTCGTGTTGTAGGCTCCCTTGATGTTGATTTTCAGTCCTTTGGTGATGGCGTCCAGATTCTGATCAAGTGCCAGGTCGAGGTTCAGCTCGTTGGAGCGTACCTTGCGATAGCCCCAGTTGTAATAGAAGTCCAGACCGCTCGAGAGTTCGGCCAGCGGAATGTAGCTGCTGTGAGGGTTGGAGATGTATTTGCCATCGACGAATCCGGGGCTTGAGAAGGGGGTGGCCCACATGATCTTCTGCCACAGGGCATCGGTCACCGGTTCGCGGCGTGTTCCGGTGCGACCTCCCACATTGAGCCGGAGCTGTGTGGTGCGCGAGAGGTCGATGTCGATGTTCGAGCGGTAGTTGAATCGTTGGTAGTTGTAGTTCGGGTCGTAACTTTCGTACATCTTCTTGAGCATGCCGTCCTGCTCGAGAAAACTGCCCGAAACAAAGTAGCGTACACGGTTACCGCCTCCGGAGATTGTGGCGCTGTGCTGGGTCTGCCAGGCGAGATTCTTGAAGATATAGTCGTTCCAGTCGACATCCGGGAACATGATCGGATCGTCACCCTTGCGGAACCGCTCCATGACAAAGGGCGAGAAGGTGAGTTTGTCGTCCGTTAGGCCCGGTGTGTCGGAGCGTTCGATCTCGGAGTAGATACGGGCATAGTCGTAACTGCCGACGCCGGAGAGATTGCGCAGCGACTGGGTCAGACCGAAGGAGGAGTTCCAGGAGATTTCGGGACTGCCCTTGTCTCCGCGGCGCGTCGTGACGAGGATGACACCGTTGGCTCCCCGCACGCCGAAAACGGCTGTCGAGGAGGCATCCTTGAGCACCGTGATGCTTTCGATCTCGTGAGGATCTATCTGGAAGAAGGATCGTTCGACGCCGTCGACCAGAATAAGCGGCTGCGAGGCTGTGCTGGAGAGCGATCCCGTACCGCGCACGTAGATCGAGGGATCCTCCGCGCCGGGTTGCCCCGACATCTGTACCGTGGAGATGCCCGTGATGGCTCCCGCAAGGGCGTTGGCCGGACTGCCGCTGGGCGATTTGAGCAGATCCTTTGTCCCGACCGATGCGATGGCGCCCGTGACCGAGACCTTCTTCTGTTGGCCGTAGGCAATGACCTGAACCTCTTCGAGCGAGGTGGCATCTTCGGTCAGACGGATGAGAATCTGGGAGGTCTTCACCGTGCGGACCGTTTCGGGACGATAGCCGATGTAGGAGACCTCGAACTCGACGTCGCGAATCGTCGAGGGAACCTCAATGCGGAAATTCCCTTCGGTATCGGAGCTGGTGCCGATGGTGGTTCCCTTGAGGATAATTGTGGCACCGATGAGCGGTGTATTGTCCCGGGCGTCCACGATCTGACCGGTGTAAGGCTCCGTGCTGGGACTTTGTTGGGACGCTGCATATACCGTGGTGCCGTGTGCTGAGGGTGCTCCGGCCGATGAGGACCAGATGCAGACTGCAAGCAACAGACAGAATGCTGTTTTTTTCATGTTGGGATAGATTTTGCGTTAGGGCTTTGCATCGAATACCAGCAGGTATTTGGCAACCTGATGTTCGACACCGCAGACCAGATGACCGTTCAGACAGATCGAGGGTTGGAATTCGTCGTCGGCGTAGAACGAACCGCCCACATAGTATATGTAGCGCCAGCCAAGTTTCTGTAACAACCATGCAATCTGCAACATGCCGCTCTTGCCGTTGGAGGAGGCCAGGGCGATCCGTCCGTCGAAGGTCTTGCCGATGAAGCAACGGGTGCGCTCGCCGTTCCATGCGGATCCGCTGCCCGAGGAGTCGCCGTAGCCGTCGTTGGCCAGACTCGTCTGGAACCGGAGTCCGTTGCCGTCGTGAACGATGCGCGGATAGGCCGTGGCAAAGCATTTCACATCGACCGACCAGGGCGAGATATAGTCGGCATAGTGGCTTTTTTGCGGGAAGTACTGGGCCATGGTCTCATCGGTCAGCAGCCCGTAGTAGTTCGGGTTGACGAAGGCCATCTCCCGATATTCCGCAATGCCGGCCGGTGAAAGGTTGTCCGGGTCGAGCGCTGCGGCTGTCAGATGCAGCTCTCCGTTGCGGTCAAAGGCGATGCAGGATCGGAAATAGCCCTTGGTCAGGGTCTTGATCTTCTGGTCGACGATGCGGTCGCTGAGGACAACCTCGCTCTGAAGCTCCTTCGAACAGCCCGTCATCACCAGATCCCCCAGCGTGGCGTCGAGTTCGAGCCCCGTCGCCTCGTTGGCCCGGATATCGCCGCTGGTGGAGGCCGGATCGAAGAAGATGACGGTCAGCGACTGGTTGGTCAGATTCGTTACGGGGCGGTTCGAGGCCCAGTCTCCGAGGAAGGCCATGGCGGACAGCTGCGCCTCGTAGTTGTTCCCGTAGCAGTTGTCGGTCCAGAATTCGGGCTCTTCGGGCTGTCCCTCGTTGCGGATGGGAACTGCCGGGAGCGTCGTGCCCTGATAGACGGTGAAGGGGGAGCCCTCGTCGACGAACTGGTCCGTCACGTCGCGCAGTCCGATGGTGGTCGGGGAGGCCATGACGCGGCCGAAGTTGATCGTCACCTGGTAGATCACCTGCCGACCGCTCATTTCAACGGCCAGTTCGCACGGCTCGCCCGTCGAGAGATCGATTGTAATACGGTTATCTTCACCGACTGTTCCCCCTTCGAGCAGCGAACCTGGCTCGAATACAAGGGTGATGGCCGTCATGTCCATGCCCAGCGAGTAGTTGACGGTCAGGGTCTTCGTGGCACTCGACAGGGTGATGTCATCGGTTGTGGTGCTGCCCTCGACCCGGATTTTCGAGGCATCGATCACAGGCAGCGAGTTCGATTGCACGCTCAGCCAGTATTTGATAATCCGGCCTTGCGGATTGAGAAAGTGGATGACGGGTGTGGCCGCGAGATCGAAGTGATTCGGATCCTCGGGGTAGACGAGCGTGTAGCCGGGATTTGTCTCCACGGTGAGGATGCAGCGGTCGAATTCGTCGGCCGTATTGAATGCCAGTGAGAGATTTTTCTCGTCGACGTTCGTCGCCGTGACCGTCTCGCCGTTATTGGCCGTGACCTTCAGCGAGGTGAAGGCGACTCCGCGATGAGTCTCCTCGACGTTGTCGGGAACCTCGGAACAGGCCATTCCGAGCAGCATCCCCACCAGCGCCGCGATTATCGGTGGCAGCAGTTTGAAACGTTTGGATTTCATGGTTGGTTCGACTTGATGGTTCGTATGGAAATTGGGTCCGGACGGACTCCGATTGCGGAACGTTCTTCCGCAATCGGAGGGGCGTCACGGAGGGGCTTTTATCGGATGTCGTAGACGATCTTATAGCAAAGCGGGCAGGTATTCTCGGCGCCTCCGGCCACATTCTCACCGTCGATGTAGAGCATGGGAACGTATTCCGTCGAACGTCCGTTGACCGATACATTCATCCATCCGTCGTGACGCGAGGTTGCCGTGGCGTTCGTGCAGCCGACAACCTGCATGACGCGTCCTCCTTGCGAGATCAGTACCCCGTCGCCGGTTTCGGTGACGAAGATGATCTTGTCCGGGGTCTCTCCGATGAACGTGCGGCGGGCCCGCGCATTGTAGGCCGTGGCGTTACCCGGCTGGGAGCTGTTTCCGTCGTTGAGCAGTCCCCAGCGCCAGCCTTTGGCCTCGCCGTCGAGAATGACGAGCATGTGGGCCGTAGCGACGCTCTTCATGTCGAAATCCCAGGCCGGGAAGAACCGGCTTGCGTAGTTGGCTCCGTAATAGTACTTGTCGCGTTCGGCATCGTCCAGAACGGCCCCATGGTTGGTCTGATCCTCGCAGAAAGGCAACTGGCGGATCGAGTTGTCGGAGGTGTCCAGTCCGGCCAGCACAAAGTGCATGTCGCCGTCGCTGTCAAAGGCAATGGCCGTGCGGAAAAGATTGTTGTTCAACCAGGAGAGATGGTTGGCCATGGTGGTGCCGTCGACGGCGATCAGGTTGTTGCGGAACTGCTGGTCTTCGCGGACTACGACATTGCCGCTCATGGCAATCAGACCCTCCGATCCGTCGATCGAGAAACCGAGATCCTCGCCGCTGGCCATGATCCGGCCGCGGACTTTCGATTTGTCGACCGCGACGACCGTGAAGTTAACATTGCCGACGGTCTGCGTGAAATCCGCTTCCGTACAGTCGCCCAGACACCGCATGGCGGCCTCCTGAACCTCCAGTGAACTGTTGTTCATCCAGTGGACCGGTTCGCTGGTGCTCGATCCGTCCTCGCCTTTCCCGTTGGTGGCGCCCGGCATGTTTTTCAATTCGGTAGCGTTGTAGACTTTGATGTAGTCGTATTTCGAGGCAAAGGCGTATTCGGCGGTCTTGTCGACAAAGTTGCCTACGGTGAGCAGTTTCTGGAGGAACTCGTCCACCTTCTCGGGCATGTCGAGCACAAACGTATAGGGGTGTGCCTTCCCGTTGGCGGTCACCTCGATCTGCTGTGTGGTCAGCGAGCCGAACTCAAGCGTCAGCGTTCCGTTCTCCAGACCCGCGATCGAAGCCCCCTCCATCAGGGCTCCCTGGGCGAAATGGAGAACAACCGAGGTCGAGGCGTTCGATTCGAAGTGGATCGTGAAGCGAAACGGATCCTGTGCATTGGCTTCGAGGGTGGCCCCGTCGATCGTTATTTTCGATGGATCGGCGATCGGAAAGGCATAGCTCTTCAATTGGAAAGCGTAGCTCAGGGTCGTGTCGTCGGCGCTCTGGAAGACGATCTGCGGATCTTCGCCCGAGAGGTCGGCGTTGTCGGGTTCTGCCGGGCTGGCGATGGCCCATCCGTCGTTCAACTCGACGGCGAGGTCGACCGCTTCGAACGTTTCGGCGTAGTCGAACGTCAGGGACAACGTCTTGTCTTCGTTGTCGACAATGGCTGTCACGGTCTCTTCTCCAATCGTCGCCTTGACGGACTTGAAGGGCTCGGCGGCTATCTGTTCGACGGGCTGGTTCACGTCGTCCGTCGGTGGCGGTGTCGGTGTGGCGTCGTTCGTGCAGGCAACCACGGCTGCTGTCGCCAGCGGAATCAGCCATGCGGCTGGAAATTTAGGGTGGAAGTTTTTTTTCATAAAGTTATGGTTTAAGGTTTTGATTTCGGATTGGACATCGGTCTGTCGGTGGGGGTGTACCGCTGTCTTTCGCTCCCCCAAAATTCCAAAAAATGTAGGTGTAAAGGGGGGAATATTGTCCGTAAAAGTTCACCGAGTGAAAAAAACCGGACAATTTTAGAAATGTCCGGTTTTGCGAAGATTGTTGGTTGTCAGTGTATTATGCCTCCTGATCGGTTTTCTCCCGGTCGGAGCCCCTCTGTTCGGCGTATTCGCGGGGTGAGACGCCGAACTTTTTCTTGAAGCACATGCTGAAGTACTTCGGGTCGTTGAATCCCGAGGCATAGGCCAGATCGGCAATCCGGATATGATGCTGTTTTTCGAGCAGTGCGCAGGCCGCACGCAACCGCACGTCGAGGACAAATGCCGAGGGGGTCAGACCTGTCAGCGATTTTAACTTCTCCGTCAGGACGGTACGCGACGTATTCATCTCGCGTACGAAATCGGTCCGCGTAAAGTTGCTGTCGGAGATATGGGCATTGACACAGGCAATGGCCTGGCGCAGGAACTGCTCGTCCATCGAGGTATAATCGAGCTTCTCGACCTCAAAGACCACCTGGTTCCGGTAGCGGGTGCTGCGCAGATCCTGCTGTTTGAGCAGGTTGATGATTCGGGCATGGAGTACCTGAAAACTGAATGGTTTGGTGATGTAGCCGTCGGCTCCGGAATTGTAGCCTTCGACCCGGTTCATGTCGCCGTGTTTGGCGGTCAGGAGAATGACCGGAATGTGGCAGTACTCGAACGTGCTTTTGATCCATTGGCAGAGATGCAGACCGTCCATCCCCTCCATCATGATGTCCGAAACTACCAGATCCACCGGCTGCTCGGTCAATCGCTGGATGGCTTGCTGTCCGTCCTCGGCCGTGACGATGTTGAACTGCTTCTCGAGCAGATGGCCGATCAGTTCGCGAAGGTTCTCGTTGTCGTCGACGATCATCACCGTATGCCGTTTCTCGGTGGTGCTCTCTTCAGGAGTGTCATCCGAGTCGGCGATGGTCTCGGAGGCTGTGCTCTCCTGCCGGATGAAGGGATCCGGCGAAGGGGCAACCGGTGCGGATGTGGTGGCCTGGTCCCGGGATGTTTCGAGATTCGGACCGTGGAGCGATGTCAGCGGAGCATCGAGCAGAACGGCACTTCCGTCCGACTGATCGGTCTCCGTATCGATTTCGTCGATATCGTAGTCTTCGCGTCGGATCGGCAGCGTGATGTGGAAGCAGTTGCCCCGTTCCTGGCAGCTGGTCACGGCAATCCGACCCTTGTGGATCGTCACCAGATCCTTGACCAGCGACAGGCCGATGCCGGTGCCGATGGTGTGGAATTTTCTGTATTTCCCATCGTAGAAACGTTTGAAGAGGTTGTCGATGGTCTCTTGACTCATCAGTTCCCCGCTGTTCGAGACTTCGATCTCGGCTTCGGATCCCAGCTGTTGGATGGTGATGCCGATACGTCCGCCTGCCGGGGTGTATTTCGCGGCATTCGAGAGCAGGTTATAGACGATCTTGTCGACTTTGTCGGGATCGAACCATCCGGTGATGCTTTCGGGCGTGGAGTCGACCGAAAAATGCAGATTCTTCTTTGTCACCAGTGGCGTGAAGGCCTCGCAGCATTTGCGTACGAAGGCGGCAATGTCGCCTCGCGAAACGCCGAGCTTGAGATTCCCGCTTTCGGCCTTGCGGAACTCGAGAATTTGCTGGATCAAACGCATTAACCGTGTGGCATTAACCGTCATTACGGAGTAGAGAGTCCGTGGCTCGCCGATCCCTTTGTTTAATCCTTCAAGCGAAGTGAGCAGGATGCTCAGCGGCGTCATCAGTTCGTGTGTGACGTTTGTGAAGAACTGCAGTTTGACGCGGTTCAGTTCCTCGATCTGCTGCTGCTCGAAGTGCGACATGCGGATCTCATGCTCCATCCTGAGACGGTAGCGTGTGAAATGGAATCCCACGTAAATGATCCCAAGGCAGATGACGACATAGGTTAAAATGGCCCACCAGGATTGCATCGGTGGGGGTGAGATGTGGATGGCAAGGGTCTTTTCATTGCTGCACCAGACTCCGTTGCTGCCGGCCACGCGAAGGCGAAAGGTATAATTCCCGGCCGGAAGATTGCTGTAAAAGGCCGTGCGGTGACGCCAGTCTACGGTGACGAAGTCCGGGTCGATCCCTTCGAGCCGGTATTGGAAGATGTTGTCCGTCGGTGAGAGGAACGACAGCACGGAGAATTCGATGCTGAAGTTGTTTTGCCGGTGGTCGAGTTCGATCAAGGAAGCATAGGCGATATCCTTGTCCGTGATCTGGCGGCGTTCGGATTCGGGCATCTCCCGCAATGAGCGGTTGTGGACCTTGAAATCCGTAAAGACGAGTGGAAGCGTCGAGCGACGTTGTTAGACGCGGTTTCCGGTGAAAAGCCGCAGTCCGTCGGAACCGCCGAAGGCCACACGGGAATAATCGAGCAGCGTGGCCGCATGGCGGTTGAAGTAGAATGCGCGGGTTTCGTCGGGAACCTGATACGTGTTGATGTTCACGATCTCGCCGGAGGCGTTGGCCGAGAACGAGTAGACGGAGTTGGCCGTCGAGACCCAGATCCGTTCGTTCGAATCCCGCAGAATGTTGGTGACGCGCATCCGTCCCTGAGCCGGGAGCGAGGTGACGGGGCGAAAGGTCTCTTCGTTGGCCGGACACACTACGATCCCGTGTGAAGAGCCGGCCCAGACGCTCCCATGGTTGTCCACGCAGAGGCAGACGACACTCTCATCGGGCAGTCCGTCGGCGGTTGTGAAGTGGTGAAGCGTTTTGGTCTCGGGGTCGAGCCGGATGATTCCTTCAGCATATCCCGCAATCCAGATCCGCCCGCGGAGGTCGAAACAGAAGTCCATGACGTCGGGTTGCCCCGGAACGAGATCTCCCCACCACTTTCCCAGGGTTGTAACCTCCCCGTCCGGGGTTGCCAGACTCACGCCGTGGCGTGTCCCGATCCATACGTTGCCCGCAGGATCCTCCCGCAGCATATGGATCCGGTTGTCGCAAAGTCCGGGGGTATTCCCGGTGCAGATTTGGCGCAGGGTTTCTCGTTCCGGATCGTAGATCCAGATGCCTGAATCTGCCGAGGCGAACCAGAGTGTTGGGTCATTCCTGCGGCCCAGGATGGAGGTGATGGAGGTCCGATTCGGCAGGCGGTTCAGTCCCGCGAACTGACCGGCGTCTTGCACCTTGCCGCTGTAGATGTTGTAGCAGACGAGTCCCACGTCGGGAAGTCCGAGCCAGAAGTTGCCTTCGCCAATGTAGTGAAGGCTGAGGATGGCGCTGGTGTTGAAATTGTTGCGGAGAGTAAATGAGGAGTTGTCCAGAAACTGGAATTCGCGCATCTGGGTTTTGCAGATGCCGCCGTCAGCCATGGCAACCCAGAGTTGGCCGTCGTGCGTGAGCAGTAGTGAGGTGACATCGTTGTAGGGAAGATCGCCAACGCGTGAACCCGACTTGAAATTTTCGAACGAAAGGGTATCCTCGCGATCGTGAAGCACGCTGACCCCGCTGTGGGTCCCGATCCAGAGGATGCCCCGTGTCGTGTCTTCGACGATGTCCGAAACCGAATCATCGAGCAGCGACCGTTCGTCGGCCGTGTGGCGGTAGCGAATGTATTCCAGATCATCGGGGCTGTAGGGGTTGATCAACCTCAGCAGTCCGGCTCTGTCCGTTCCGACCCAGATCGTCCCTTGCGAATCGCAAAAGACAACCCTTGCCTGGCGGAGCAGGGTATCGTCATAGAGATAGCTCCTTTTTTCGCGGATGTCGTAACGCAGCAGACCGCAGCTGCGTGCGACGATCCACAGGCAGACGTTCCGGTCCTTGATCACCGAGGTGATCCCCGTGACGGGACGGCCGTCGTTGTCGCGCAGATCGACCGGGAAAAATCTTCGCAGGGCCGGACCTTTGCGGAAGAGTCCCTTTTCTCCGGCTGCCCACACACCGTTGCCCGTATCGCAGCAAACCACCGAGATGTTGTCGTCGGTCAGTTCGCTGCATTCGGCTGCGGAGATGATTCCGGTGGTTTTGTCCAGCACGAAAAGCCCGTGTTCGGTTCCGATCCAGAGGTTGTTGTCCCTGTCCTCGGCAACGGTATTGACGAAGGCGTTGAATCCGATTCCGGGGGTAAGGCTCTGGTCGTAGGTTACCAGGTCATATCCATCGTAGCGCAGCAGGCCGCAGTCAGTCCCCATCCAGATATATCCGTCGGAGTCCTGGAAGAGGTCCCGCACGTCGTTTGTCGGGAAGAGGTTGGGCAGGACCAGTGAGAAACGGCTGTTTAGCAATTCCGTGGCTGTTGCAATACGTGATCCGCAGACGGTGCCGAGCAGAATCAGAAGCAGTAATCCGTATTTCGCAGGGAGAGATTTCATACGATAACGGTTATAAAGATAGTCATTTTTTGCGAATCATGCACAAAAAAGTCCAGTTTCGGCCAGTAATGGCTTCGTCATTGCAACAGCTGTTCATTATTTCCGGCCGGGTGCGGTTCCCTGTTGATTGGTGCGGCTTTCGGTGTCGAATATTTCATCGAAGGCCGCCCGCAGCCGTTGCGGATCGCGGATGACGGCCCGCAGCTCCTCCAGTCGCCGGGCGTTCTCCGACTCCGCGATCCAAAGCTGCAGGTAGCCCCCTTCGGCGTACTTCTCCCGCAGGTGGTCGACGCAGCGGGCGAAGTGCTCCTCGCGGTCGTAGGCAGGGTAGTGGGCCAGGCTGTACTGCACCGTGCGGCGGAGGATCGTCGCCGGGTCGATCTGCCGGTCGGCCTCGGCCACGAGTCGCCCGTAGATCGAGCGCGGGGCGTGTTGCGACGAGGCGCGGTGATCCTCGACAGCTTCACGCATCGTGCGGATCTGCTCCTCGGTGAACCAGCGCCGCAGCGCGGGATCCTCCGCAAGGATGCGTCCCGCATCGAGGTGGTGGCGTTCGCGGCCGTTGACCAGCCCCGTGTCGTGGTAGGCGGCGATCGTGTAGACCATTTGCAGGTCGACGTCGCGGCCGGCGGCCAGTTCCAGGCTGCGGTCGATCACCGCACGCACGTGGTCGAGGTTGTGGGCGCGGTCGAACGTCCGGTAGCGGGGGAGGATCTCCGTTTCGATATATCTTTTGAGTTCGGGATTCAGCGTTTGGAGCGTTTCCATGGTTTCGGGTGTAACTGTCTGAAGGATTCGTTATTGCGAAAAAGACTCCTCCGGATTTCCCCGGAGGAGTCTTTCGGGGACGGTTCTCACCTTCCCCGCTGCCTCTTTGCTCGTTCGCGGAGGAGGCGGTCGCTTCTCTTTGTCAGCGTCTTGTCTGCCAGTGTCCTGTCTGCCAGCGTCCTGTCTGCCAGCGTTCTGTCTGGCCCCCTCCCTCCGGTTTCGGGCGCCGCCTACTTGGCGTAGGCAACGGCGCGGGTTTCGCGGATGACGGTGATCTTCACCTGTCCGGGGTAGGTCATCTCGTCCTGGATCTTCTTGGCGATATCGTGCGAAAGACCCTCCGACTCCTGGTCCGAAAGTTTGTCGGCACCGACGATCACACGCAGCTCACGGCCGGCCTGGATGGCGTAGGTCTTCACGACGCCGGGGTACGACAGCGCGATGTCCTCCATCTCCTTCAGACGCTTGATGTAGCTCTCGACCACCTCACGGCGGGCTCCCGGGCGGGCACCCGAGATGGCGTCGCAAACCTGGATGATCGGCGCGATGAGCGAGGTCATCTCCACCTCGTCGTGGTGGGCGCCGATGGCGTTGCAGACTTCGGGCTTCTCCTTGTACTTCTCGGCGAGCTTCATGCCGATGATTGCGTGCGGCAGTTCGGGTTCGTCGTCGGGCACCTTGCCGATGTCATGCAGCAGTCCGGCACGGCGGGCAATCTTGGGGTTCAGGCCCAGCTCTGCGGCCATGATGCCGGCCAGATTGGCCGTCTCACGGGCGTGCTGCAGCAGGTTCTGGCCGTAGGACGAACGGTATTTCATCTTGCCGATCAGGCGGATCATCTCGGGATGCAGACCGTGGATACCCAGGTCGATGGCCGTACGCTTGCCGACCTCGACGATCTCCTCCTCGATCTGTTTCTGGACCTTGGCCACGACCTCCTCGATGCGGGCGGGGTGGATGCGGCCGTCGGTGACGAGCTGGTGGAGGGCCAGACGGGCAATTTCGCGGCGCACGGGATCGAAGCCCGAGAGGATGATCGCCTCGGGGGTATCGTCGACGATGATCTCGATGCCGGTCGCCGCCTCCAGTGCACGGATGTTGCGGCCCTCACGGCCGATGATGCGTCCCTTGACCTCGTCGCTCTCGATGTTGAACACCGTCACGGCATTCTCGATGGCCGTCTCGGTGGCCACGCGCTGGATCGAGGCCACGATGATGCGTTTGGCCTCCTTCGTGGCGGTCATCTTGGCCTCCTCGATCGTCTCGTTGATATAGGCGGCGGCTTCGGTCTTGGCCTCGGCCTTCATGTTCTCCATCAGGATGTTCTTGGCCTCCTCGGTGCTCATGCCGGAGATCTGCTCCAGACGCACGTTCTGCTCGCGGCGGACCTGGTCGATCTCCTCCTTCTTGTGTTCGAGCAGCTGCAGCTGGTTCTGCATCTGCTCCTTGAGGCGGTCATTCTCGCGGAGTTTGTTCTCCAGATCGCGCTCCTTGTTCTGGAGGTTCTGCTCGAGCTGTTTGGCGCGCTGTTCGCTCTGGTTGAGTTTCTGGTTGCGCTCGTTGACCTGGCGGTCGTATTCGCTCTTGAGCTGGATGAACTTCTCCTTGGCCTGGAGGATCCGCTCCTTCTTGATCATCTCGGCTTCGGCTTCGGCCTCCTTCAGCGCGGCTTCGCGACGTTTGCGAATCGTGTTCTTGATGACATAATTCGTAACGACCGCATAAACCGCCACGGCTGCTACCGCTGAGATGCAGGCGATTAAAACGGTGGTATACATTGTTCCTTACGTGTTTTTAATTTATAAATAGGTGTTTAGTCGGTTAAGTCAAAAAAAAACCGCATAGGCTCCTTAGTCTCGTTTGACGAATCTGCAAGATAGGTCATGTGTGGGGGCTCCGAGTATCGCAATCTTCCAACGGTGCGCCGGAACGCACTCCCCAATGCGGGTAGTAAGGCCTGATTTTGAAGCATCGGGAGTTGCCCCAATATAAAAAGTGTTCAGTTTCGCAAAGCTTTAAGGAATCTATGCGGGTAGATTCTGATATGTTCAAAGAACGTCATCCGAGGTCTTGCCGAAGGGGCGTCTTTGGGGTCACTTCCCCGGGGTTTCCTTTTCTTTTTCCCCCCCCTCTCTTCGGTTGCCTCCTATTTCTTTCGGTCTGTGGGGTAGCATCTTCTCTTTCGAGTCTTCCGCTTCTCATGTTCCGGTCAGTCCTGGTTTGATCCCACTATCGTCTTGGTCCTCTCTTCGTCTTGGCCTCCTTCGGTTCCCGGTTCCTCAATTTCTACTTTCTCCAGTCCCTCAAGTACCTCCGGTCACTCGGTCCCCTCCAGTCCCTCAGTTTCCTCCAGTCCCTCGGCCTCCTTGCCCCCTTTGTTACTCGGCCCCCTCTTCGGCCCTCTAGGGTTTGAGGGTGTTGAGGTAGGTGTCGATTTCGGCATCGAGAGCCTCGAGCCTCCGGACCTCTTCACTGTCGACGCGGCGACTTTGCCGCATGCCGACATCGACGATTGCAAACTTCAGGGCGGCCATCGCCAGGTAGTCCTGGTCTTTCCAGCCCTTGATATTCTGCTGCTTGATCAGCGCGAGGTAGTTGTTGACCTCACGCTCGGCCAGACGGTAGATCTCTTCCTTTCCGCTCTCGATGTCGAACGGGTAGCTTTTTCCGGCTATCTTGAGGGTTATCGCCTGTTTTGCCATTGTCGATCGGTTTCGTATCTCAGTCCAACGTCACACATCCTCCGGGCACCGCGTCTATTCCGAAACGTCGGAATCAGGGATTTCCGTCGGTTTGCCCAGCAGCGCGATACACCTGTCGACCTCCCGCATCAGCCGGTTGACCCGTGCACGTGCCTTCTCGCGATTCGGACCCCCGCCGGCAAGACCTTCGGCGAGCTGCATCCGGGCCAACTCGGATTCGAGCGAGCGGATCCGCTCCTCGAGACTCCGGTTCTCGGCCTTCAGCGCGTCACGTTGTGCCGTGAGCTCCGCACAGAGGTTCGACAGCCTCCTGTGGTCGTCAATCAGCCGCCTTACCCGGGCTTCGATGTTCGTTATCACACTCTTGTCGGCCATCCGTGTCGGAGATAAGTCCGTTTTGCTTTTTCAAAGGTAGAAAAAAAAGGAGAAAACACCAAATTATTTTGCGAGAGGCTCGCCGTAGAGGTCGTAGTCCTCGGCCGAGGTGATGCGGATCGTATAGAAGTGACCCTTGAGCAGCCGCTTCGCGTCGGCCGGAATCAGGATCTCCTCGTCGACCTCCGGCGAATCGTACTGCGTGCGTCCCACATACCAGTCACCCTGCCGCGAGTCGATCAGCACCCGTTCGGTGCGGCCGACGCGGCGCAGGTTGTTCTCGCGCGAAATCTCGTTCTGCAGCGCCATGATGCGCTCGACGCGCTGCTGCTTGACCTCCTCCGGGACGTCGTTCTGCAGCTTCTCGGCCGACCAGGTCCCCTCCTCCTCCGAGTAGGCGAAGACCCCCAGCCGGTCGAACCGCACCTCGCGCACGAACGCCAGCAACTCCTCGAAATCGGCTTCGGTCTCCCCGGGATAGCCCACCAGCAGCGTCGTGCGCAGTGCCAGATCGGGGATCGCCTCGCGCAACTTCCGGATCAGCTCCATGGCCTCGGCCTTTGTGTGGCGGCGCAGCATGGCCGAGAGCTGTGCGTCGGAGATATGCTGGAACGGAATGTCGAGGTATTTGCAGATCTTCGGCTCCGAGGCCATCACCTCGATCACATCCTCGGGGAAGGCTGCCGGATAGGCGTAGTGGAGGCGGATCCACTCGATGCCGTCGATGCGGCACAGCCGTCGCAGCAGTTCGGCCAGCATGCGTTTGCCGTAGAGGTCGATGCCGTAGTAGGTCGTATCCTGGGCGATGACGATCAGCTCGCGCACGCCGCTGGCCGCCAGTTTGCGGGCCTCCTCCTCGAGCTCCTCCATCGGCACCGAGACGTGCGGCCCGCGGATGAGCGGAATGGCGCAGTAGCCGCACTTCCAGTTGCAACCCTCCGAGATCTTCAGGTAGGCGTAGTGTTTCGGCGTGGTGAGGCGGCGTTCCGTGGCCAGCGCCGGGTCCTCCGAGGCCCCCAGCGCCCGGACGATGCCCTCCCACGTGCGGGCCCCGAAGTATTCGTCCACCTCGGGGATCTCGCGGCGCAGCTCGTCGGCATAGCGCTCCGAAAGGCAGCCGATGACAAAAAGATGTTCGATGCGGCCGGCCTTCTTGGCCTCGGCGGCGCGGAGGATCATCTCGATGGACTCCTGCTTGGCGTCGCCGATGAAACCGCACGTGTTGATGACGACCACCTTGGCGTCCGTGCGGTCGCTGTCGAAGAGTACCTCGTAGCCCGCGGCCGCCAGCCGGGCCATGAGGTGCTCGCTGTCGACCGTATTCTTCGAGCAGCCGAGCGTGATGACGTTAATTTTTTTCATTCCCGAACAATGCGTTGACAAACTCCTTGCGGTCGAAGATGCGAAGCTGGTCGATCCCCTCGCCGATGCCGATGTAGCGGACCGGAATGTGGAACTGGTCGCTGATGCCGATCACCACACCCCCTTTGGCCGTGCCGTCGAGCTTGGTGATCGCGAGCGAGGTGACCTGCGTGGCCTGGGTGAACTGACGCGCCTGTTCGAAGGCGTTCTGCCCCGTCGAGCCGTCCAGTACGAGCATCACCTCGTGCGGCGCCCCGGGGATCACCTTCCCCATCACGTTGCGGATCTTCGTCAGCTCGTGCATCAGGTTGATCTTGTTGTGCAGACGCCCCGCCGTGTCGATCAGCACCACGTCGGCGCCGTTGGCCTTGGCCGAGGTGAGCGTGTCGAAGGCCACCGAGGCGGGGTCGGACCCCATCTGCTGGCGGATCATCGTCGCACCGGCACGGTCGGCCCACACCTGCAGCTGGTCGATCGCCGCCGCGCGGAACGTGTCGGCCGCTCCGATCCAGACCTTCTTCCCGGCCTTGACGAGCTGTGCCGCGAGTTTGCCGATGGTGGTGGTCTTGCCGGCGCCGTTGACCCCGACGACCATCACCACGTAGGGTTCCCCCTCGCGGGCGTCGAGCCCGAAGTGGTCGGCCGAACCGTGGGCCTCCTCGAGCAGCGACGAGATCTCGTCGCGCAGAATCGACTGCAGCTCGGAGGTATTCATGTATTTGTCGCGGGCGACCCGCTCCTCGATGCGGCGGATGATCTTCACGGTCGTCTCGACCCCGACGTCCGACGTGATGAGCACCTCCTCGAGGTTGTCCAGTACGTCGGCATCGACCGTCGAACGCCCCGCCACGGCGCGGGCGAGTTTCGAGAAGAGGCCCGTCTTGGTCTTCTCCAGACCGGCATCGAGCTCCTGGCGCTGCTTCTGCGCCTGCTCTTCGCTGACGGGGGTCTCCTGCTGCTTCCTGCGGAAAATATCGAAAAATGCCATGTGCGTAGAATTTATCTGATTTATCCTGCGACAAAGATAGCAAGAATGTTTGGAAAAGCGTTATCTTTGCATCACAACCCGTACTACAGAAGATGAAAAGAACGCTACTGCTGCTCCTGGCAGCCTTTTTCGGCGCCGCTTCGGCCGCCGCGCAGGATCTGATCGTCCGCAACGACTCGACGCGTGTCGAGGCCCGCGTGATCGAGATCACCCCCGAGAAGATCAGCTACAAGCGCTTCTCCAACCCCGACGGCCCCACCTACGTACTGCCCGTTGCCGATATCCACTATATCCGCTATGCCAACGGCGAGGTCGATCGCTTTACCGTCCCGGCTGTTTCGGAGGCTCCGACGGCCCCCGCTGCTTCGGCTGTCCCGGCAGCTCAAGCCGTTCCGGCCCCCGCGCCGCAGACGCCGATCCGGACGACCCCGACGGTCGCCTATGTGGTCAAGCAGTATGAGATCGGCGAACTCTACGACCGTGACGGCCTGCGGGGAGTGGTGTGTCAGCTCTCCGACGACCGTCAGCACGGGCTGATCATCTCGCTCGACGAGGCCAGCCTCCACTGGAGCGAGTTCCGCAAGCCCGATCTCCGTGAAGCCGGAGCCGACAACCGCAGCAATGGGCAGGACAACATGGAGAAGGTGGCCCGCTATATCGAGCAGAACAACCTTTCGTGGGAGGATTTCCCCGCCTTCAAGTGGTGCCGCGACAAGGGCGAAGGGTGGTATCTGCCGGCCATCGACGAGCTGCTGACCATCGGCCACAACTACAACGGCGGCACGCGCATGCACAACGACCGCCAGGCCCGCAACAAGTTCAACGATGCTCTGAAGAATGCCGGCGGCGAGCGCATGGACCGCATGGTCTACTACTTCTCCTCGACCGAAATGGATGAGAAGAACGCCTTCACGTCGCACATGAGTCTCGATCCCCCCTATGTGGTCGAGATCCCGAAGTACAACAAGTTCCTCGTGCGGGCCGTGCATCGCTTCTGATCCGGCCGGCGTGCTTCCTGACGCAACAAGGCGGAGAGTCCTCCCATCGGGGGATTCTCCGCCTTTTCGTTGGAACGTGCGGATGGACGGAAAGCGGGGCCCGACGGTGCCGTCGGAGTCCTTGCCCTGGATGGGGCGGGAGGGGCCTCTGTCGGCCGCGTCCGGAGAGTGCTCGCGCCGGTTGGGGCCTTGCGGACGGGCTTTTTTACCGGTCCTGGCTGCTGGCGGCCACCTCCTCGATCAGTGTCCGAAGTTTCGGAATGACCACCTCCCAACCGTAGTTCTCGTGGACATACGTGGGGCCCTTTTCGCTCATCTCGCTCCGCAACTTTTCGTCGGTGAGCAGCCGGCGGAGCTTCTCGCAGAAGTCGCGGCTGTTGTCGTACCACAGGGCGGCGCCGCTCAACCGGCAGTGATCCTTCATCACCTCGCACTCGCCGTTGACCAGCATCGGAATCCGGTTCTCGAGCGCCTCGAGCAGCAGCAGCGACAGACTCTCCATCTTCGAGGGGTTGACCATCACCGTGGCGTGGCGGATGATGGCACTCTTCTCGGCCTCGCTCACCGCTCCCGTTGTGAGGATGGCGGGATGGTCCGGCAGGGTGATCTCCGGCGATACCGGCCCGACGAGCACCAGTTTCGTCGCGTCGCCCGACTCCTCGTGGTAGCGGATGAAGTCGGAAACCACGTTGCAGAGCTTCAGCGGATGGAGCCTCCCGACATAGAGCACGTAGCGTTCGGGCAGGTGGTAGCGTTCGCGCACGGAGCTCCACGGGGCGGGCTTCTCCTGCTCGATGCCGACCCCGACGATCGAACTCGGCGAGAGGTGACGCCCGAAGACCCGTTGGCAGAGGCGTCGCTCGGCCGCCGTGTTGAAGGCGATGTGGGCCACGCGCGTGAATACCTGTGTGAAGAGGCTGAAGTAGAGCTGCTTCTGCGGATGAGCCGTCGGGATGAGGATGCATTTCTCGGGGGCTTCGATCGCCGTGAAGAGCGTCGAGGTGTAGTAGAAGCAGACCGGGATGATGGCGGCATACTCCTGCTTGTGGCGGCGGACATACTCCACGAGCGAGGGGGCATACTCCTCATGGCAGGCAAAGAAGTGCCGTTCGGCCTCCTCGTTGAGGTGCCACACCGGGTGGAGCGAGGCCAGCGGCGTCAGCAGCCGCAGCTGGTCGAGCCGGTAGCGCAGCCGTCGGGCCCGGTTCCCGGCTCGTCGCAGTTCGTTGTAGTGCGTTGTGTCGGCCTCGGTGCGGAACCGCCGTACGAGGATCCCGTTCTCGAGGCTTTCGCCCTCGGGAAAGTCCTGCTCCGGGCATCCCGGATGGCGGAGCGTCGTGGTGAGTATCTCGATCCGGTAGTAGGGGGTCAGCCGTTCGGCCAGCATCCGGCAGTGGGCCTCGGCGCCGCCGAAGATCCCCTCGCCGTAGCGGAAGATGGTGAATGCGATCGTTTTCTTCATGTCGCTCATAATTCTTCAAAGAGTCGGAGCCATTGTTGCCCGATGACCTGCGGGTCGTAACGCTGTGCGGCAGCCAGTGCCTGCCGGCGTAATTGTTCCTGCTCCTGCGGATGGTCGAGAATCCGGTTGAGCCGGCTGGCGTACCGGCGAAGACTGTAGGAGGGGATGATGATGCCGGCTTTTCCGTCCTGGGCGATCTCCTGGATTCCGGCATAGGAGTCAAACGATACAGGGATGACGCCATACTGCTGTCCCTCCATGAGGCTCATGGGAAGCCCTTCGAAGTTGGAAGTCAGGCAGATGAACGAGGCTGTGCGGTAGATGGTCGGCATGTCGCTGCGGTATCCCAGAAAGTGGATACGCTGCAGTCTGAGCCGGCGTGCCAGCTTTTCGAGTGCAGGTCGTTCTTCGCCCTCTCCGACGATCTGCAGCTGCCAGTCCGGATGGTGCGACTCGATCTTCTGCCAGATCCGTAGCAGCCGGTCGACCCGTTTGTGGGTGCGGACCAGTCGCCCGACATAGAGGATGATCTTTTGCTTGGGCATTGTTTCACCGGGTACGGCCGGCGTCAGCGGGTTGAGGATGGCGGCGGTCTTTCCGCGCACCAATTCCTCGCCGAATTTCGAGGCGATGGCAGCGTCGAAATCGCGGCGATACGCCTCGCAGAGCAGCAGACACCGGTCTATCGACGGCAGCATCCGGCCGTAACTCTTCACGGTTCGGTTCCACAACTTCGGCGTCAGATAGTAGACCGGTTTGCGGAGCAGCAGAAACTCGAGCCGCCGGGCAAAGGTCGGGTGGGGGATCTCCGACGACGGTTGTGCACGGATGAATTCGACCTCCCAGAATGGCTTGTTATGCAGGCAGAAGATGATTTTGCACGAGGTCGTTTCGTGGATCCGGGCAAACGGAAACTCCATGACTCCCTGTACTATGATGACATCAACCTGCTCCTGTCGGAGCGATTCTGCCAGGAAATTTTCATTTTTCTCATTCCGAAAGTTGTCCGGTTGTGGTAAAGGCCGGAATTCGAAAATGGCAGAGTCTTGGACGAGGAGCTTCTCTCTGTCCAGTTTGCCCGTATAGAGCAGAACCCGCAAGCCCGACGCCCGGAAAAATCGGGCCAGATTGAATGTTACGACCTCTCCTCCTCCATAGGGGTAGCGCCAATTGTAGAATGCAACGGTTCTGACTCGCATGAAGTTTTTCTTTCAAAGATAGGTATTTCGTGCCGATTTGCCAAATCGGTTGACGAAATGAGAAATTGTGAACAGGGAAACACAAAGGGCATCTCGCACGAGATGCCCTTTGTATTAAGAGGTCGACTCTTAAATACCTTATTTCTTCTCCTCTGCGAAGAAATCCTTTACCTGGTCGTTGGCAATGACACCCTCCTTGAACATGTAGGCGCCGGTCTTCTCCGACTTGACCATCTTGATGCACTTGGTGAACTGCTTGCCAGTACCGGTTTTCAGCGTTGCGACTACTTTCTTTGCCATAACTCTGTCTTACTATTTGATTTCACGGTGTAAGGTGACACGCTTCAGGAACGGATTGTACTTCTTGCGCTCCAGACGTTCGGGCGTGTTCTTCTTGTTTTTGGTGGTGATGTAACGGGACATTCCCGCAACGCCGCTCTCTTTCTGCTCGGTGCATTCGAGGATGACCTGCACTCTGTTGCCTTTCTTTGCCATGGGTTACTCGTTGTTTTTAGTACACGCTTTTGGGAGCGGCAGCCTCACGCATGGCTACTGCGAGCCCTTTCTTGTTGATGGTTTTCATACCGGCGGCCGATACCTTCAGGGTGATCCAGCGGCCTTCCTGCTCGGACCAGAAACGCTTCGTCTTCAGATTGGGGCTGAATTTGCGTTTGGTCTTGTGGTGGGAGTGCGACACGTTGTTGCCCACAACTGCCACCTTGCCTGTGATTTCGCAAACTTTCATGGTTCTTAATTTTTGTTTTGCCCGTTTTTCGGGCCTGCAAATATACAACCTTTTCGTCAAAACACCAAAGGCCCTGACTTTTTTTCGCTTCCGCCGATCAATTTCCCTCCAGCGCATCCCGCAGAAGTCCGATCGCAAAGGCGCTCGCGCGGTCGATGACCTGTCCGCGGTCGGTGCCGCACTGCTTGACTACGGCCGTCGTCCCGCGGGGCGTGGCCACGGCGATCCACACCGTCCCGACCGGCTTCTCGGCCGAGCCGCCCGTCGGACCCGCAATGCCGGTCGTCGCCACGGCGTAGTCGGCCTTCGCGATGCGCCGGACCCCTTCGGCCATCTGGCGGGCCACCGTCTCGCTCACCGCGCCGTAGCGCGCAATGTCCTCGGCGCAAACCCCCAGCACGTCGACCTTGGCCTCGTTGCTGTAGGAGACCACGCCGCAGCGGAAGTAGGCCGATGCTCCGGGCAGGGCCGTGAAGCGCGAGGCGATCGTGCCGCCCGTGCAGCTCTCGGCCGTGGCCAGCGTCTGATGGTTCTTCGTGAGGATCTCGTGGACGAGCTCCTGCATCGAGGCCCGTTCGAAACCGATGACGTAGTGCGGGATCAGCTTGCGCAGCGCCTCGAACTGCCGGTCGATCTCGCGGGCGACGCTTTCGCCCTCGACCTCGTAGGCCGACAGACGCAGCCGCACGGCTCCCGGGTTGGGCAGATAGGCCAGCTTGAGGTAGGGCGGCAGGGCATTCTCCCAGCTTTCGATCCGTTTGGCGAGCATCGATTCGGCCAGTCCGGCGGTGATCATCGTGCGGTGGACGATCTGCCGCAGCGAGAAGCGGGCCTTCAGGCGCGGCATCACCTCGTCCTGCATCAGGTGCTCCATCTCGAACGGAACGCCCGGCAGCGAAACCACCACATGCCCCTCGCGTTCGAACCACATGCCGGGGGCCGTGCCGTGGGCGTTGAAGAGCACCGTCGCGCAGTCGGGGACCATCGCCTGCGAGCGGTTGAGTTCGTTGAACTCGATGCCGCGCGCCGTGAGCATCCGCTCGACATGGTCGGCCACCGTCTGGTCGTAGTGCATCCCGCTGTGGAACAGATCGGCGAGGGTCTTCTTCGTGATGTCGTCCTTCGTGGGACCGAGGCCGCCCGTGATGATCGTCACTTCGAACTGCTCCAGCGCCCGGGTCACGCACTGCTGGATCTGTTCGCGGTCGTCGCCGATCGAGAGTTTCTCGCGGACGACGATGCCCGCCGAGTTGAGGTGTTTGGCAATGGATACCGAATTGGTGTCCACGATCTGGCCGATGAGGATCTCATCGCCGATGGTAATGATCGTTGCTTTCATGGATTTATGCCTGTTTCCGGGCGGCGGCTGCCTCTGCGGACTCCTGTCCCGGGGCTGTGTCGTGCTCTCCGGCTTCTTGTTGATTCGTCTCCCGGTCCGGATGCGCTGCGGCGGAAGGGGCGGCCTCGGCCGTTGCGCCGGCTTCCGGTTGGGCCGGGACGGCAGTTTCGGCAGATGCGGCGGTTTTGGCTTCCGTTTGCTGCGGGGGCACGGTGTCGGTTGCGGCATCGGTCGTGGCGTCGGTTGCGGCGGAGGCTGTCGAAGCGGCCGCCTCCTTGGCTTTTGCCTCCTCCTTGGCTTTTGCCTCCTCTTCGGCGCGGGCCTTTGCTTCGGCCTCGGCCTTCAGGCGGGCCTCCTCCTCAGCCTTGGCTTTCGCCTCGGCCTGGCGGCGCTCCTCGTCGGTGATCAGCGCCCGGCAGATCTCCCCGACGAGGTCGGGACCTTCGTAGATGTAGCCCGTATAGAGCTGCACGAGGTCGGCTCCCGCGTCGAGCATCGCCCGAACGTCGTCCGGCGTCATCAGTCCCCCGACGCCGATGATGGGGTAGGTGCCTCCCGAGCGGGTATGGATCCGGCGCACGATCTCCACCGCACGCCGCGTCAACGGGGCTCCGCTCAGCCGTCCGCTGCCGATCTTCTCGAGCGACATCCGGCTGGTCTGCAGCCCTTCGCGGCGGTGGGTGCCGTTCGTGGCGACGATGCCGTCGAGCGGCGTCTCGAGCAGGATGTCCGTCACGCGGTCGACCACCTCGTCGGGCATGTCGGGCGAGACCTTCAGCATGATCGGCCGGTACTGGTTCTGTCCGCGCCGGAAGTCAAACAGCGGTTCCAGAATGCTCAGGATATGCTCCCGCGTGTGGGTCAGCCCCTCGCGGCAGGAGTTGTCGCAACTGATGTTGACGGTGAAATAGTCCGCATACTGATAGAGGTTGCGGAAGAGTTTCAGATAGTCGGTCGCCGCATTCTCGACCGGGGTCGAGGTGTTCTTGCCGATGTTGCACCCCACGATGACCCCTTCGTGCGGACGGCGCAGGTGGCGGATCGTGGTCTCCAGACCGCGGTTGGCCAGCCCGATGCGGTTGATGATGGCGTTGTCCTTCGGCAGGCGGAAGACTCGCGGCCGGGGGTTGCCCGGCTGCGGTTTCGGGGTGATGGTCCCGATCTCGATGAATCCGAAGCCCATGGCCGCCAGTTCGCGATAGGCCTCGCCGTTGCGGTCGAAGCCCGCGGCGAGCCCCACGGGGTTCTTGAAGCGGATGCCGAAGACCTCGCGTTCGAGCGCCGGGTGCTCCACGGCATAGCACTTGTGCAGCAGCCAGCGGCCGCCCGGGATCAGCCCGACGATGCGCAGGAACAGAATGACAACCCGGTGTGCCCGCTCGATCGTGAGCGAGAACAGCAGGGGTTTTATGAACTTACGATACATAACGCGGGCAAAGGTAATAAAAATATAATAGCCTCGTACTAAAAATATTCGGGTCGGTAGGCGTAGTGGTCGCGCAGCGATTCGAACCGGTCGGGATGCTGCTTCAGACGAAGGCTCTCGGCCTCGATGTCGTAGTGGGCGTCGATCGTGCGGCAGAGTTCCTCCCACGAGATCGGCCGCGGGGTGGTCGGGGTGACCTCCGGCGGGTACCACCCCGTGAGTGGCAGTCGGAAGTGGCGGCTTACGGCCGCTACGGCCAGCGACGTGGCGTTGGCCTTGCCCTGCTCCGAATAACCGGCAATATGGGGGGTGGCGATCAGCGCCCGGCCGAGCAGTTCGGCGTCGAGATCGGGCTCGTGTTCCCAGACGTCGAGCACCCATCGCAGACCGCTGTGTAGCAGCGCCTGGCCGTCGACCACCTCGCCGCGCGAGGAGTTCAGCACGATGGCCGTGGGTTTCATCCCGGCGAAGAGCCGGGTGGAGGCCATGTGGCGGGTCGAGTTGTCGAGCGGCGTGTGGAAGGTCAGAATATCGGCCTCCCGGGCCACCTCCTCCAGCGGCAGGAAGCCGCACCCTTCGCGCTCCTGGCGCGGCGGGTCGCAGCAGAGCACGCGGAACCCCCACGCCTCGGCATAGCTCTTGACCAGCGAGCCGACGTGGCCTACGCCCACAATGCCGAGCGTGCGTTCAGCGGGGCGCCACCCCTCCGTGCGGGCGAGGCGGACGAGTACGGCCGCCACCCACTGCAGCACTCCGCGGGCGTTGCAGCCGGCTGCGGTGGCCACCTCGATGCCGTGGGCGGCGCACCACGACAGATCGATGTGGTCGAACCCGATGGTGGCCGTGGCGATCATCCGCACGCGGGATCCGGCCAGCAGCCGTTCGTCGCACCGCGTGCGGGTGCGGATGATGAGGGCATCGGCCTGGCGGACATCTTCGGGCGAGATCTCCCGCCCGGGCAGGTAGAGAACCTCGGCATGGGGTTCGAAAACCCCCTTCAGAAAGGGGATGGCTTGATCGGCAATGATCTTCATGGTGAATGACTTTGGCCGCCGAATGGCTGCGGCAGGTGCGCAAAGATAGTGAAAAAAGTCAAGGTTGTTCGCGATTTTTGCCGCGCGACACCCCGGATGCTTTATTTAAAGGTAAAAATTCGTACCTTTGTCCATCAAAATGTGACTATGGAACAGAAAACCTTCGATCCGGATGGCGTGGGGGTCGCCACCGGAACCTATTTCGGCCTCCCCTTCGAACCCGATACGGCGGAACTGGTGCTGATCTCGGCTCCGTGGGACGTGACGGTCTCCTACGGCGCCGGCACGGCCTATGCCCCCGATGCCATCATCGAGGCCTCGACCCAGCTCGACTTCCACGATCCGCTGGCCCCCGGCGCCTGGCGCCGCGGCATCGCCACGGCCGACGTCGACTACTCGCTCCAGGAGCAGTCGCAGCGCCTGCGCAGCGATGCCGAACGGGTGATCGACCACCTCGAGGGGGGCGGCAATATCGACGACGATTACGTCGTGCGCAAGATCCGCCGCGTGAACGAAGGGTGCCGCGCCATGAATGCCAACATCGAGGCGCAGGCCGCCCGCTGGCTCGATGCCGGCAAGATCGTCGGACTGGTCGGCGGCGACCACTCGACCCCCTGCGGGCTGATCCGTGCACTCGGCGAGCGCCACCCGTCGTTCGGCGTCCTGCACGTCGATGCCCACTGCGATCTGCGCGAGGCCTACGAAGGGTTCGAATATTCACACGCTTCGATCATGTACAACGTGCTGCGCGACGTGCGGTCGGTCGAACGGCTCGTCCAGGTCGGAGTGCGCGACTTCAGCGCCCAGGAGGCCGCCCTGGCCGCCGCCGATACGCGGATCGTGACGTTCGACGACCTGACGCTGGCCGGCGAAGGGTTCCGCGGCGTGTGCTGGGACGAACTGTGCCGGCGCATGGTCGAGACGCTGCCCGAGGAGGTCTACGTCAGCTTCGACATCGACGGCCTGAGCTTCGACAACTGCCCCCACACGGGAACGCCCGTCTGCGGCGGCCTCAGCTTCAACCAGGCGGTCTGGCTGCTCAAGACGCTCGTCGAGTCCCGGCGGCGGATCATCGGCTTCGATGTCGTCGAGGTTTGCCCCGCCCCCGAGGGACGCATCGATGCCATCACGGGAGCCCGGATCCTCTGGAAACTCTGCGGACTGACCCTCCGCGCTTCGGATAATGCATCGAACAAGAAACTGTGATACTGCGATGAGAAATCTTCTTCTGATCCTTCCGGCCGTGGCCCTGCTGGGCGGGGCCTGCTCCCACAAGTCGGGCAGCACCGGTGTGAAACTCAAAAGCGACGTCGATTCGGTGGCCTATGTGATCGGCATGAACGTCGGGCTCAACCTCCAGCGGATGGATTCGACGATCAACGTCGCCGCCGTCTGCGAGGGAATCCGCGACGCCTTCCGCGGCGATACCCGCCTGTCGATGGACGAGGCCGAAACCTTCTACCTGAGCTACGTCAACTACGCCCTCCCGGAGAAGGCCCGCGCCTACGAGGAGCAGTTCCTGGCCGATATCGCCAAGTCGAACCGTTCGTATGCCCGCACTTCGTCGGGAGTGACCTACACGGTCGAGGAGGTGGGCGATCAGGATCAGATCCCCACCTCGGACCGCGATACGGTGGCGCTGCGGTGGGTGATCCGAACGGCCGACGGGCAGCAGATCACCTCCTCGTACGAACGCGGCGATACGATCCGCTCGGCGGTCCGCGACCTGCGCCGCGGCGTGCAGGAGAGTGTCAAACTGATCGGTGCCGGCGGCCGGATCAGCGCCTGGATGCCCTCCGATGTCGCATACGGCGCCGACGGCGACCGGCAGCTCGGCATCGCCCCCAATGCCACGCTCTATTACGAGATCGAACTGCTTGAGGTGGATAAATATGCCAATCGGTTCCGCCGCCGATAAATTGCAGGAGAAAATCGAGCGTGAAAACAATATTTTACTATCTTTGCGCGTACGAATTGCAAGCAAACATTTATATTCTAAAACAAACCATGAAAAACGTCTTTTTTGCCGCTGCACTTGCGGGTGCTGCGATGCTTGCCTCCTGTGGGGGCAACAAGACCGGCATTCAGATGGGCAGCCTGTCGGAGTTCGACTCGCTGTCGTATGCCCTGGGTGCCAATATCGGGTACGGAATCGGCTATGAGATGCGCGATATCCCGTTCGACTTCGAGGCCGTGGACAAGGGTATCCGCGAGGGTGCGCTCGGCAAGGCTTCGCAGCCCCACGACGAATCGCTGAACATGCTGCGCGAATACTTCATGTCGAAGCGCGGTGCGCGTGCCCGCGAGATCGCCAAGAAGCGTGCCGAGGCTGACAGCATCCGTCTGGCCGGCGGCGACTCGTCGAAGGTCGAGTATCCGGTGGCCGATCCCGAGATGTTCGAGTCCGAGGAGGAGCGCACGAATCTCTCCTATGCATTCGGTAACGACATCGGCTACAACATCGCTCAGAGCGGCATGCCCATCAAGCTGGTGTGGATCGGCGAGGCCATGCAGAATGTCCGCGACAAGAACGCCAAGATGGACGAGAGCGCTGTGAACCAGTATCTGCAGTACTACTTCATGGTAAAGCGCCCGGCCGAGAACGCCGAGGCTTCGAAGGCCTGGCTCGAGAAGATCGAGAAGAAGTCGGGTGTGAAGAAAACGGAGTCGGGTCTGCTCTACAAGGTGACCGAGATGGGCGATACGACGGTGATGGCCAAGGATCCCCGCGACGTGGTGAAGGTGCACTACACCGGCCGCACGCGTGAGGGCAAGGTCTTCGACACGTCGAAGTTCGCAAACCGCACGAAGGAGCAGCAGGAGATGATCAAGCAGCAGCGTCCGGACGACTACGACAAGGACGAGCCCGTTGAATTCCCGCTCAACCGCGTGATCCCCGGCTGGACCGAGGGTATGCAGCTCGTCGGCAAGGGTGGCAAGATTACGCTCTGGATCCCTGCTGAGCTGGCTTACGGTTCGCGTGGCGCCGGTCGTGACATCGGCCCCAACGAGGCCCTCGAGTTTGAGGTCGAGCTGATCGACGTAACTCCTTACGTGGAGCCCGCTCCCGCCGATTCGACTGCTACGGCTCCCGCTGTCGAGCCCGCAAAATAAGGCGGATGGCTCCGGCCCGGAGTCGCCTGAATGAAAAATCCCGACGCCGTTTGGCGCCGGGATTTTTTTGTGTGCAGCGGGGTGTTTAGGGATATGGCGATTGGCACGACGGCCCCGGTGTGTGGAGATGATTCCGTGTTTGCGGATGGCCTCGGAGAATCCGGGGGTGCGGGCTGCTCGGTTTGCGTGGATTTATGCGGGGACCGGTCTGTATGGAGGGTTCGGCGGGGTGGACATTCCGGTAGCCGGCGTCGATGGTGATATCAAATCCGAGTGGTCGGTTTGAGCGAGACCGGGGAGCGCGGGCTGTAGAAAATTGTCTGCCGGCGAAAAAAATCCCGCTCCAATGGGGCGGGATCTCGTTTTCTCTCCGGCGGCTGGCCTTGTCGCGAAGACTCGGACTGATGATAGCTCCGGTAGCCGGTCGACCGCAGCTTGGTCTGATTGGCTCTCCGGCGGCTGGCCTTGTCGCGAAGACTCGGGCTGATGATGGTTCCGGGAGCCGGTCGGCCGCGGCTTGGTCTGATTGTCTCTCCGGCGGCCGGTCTTGTTTCGTACGGATTGTCTCTGCGAAAGTCGGGCGAGGCCTCAGAAGGGGAGGTCGTCGACCTGCGAGGCCCCCTGGGCATAGGCCGGCTCCTCGACGATGGGCGGCATCTCGGGCATCGGCGCCGGCTTCTGCTGCTTGGGCTGGATGCGCCAGGCCCGGATATCGGTGTACCAGCGGCCGTTGTATTCGCGCGACTCGATGTTGACCGAGACCGTGTAGGCGGCTCCCTCCTTCAGTCGGGCCACTTCGTCGGGCTTGTTGAAGAAGGTGACGCAGATCTTGCGCGTGAACGACCCCTCGTTCATCTCGAATACGACATCCTGACGCTGCCACTCGCCGCGGGCCGAGGTCCCTTTCGTTACGGGCAGTATCTTGTAAACGGTTCCTTCGAATTCCATGGTTGCTTATCGGTTTTGAATGTTTGTTGATACGATCTCTCCCGCCGGGTGTCTGTGCGCGGCGGTTGTCTGCAAAGATAGTGATTTTTTTCGTTTCCGAGGGGCCTCCCGCTTCGAAAATCCGGAGACGGCTTTCGCAGGGGCGTCCGTCCGGGGTCACTCCTCCTGCGGAGCGGACACTTCGCGCGGATGCCGGCGTTCGATGCGTTCGGCCAGGCGGATGCTCACCTCGTAGAGTCCGTAGAGCGGCAGGATGACGAGAATCAGGCTGAAGATGTCGGGCGGCGTGATGATGGCCGAGATGACCAGCAGCACAACGAAGGCGTGGCGCCGGTAGCGCTTCAGAAAGGCCGACGTCACGATCCCCATGCGGGTGAGGTAGTAGATCAGCACCGGCAGCTCGAAGACAAAGGCACAGGCCATCGTGACGACGATTACGGTCGAGAGGTAGTCGCCGATGTCGATCATGTTGGTGATTTCGGCGCTGACCTGGTAGTTGGCGAAGAAGTTGATCGACAGCGGCACCATGATGAAGTAGCCGAAGAGGAGCCCCGTGAAGAAGCACCCCGAGACCGAGGCGACAAACCAGCGTGTCCCGGCAATCTCACGCGGCGTGAGGGCCGGGCGCACGAAGCGCCAGAACTCCCACAGCACGTAGGGCATCGCTACGGCCAGACCCGTCACGAGCGAGATCTTCATGTGGAGGTTGAACTGTCCGGCCAGCGAGGTGTTGATCACCTGGAAGCGCTCGGAGGCGATGCGAAGTGCCGCCACGTCGGTATTGAACGAGGTGCCGGCCGTCGCGTTGAGCCACTCGGCCAGGCGGGCCCATTCGGTGCCGATCCATTCGAGCAGCCGGTTGGTGGGGAAGCCGGCGCTTTTCGGCCCGAAGAGGACCGTGTCGACGATGAAGCCCTTGCAGAGAAAGGCTGCGATCCCGAGCACTACAATGGCCAGCGCCCCGCGCACCAGGTGGGGGCGGAGGGCGTCGAGGTGCTCGAAGAAGGTCATCTCCGAGGTGTCGTCTGGGCGGTTGTTCATCGCGCGGTGGAAGAATCGGTGCGTTTCGGTCTCCGGCCGGGGCGGAAGCTCTTCCTGTCGGCGGAGCGGGCCTTTCGTCCCTTCGGGTTACCGGTTTTCCCGGTACGGATCGGAGGGGTCGTTGCGCGATGTGCGGTCGCTGTTGTTGCTGTCGCGGCGGCTGTTGTCGCGGTTGTTGCGGTTGCGCTCGTCGGCGGTATAGTCCGTGTTGACGGCATCCTTGAACTCCTTGACTCCGCGGCCCAGACCGCGCATCAGTTCGGGAATTCGTTTGGCCCCGAAGAGCAGAATGATGACCAGAATGATGATGACCAGCTGTCCGGGACCGATTGCGCAGGGGATAAACATGACTTCTCTGTTTTTAAATTCGTTTTCGGGTTCTCTCGCCTTTTCTCGCAGGGCGGGGGTGATCGGGGTGGTGGTCGGGCGGCGATGCCGTTCGGCTGCCGGCACCCTCACCCGCAAAGATAAAAAAAGCTTCGCGCAGTGGCAAATCTAAATGAATTTTTCCGGTTCCGGCGGGCGATCAGTTGTTCGGCAACTCCTCGGTGAGCAATGTGGCGGCCGGAAGGGCGCGTAGCGCTATATATATAAGGTGAGGGGTGATGCCGTTCGCGTCGCGGCGCTTGCCGCCGGATGAAACGGGGCCGCCGGCTGAATAAAAAAGCGGGACCGCCGATGAAGCGATCCCGTTTCGGTGGGCCCAGAGGGGCATGATCCCACGACCTTCGGATTATGAGTCCGCTGCTCTGACCGACTGAGCTATGGGCCCTTTGCACACGATGTGCGTGCTTTTGCGTCGACAAAGATAGAAAAACAATCCGTATTCCGCAACTGTCAAATCGTTGCCCGCAAGAATTTTTTTGCGCCGGCTCTTGTTTCTTGCAAATAAATTCGTACCTTTGTCCCGCTTAAGCACTAATTATTAACAAAAACAACGAAATGAAAAAGGGTATTCATCCGGAAAATTATCGTTTAGTGGCGTTCAAGGACATGTCCAACGACCACGTGTTTTTGTGCCGGTCCGCCGTTTCGACAAAAGAGACCATCGAAGTGAACGGCGAAACCTATCCCGTGTATAAGATGGAAATCTCCAACACCTCGCACCCGTTCTATACGGGCAAGATGAAGTTGGTTGACACCGCCGGTCGCGTCGATAAGTTTATGAGCCGCTACGCAAAACGCTACGATAAGAAGAACAAGTAAATCGTCGCATCGGCATTTACCACAACGGGCTGCATCCTCGGGATGCGGCCCGTTTGTCGTTTGGTGCGGTTTCGTCTGGTTGTCGGGGGGGGACCGCCCCGCCGGATGCATCTTGACGGGGTGGGGCGGATGATGTGTCGGGTGGAGTGAGGTGCGGTGGTGCGGAGGGTGTGAGCGATGGTGGGGGAGATGGATGTGGGTGTGATGCGGCGGTGCGGAGGCGGACGGCGGTAATCGCGGTTCCGGCCCGAAGCTCCGGAGCCGGGCTGCAGGTGTCGGGGAGCGTGCTGTTCGCCCCGAGTCCCGAAAACGGGCGGGAGGTGTCGGGTCCGGATCGGAGGTTCGGAAGTCCTACGGCCCTGGGCCCGAAGGCTCTGAAGCCCGGAAGCCGTCGTGAGGTGTCGGTCCCGGTGTATTGGGAGGAGGGGCGGAACCGGTAGAGGCAGAAGGTGTCTGAGGAGGGCTTGCAGTCCGGAATTTCGAAACCGGGCAGGGGTGTCCGGCTCGAAAATATCTGGAAAGGGCGAAGGCAGGAGGTGTTGTGTGTGGCGGCCGGCCGGTGGGTAGTAATGAAGACGGGTTGTCACACCATCAAAACACTCCGGCTGCGAGGTGTGTAACGGCCGTTTTTGGGTGTCGGATCGCGCAACGGTCCCCTCATTCTGCGCAGTTTCACGCGCGATGATAAAAATTTCGCCTGAAAAGTCGTTTTTTGCTACAATGTTGTTGTTTTATTCCTATATTTGCCGCGAAGGCAAACAAGAATAGTGTGCAACTTTTAATTTATTGTGTGTCATGAAAAACGGAATCAAACCGATGATCGTCGCGGCAGCCCTCGCTGCGATTGCCTTTACCTCCTGCGTCAGCAAGCAGGTCGCTGTCCAGGCCGAATCCCAGCGCGATTCGCTCGCCGTGGTCGTCAGCGAAAAGGATTCACTGATCAATGCCGTCTTCTCCGATATCAACGCCATCTCGGAAAATCTTGCCATGATCAAGTCGCGTGAAAACCTGATCACCGTCGCCGGGGATACCGAAGGCGTCCGCCGTCCCGTCGAGGAGATCAACAACGATATCGCGGCCATCGACCGCCTGCTCCAGGAGAACAAGTCGAAGATCGCTTCGCTGCAGCGTTCCGCCGCCCAGCTGCGCAAGGCCAATCTGCGGATCGACGGGCTCGAGAAGATGATCGGAGACCTGAACCAGCAGCTCGCCGACAAGACTTCCGAAGTCGCCCAGCTGCGCGAAAACCTCGCTCAGATGGGTATTCAGGTCGAAAATCTTACCGAAGAGGTCGCCGAACAGAAGAGCGAGGTCGAAAACCTCAGCTCCGAGAAGGTCGAACTCCAGAACCAGCTCAATACGGTCTACTACATCGTCGGCTCGGAGAAGGAGTTGCGCGATGCCCAGATCATCAACAAGCAGGGCTTTATCGGCCGTACGCTGACCGTCGGCAAGACGGCCAACCTCGACAGCTTTACCGTCGCCGACTCGCGGCTGCTGACCGAAATCCCCGTCGGCCACAAGAAGGCTACGGTCGTCTCTTCGCACCCCGAAGATTCGTATGAACTCGTCCTGGGAGCCGACAAGAGCGTTGAAAAACTGCTCATTACCGATCCGGCCCGCTTCTGGGAGTCGTCGAAAATCCTGATTGTAAGCTACAAGTAGCCTTTCCACCGGGCTCTTCGGCTATTCGAACTGCAAGGCCTGTCCCTTCGGGGACGGGCCTTGTCGCATTCCGCATCACGACTTTTTACTTGCTTTTCCGGACTTTTTTTGTAATTTTGTAAAAACATTTTCACGATCACGTGTATGGATTATCAACCCAAACCGCAGTTTGTGGAGTCGATTTCGAAGGAGTGTTGTTCTGCGGATTGTAGTAGTTGTCCTACCTTTCCAGCGCCATTCCGACGCATCGGCGACTCTTCCTACTGTCGGTTCTCCCAACTCTCGTTTGCAGCCGGCGAGGGCGTTACGTTCCCTGCCGACCGCATCGTCCGGATCCTCTTCATACTGTCCGGCTCCCTGCGCCTCGAACACGGTGCCGATACCGTGCGCCTGGTGACCTCGAAACAATGTGTCTGCCTGGCCCGGAACGAACAGTTCGTGGCTACGGCTCAGGATGTCGAAACCCGTCTGGTCGTCCTTTCTCTGGTCCATCGCATCGAATTCTGCGAACAGGACTTCTTCGACAAGGCCGGAACTTTCGATACGACGATCCCCTCCGAGGCCGTCCCGCTGCTGTCGATCCATCCCGCCATCGAACAGCTGCTCGCCTCGATCTTCACCGTGCCGCAGCTGGTCGAGTGCTGCCGCTATCACCGCATGAGGGCCACCGAGCTCTTCATGATGATCAAGGTCCTTTACACGCCGACCGAACATGCCTACTTCTTCCAGTCGATGATCCAGCCCCGGGACAATTTCCGCGTCTTCGTCTGCAACAACTACGACAAGGCGCAGGGGGTGACCGAACTGGCCGCTCTGGCGGGTATGAGCCTCTCGGTCTTCAAACGGCGCTTCGCCGAGCACTTCAACGACAGCGTCTACCACTGGATGATGCGGCAGAAGGCCATGAAGATCTACTCCGATATCCGCGACGGCGAGGACAGCACCCGCGCCCTGATGGAAAAGTACGGTTTCCGCCATTATACGCAGTTCAGCCGCTTCTGCAAGAATTATCTGCAGGCGACGCCTGCGCAGCTGATCAATTCGATCCGGAAAAAATAGCGGTCATTCGCACGTTGCCGCATCGTCGCCCCGTCTTCCTGCCGTCCAGGCCGGAGGCGGGGCGGCGGGTTGTTTGTCAAGCGGGGGAGCGGGCCTCGGCCGACCTTCGCAGGGGGGGGGCTTCCCTGAAAAAGGGGCGGGAGGCGAAGACAGACCGGAGCCGCCTCCCGGCGGGACGATCGCGCCTGTTTTCGGCCCGCCGGAGGCTTTTGTGCAAAAGATTGAGCCCTTCGCGCGATATTTTTTGCCGAACCTGTTGCGTTATCCAAAACTTTTCCTATCTTTGCACCCGATTTCGCCCCTGAAGCTTCGTCGCTCGGGCACCGTTCTTTGAGAAGAGTGATAAAATGAAAAATTTATCCTCAAAAAATTTGGAAGATAAATTTTTTATGCCTACCTTTGCAATCCAAAACGGTGAATATTGCCGATGTAGCTCAGTTGGCCAGAGCAGCTGATTTGTAATCAGCTGGTCGTGGGTTCGAATCCCTCCATCGGCTCGGATGCCGATTCGAGAAAACCCGACCGACCTTCGGAGCCCGGCAAGAAAATCGACGGCACAGGTTCGCTGAAAAGCGATGCAATATTGGGAAGTTACCAGAGTGGCCAAATGGGGCAGACTGTAAATCTGCTGGCGTACGCCTTCGGTGGTTCGAATCCATCACTTCCCACTCATAGAAAGCCGATTGGAGCCAACTCCCCCGGTTGCAAGGGGCGGACCACTCTGATACGGTTTATTTTTGCGGAAGTAGCTCAGTTGATAGAGCATCAGCCTTCCAAGCTGAGGGTCGCGAGTTTGAGCCTCGTCTTCCGCTCCAACGCAAGCAGCGTGTGATGCAAAAAACTCCGGCCACAACCGGAGATTTGTGTCGCCCGCTTGTTCTGCGGAATGACGATGAATTTTAAAACTTGAAGTAATTTTTAACAATACTTTAAATACTTAATACTATGGCAAAAGAAAAATTCGACCGGTCGAAACCGCACGTAAACATCGGTACCATCGGTCACGTTGACCACGGTAAGACTACCCTTACGGCCGCCATCACGACCGTTCTGGCAAAGCAGGGTCTTTCGGAGCTCCGTTCGTTCGACTCGATCGACAACGCCCCCGAGGAGAAGGAGCGTGGTATTACGATCAATACCGCTCACGTTGAGTATCAGACCGCAAAGCGTCACTATGCTCACGTAGACTGCCCGGGACACGCCGACTATGTGAAGAACATGGTAACGGGTGCCGCTCAGATGGACGGTGCCATCCTGGTTGTAGCCGCTACCGACGGTCCGATGCCCCAGACCAACGAGCACGTGCTGCTCGCCCGTCAGGTGAACGTGCCGAAGATCGTTGTCTTCCTGAATAAGTGCGACATGGTAGACGACCCCGAGATGCTCGACCTGGTTGAAATGGAGGTTCGTGACCTTCTGTCGAAGTACGACTACGATGGCGACAACGCCCCCGTAATCCGTGGTTCGGCCCTCGGCGCCCTCAATGGCGAGCCGAAGTGGGAGGAGAAGATCATGGAGCTCATGGATGCCGTAGACAACTACATTCCGCTGCCGCAGCGTGACAACGAGAAGCCCTTCCTGATGCCTATCGAGGACGTATTCTCGATCACGGGTCGTGGTACCGTAGTAACGGGCCGTATCGAGACCGGTATCATCCACGTGGGTGATCCCGTTGAGATCATCGGTCTGGAGGAGAAGACCCTGACTTCGACCTGCACCGGCGTCGAGATGTTCCGCAAGCTGCTCGACGAGGGTGAGGCTGGTGACAACGTAGGTCTGCTGCTCCGTGGTATCGACAAGAAGGAGGTTAAGCGTGGTATGGTCGTTGCCAAGCCCGGTTCGATCACCCCGCACACCGAGTTCGAGGCTGAGGTCTACATCCTGAAGAAAGAGGAGGGTGGCCGTCACACGCCGTTCCACAACAACTACCGTCCTCAGTTCTATCTGCGTACGATGGACGTAACGGGTGAGGTTCACCTGCCCGCCGGTGTCGACATGGTTATGCCTGGCGACCACGTGACCATCACCGTGAAGCTGATCTACCCGGTAGCCCTGAACGAGGGTCTGCGTTTCGCAATCCGCGAGGGTGGCCGTACGGTAGGTGCCGGTCAGATCCTGAAGATCCTCAAGTAAGGATTGATCAAACCCACATATCGAGAGGCGGTGTAACCGCACCGCCTCTTCCTAGGAGCATAGTTCAAGGGTAGAATAGCGGTCTCCAAAACCGTTGATGGGAGTTCGAATCTCTCTGCTCCTGCAAAGTAAACAAGAAAGTTATGTTCAACTACTTTAAAGAGTCCTACAACGAGCTTGTCAACAAGGTGACGTGGCCCACGTTCCCGCAGCTCCAGAGCTCTACGATCGTCGTGATGGTGGCTTCGGTCATCTTCGCTATTGTCGTTTTGGCTATGGACCTGACGTTCGAGAACCTGATGGCTGTCATCTACAAGACCCTGGGTAATCTTGGCCGTTAATTTTCTTTTCCAAAATGAGCGAGATTAAGAAACAGTGGTATGTAGTCCGTGCCATAGGCGGCAAGGAGGCGAAGGTCAAGGAGTACATCGAAGCCGAAGTTCGCCACAACCACCTCGAGGACTATATCTCCCAGGTGCTGATCCCCACCGAGAAAATCTACACGATCCGCAACGGTAAGAAGGTCTCCAAAGAGAGAGTATCTTACCCGGGTTACGTATTGGTGGAGGCCGCATTCGTAGGACAGATCCCCATTCTGATTCGGAATACTCCCAATGTGCTGGGTTTCTTAGGCGATACCAAAGAGGACAGCCGGAAGATGATCGCGACACCTCTCCGTCCACAGGAGGTCGCACGCATCCTCGGCCGCGTCGATGAAATGAACGCCATGGAGGAGGAAAACGAAATACCATTCTTTGTCGGCGAGACCGTAAAGGTTACGGACGGTCCTTTCTCGAGCTTCCAAGGTACTATCGAGGCAGTCGACAACGAGCGCAAGAAACTCACGGTATCGGTGAAGATATTCGGGCGCAAAACTCCCATGGAGTTGAGTTTCACACAAGTAGAAAAAGAATAATTAACCAAGGAAAACTATGGCAAAAGAGGTTGCTGCATTTATTAAATTGCAGATCAAAGGTGGTGCCGCCAATCCTTCGCCCCCGGTTGGTCCCGCGTTGGGTTCCAAGGGAGTCAATATCATGGACTTCTGCAAGCAATTCAACGCGCGTACGCAGGACAAGGCGGGCAAGGTTCTTCCGGTCATCATCACCGTTTACAGCGACAAGTCCTTCGAGTTCGTTGTAAAACAGCCGCCCGTAGCGATCCAGCTTAAGGAAGCAGCCAAAATCAAGAGCGGTTCCGCTCAGCCTAACCGTAACAAGGTTGGACAGGTCACCTGGGATCAGATCCGTGAGATCGCTCAGGACAAGATGGCCGATATGAACTGCTTCACCCTGGAATCCGCTATGCGCATGGTCGCCGGTACCGCTCGCAGTATGGGTATCAGTGTCGTCGGAGAATTTCCTAACTTGTAATGACAGAAGAAGATGAGTAAGTTGACAAAAAATCAAAAGATCGCCTACGCAAAGGTGGAAGCCGGTAAGGCTTACAAACTTCCCGAGGCTGCCGCTCTTCTGAAGGAAATTACGTTCACGAAATTCGATGCTTCCGTTGATATCGACGTTCGTCTGGGCGTCGATCCCCGCAAGGCCAACCAGATGGTCCGCGGTGTCGTTACGCTCCCCCACGGAACAGGTAAGACGGTTCGCGTGCTGGTTCTCTGCTCCCCCGAGAAGGAGGCCGAGGCTCAGGCTGCCGGCGCCGATTTCGTAGGTCTCGACGAGTTCGTCGACAAGATCAAGGGCGGTTGGACCGACGTCGACGTGATCATCTGTACTCCCAACGTCATGGGTAAGGTGGGTGCTCTGGGCCGTATCCTCGGTCCGCGCGGCCTGATGCCGAACCCCAAGACCGGTACGGTGACGATGGAGGTCGGCAAAGCCGTCAAGGAGGTGAAGGCCGGTAAGATCGACTTCAAGGTCGACAAGTTCGGTATCATCCACACCACGGTGGGCAAGGTGTCGTTCACTGCTGAGCAGATCGTAGACAATGCGAAAGAGGTGCTCAACACGATCATCAAGCTCAAGCCGGCTGCTGCCAAAGGTTCTTATGTGAAGAGTATCTACCTCTCGACCACCATGAGCCCCGGCGTGCAGATTGATGCCAAATCAGTAGAAACCAAATAAGTAGGAGGATAACAGAGATGACTAAGGAAGAAAAACTGGTTGTAATTAACAGCCTCGCCGAGCAGCTCCAGGCTTATCCTCACTTCTACATCGCCGATATCGAGACGCTCAACGCCGAGCAGACCGCTGCCCTGCGTCGCAAGTGCTTCGAAAGCGGTGTGAAGCTGGTGGTCGTCAAGAACACCCTCTTGTGCAAGGCGCTCGAGAAGGTGGAGAAGGCCGATGCTGATCTGGTAAAAGTTTTGGAGGGTCCCACCTCGATCATGTTCACCAACGTGGCCAAGGCCCCCGCGGTACTGATCAAGGAGTTCCGCAAGAAGTCCGAGAAGCCCGTCCTGAAGGCCGCTTTCGCCGAGGGATGTGTCTACATCGGCGACGACAAGCTGGAAGCCCTCTGCAACATCAAGAGCAAGGAGGAACTTATCGCAGACGTTATCGCACTGCTTCAGTCCCCGGCCAAGAATGTTATTTCTGCATTGCAGGCTAATGCAGGCCAAAAGATTGCGGGCCTCGTGAAGACGCTCGAATCGAGAAACAACTAATTCACAAACTAGAATCAAAAACAAATTAATAAGCTTACAATTATGGCAGACGTAAAGAAACTCGCTGAAGAACTGGTAAACCTGAAGGTTACCGAGGTTAACGAACTCGCTCAGATCCTCAAGGAGGAGTATGGCATTGAGCCGGCTGCTGCCGCAGTTGCAGTTGCAGCTCCCGCTGCTGGTGCCGGTGAGGCCGCTGCCGCCGAGAAATCGACGTTCGACGTGATCCTGAAGAACGCCGGCCAGGCTAAACTTCAGGTCATCAAGGCCGTGAAGGAGATCGCAGGTCTTTCGCTGGGCGATGCCAAGGCACTCGTTGACGGTGCTCCCAAGGCCGTGAAAGAGGGCGTTTCCAAAGAAGAGGCTGAGCAGATCAAGGGCCAGCTCGAGGAGGCAGGTGCTGAAGTTGAGCTCAAGTAGCATTGCTGCTTAAGCCGCGATAACACTCGAACAGGTATAGGGCTTACCACTGTGTAGGCTCTATGCCTTTTCTTGGTCTAAAGACTGGAAGTGCCGATCAGGAGCTGTGTCCAGTCTTTGGCGGATGAATGCTCCCGGGGCGCGGAATGCCTACTTGCGGGAGCATTGCCGGGATTATGCCTGGCATTTTTTGGGGAGCGTAACCCATTACTAGTCAACTAATTTGGATTCTACGATGTCCGCAGCAAAAACACAACAGAGAATTAGCTTTTCCACGGTCAAGAACCGGGTTCCCTACCCGGATCTGCTGGAGGTACAGCTTAAATCATTCCGGGACTTTTTCCAGATGGACACCACGGCCGAAAACCGTAAAAACGAGGGACTTTACAAGGTCTTTCAGGAAAATTTCCCCATTACGGATACCCGGAACAATTTTGTTCTGGAGTTTATCGACTATTATATCGACCCGCCCCGTTATTCGATCGAAGAGTGTTTGGAGCGTGGCCTTACCTACAGCGTGCCCCTCAAGGCCAAGCTGAAACTTTACTGCACGGACGATGAACACGAGGATTTCGGTGTGGTCGTCCAGGACGTGTATTTCGGTACCATCCCCTACATGACCGAACGCGGTACGTTCGTCATCAACGGTGCCGAGCGTGTCATCGTATCCCAGTTGCACCGTTCGCCCGGCGTGTTCTTCGGCCAGAGCATGCACACCAACGGTACGAAACTCTACTCGGCCCGTATCATCCCCTTCAAGGGTTCGTGGATCGAGTTCGCTACGGACATCAACAACGTCATGTATGCCTACATCGACCGTAAGAAGAAGTTGCCCGTAACCACGCTGCTGCGCGCCATCGGATATGAGGCCGACCAGCAGATTCTCGAGATCTTCGATCTGGCCGATGAGGTGAAGGTCTCGAAAGCTACGCTCAAGAAGGCCGTCGGCCGCAAGCTGGCCGCCCGCGTCCTGTCGACCTGGGTCGAGGACTTCGTCGACGAGGATACCGGCGAGGTGGTCTCCATCGAGCGTAACAACGTCATCGTCGATCGTGAGACCGTCCTCGAGGAGGAGCACATCGACCAGATCATCGAAAGCGGCGCCAAGACCATTCTCCTCCACAAGGAGAACCAGTCGGGCATCGACTTCTCGATCATCTACAATACCCTGCAGAAGGACCCTTGCAACTCCGAAAAGGAGGCCGTGGTCTACATCTACCGGCAGCTGCGCGCCTCGGAGCCGCCCGATGAGGCAACGGCCCGCGACGTCATCGAGAAGCTCTTCTTCTCGGACAAGCGCTACGACCTGGGCGATGTCGGCCGTTACCGCATCAACAAGAAGCTGGATCTGGACATCGATCCGGCCATCCGCACGTTGACGCGTGAGGACATCATCGCCATCATCAAATACCTGATCCAGCTGATCAACTCCAAGGCCGACGTCGACGATATCGACCACCTGTCGAACCGCCGTGTGCGTACCGTCGGAGAGCAGCTCTCGAACCAGTTCTCGGTCGGCTTCGTGCGCATGGCACGTACGATCCGCGAACGCATGAACGTACGCGACAACGAGGTCTTCACCCCCGTGGACCTGATCAACGCCAAGACCCTCTCGTCGGTGATCAACTCCTTCTTCGGCACCTCGCAGCTCTCGCAGTTCATGGACCAGATCAACCCGCTGGCCGAAATCACCCACAAACGCCGTCTGTCGGCCCTCGGCCCCGGCGGTCTGTCGCGTGACCGCGCCGGTTTCGAGGTTCGAGACGTACACTATACCCATTACGGCCGTCTCTGCCCGATCGAGTCGCCCGAAGGCCCGAACATCGGTCTGATCTCCTCGCTGTGCGTCTATGCGAAGATCTCCCCGATGGGCTTCATCGAGACCCCGTACCGCACCGTCGAGAACGGTAAGGTCGATCTCGACAACTCGCATATCCGCTACTACTCGGCCGAAGAGGAGGAGGGCAAGATCGTCGCTCAGTCGAACGTGCCGCTCGGTGACGACGGTTCGTTCCTCGAGCCCGACCGTGTCAAGGCCCGTGAGGGCGCCGACTTCCCCGTGGTGACCGCCAACGAAGTCAACCTGATGGACGTCGCCCCGAACCAGATCGCCTCGATCGCCGCCAGCCTGATCCCCTTCCTGGAGCACGATGACGCCAACCGTGCCCTCATGGGATCGAACATGATGCGCCAGGCCGTGCCCCTGGTTACGTGTGAAGCCCCGATCGTCGGCACGGGTATCGAGAAGGACATGATCTCGGACAGCCGCATTCAGATTGTGGCCGAGGGCGACGGCGAAGTCGTCTTTGCCGACGCTACGAAGATCCAGATCAAGTACGAGCGCACGGAGGACGAAATCCTCGCCTCGTTTGCCCCGGAGGTCACGACCTACATGCTCCCGCGCTATCGCCGCACGAACCAGAACACCTCGGTGACGCTGCGTCCGACGGTCCTCACGGGCGACCACGTGACCAAGGGTCAGATCATCACCGAGGGCTACTCGACCCAGAACGGCGAGCTGGCCCTGGGCCGGAACCTGAAGGTGGCCTACATGCCCTGGAAGGGTTACAACTTCGAGGATGCCATCGTGATCTCGGAGCGTATCCAGCGTGAGGATATCTTCACGTCGGTACACGTCGACGAGTACATCATGGAGGTGCGCGATACGAAGCGCGGCGTCGAGGAGCTCACGTCGGATATTCCGAACGTCTCGGAGGACGCCACGAAGGACCTCGATGCAAACGGTATCGTCCGTGTGGGTGCCAACATCCACCCGGGAGACATCCTCATCGGCAAGATCACCCCGAAGGGCGAGAGCGATCCTTCGCCCGAGGAGAAGCTCCTGCGCGCCATCTTCGGCGACAAGGCCGGCGATGTGAAGGATGCTTCGCTCAAGGCTCAGCCGTCGCTGCACGGCGTGGTGATCGACACGAAGCTCTACAGCCGCGCCAACAAGGAGGGCAAGAAGAGCAAGAGCGCCGAAAAGGCCCAGCTCGACAAGCTCGACGAAAAGTTCGCCGCCGAAATCTCGGAACTGACGAAGCGTCTGGTCGGCAAGCTCTGGCAGCTGCTTGAGGGCAAGACCACGACCGGCATCACGGACTACTTTGGCGTGGAGCTCTATCCCGCCGGCACGAAGTTCTCGCAGAAGATGCTCGAGGAGATCGCCCGCAAGTCGACCGACGAAAAGACCGGTGTCGAGATGGGTTATCTGAACCTCGGCCTCTGCAACTGGACCGGCGACGCACATGTCGACGGGCTGATCGAGGCCACGATCAACAACTATACGATCGAGTGGAAGAAGGCCGATGCCGCCATCAAGCGCGAGAAGTACAACTTCACGAACGGCGACGAACTCCCGCAGACGGGCGTCATCCAGATGGCCAAGGTCTACATCGCCAAGAAGCGTAAGCTGAAGGTCGGTGACAAGATGGCCGGACGTCACGGTAACAAGGGTATCGTGGCCAAGATCGTACGCGACGAGGACATGCCGTTCCTCGAGGACGGAACGATCGTCGACATCTGTCTGAACCCGCTGGGTGTGCCTTCGCGAATGAACCTGGGTCAGATCTACGAGGCCGTGCTCGGCTGGGCCGGCCGCGAGCTGGGTGTGAAGTTCGCAACGCCGATCTTCGACGGCGCCTCGCTCGAGCAGATCAACGACTACACGGCCAAGGCCGGTCTTCCGCACAGCGGCCGTACGTACCTCTACGACGGCGGTACGGGCGAGCGCTTCGACCAGCCGGCTACGGTGGGCGTGACCTACATGCTGAAGCTCGGTCACATGATCGACGACAAGATGCACGCCCGTTCGATCGGTCCGTACTCGCTCATTACGCAGCAGCCGCTCGGCGGTAAGGCCCAGTTCGGTGGTCAGCGTTTCGGAGAGATGGAGGTTTGGGCGCTCGAGGGATTCGGCGCCGCCAACATCCTGCAGGAGATCCTGACCATCAAGTCCGACGACGTCATGGGCCGTGCCAAGGCTTACGAGGCCATCGTCAAGGGCGAGAACCTGCCCAAACCCGGTATCCCCGAGGCCATGAACGTCCTGCTGCACGAGCTGCGCGGTCTGGCTCTCTCGGTGAAACTCGAGTAAGGTTTGTTTAAGAGGATAAGATAAACGAAAACAGATATGTCAATTACCAAAGACAATAAACCCAATAATGGTTACAGCCGCATCTCGATCGGCCTGGCTTCCCCCGAGGAGATCCTCGCTCAGTCGAGCGGCGAGGTGCTGAAGCCCGAAACCATTAACTATCGTACCTACAAGCCCGAACGCGACGGTCTGTTCTGCGAACGGATCTTCGGCCCGGTCAAGGACTACGAGTGCCACTGCGGTAAGTACAAGCGTATCCGCTACAAGGGCATCGTCTGCGACCGCTGCGGCGTCGAGGTCACCGAGAAGAAGGTACGTCGCGAGCGGATGGGCCACATCTCGCTCGTGGTACCGGTGGTGCACATCTGGTATTTCCGCTCGCTGCCCTCGAAGATCGGTTATCTGCTGGGCATCCCCTCCAAGAAACTCGAGGCGATCATCTACTACGAGCGTTATGTCGTGATCAACCCGGGTGCCGCCTCGGAGCAGGGTATCGAGCGTCTGGCCACGCTCTCCGAAAAGGAGTATCTCGACGTGGTGGCCGCCCTGCCGAAGGGAAACCAGGCCCTGGACGATTCGGATCCCAACAAGTTCGTTGCCCAGATGGGTGCCGAGGCCATCTATACGCTGCTCAAGCAGGTCGACCTCGACTCGATGTCCTATGCGCTGCGCCACAAGGCCTCGACCGAGACCTCGCAGCAGCGTAAGTCCGAGGCGCTGAAGTGTCTGAACGTCATCGAGTCGTTCCGCGCCTCGCAGGGCAAGAACAAGCCCGAATGGATGGTGCTGAGCGTCATCCCGGTGATCCCGCCCGAGCTGCGCCCGCTGGTGCCGCTGGACGGCGGCCGCTTCGCCACGTCGGACCTGAACGATCTGTACCGCCGCGTCATCATCCGCAACAACCGTCTGAAACGTCTGATCGAGATCAAGGCCCCGGAAGTCATCCTGCGCAACGAGAAGCGTATGCTGCAGGAGGCCGTCGACTCGCTCTTCGACAACTCGCGCAAGTCGAACGCCGTCAAGAACGAATCGAACCGCCCGCTCAAGTCGCTCTCCGACTCGCTCAAGGGTAAGCAGGGCCGCTTCCGTCAGAACCTGCTCGGTAAGCGTGTCGACTACTCGGCCCGTTCGGTGATCGTCGTCGGCCCGGAGCTGAAGATGCACGAGATGGGTATCCCGAAGGATATGGCCGCCGAGTTGTACAAGCCGTTCGTCATCCGCAAGCTCATCGAGCGCGGCATCGTCAAGACGGTCAAGTCGGCCAAGAAAATCATCGACCGCAAGGATCCCGTCATCTGGGGCATTCTCGAGAATGTCATCAAGGGTCACCCCGTGCTGATGAACCGCGCCCCGACGCTGCACCGACTCGGTATCCAGGCCTTCCAGCCCAAACTGATCGAGGGTAAGGCCATGCAGCTCCACCCGCTGGCCTGTACGGCCTTCAACGCCGACTTCGACGGTGACCAGATGGCCGTGCACCTGCCGCTGGGCAATGCCGCCATTCTGGAGGCGCAGCTGCTGATGCTCGGGTCGCACAACGTGCTCAACCCGGCGAACGGAGCCCCGATTACGGTGCCGTCGCAGGATATGGTCCTCGGTCTGTACTACATCACCAAGCCCCGCAAGGGTGTCAAGGGTGAGGGGCAGATCTTCTACGGTCCCGAAGAGGCCATCATCGCCTACAACGAGAAGCGCGCCGATCTGCACGCCGTGGTAAAGTGTCTGGTCGACGATATCGACGAGCAGGGCAATCCGGTCCGCGTGATCAAGGAGACCACCATCGGCCGCATCCTCTTCAACCAGGTCGTCCCGAAGGAGGTCGGATATATCAACGAGGTCCTCACGAAGCGTTCGCTGCGTGACATCATCGCCGTGGTGATGAAGAAGGCCGGTGCCGACAAGGTGGCCAACTTCCTCGACGATATCAAGGACATGGGTTACAAGATGGCCTTCCAGGGCGGTCTGTCGTTCAACCTCGACGCCGTGATCATCCCCGAGGAGAAGAGCAAGCTCGTGCAGGAGGGTTACGAACGCGCCGACGCCATCATGGACGACTACAACATGGGTCTGATCACCAACAACGAGCGTTATAACCAGATCATCGACGTGTGGACCAACATCAATACGAAGCTGACCAAGGCCGTGATCGATACGCTCGTCAAGGATGACGACGGTTTCAACCCGGTATACATGATGCTGGACTCCGGAGCCCGTGGTTCGAAGGAGCAGATCCGTCAGCTGAGCGGTATGCGTGGTCTGATGGCCAAGCCGCAGAAGTCGGGTGTCGAGGGCGGTCAGCAGGTTATTGAAAACCCGATTCTCTCGAACTTCAAGGAGGGTCTTTCGGTGCTGGAGTACTTCATCTCGACGCACGGTGCCCGTAAGGGTCTTGCCGATACCGCCCTGAAGACGGCCGACGCCGGTTATCTGACGCGTCGTCTGGTCGATGTGGCGCAGGACGTGATCATCAACGAGGAGGACTGCGGTACGCTGCGCGGTCTGACGGCTACGGCCATCAAGCGCAACGACGACGTCGTACAGACGCTCTACGACCGCATCCTGGGTCGTGTGGCCCTGAACGACGTGATCCACCCGCTGACGGGCGAGGTGCTCTGCAAGGCCGGCGAGGAGATCACCGAGCCGATTGCCGAGGCCATCGAAAAGTCGCCGCTCGAGTCCGTCGAGATCCGTTCGGTGCTCACCTGCGAATCGCGTCACGGTGTCTGCGCCAAGTGCTACGGCCGCAACCTGGCTACGGCCCGCATGGTGCAGAAGGGCGAGGTGGTCGGCGTGATCGCCGCCCAGTCGATCGGCGAGCCGGGTACGCAGCTGACTCTGCGTACGTTCCACGTCGGTGGTGTGGCCGGTGGTACGGCCGTCGAGACCAACGTCGTGTCGAAGTACGAAGGCCGTCTGGAGATCGACGAACTGCGTACGGTCAAGGGCAAGAACGCCGCCGGCGAGGCGATCGATATCGTCATCTCGCGTCAGTCGGAGTTCCGCATCGTCGATCCGAAGACCGACATCGTCCTCTATACGCACAACCTGCCCTACGGTGCCACGCTCTTCATGGAGGACGGCGCCGAGGTCAAGAAGGGTGACATGATCTGCGAATGGGATCCGTACAACGCCGTGATCATCTCGGAGTACGAGGGTAAGGCCGTCTACGAGAACATCATCGAGGGCGTCACCTACCGCGACGAGCGCGACGAGCAGACGGGTCTTTCGGAGAAGGTCGTCATCGAGTCGAAGGACAAGACGAAGAACCCGGTCATCAAGATCCAGAACAAGGAGGGCGAGGAGGTCAAGCAGTACAACCTGCCGGTTTCGGCCCACATCGTCATCAAGGACAACGCCAAGATCAAGGCCGGCGATATCCTGATCAAGATCCCGCGTGCGGTCGGCAAGTCGGGCGGCGATATCACCGGTGGTCTGCCGCGTGTTACGGAGCTCTTCGAGGCCCGCAACCCGTCGAATCCCGCCATCGTCTCGGAGATCGACGGCGAGGTTACGTTCGGCAAGATCAAGCGTGGTAACCGTGAGATCATCATCACCTCGAAGCAGGGCGATGTGAAGCGTTATCTGGTGCCGCTGTCGCGTCAGATCATCGTGCAGGAGAACGACTACGTCAAGGCGGGCAGCCCGCTGTCGGACGGCGCCATCACGCCGAGCGACATCCTCAATATCCTCGGCCCGACGAAGGTACAGGAGTACATCGTCAACGAGGTGCAGGAGGTTTACCGCATGCAGGGTGTGAAGATCAACGACAAGCACTTCGAGGTGATCGTCCGTCAGATGATGTCGAAGGTTCGGATCGAGGATCCGGGAGATACGCGCTTCTTCGAGGATCAGATCGTCGACAAGTGGGAGTTCATGGATGTCAACGACGAGCTGTACGACAAGGTGGTCGTGACCGACGCCGGCGACTCGACGAATCTCCAGCCCGGTCAGATCGTTTCGTTGCGCAAGCTGCGTGACGAGAACTCGAGCCTCAAGCGTCGTGATCTGCGTCCGGTTCAGGTGCGCGACATCGTTCCGGCCACGTCGACCCAGGTGCTGCAGGGTATCACCCGTGCCGCCCTGCAGACCTCGAGCTTCATCTCGGCGGCTTCGTTCCAGGAGACCACCAAGGTACTCAACGAGGCCGCTATCCAGGCCAAGGTCGATCCGCTGGAGAACCTGAAGGAGAACGTCATCTGCGGTCACCTGATCCCCGGCGGTACGGGTCTGCGCGAGTACGAGGATCTGGTTGTCGGCACGAAGGCCGATCTGGAGAATCTGCAGCAACAGGCTCAGTAGTTGAATTCCGTAACTTCGGGGCGTGTCTCCGCGAGGAGGCCGGGCCCCGGATAACGAATACGAAAAATCCCCTTTCACCGATGGGTGGAAGGGGATTTTTTTGTGCCGTTGTCGGTTGTACATCTGCGGTGTGGGTCGCCTGCCGTCAGTTGCCAGAGAGTGGGGCAGAGGCGGAGAGACAGTTGCTGCCACAACTGCAGCTACAGCCTTGTGTCGGGCGGCCGAGAGACAGTCGCAGAGGCTGCGAAGCAGAGGCGGGGAGACCGGATGCAGCAGGGGCAGAGATGCAAGGAATGATATCTCGGATAGAGGACCGAGTCTCCATGTCTTGCGGACGACGCGGGCAGGGAGGCAAAGGCCCCGCGCCTTGCATGGCCGCGGGGGGAGGGCCGAGCTCCCAAGTCGTGCGGACGCTGCGGGGTGGAAGGCAGGGCCCCCGAGTCTTGCGGACACCGCGCGCAGAAAGGTCGAACCCTCGAATCTTGCATGGCCGTGGGCGCAAGGTGGAAGAGTGTCGCCGTGAGGATGCAGAGCTGCGGGGCGGAAGGGGTGGATTCCTCCCGGCCGTTACTTGCGGTCGTAGTTGCGCGCCAGGCCTCCCTCGGAGGTCTCGCGATAGAGGCTCGGCAGGTCGTGACCCGTCTCGGCCATCACCTTGACCACCTTGTCGTAGGAGACCAGATGCGTACCGTCCGAGAGCGTGGCGTAGATGTTGGCGTCCAGGGCCCGGGCCGCCGCAATGGCGTTCCGCTCGATGCAGGGGACCTGTACCAGCCCGCAGACCGGATCGCACGTCAGCCCCAGATGGTGTTCGAGCCCCATTTCGGCTGCATATTCGATCTGCGAGGGGGTTCCGCCGAAGAGCTGGCAGGCTGCGGCAGCGGCCATGGCGCAAGCCACGCCTACCTCGCCCTGACAGCCGACCTCGGCCCCCGAGATCGATGAATTGGTCTTGGCCACGTTGCCGAAGAGTCCGGCCGTGGCCAGTGCCCGCAGGATGCGGATGCGCAGGAAGTCGCGCGAGGTGGCCAGATGGTAGAGCACGGCCGGCACCACACCGCTCGATCCGCAGGTGGGCGCCGTGACAACGACCCCGCCCGAGGCATTCTCCTCGGAGGTAGCCAGCGCATAAGCGTAGATTTTGGCCCGCGAGGAGAGCGAATCGGCGTAGCTTTTCGACTTGACGTAGTAGGTTGCCGCCTTGCGGGCCACCTTCAGACCGCCCGGCAGTACGCCGTCGTTGTTCAGACCGCGGTGGATCGTCTCGCACATCGAGGTCCAGATCGTATCGAGGTAGTCCCAGATTTCGGGACCTTCGCAATCGTTGACATACTCCCAGTAGGTCTTACCCTCGCGGTAGCACCACGCCTTGATCTCGGCAATCGTCGACATGGGGTAGATGCTCTTCGGGGGTTCGAGGCTCGAGGTTTCGTCGGCCAGGGCTCCGCCGCCGATGCTGAAGACCGTCCACGAATCGACCACCTTGCCCCCCTTGAGCCCTTCGAAGAGCATGCCGTTGGGGTGGAACGAAAGGACTACGTCGGGTTTCCAGATGATCTCGGTCGGAGCCACCGGTTCGAGCACCGAGCAGATGGCCACATCCGTCAGGTGGCCCTTGCCCGTGGCGGCCAGCGATCCGTAGAGCGTCACGCGGTAGTTGTCGACATCGCGACAGCGGTCCACGAAGCGTTCCGCGGCCCGTTTGGGGCCCATCGTGTGGCTGCTCGACGGGCCGTTCCCGATCTTATAGAGTTCTTTGAGCGATTCCATGATTCACGTATTCTTGTCGGGGGCAAAGATACGTAAAAATCCATGAAAAAGGAGAGAATCCTCGCTGGATCCTCTCCTGGCACTTGGTAGCTCCACCGCGACTCGAACGCGAATTTAGGGTTTAGGAAACCTTGTATTTATCTAACGTATAAACCCTATATTCAGTAAATTGCGAATCGAGGTGAAAAATATTTGACAACAATTTGACAACTTTTGCAAAAATGCGGGGTCGCCGAAGCAACACCCGCACAACGCACGATGCCGTAAAACGACATCGGTACAAAGATATAAACTTATTTTCGACCGACAAAACGGAGTACGAAAAAACATCCCATGATGACAGTTGTGCAGATTGCAATGATGCCGAGCCAACGCAGGTTCTTCGGTGTCGAATCCTCTTTGATCTCTTCCGTGCTTGTGTCTTCCTGTTTGTTCGTCGTGGTTTGTTCGTTGGCGGCTTCGCGTAATTGCTCGTCGACGATCTGACGAATAACGGATTTATCGACGGTTGCCGTCGTGTTTGTGGTTTTCGTTTCCGTTGTGGTCGTCTGCTGGGGCGGCGGGATTCCCAAGCTGTCGGCAGCGGGGCTGCTCGTATCGTAGATGGTTGTCGTCGATTTCGTTTCCGTCGTGGTTTTCGAAATCGTTACGACGTCGCGCTGCTCCTCCGTCTGCTCCTGCGTTGAGGTTTGCCGCTCCGATTCGGCCCGCTCTTCGACGCGCTCCTGTGTGGATGAACGCGAGGTGTTGCGCGTGGATGCACACGCGCAAAGTAGAACGGCTGCCACTATTGCGAAATAGTATCTTTTCATAGGCTTACAAATGCAGGATAGCACGACGATTACCGATGCCTCCCATTTTACAGGAAATGTGAAGCCAGCGGAAATTACGTTCGTCGATAAGTTGGTCGAACGAAATATCGCTTGCGCAGATCATGTCGAATAGCTGCTTGTTCCCCTCGACCGTTCCCGTCGTTATATCAGCGGCTTCGCCTTTGACGTGCTGGCTGGTCGCCACGCCTCCGACGGCAGCATTGAGGGCTGGCGACCGATACCCGCTGTTTACGCCGATAGGTTTGCCCCATAGCCGACGGATTGGGTCGAGGCAGTTATCCATTAGGTAATTCAGGCGTCGGAGAACGTCGTGTGGCGGCGTGTTCTGGATTCCCCTTGCTTCCGCCGTGTCAGAGTGGAGCAATTCGGAAAGAGTGAAATGCTGTGCCATACCTACCAGCGTTTGAAGATTGCGAAATGTACGATCTCGCCGACCAGCGTACCGATAGCGTCGGCGGCAATATCAAGCCAGTCCCAGCGTCCGTCGCTTTGCATATCTTTGATTTCAGCTGTCAATCCTGCGCCGACGCCAAATTCCCAGCCGAGTAAAGCTGAACCGATAAGGCATCCGAGGAGGTGCAGAATGCGGTTCGACTTGAACAGGAAAAAGTCGCTCACTTTTCCCAAAACTGCGGCCATTTCGAGGGCCTTTTTCAAAATGTAATTCATATCGAATCCGATTTAATATGTGTCTTTATTTACTTTTTCAGCCCGGTTGTCTTCCTCGATGTGGCATTGTTCGAGTTCGTCAATACCGAGCCGTCGCCCCAGCAACGAAAAGACGTTAAATGTTATCCGCTTGCCTTTTGCTGCAAAATAGTTAGACAAACACGACGATAGTTCATTACCGTAAATGATGGCGAAAATCAGGTATTTCAGCCAGTCGGCGGCAAATCCTATCGAAATAGTAATGCCGAGCATGACCCAGCACAGGTATTCGCACATTTTGTTGACCGTGCGGCGAACTGCCCGCGAAATGCGCACACGCTCACCCCTTTTTCGGGCTGCTTCACAGCCGAAAAAGAGATCGCAGACGATAACCACAGCTGCAACGACCAACCAAATGATCGAATCCGCAAGCGCTTGATAGAAAATCGACGTCAATATCGCTGTCGCCGAGTTCTGCACGACGGTTTCGGTCATTGTCGATTGTTCGGTTAGCGGGTTCATACGGCGTCGATGTTATGCGCCTGCTCTTCCTCGGCTCGTTCCGCATCTCGCGTCGCTTCGAGTTTGGCCAGCGTCTGTTCGTTTCGGTTGTATTCGGCGTTTGCGGCCTCGTATCGGGCGAAATCGTCGGGGTATGTTTCACGAAACGACGTTCCGTTTTTGAAGCATTTCGCGGCCCGTTCGTCCGACGATGCCATGATCGCGCGCAGTTCCAACTGGCGCGACTGTAATTCGTTAATTTGCTGCTGTGTTTCCATCGTTGAGTAAGTTTTTGAGTGTGAATAAATCGCGTCTGCGTTGTTTGCGGACGTTGTATTTGCAGATTTCCCGTTGCCGGAAATGTTTGACGACCGTTGCCGTCGTGATGTCGTCGTCGAAACGGATATAGTCGCACCATACGGTTCCGACCTCTGCGGCGATGCGTTTACGAATGTTGAACGTATCGAAATGCCGCATCAACCCCAAATAGGAGTTTAGGATTGTCGCCAGCTTCTCGACATGCCGGGCCTTGCGGCGGCTACTGTGTCGGCATGCTTCGTTGTAGTAGTGAATCTTTCCGAAACACCGTGCGACGGTTTGGTTGTTCGTGTAGACGCGGTTGTATTTGATAACCGCACCTAAAAATTTGATACCTTTCGAGTAGTGTTGTAGGTAGAATTTCCGCGGGTGCATCGTCAGTCCCCGTTCTGCGGCGAAATAGTTTCGAATATAAGGCATGGACGTAAGAAATGATGCCTTATCCCGGACGACGAATGCGAAATCGTCGACGTAGTTCACAGGAGCGAGGCCAACGGAGCGCATCCACCGCATCGCGGGTGCGTTGTAGAAATTCGCGTCGGATTGCGACGTGAGGTTCCCAATGGCTAAACCGAGGAACCAATCGACATTGTAGAGGCTCTTCGAGCGCGGCAGGTCGGCCCAGTCGCAAAGTGGAGTTTTACGCACGGCGTTGTCCTGCGGATTATGCAGCGTAACGACGCGGATAAGATACAACAGCGTATCCTTATCCCATCCCTCGTAGCGTTTGGCGACCAATGCGACCAACTCGTCGTAAAGACGGCGTTTGTCGATGCTCATAAAGAACGATTGCAGGTCGAATTTTGCCACATAACAGTCGGCGGTATAACCTTTCGACTGGTGGAATATCTGCTGCTGTAGGGCCTGTATGGCCGCAAGGTTGCCTTTCCCGACGCGGCAGCTGAACATGTTATCGTCGAGTGTCCCGCATTCCTCGAAAAGAGCTTCGAGGCGCATGACGATATAGTGCTGCACGATTCGGTCGCGGAAATCGGCGGCTACCACCTCGCGCAGACATGGTTTCGTAACGATAAATGCTATGGATTGCCGCGGGACGTATTCGCAGTTGAATACCTCGCGGGCGAGCGCAACAAGCTCGCTTTCTTCATCGAGCCAAAAGCGTATCGCGTTAGCGGTATGCGCTTTGTTTTTTAAGCACAGGCGATATGCCGCCCGCATTGATTTATAGAACGAGGCGAAAGGGTCTACATTACCTTGAAATTCGGAAACCGGACGCACGGCGTTCGTGTTATACTTGTTGTTGTTGTTCACGTTGCCCGTGTTGCCGTTGTAGATGAACGCGTTGTTGGAATTGTACTCGCCAGTTTTTTGCATTGTCGGTATAACTATGAATGATAGTATGCAAACCCTTTTCAAAATAATAATTATAGGCTCTCTGCCGACGGCCCGTTGCTCTTGCCGACGACACCCTCGCCACGAAGAAAATAGTTTCGCCAACCCCTCGCCTCGTCTTTAATCTTTGCGATAAGCATATCGCATTGTGCTTTTGCGTCGTCACTCATCAGACCCAGCGCAACGGCCATCCGCAGTTTTAGCGACAGGGTGTCAATACGCAGGACGAAATCGTAGATGATTTGTGCGGCCCGTTTCGGGTCGGTTTGATGATTCGCCCGCAGTATCATTTCCTGCGCTTCCTCTGCCACAACGTCGATGCGGTCGCCGATAGTGAATTTGTATTTGCGATTGAATTCCGCTGTCCGGCGATGCAGGAGCAACGCCAGTTGGAACGTTTTGTCGAGGATAGATAATTTCTTTGCCATAGGTCTAACTTGCGAACCCGCGCCGCACGCCGACGCGATGCGGCGCGGGAATTAAAAACTGAAAACTGTTTTTACAAAGCGGAAACCGGACGCACGGCGCCCGTGTAATACTCGTTGTTGCTGCTCACGTAGCCCGTGTAGCCGCTGTAGATGAACGCGTAGTAGGAATTGCACTCGCACGATGTCCACGGATAATAACCCGATCCGTAGCAGGTCGTCTTACCGAGGCGCGACAGCGTGCGGTTTACAGGGTCGCTTTCCCGGTCGGCGGACGTTAGCACGCGGTCGTGCATGAGCAGGTAGACTTCATCGACGGACGGCAGCCACCATGCGCCCGCTTCCAGTCCGGTAGTTGCGCCCTCGACCGTGACGCCGTAGTCGAGAGCGGCCGCAGCGGCCGGATAACGGGGAACGCTTTCGCCGTGGATGTCGACGAACCGCAGACCGCCGATCAGGTGCGTGTTGGCCTTGCCATCACGAAGCAGCGCGCCGTAGGCTGCGGGATATTGCAGCAAATGTTCTCCGAACAGATAATCCCGGTAGGTTGGATAGGCGGCGACCAGTTCCGGGTTGGCCTCTTCCGTAAAAGCGCTTTCCCGAATTATGGTGCTACTTCCGGGTTTGATTCCTGTGGTATCGGTTCCGTTGGCCGAATAGTATTGCAGGAATTTTTCGGGATTACAGCCCGCAAACGACGAATCAACGCCGTTGTTGCGGCGGACATATTCGGTTGACCCCTCGATCAACACCCCCGTCAACGTTGTTTGGTAGTTAATGTCTTCCGGTGTCCTTGCGATCTGACAACCGCCAACAACGGCAATCGCCGCACGGGAGGCGTTATACGTGTTCGAACCCATCACGACGAAATTGTCCGCCGCAGTCGCCGCCCATCCCCCATAATCCGCCGAGGAGTAATTGGGTGTCCCACCTTTGAGTTTCGCGTTGATAGCCGATGCAACATCCGCGAGCGTTGCGCCTGCGGTATACGCTATCGACACCTCTGCGGCGGCAGGGTCGGAACCGAGCTTCAACACGATTGTGCCGCCCGCAGCGAGATCGAAACCCGACAATGCAACCTCGTAGGTATGTGCCCAGCGGATGCTGCCCGAAACATGGTCGAGCGATACGATCAATAGCTGTTCACCTTGTCGCGCATAGACGACGGCCAGCGGTACAAGGTTTGCTGGAATCTGCGCCTTGGCAATCGTTGCGCTTTTGATGTATTTGATAACCCCGTCCGTTTTATCGAAAACGGCGAGATCGCCGATGGCGGCAGCCGATTTTCCGACGACGGTATTCACACCGTCGTAAATCGTTGTCGTCTCATTTTCGATGAACGAAACGGCCGATTTCGTCGAAAGACGTTTCGTGTCGGCCGTATAAGCGGCCCGATCTGCGTATTTGTTAACCTGTGCCATATTCCGTTTGCGTTATTGAATTTTCCAGTCGGACACGGCCGCATTCCCCGTTGAGAAATAGAGTGTGCGGGCGGTCTTGTCGATGTAGAACTGCCCGGCCCTGTCCGGGGCTTTCGTCGGTGCGCCGTTGCCGACGGGTGCAAGGTTGTTATCACCCCATACGTTCAGCTCCTTGACCTGCAATTTGGGAATCACGACAGCACCCGACAAAACGGATATAAGCGCCCTTTCGAGCGCCTCGACCCGTTCGTCGAGGGTGCAGTCGGAGTGCGCGAGCGTATTGATAACGTCGTCATAGGTGTCGACGACGCGCTGCGCGGATTCCGCTGCATTATTTGCTGCTGTCGCCGCCTCGTTTGCCTTACCCGCGGCTGTGTTGGCCGCCGTTGCTGCGTTATTTGCGGCCGTCGTTGCGGTGTTTGCCTTGCCTGCGGCCGTATTCGCTGCGGCTGTCGCCGTCGATGCGCTTCCTGCTGCGCTATTGGCTGCTGCGGCTGCGTTGTTTGCGGCGACCGTCGCTGCTGCGGCCGCGTTGGTTGCCTCGGTACACGGGACAACGATTTCGGCAAACTTACTGTCATAGCGGGACAGCAGGTTCGCATATCCGACCTCGATACCCGTATCGACATACGCGTTGAGATCATCGTCGTAGACCAGCCACGTATTTTTGTCGCCGATCTTTGGCGACGCTCCCGTATAGGAAACATTATCCGGGAAATTTACGACGGTAAGCGACAGCGATAGCGTCAGTTCGTGATAGCCCGTCGGGGCGTCCTCTTTGACCTCTGCGAACCACACAACGGGCGTCGAATACATCGTCTTGTCTTCCAGTTTGACATTGAAGACGATGCCGTATTGTCCCGTGGTAGTCAGTTCGCGGGTTCCGAGCAGGCGGACATAGACGCCGTTCGTGACCTCGTTAAACGCGATGTCCTCGCAGTTCATGGTTGCACCGGACGGCAGCACGAGCGATGCCGCGATATACCGCGCCCGGCGCAGATCGCAGACGCCGCCTGTCGGGGTCAACATCGTGGCTTTGATGCCGCATCCCTGCCCTAATTTGATGTCATACATAGTTAATTGCCTAAAATTTTGAATTTCGTTCGATTGGCCTTGACTTTCCCCTTGAGCGTATAATCAGCGAAAATTTCCGGCTTTGCTTGGATGTAGGCAAGGCACTCTTTCATATAACCGTCAGCGATGGCGAAAGCGTCGTTGTACGCCGTTTGCCGCTCGCGGTATTCGGTCGCCTGTGAATACTCGTCGCGCTTCTGCACGAAGCCGAAGCGTGTCAAATGGTTTACACTCGTTTTGACGAGGCGCGCCCAAACGTAGTAGGCCAGCGCCCGGCGCAAGCCGACGAAATGCCGCCGATTCCTACATTCGTCGGTATATTCGCCGCCGTTAATGAGTACGGCGAATTGCACATGTGTAAGCAATCGCATGAACAGTTCGTCGCCCAGCTTCGGTTTGATGTCGAGTAATTCGGCCTCTTCGATGGCGCGGGCGATAATCTCGTCGTCCATGTCGCAGGGGCGGGCGTATTTATCGACGTCGCGCGGTTCAATCAGATGTCGCATCGTTGGCAATGGATTTTACGAGCGGCTCGATGGCAGCATCGCCCGCTCCGGTGTACGGAATCGTGTTCGGTTCCCAATGGCTGAAAATGGCTTGATACGCACGCGACAACATCCGTTGTTGCTTTGCTACCTGCTCGCAGTATTCGCGCTTCACGTCGTTCGCAAGGTCGCCTGTGAACCCGATGCTGCCGCTGCGTAATCTTCCAAACGTTTCTTGGTTGAGCGCCGCATAGATGTTATCGGTTACAGCTTTCGTTGTGGCCGTAAACTCTTTGTCGTAGTTGTTCGTTTTGAACGGTACGAATTCGGGCTTATCCTCGTCGGTTTCAATCTCAACCTGCATGATTTTAAGCGAATTCGTATCGCCTTGCAGTTTTTCGAATTCCTCCGTAAATCCGTCGTCGGACGATACGCCGTCTTTGTCGCCGTCGACCGTGCTGCTGCCTTGTCCGCGCTTCGTGATGAGCATACCCGCCGTGAGGAAATTATTTCGGACGTTTCGGTTGTTGACATTCGAAAGCCCCTCGTCCGTCGACATGTCGGTCAATACGACGTCGACCAACGGCAGGGGATAGGCATTTCGCCCGGCGCGTGAAATGTAGAGAATCTGACCCTTGTAGAATTCGATTCCGCCCGCGGCCTGTATCTGCAACTGCACGACGTCGGGTAACGGATTGAAGACCGGGAACACCTCGATTGTTTCGATGGTTACCTTTACAGCCTTACCGCCGCGCGTCTTTTTACCCCGCCAATCGGGATGTACGACGATATGGCTTATAATGCCGTCGTCGTCTTCCTCTTCAAGGCGGCAATTCTCGAACGGAACGTGCGCCATCGACACGATCTGTCCGAGAATATTGTAATTGACGTGCAGGGCAAGGCCGTCTTGGTAAGCTACATCGTCGGCGCACAAGTGATGAACGTCGTCTACCGTATTCCCTCGCGTGTCGCACACGGTTTCGGCCAACGCTTGCGACGCGAGGCCGTTTCCCTCGATATATGTTGAACGCCGCTCAACACAGGTGCGACCTGTGGGCGACGAATCGACAATATCGCGCACCGTTTGCGGGTATAGGTTATTGTCGCCGTAGGTTTTGATACCCAACGACGACAGGTATTTAACGTCTACACGCGTTTCGGGCTTCTTTGTGTGCTTTACGTTCATGGGTGGTTACTCCTCTGCGGTGATCTTCTCGATGTAGTCGGAAATAAGGCGGTGTGTGAGCTTCACGCCGCCGATCTCCTTGCCCGCCAACTCCTGCTTGATGGCCGTTTTCGACTTCCCGGCCACGAGTTCGGCGGCGATAGCCTGTCGGATAGCGTCATCGGCAGTATTGCCATTGTACCCGGCGGGCTGTTCGTCGGCCTCGTCAGCGCTTTCGGCTTCGCCGCTCTCGTTTTCGGGTTTCTCGTCGTCGGTGGCCGCCGCGGCGTCGATTCGGGCCTGCAATGCGGCGCAGCGGCTTTCAAGTTCCGCTTTCTCGGATTCGAGGATGGCGATACGGTTGTGTGCCGCTTCGAGTTCCGACGATTCCCCGCCAGCTTTCGGTGCTTCGGCATCCTTTTTTGCCGTGGGGATAACCTCGAAACGCCCGGTGGCGTTCGGGTGCTCTTTGAGGAACGCCGCGGCCACCTCGTCGGTCAGATTATCGTTCGTGTAAATTTCCGAAGACCCTGCGATTTGCAGAATAACCCCTGCACGCAGTTTGTAATTCGATTTCTCTTTCATTTTTCCGTGTTTTTTGATGTACGAGTTGATTTCGAGCACTGCGTCGTGCCACTTGTCGGGACATCGGCAGCCGCTCAAACGCTTTCCCAAGACCTCGTAATAAAGTCTTTCGATAGTCGCCTGTTCGGCGCTCGAATAGGGGGTATTGTAACCCCTATTCAAGTCCGAAAGCAGGATTTTTACCTCGTCGACGGTCATAGTGCATTACTCCGTCGCCGAGGGGGTGAGCATCGTTTTGATGAGTGCCTCGGTGGCTGCGAGCGAGCCTGCGTTGAGGAACATCGCCGAACGGGGCGCTTTCTCCTCTTTGAGCGTAATAGCCCAGCCCGACAGGGTGTCGTCGCTGTATTTCTCGCACGACCCGGACGACAGCGTGAGGCCGTTGAAAAGTCCGGCGATTTGGTATGCCGACGCTCCGCGCTCCGCTTCGTTCGTGGCCCGCAGGTTCTTGTGTCGGTTCTGCCAAATGACGAAAAACTCTCCGTCGAGCAGCGGGTCGATGATATTCTCACAAACCGCCGGGCTGTTGTCGGGTACGATGAACGGAAATTCGGTCGAAGCCGTGCCACCCAGCTTGCCGCTGCCGTCAAGATCGGTTTTCAGCCCCTCGAACGGTTTTGTGCCGTACTGAATGATCGGGTACAACTGCGCGCCTTTGATAAGCGGCAGATTCAGCACTTGATTCGTCGAACCCTCGACGAATTCGAGATTGGCGATGTCGAGTTGTGCCCGGTTCCCGATCCACGCGGTGCGCTCAACGCCCTTCGTAATCGGTTCCGCACAGTTTTTTTCGATTTTCGCCTTGATGAAGCTATCGCAATTCATAGTGTAATCGAGTTTTGAGGGTTAGAAACCTACCTGTACGAGGTTGTCGTCGGCGATCAGCGTTCCGATTTTGTCTTTCGACAGAATCTTGTTCATCTGCTCGTCCTTGTTGAACCATACCTGAATGTCGGCGACCTCGCTTTCGCTCTCCATGCCGACGAGCAGGTCGTCTTTGATCGTGTAGAGCGCGCGATAAGGCTTGTTCCACGCCTTGCCGCCGCTGACGGTTTCGCAGCCTTTGATGATCTCGTCGAGGAACGGGATGGCGATCATCTGCACGCCGTTGTAGTTCGTTTCCGTGATGCCGTCGAACAGCGCCGTCCACTGCAATTCCGAACCTTTGTTGTTTCGTTTGAGGTCGGCGTCCAGCGCGTCTTTCAGCGCTTGCGTGATGTAGATGAGCTGACCGTTGGCCTGCCGCAGAACCGTCGAGGCGTCGGAGATCAGCGCGTCGAGGAAATCGACGGCAGCATAATTCTGACGCATGGCGGTTTTCTGCTCGGCGAACGTCGCGGCGGCGTTGGCTGCGCATGTGGTGCGACGGTCGGGCGTTGCGGCGGCCAGCGTAAACAGACGCTTCCAGAAACCGTCGACGAGGGTAAAATACGCCGGGTCGATGGAATCGAGCAGGTTGCCGCCTTCTGTGACCGTATCGGCTGCCTTGTCGCCGAACCATGCGTAACGCATCAGCATCTTGCGGATGGCGAGTTCGAGCCGGGGCGCAAGGATATAGTCGGTATACTCCGTGCCCGTGAGGTCGGCGATGTTCGTCTTGGTGCGCATGGCGACCTGCGCGACCGTGCCCTCCAAATCCTTGTAGCAGATTTTCTCGGCGACCTCCCATTCGCGGATGTCCCACTCTTTTTCGGTCGTTGCGAGGATGCTGGTTCCGAACGTCGGATTACAGCCCTGCGAGGCTTTGCCGACCATTCCGAATTCGCCGACGAAACCGACTTTTTCGCCGTGCTTCTGCTTCGGCAGGAAGTTGAAAATCTTTCCGAGCGATTCGGGGTCGGTGACCGCAAGGAAGATCAGACGCTTGAGGTCTTTGATGGCCCCGTTGTCGGGGGTCAGATTCGCAAAGTTAAGTCCTGTACTTGCCATAATTGATTGGTGTTGTTTGTGATTTACTCCGTTTTCTGATGTGCCGCTTCGAGTTCGGCGATGCGCTGCTGGACGCGCGACTGCGGTTTTGCCGCGTTCTTCTTGCTCTCGCCTGTGGCCGTGGCCGCGTTCTGGCGTGCGGCGGGCTTGTAGTCGGACTTGGCCTTGACAAGCCATGCTTCGCCGCCTGCGATGGCGACGAGGTTCAGGATGCGCTTCTCGTCGGTCGTTTTCGCGTTTTTGCGGGCGTCGGCCAGTTCGGTTTCGAGTTCGGCGATACGTGCGTTAGCCGTGGCCAGCGCATCGGAATCGGGGTCGCTTCCGTCGCCATCATCGCCCCCTCCGTCGCCATCATCCTCGGCGTCGCGGATTTCCGTGATTTTGCCGTCCTCGATAACGATTGTTTTGCCGTCGGGCATCTTGTGCTCTCCGTCCGGCGACGCGCTGTCGCCGACGGCGGGGTCTTCGCCGTCCGGCTTGTCAATCGTGATCGTGTCGCCCGATTCGGTGTTCAGCTCGTAATTGACGGGCTGCGGGGCTTCCAGTCCCAGCGCAACGGCCAGCGCTGCGAGGGCTTTGCGAAGCACGCTTTTGTCTTCGCTTTTCGTGGTTTTTGTTGCCATAGAATTTTGATTGTTGGTTATTGAATTTTGCTGCTTCCACGCAGCCGATTTCGCGCTGTTCGGGCCGCCTGCCGATGCCGACGCTGCGGGGATGATCGTCTGAATGAATCCGAGTTCCTTTGCCCGCTCCATGCCGATAAACTTGTCTTCGTTCATGAGCGCTTCGAGTTCCGTGCGATCCGCTCCGGTTCGCTCGACGTAGAAATCGAGCATCTTCTGCTCGTCGTCCCGTAATGAGGCGGCCAGCGATTCGAGATCATCGGCGCGGTACGCATTGGCAAGCGTGTATTCGGGGAAGTAGGGCTTGTGAATGAGCAGCGAGGCGTGCGGGTATGCTCGGCGTTCGGAGGCGGCCAGCAAAACGACGGTAGCCATCGACGCACAGTTCCCCTCGATGGTCGCGGTTATCTTCTTGCCCGTGCTCCGCAACTTGTCGACGATGGCCCAGCCCTCCCTAACCTCGCCACCGTCGCAGTGCAATAGCAATTCGATATTATCGTCGCCCGCCGGGATACCGTTGATGAATTCGTCCACGTCCTTAAAGCTCGTTCCGGCCTCGTCGCAGAACCAGTAGCATTCTTTTGTCGCTTCGGAAAGAATCGGATTGTAGAGTTTGAGAGTTGCCATAGATTTGATTTTACGAAACAAAGCTAAATAAAAAGCGTGTAATAAATACACGCTTTTAGACACAATCAACTGACACGACGTGTCAGCGGCTCGTATTGACGTCGCGGCCGAACCGCCTGATGATACGATAGACGGTGCGTTCGCTGACCTCGTAGGTATCACACAAGTAGGCGACGATATACGCCACTTTGAACCCGTCGCGGCGCAGTCGTTCGTAGTCGCTCCATAGGGGGATGTAGCGGACATCCTCGATGGCGGCGCCTGCGCGAGCAAGCGCCCGGAGCAGATCGGCGTTCTGTTGTAAAATTTCGTGCACTTTCATAGCTACAAGTCGCCTAATGATTCGACTGCTTTCACCCGGTCGGATACGCGGGTTATTTCATCCACTCCGACGCGCATGTCGAGTTGCGAAACTCCCTTTGCAAATGCACGGGCAAGCATATCTTCGCCTGCTATCTGATTGCTCGACTGCGTGGCGACTATCGGCGCACCGCCTCCGAGCTGGTTTAGCGCCGAGTAGATCGGGGCAAACATAGACGTCGGCAAGGCTGCGTTTACCGATTCGCCGTCCGACAGCATGGCGGGTACACTGTCGCTTGTTGCCGTTCCCGGCCCGGACACATAACCGCCCGTCGAGAATTTTGCCGATTTGACGGTCTTGATCGCCGACGTAATATTCGCCATGATCGTTGCAACAGTCGTAGCGATTGCGATAAGGTTGCCGGGAAATGGGACGCTTTGAGCCTGCGCCGTACCCGCGGCAATAGCCTTTCCGGTGTTGATGGCGATCTCGGCCAATGCAAGCGTCTTGCTCAAAACGGCGAAAGTCTTATTATCTTCGCCCAACTCTTCGAGCAAACCCGATAGGCCGTTCGTGACTGCTGCGAGGGCTTCCAGCTTCGCTTGTTCGACCTGCACCTCGTAGTCGTTGATAGCCCGTTTTGCATCAACGTATGCCTGCTGCGCGCCGAGTTGTCGGGCCTTGAATGCGGCGTCGCTTTCGCCCTCCATCTGTTGCAAGGCATCGAGTTCCGCCTGTCGCATCTGCAACTGTAATTGCAGGGTGTTTTGGCCTTGTACAGCGGCGGCGTTGATTCGATTTTCCCATTCGAGCCGCAGGGCGTCGTTCTGTTTTTGCAGATTGGCATTTATCCATTGGTTCGAAAGGTCATCCAGTTGCTTGTTGTATTTCTCCCGAATGAGAACCTTTCGCTGCTCGGTCAGTTCGACGTTGGCAAGTTCGGCTTCCTGTTGTTTCCGTAGCTGTTCGACTTTCAGCGTATATTCAGCGTCGGTTCCCTGCTTGACGGCAGCAAGCCGCAGGGAGATGTTCTGCTGCTCTTGCTGGATTTTCTTGTCAAGGCCCGCGCGGTTGATCTTCTCGACGTTTAACGTGTGTTGCTGTTCGGCCAGTTCGATTTGCTGCTGAATCGCCGCTTTCGCCTTTTTTGTCAACCCCTTTTCGGTTTCGAGGCGTTTTTTCAGATCGGCGACGTGACGGCGGTATGCGACCTCTTCCTGCGTCAACTGCTTGCTGATACCCTCTTTCATCAAGGCGACTTTGGCGTCGGTCGCTGCGCGCACGGCGGCAAGTTCGGTCGCAAGGGCCTGTTTCTGCTTTTCTGCGGCTTCTTTGTAGGCTTCCTTTATCGCCTTGTCGCGCGCAGCTTCGAGGCTTGCAAGAATATCTTTCGCCTCGCTGCTGGCTACCTTACCTGCATACACCAGTTCGACGAGTAGTTGGCGCTGATTCTTGAATTCCTCGTTGGCTTGTTGCGTCGCGTATTTAACCGCGCCCAGCTTCTTTTTTAACGCGGCGTCGTTATAGGCGGACGCGAGGCTGCGCAGGTGGTTCGCTGTGTCATTCAGCGCTGACTGGTAGTCCTCGGCCGCTTTTTTCTTGGCATCTTGTGATGCCTTGTATTCCTCGCTGTCCTTTTTGTAGAGCCGCTGCGCCGCTTTGAAATGTTCGGCGCGCTTGTTAGCAAGGTCTTTCAGTAGGGCAAGGTGCGTCAGCGTTATTTCCTCGTCGGTTTTGCCGAGGGCTTTCATCTTCTCGATGTGCTCGTCGTATTTCTTGTTGAGTTTGTCGAGTTCTTCGCCCTGTTTTTTCAGATTCTCTTTCGCTTTTTCGGTCGATGAATTGAACCAACTGAACGCCTTAACGAGGGCGTAAACGGCCGCGATTGCCGCGATAATTGCCGCGACGATCACCCCGATTGGGTTTGCGAAGAGTGCCGCCGTGAATTTCCAAACAGCGGCGGTTCCGGCGTTTGTGGCAACCGTTCCGGCGGCCATCGCCGATGTCCGGGCGGTTTCCGCTTTCGTCTGCGCCCATGTCGCAATCGCCTGTGCCTTTTGCATGACGATAGACTGTTTCTGCAACATATTCTGTACGGACTGAATAGCCACGAGCGCGCCGAGTGTCTGCGTTATAATGCCGATGGCCTTGTCGAGGTCTTTATTTTCGACCCCTAACTGCCTTGAAAGTATAGACCATTGCGCCCATAGCTGCAAAAGATTCTGCGTCCCCTTGATGAGCACGTCGAGTTGCGCTGTGTCGGATGCTCCGGCATTGATGCCTGCCTCGACGTCGGCAAGGGCATCTTTCATATTTGCGGCAACCCCCAGCAGGTCTTGATACTCTTGCGTCGTTTCTTTGCCCTCGTATTTCATCTGCGCGAGTTGCTGACGAATTACGCCCAACTGCGTTTCGAGCGGTTTGAGGTCGGGATAGTTGCCCACATTCCGGTAGAATCTTTGCGTGCCCTCTTCCGATTCGAGCAGCGCGTCGGTTATTTCGTTGATCTGCTTTTTAAGCGCTTGGCCCTCCGCGCTTTTCTGCATGGCTGCGCTCATCGAATCGTACTGTTTTGTAAGGTTCGACAGTTCGGCACGCAGTTTCCGGTTTGATCCCTCCGCTTCGCGGGCCGCCTTAATATTGTTCTGCACCTCCTTTTCGACCTCGCGCAGTTCACGCTTGTAGGCCGTCTGCTCGGCGCGTAGCTTTGCCAGTTCTTCGCGGTCGGCGGCCGAGGCTTCGCCCTTGCGCTTGATCTCCTCGCGCAGCGCTTTTTCCTTTGCCGTTGATTCCTCGATTTTGGCGTTATAGTCGGCTATCAGCTTGATAGCTTCCGCATTGTCGACTTGTACATCGACGACGCGGGTTGTTGTGTTTTCTGCCATATCTTTACTCGGTTTGTGTTTGTTCTGCGATTTCGTAGCTGTATGTGTCGTCGTATTCCGGGGTGATGGAATTTATTTCGAGCCAGCCGAAAATGCGCGTAACTGGGGATGTGGACGCTTTTGTTTGTCCGGCTGCGAGTGTTATTACCTCCTGTCCGAGCGCGACGCCCTCGTAAGTGTAGGGTGTGGCAACGACTTCGAGATCGGACGCGGGCGGCTTGCTGGCTGTAATATAGACAGCCGCTAAATTCTGTTCCCATCCAATATACACCGTTTGCGACGGGCGTTCCGGTTCCGTTTGTTCGATAACCGTTTCCGGCAACTGTATGGCCTTGACCTCGCAGGCTTTGTTCGCTGTCGACCGGATGCTGACGATGCCGTAAAATTTCCCGTATTGGCGCAGGTAGAATGGAATCGAGTAGTCCAGCGATTTCAAGTCGTATTCGTCCAGCATAACCTGCTCCGCAATAGTTATTACGCCGTTGAGCAGGCGCGATAGGGTGGAATAGTATTTCGATAGTAAGGTCGTGAAATCGAGGCCGTCGAATGTAAGCATAGCCAGCCCGGAACCATCGCTGATAAGGCGCATAATTCGGTCTTTGACTTGGACGGCGTCGACGGCCGTCCCGTCGTCGTTCAGTTCGTAGTGCCGTATCGTCGAGCCGTCCGATGGAGCGAAAGGCAATGTTATAACGGTCTTTTCGGCATCCAGAATTTCGCTGTCGATTTTCAGATTGCCGTCGGCGTTCGTGGAAACCGTATCGTCTTCTTTGTACCTGAAATAGTTGTTGCGGCAGTAATCGTTGATTTTGTATTCCGTGGTCTTCGGCTCGTCGTCATTGCTGCGAGCGAGTTTGTCCGACCAATCGCACGCCTGCACCTTGTTCTCCTGCAAGGTGTCGAGCGATACGAATTTCAGATTATTGACATTTGCGGGGTCGGGCACGGCAAAGATGCCGAGCATTCCGCAGATCGCTTTGATGTAGTCGATTTGCGAGATTTCGGGCAGGTTCTGCGGTATTGGGTACAAACTCGGATAGATGATGTTTTCGAAATCTTCATAAATGATTATTCGGCCGTTTCCGAATCCGCTGCTGTATACAGCCGTTGTCCCAAAATGAAGAGATAACCGGATGTAATCATACGATTCGCAGTTTATAACCTCTTCGATTGGGTTGAAATAATATCTTTTAGAATATTTATATGGCCCCGATGATACGGTTTCCACGGCCGACGAACTGACGCTAACGGCTATTTGCGTATTTGTTTCGCCCTTGTCGTTGTACCGAGTCGTCCAAATATAGATGCGGTCGCTGAATGCGGTCGAATTGTTCGAATAAGTCCACACAGTAACCATTGCGGCCGTATCGTCTTGAATGGAGATGTGGATTTGGGACGCATTATCAACGACGCATATTTTGGTAACATCGTCCGAATCGAGAATACTATGCTTGTCTACCTCTTTGTTGGGGTTTTCAAGGGCGAATCTTAAAAAACCGCCTGACGGTATCCATCGCAAATAATCGCTATACGACGATTCTCTGACACGAATAGCTTCTGCTTGGTTGCTCGCCGCCGATGCGTTCCGGCTCAAACACGGAATCGCTATCCCTCGAAGCGCCAGTTTGTGTTTGTCTGGTATTTCGAAAGTGAATCCGGCCTGCGTTGCTATCCTGTTGAGAATCCACCACGCCGTGACGCTGGGGTGAATATTGACAAGACTGGTATTCGATACGCCGCAGTCGTATTTTGCGTATCCATATCCGGCGGATTTCATTTGCGACAAGGATGTTGCCGTGATATTTGCGCCCCACGTCAGCGCCTCGGTTCCGGTCAGCTCGTTCAACTTGGCCGCTTTGTCTACCCACGCCTGAAAGTTTGCCATCACACCCCAATAAAGCGCGATTTCGTAGGTTTCCGACGAAGATAGCAGCACGGCATATCCGACACGGACGATCTCGATTCCATTCCGAACGAGGCGCGCCGAATATCGGTTGTATCGCTTATCGGACACATAAGCGGGCGCCCCCGGATTATCGAATATCTTTCGGTTGCGCGTCGTCTTCGGGCATTGAATCGTCTGCGAGTTCGACGACGTAATTTTCGATATGTCGCCGAGCAGGTTGGATTTGTAGTTGAGGGTCGTCGCCGCATCCGGTTTAAGGTCGACGGTTTCGCCGTTGATATATAATTCCTCTGTCATGGTTACAGCGTTTGTGCGCTCTGCGCGGGTTCTTCGATTGAGAAAATGAAATCTTGGTAATGTTTCGTTGTCTTCTCGTAGCTGCCAGCAACGATATTGACGCGATGCCACAGCGGCGCGTCGTTGGCGTCGTACCCGTCGAAGATGTCCACGACGACCGATTGCGCCAGTGTGAGCAGGAAATCATACGTTTCGGAATCGACCAGCTTTGCCCCCAGCGAACGGGTCTTTTTCCGGGATAGACTTTGCCGGACTGACGTTTCGACATTCACACCGTCGATGTAGGCGGTCGGGACATTCATGTCGTTACGCTCCCATGTCGAGGATGCCGAAACGGTCGACGCGCTGCCGATCTCCTTGAACAGGTAGTAACAATAGCGCCCCTGTTGGTCTATCCAGCGCAGATAGACGCCGTTTGTGCTTCGGTCTATATCGAGCGTATAGGCGACCATCCCGACGGCCTCCTCGTCATTTTTCAATACGAGGCTATGCGGTACTGCGATATGCACCGAGCGAACGACGGTCGAGGGGTCAATCGCTTTCGCCGGGTTCAGCAGATAGCGATGGTATGGGGTCGCACCTTCCGCGTCTTCGTTGTGGTTGTAAAACATGATGTCGGACTGTTTGCCGTCGATCAGCACGTCGAATGATGTTCCGTTCTTGGCGAAGACGTCCACCGTGAACGGATAGCGGACGAACCATTTGCGACGCATGATTCCGCCGGATGATTCGCGGGCGGATATTGCGCCCCATATAGCGTCTATTCCAAATGTGCCGAGATAGAATTGACTGCCGTTGCTATACCAGTATATTGTAGCATAGACAGTTTTTTTGAGCGGGGAATCGACAAACCCCTTGCTGTAATCAATCACTCCCTGCGCAACGTTATTGAATAACAGTTGCAGATACCGCCGTATATCGAAATATGCAGCCCCATTGAACGGCTCGCGCTCTTCGCTGTACGATTGCTGCGCTTGGCGGTCGGTTAAGACCATTTCCAATTTGTTGTATTCGGTGGGGATTTTCGTGATTTTGAAAATCGCGGGGACGAATGCGAAATGCGTTGCATTGGGGTATTCGACTACTGTTCCCGTACTGCTGTGTGTGAATGTTCTGCTCATGGTCTATTGTCTTAAAATTGATTCAACGATCTGCGCATCGAAAAGCCCTGCCAGTCTGTCGGCGATACGGTCGGACAGGGCCGCTATTTCGGGCGTGAAGATGTCTTCGCGGCCGCCGTTACGGAATAGTGCTGACCCCTCCGTCATTATCTTGGTTGCTGCTCCCCAAGCCGAAATGTCGACACCCTTTGCTGCGGCCCAGCCCGCGATGATGTCGATAAACCATTTCGGGGCGGACGGATAGACCGACCCGTCGCGGCGTCGGCGAAAATGCTGCGACAGCCACGGTTGCGTGCCGGTTTCGAGTGCCGCAAAATATGGGCGGGCGTCCATCGTTCCCGTGGTTACGCCGCCGTTGGTCGTTACGGTTATCGTGATGCTGTCGGCAGTCGCGCCCGTCGTCTGTTGTCCCGCGGCGACGTGGTTTTCGATGATCTTCTGCCGTGCCCGGTCGAGTTCTTCGGCGACGATTCGGTCGGCTTCGAGTTCTATTTTCTGTACGTCCATAGCTACAAGCCGTAATCGAAGCAGACACCCGCCTGTTCTTGGAGCGTCAGCGACAGCGTTACGATACATAGGTTTGCGTCCATTTTGTCGAACACGACGCGGTAATTGATCTGCCCGTCGACTGGAACGAAAAAGCCGCTTTCGTTTACAGCGACGATGAATCGCACGGCAAGACCTTTCAGCCGCTCGGCGATCTCCTGCGCTTCGGCTCCTTTGTAGTCGAACGGCATAGCGTCGGCAAAGGAGATAAGACACGACGGGGCATCACGCACGAAGCCCTGCGGTGTGAAATTCAGAAAACCCGCCACGGGTTGCACATAGAGGCAGGCGGGCAGCGTAAGGCCGTCGGGGTGTGTAACCTCGCGGTTCTCTCCTTGACGCCGGAATCGGTCGAACGCTTGATTAGCGCGGAACCACGATTCGCACAGATAGGTAAGGCCCATCGCCCCGGCGATCTCCTTGACTTTGTTTTCGACTGTCGTTTTTTCCATAGGTCTATTGGTTTTTGTTGGCCATTATTTCGCGCAAACGCCGTTCAAAGGCGATCCGCTCGTTGTCGATTCGCATACATTCGCAGACGCGCACCCATGCCACCTTTGCGGCGTCGTTCTGGTCTTGGTAGCCTTGTCGGTGGGCGTACCAGTCGATGATGCCGAACGGCCCGAAATCAAGGTCGTTTATTCCGGCTTTGATCTCTTCGGGCGTCGGCTGGTTGCTTGTGCTTGCGAACAACGCTGCGATGCGCTCCAACTCCCGGCCGACCCAAAAGACGAAGCCGAGCATCTTGTCCGCCCGTTCGTTGTAGCAGCGCCGGGGATGTACTTTCAGAATGACGGCTGCGATTCGCTCTATAAGGGCGTGCGCCCCGTCTGCCTGTAAGCTGAACAAGTCACCGATGGTCAGATCGTTGAGGTTCCGAGGCGTGTGCACGCCGCACACTTTGTCCGGTTTCGGCAGGGTTTGCAATGCTGCACGCGATTCGGGTGTCAGCGCTCGTTCGATAGCGAGCACCTGTCGGGCCGTCCGTTTCTTGATTGTTATTTTCATCAGTTTTTCTGTTTAATCCACTTTTGCCGTCGTGACGGTAGTTTATTCGTCTGTCAAATTTTACCAGCAGAAACAGCCCGAAAACAGCTTTTCATGAAAGGCGCCCGACGTGCACGCGCATTCCTTTCGGCTGCGGGACGATTTCGTAATACATGCGCATCATCAATGGGTCGAAATAGTCGGGCGACCGTCCAAGTACGGCTTTCATCTCCCGTTTGTCGATGATTCGTTTCTTGCTCGTATCGGCGTCGACGTCGCGGGCGACAAGGCAGGCTTCCAGTTCTTCGGCAATGGTCGATTGCAGTTCTTCCGGACAGTCGATGCAGAGCAACCCCGCATTGATAACCTCCGCCAGTTTGAACGCACATTGCGATTTGAGGTTGAAATATGTGTTATCCGGCGCGGGCGCTCCTCCGTGGAACGTCTTGATGCCCTCCAAATACGAATCGAGGTATTGCCCAAGTCCGTCGGAATCGGCAATGATGTTGGAGCGCCGGACGCCGTGCCGCCTCGATTCGTCGCGCAGGTCGGTTTCAATCTCCTTGCCTGTGCTGTACGGTTTGTCGATGGCGAGTTTAGCCGCCATTCCCGTCCAGTTGAAAGCGACGAAGCGGTCACGGCCTTTCATGGCAAGGTCGGCACTAATGCGCCGCACGCCGTCGCCCGTCTGCCGCTCGTTCGTAAAGCAGTCGAGAATAGCGTCGTAGTCGGCGAGTTGGTTTGCGTTGCTCTCGTATTCCCATTTGCCGAGCAGCAGACGTAGCCGAATCGACTTGACGCCGATTGATTCGAGCGTTCGGATGTAATCGGGTGTGATAAACGGGTTGTCGTAGACCAATGCCTGAACGAATGCGCAGTCTTTCGGTAGCGTTCCGTCGATATGCGGTTTGTAGAAATGCTTATACAACCAATTCTTTTTCGGGTTGCAGGTTATGAGCATCTTCGCTTCCAGCCCGTATTCCTCGTTGAGGTGTCGCCCGATTCGGGATTTCAGTACCTCGTAGGCCATATAATGAACCTCTCCGGCCTCCTCTATCCAACCGCCTGTAAACTCTTTCGACCCCAGTCGCTCGAACATCGGGTCTTTCTGCGGATAGAATGTCAAGTCGAGCAGCACGATTTCCGACCCGTTCGTAAACTTGATGCCGTCGTCCGTTATCCGGTAGTCCGTGAATCCGTAGGAATCGGCGACCTTGCCGAACGTGACCAGCACGGATTCGCGGCTGTCCTTGATATTGTTTCGACCGACGAACCAGCGCGTCTTCGGGAACGCCCAACAGCAACGCATAAGCCAGTCGCACCCCAGCCACGATTTGCCGCCGCCCGCTGCGCCGCCGTAGACGACGTATCGGATTCGCGGGTCGGCCAAGTGGCGGTAGGCAAGCAACTGTTTGTAGTTGACGCGTTGCTGTTCCTCGCGCTGTTGTAGTCCGTCGGTAAACATGCGTTATTCGTCTTCTTCCGATAGTTTCCGTTCGCGTTCCTCGTCGATACGGCGGACGATTTCGTCGACACCCGGCATGACGGGCAACACCGACGAAAAGCCCTTGAATTCTTTTCCGCCCGATGTGATGTCGACCTGTACCTTGTCGAGGCCGAGCAGTTTGTCGCGGCGTTCTTCCCATTTGCGGATTTCGGCGAGGATTCGCACGTCGCCGACGGGTTCCTCCGTTACGCTCGATGTTTCCGATTCGAGTGGGACAGGGGCGTCGAGAGGCTTGCCGACGACAGGGTTTCCGAACGTGTTTATATCGACGAGTGCCGTGCGAACCTTTTCCCGCTTGACAACTCGTTTCTGCTTGCTGGCTTCGTATAGCCGCCACAGTTCCGCGATGGCGCGGTCGCATTCCATCAGCGCCTCGTCGCACGCCTGCTGCGTGTTGCTCGCGGCTTCGGCCCGCCATTCGCTGACGAGTAAATCCCAATCGGTCTTGATCGTCTTCGGAGTTACCGAATACCCCAACTGCCGCTCGACCTCTGCGGCGATCTGACGGAACGGCATACGCCGTTCGAGGCGCAGATGCGACACGAGCGGCAGACGTGCATTCCGGCGGTCTTTCGCCGATTTGTTGTTGCTTGGGTGTGATGCCATTAGTCGTTACTTTTTAACCGATTCGTGCAATATCTTCGGCACGGCGTATCGCCATCTGATGTGATGATGCAGCCGCCGATGGGCGGTTCCCATTGCCGAAACAACCACGCATGACGGGCAATACATGACCGTGTAGAAACTCTTTACATATGTGCCCGCGTCCAAGTACAATTCCGTCATGCCGCCGCTGTTGCTTTGCGTTTCGAGTTGGTCGAGGCCGATTTGTAGGATGGACAGAAATACCCCCCCCCGCGACCCCTGTAAGACGTATGTATTCACGTCTTCGTTGATGCGTCCGACGAACTGGAACGGTCGGTCGACGGAGCAGATAAACGAATTCATGGCCTTGCGCATCGGCTGTATTCCGTCGTTGAATCTCGTCGCTTTTTCGCCGCCGATATAATCGCCTCCCTGCCCGATTGCAAGGGTCAGCATCGGGGCGGAATTGAAATAGTCGAGCAGCATGTCGAATACCGTCGTCGATGATCGCCGCGATGTCGTACTCGTTCGCCAGCATGTCAATATCGAACGTGCCGAACGATAGGTTGTCTTTGATGATAAACTGCTGTTGCTCGTCTTCGTCGAGTTCCGAGGCGTAAAGCGTCGGCACAGTCGGGTGCATCTGCCATTCGCGCCAGTAGTTCAGTAGCGCGGATTGTTTCGCCTCGTCGAAATGCCGGAACCGATACGACGCCCGCAGGATGTCCGCGAGGTCGTCGAATCCGAGTTCGTGAATGTATTTCAGCGCCCGCAGGCGCATATTCCCGGCAAGGGCGATATTCCGGTCGTCCACGACGACGGGGCGATAATACAAGCCTTTCGGCAGCAATAGCAGCGATTTCACCAATTCGGCGAAATCGTCCTCGGTGATCTGTCGCGGGTTGTGCTCGCTGGTATTGAGCGCGCCGACCTGCATTTCGATAGTTTGCGGAATTTTCATAGGCTCGGTATGCGTTTACTCTGTATTGGTTACCAGCACAAAGATATGTAAAAAGCGTGTAAATAATACACGCTTTTGATTAAGATTTTATCAGCGGTCAGACTTTCGAAATCCGGTCGCTGCATTTATCAATGAAGCACACGGGTTCCTGATGAAGCTCGCACCAGCCTTGCCCCTCGTCGTTTTCTTCTGAAAATAGGGAGCAACTGCCGCAACCGACGGCGCGCATCTTGTTGCAATCATTCTCGCAAGAGGCAGCGCATTCTGGGCATAGGAGAACATCGTAGCTGGTTACTACAAATCCGTCGCAGTCGGGGCAACCCACATTCTCGCAGTTTTCGCACTCTACTAATTCTTCGCCACATTTCGGGCATTTGTCTGTTCTCATGTCTATCTTTTGGGGTTTGAGTTATTTGTGGTTATAATTATTTTCCGCAACATCGTTTGTATTTCAATCCGCTACCGCACGGGCACGGTTCGTTACGGCCGATCTTCTCCCCGCTTCGAACGTATGTCCGACCTCCTCTGTTGGCGCATCGTTCGCAGACAGGGCGACAGTAACCGTCGTATTTGTAAATCTTCGTGCTGCCGCAGAACGCGCATCGCTCCTGCTTGGAGCCTCTTTCCGGAATAATGGTTTTGTTGTTCATTGTAGTAAGAATTCAAGTTCGGCGATTTGCGTGTGTTTGAGTTGCGCGCCTGCGCGTGTCAGGTACTCTTTTTTCTGCTCTTTCAATTTGTAGCGGTCGGCAGATGCGGCGATTCGTTCTACCTGCCCGCGCAACTGGTCGAGCATCATTCGCACACCCTCTTCCGGGGTTGCTTCGACAAAGCGGATAAGGCGGCGCAGATGGGCGATTTCGTTGTTGTGGTCGCCGATCATGCGGCGGATCTTCTTGCTGCGTTTTGCGTCGGCCTCTGTTACCCCCCCCCGAACCGACCATATTTTTTCGTCTTCGCTTCGGAGTGCTTCGATGGCCGCGATTTCGTCGCGGATAAGTCTGTTAAGGTCTTCGACTGTTTTCATAGTTATTGATGGTTTGATTGATAGATGTATTCAATGGTGCGTTTCGCCTCGTTTACCTTTTCGCGCATAGACCAATAGGGGGTCAGTTTGTGCGGCTCTAATATCCCGACGAGGGATTCAAGCGCAGCGAGCAGGTCGGGCGCGGCGGCCAATAGTCGGGCGTTGGCCTCGATGCGTTGCTCCGGCATCGGGCGCGGGTTATTGCGCAGCACCTCTGCGACGGGAGCGCAGCCGACAGCGTCGCCGGAAATCGAAACGATTGAATAGTTTACGATGCCGTTTCCGCCGACGTGTCCGTCGACCCGCCACGGGCCGGGTGTTCCTCTGAATTTCGGGTTGTGCGTTGTCATTGCTTTGTGGTTTTTGTTGGTTGATGATTGACTTTGCGTCGTCTGATTTTCCCAAACTCTCGTTCGATCTCTTCGATGGATGGCGGAACTATCGGGCGGACACAGGTGATTTCGTCCCGCGGTTCGCTATTCGCCGGACGCGCCATGTACCAGCGAATTTCCGACTGGAATTCCTCGAACGTCCGACAGACGGCGTGTCTGCTTCCGTTCGTGATTGCGAGTGAACGCCATTCGATTTGTGCGTCCGATAGGGCAGAACGTCGGTCGGTGGTCTTCATTTCGATACATAGGGCGTTGAAGCCTCCGCGCCCGATTAGCAGGATAAGGTCGGCGACGCCTGCGGTTACGCCCTCGGCTTTCATTATCGCGGCTTCCGTTCGGCTCCGTGCGCCGCCGTTCGGGACGGCGAACAGGAGTTTGCCGACGGTGGGGTATTGGAGCCGGAACCAACTGACGCACATTCGCTGTAAGTGCGATTCTACATGTCGTGTCATAATCTTTTGTTAACAATCGAACCAAAACACAATTCTTACATCGAAACACTCCTGTTCTTCCAATGCCTGCATAGCTCCATACAACGCCCGATAATCGGGGCATAAATCATCGTCGGAATACCGCTGCAAGACCTCGCCAAACTCGCGGGAGGAAAGCCACGACATTGAATGTGCGTCGTTACGTTCGTTTCGGTAATGGACCTTCGTTAAATACGATGCGTCGAAAGGAATTCCGCGCGGTTTCGCCACGGGGATAAATTTGCCGTCTTCGTTCCGAACGTCTGCCATAAGCGCAAACATTTCATAGTTTGCGTCGATTCGCAACGGACTGACTGTCCAAGAACTAAAATCACCATTGTTGCTTTTAAGTTTGTACTCAAGGTGAATATGAATATCACAGCCCATAATTGTTTAAAAAAGTTTTAGTTGTTTGAACGCCGTTGCCCGGCGCTGATCGTCGATTTGCTTGATGATATTCCGAATGTATCGGGCCAGCGTGCTGTCTTTGATGAATCCGTCTTCGTCGTCCTCGTTATCGGGATTCAACCGGGAGCGACCGGAACAGTTCGCCAGTTCGCGTTCGGCTGATTTGCGGGCATCGAGCAGGGCGGCAAGAATCGCGGTGGCTTCCGTTGGGTAGCCTTTTTTTGCATCGTCGACGAATCCCGACCCGACATAATGCCCTGAATTGTGCAGATTAACGTCCAATCCGTAATCCCAGCGTCCGTTCGGCGACTGTGCCGTTTTGACCTCCACGATACAATGGGCGTTGAATAACCGGACAGGTCTGTTAGGCGTTAGGCATACGTCGTGGATGTTGAAATCAAAACCATTATGCGATAACGCCACGAATTTGCCACTATCCCGTCCGGCTTTTTCGTGGCTTTCAATCCATGCGCACCACTCTTTGAACGTAAACTGCTGCCCGGTGCATCGGCAGGTGTGATGAATGTCTTTCATTTCCGATACGGTTTTAACGATTCGAGTTTCTTGGGAAACCAGTGGCAGTCACAACTGATGTAGACGCATCTATCGGGCAGTTCCGGCGTAGGCTTGCAGAATCCAAGTATTTCGAACGGTTCGAACCGGACGCCGTATTCGTTCGTGAACGACACTTGCTGCCCGACCCGGAATTCCGTTTCGATACCCGCGTCGGCCGGGTCGTCGTAGATGGGCGGCCAGCCTTGTTCGTCGCGCCATTTCCGCCATTCGGCGAAATCTTTACTGTAATTTATCATCGTTCAGTCGGTTCCCAAGTTTGATAATGAATGTTTCGTGATCGGGCGCGCCCCATTCCGGGCGGCCTTGTCCGAAATCAATACCTTTGCATTCCCATAGCATTCGGCGGCGGGTATAGCCGTAAGAAAAGCAGACTGCGCCATAGTCTTTGAATTGCGGACCCCATTCAAAAGCACCCATCGGATATTCCATAATGCGTTCTGCGGATATTTTGCTAATAGGTTTACCGTCCGCCCATTGCATCAACCTTTGGAACCAATATGCTGTTCTTTCTCGGTACTCCTCGCGCTTATCGCCATTTTCGATGGCGTTGTACCACTCCTTTTTGAGAGGTAAATGCAGAATTTTCATAGAGCTATTCGGTTAATTGTTTTCGATACGACGGAGATTCCATGCTGCGCATAATAGTTAGAATTCGGAGCAGTTCGTCGGGCGATAGCTTGCCCGCGGGCTGCTCATCTTCTCGTTCGGCAATATCGAATAGGCCGTATTTGTTCATGAATGCCGGAAATAAGGATTTAAGCATTGCACGTCGTTCGCGGGCGAACACCTTTCGATAGTATTCAAATATATTGGCGATGTCTATTTTCTCAACCTGCGTAAGATCAACCCGAACCGTTTTATTGGCGGCACAGTACGTCGCGTGCTGGATGAACTCGGCGTCAGACCCGAACGTGTTGAACAGTATAGCGATAAGCAATCGCCGCTCATCAACGTTTTTATACTTGAAATAGCATGTTTCCCGCTTGTCTGATGCGATGTCTTCGAGGCGAAGGCCGTATTTTTCGAGCATCGCGGCAAGCTGAATTTTCGCTGTCTCCATTTCGCCGCCGTCGCCTTGCTGGGCCAGCGCGAGCACTTTGCGAATTCTCTCCTTGATCTGGTCGTTCGTCATCGTCTTGAATCTTTTGCGGGTTCGTCGTTTCGTTCAATTTCGCCGAGCGCTTCGTCGAGGTGGTAGGCTAATTCTGCGGCCTGTGTAGCCACGCGGCGCGCCCAGTCTGAACGAAGCCTGCCGCCTTTGGCGGGTGGGGTGGTTACGATGGCGTGTGCGAGGCTTGCCATTGCGACGGCGGCATACAGTTCGCGTTTCGTGATTCCCGCCGCTGAAAATGTTTCGGGCGAAACTCCGTCCGCCTCGACCGTGATCGTCTGCGGAATAGCTGCCTTGCCGAGCATTTCGGCGATTCTGTCGTAGAAATTCACCGGGGCCTTGCCCCGTTTGTCGTTTTTGTTTTTCATCGTGCGTTTGATTTTTAGGTTCGCGGGGTTTGGTAGTGTAGCGTCCAGCCCGCGAAATGTTTGTCGAAAAAGTTATCCCGAAAGAACCGGATGTTGGCCTCGACGGCTTCGACCATTTGCCGCGTGCAGCGGAACGTCAGCCGTTTACGCTCGGCGTCGATAAATACCAGTTCCAGATCGTGAATGAATATCGGCGCAAGCGCCGGATTCGTTTGCTTTACGAGACCGTAGAAACGTCGATATTTCGCAAGAAAATCGGCGTTGAAACGCGGAGCGGCGTTTTTATCCTCTTGTGTCCATGTCCGCGCAAGTGCCGGGCGGTCGGTAGCTGTTTGTCCGTTTTTACGAATCCAGCCCGACGCCTCGTAATTAGCGCAGAACCGTTCGACCTCGTAATCGGGATTTATGAAATTCTTGAAAAAGAAAATTTCGAAAAATGTCTCTCTCTCTGCCTCTGTCGCGCGTGCGCGCGAAGAAAGAGATTCTTTTAATTCTTTATATTCTTCTTTATATATTCTTATACTGTTGTCGCTTGAAAACAGTTGCGTTTGTCGGTCGTTTGTCGATTGATTGTCATTCTGTTTGTCGTTTTGTTCGGCGTTATCACTATAATCTTCTGTATTACTGTTAATTATATGTGTTTTCGGTTTGTCGTTTGGTTTGTCGATTTTGGCGACTTTCTTTCCCGCTACCCTCCGCAAACCCTCGTAACTGTTTGTCGGTCGTTTGTCGTTTTCATTTTCTAATGGCTGGTAAGTGTCGAATTTACAAACTGTTATAATGCTTTTACAGTTTGTCGCACAGACGGATATTTCGCCGGATGCCTGCAAACGAGCTAAACGGGTTCTGATCTGTCGCGTCGTCTGTCCTGTTTCTGCGCACAAACCATCGACGGATGTAACGAAAGCCCCGCGTTTGATTTCCACTCCTCGCCATCTCGTAGGCAGGTAATTCGCCTTGAGCAGACAAACGACCCACAGTTGCAGTGTGAGCGGGTCGTCGAACCACTCCCATCCGAGCGTACTGCGATACAACCGCACCCAACCAGTATTTGTTTTGTTTGCCATTGCTGCTGATTTGAGCCGTTAAATTTCGCTTTTGTTGAGTGCGACGATTAAACCCTTGTCCGCCACGAATACACGCGCAAAACGGGCTGTTTTGCGCATTTGCGCGGCAAAGACATCGGCAAGGCTGTTTGCGTTCGATAGGTGAAGCAGAACGACTGTCGAAAGTTCCGCCGTTTCGTTCGCTTTGACCATATCGCACGCCGCCCCGATGGATAGGTGCGACATTCGCACGCGCGCTGCCTGCGCCGGGTTAATCGTCCCGCGAGCGATGTTTTCGTCTAACTCCTCTTGTGAATAATTCGCCTCGATAAGAATATGATTCAGCCGCAGGGATTTGAAGTTATACCGAATAAAATGTGTGTCGGTGGCAAAAAGAATCTTCCCGCACTCCTCGTGTTCGATAATATACCCGAACGGCTCCGCTGCGTCGTGCTTCACGTCGAACGCGCGGACGACGAAATCGCCGACCATTGCGGACTGCATCGGTCGCAATGCGTGTGCGCGGTGCGTCTTGTCGATGTGGCACGCCGCGAGCGTTCCCCGTGAGGCGTAGACGTCGATTGCTCGGTCGGCGTATTTGCCGATGTAGGCTGCGTGGTCGCCGTGTTCGTGCGTTACTATCGCACCGACGAATTTTCGGGCGTCGATACCGGTTCGGGCGAACATCGTTTCGGGCGATGCGCCGCACTCGATGACGAGTGCAGACGCTTCGCTCTCCAAAACGTAACAGTTGCCAGCCGACGACGAGGATATGACGTGCAGCTTCATAGGGTTACACGTTGAACGGGTCGTCTTCAATGGCAGCGGGGGCTGCCTCTTCGGTTACCTCCTCGCGTGGAACGGGCGTCGGCGTAGGAATCGGCGGCATCGTTTCGGCAGGTGCGGCCGATTGTGCTGCGATTGCGGCCGGGGCAACCTCCTCGAATTTTGCTTCTTCGATATTTGCCCCGGCGGGCGCGGCCGCCGTTTCGTTCGTTACGCGGCGTTCTTTCTCGTCTTCGCTCAACAGCCATGCGTCGGACGACGAGTTGATGATGTGTTTCATGGCGGAACGCTCGACTGTTCGCCCGGCCATTTCGCTGGTGAAATTTCGGTGCGCAGGCGAGTTACCCCGCGTCGCGCCTTGCATCCACGCCTGCCGGATTTCGGTCATCGTCTTGATCGTCGTCGAGTGCGAGCCGTCGGCCATAGTCGTTACGGCGTAAGCGGCGACGATCTTGTCTTTGTCGATTCTCGACAGGCTCGGAACGTGTTTCGTTACTTTGGTTTCGCCGTCCTCCGTATACATGTATTCGAATTCGTCACCCTCGTAGACGATGACCGAACGGACTTTCTTCATGCCTTGCGCGCGGGCCAGTTTCTCGTCGCCGAAATACGACCGCCAGAACGTCAGTTCGAGTTGTCCCGACGCCTTGTTTTTGATCGGGATAAAATACCCTTGCTTCTTCTGAATATCCATGCCTTGTAGCACCATGTCGAGCAGCGAATTTGCCACCGACGCTTTGGTTACGACCTCCAAAACCGGGCGTTGTACTTTGTTGGAATCCTCCCAAAGCATTTCGGAGATACGAAGCCATGCAAGGTTCATTTGGTTAGTTACGGCGTAGTCTTTCGGGACGACCAGTCCGCCGTTTGCTTGCAGCTCCTCGATGCGTCGCAGGACGCTGTTCGCAAGTTCATCTTTCATTGCGGCAATCGCTTTCGATTGCGTCGCCGGGGCGGTCTGCGCTCCGTTCTGATTGCTATTCTGTGCCATAGTTATTTGAAATAAAAGATTTGACGATACGTGTTGTAGTTGCGGTCTTCAATAGGGGCGTCCTGCGGGTGGCGGCGAGCCTCGGAAAGCCAGCGTTTATAACATTGCGGGCAGTATATCTTATTCAGTACGGCGATGTAATAGCCGCCGTCAGGGGTCGCCATATCCGCCGTGCAGTAGTCGCATTTCGTGGGGCTTCCGATGGCCCACATGTCGAGCGTTTCGACGTGGATAACCTTGAATCCTTTTTCGTTGCTGACGATCTGTGCCATGTCGTTACGCTGTTTTAAGTTCGAGCGCAGCCCCCTCGACCACTTGCAGGCGAATGACCTGCGAATCGAGCGCAAAGTCGGTCTGCGAAATACTTTCGGCATTGTCGATGAAGACGGGTGCGGTTGCGCCGTAGTAGCGGCAGAACGTGCGAATGATGTCAAGCCCGGCGAGTACCTGCCCGGCGCTGTTCAGCGAGTTGAACGGCACGCCGTCGATGGTGGCGACGCATGTTTCGACGTCTGCGCCCTCGATGGTCTGTTCGTACATTCGCCAGCGCACGAGGTCGAACCGCGAATTTATCGCCGCTTCGACGGCTTCGATGTCTGCTTTCGTGTAGGCCGCCGCCGCAAATTCGAGGCGTTCGAGTTCGGCTATACGTTCGGCGATCTTCTTTTCGGTAGCTTTGGTTTCGTCTATCAATCGCTGAATTTCCGTTGTGCGCTCCTTGTTGGCAAGGCGACGGCGTAGGTCGGCGGTTGCGGTTGCGAGGTTCTGACGCACCGTGTCGATCTGTGCGGATATATCCCGGCGGCGTGCCGTGAGCGTAGCGGCCGTGATTTTCGTGGTTGCCGAGGTTTCGAGGGCGGCTTGCTCGCGGGTCAGTTCCTCGGTGAGTTTCCGGTAGGCGGGGGATAATTTCGCCTGTTCTTCCTCCGTTTCGAGGTCGATTGCGGGAACGTCTTTCGCGGTTGTGATAGCCAGCGTCGCAGCGTGATGTTCCGCACGCAGTTGCGATAGGCGTTGATCGAGCATTGCGATTTCCTGTTCGGTGGTCGAAACCAGCTTTGTTAACTTGCTGTAAGTGTCCTTTTCGAGATTGGCGTCGGCGATCAACTTGTCGAGTATTTCGCGCTGGTGCTTTTCGAAGCTCTCGCGGGCCGCGCGGCGGGCTTCTTCGATGGTTTCGGTGGGTAACGGCTGGCCGCAGGCGTAGCAGGTGGTCGTGTCGACATATTCAAATGCCGCCTTTTTCTCGGCCTCGTATTTCGCACGCATAGTATCGAGCGCCGATTTGATATTCGCCTGCTTCTTTACGCAGGCTTCGAGGGTGTCCCGTTTCGAGTTTGCCGTCGTTTCGGTTTTCTCGATTTCGCGCAGAATTGAATCCGCTTTCTCCTGTGCGTCCATGATGGCCGCGTCGCGGTCGGAGTTATACCGACGGGCGGCAGTCAGTCGTGCGTCGATACATTCGGACAACGACTTTTTGATGTCGAGCACCTTTTTCAGTCTTCGGTCGTGGGCGGCCTGCGTTTCTTCGTCTATTTTCGATGCGTTGGCGATCTGCGCGTCGAGTGCGTCGATTTGCCGTTGGTAGGCAACGATCTCGTTTGCGGCCACAGATTCGCGTTGCACGATTTCCTGTTCCAGCGCTGTGTAGTCTTCCGTCGGCGGCATCGTGTTTTGATATGCTTCGATCTTCGGGGCGAACGTGTCGAGTTCCTTTTTGTTCTTGCGCTTTTCGGCCGCCAGTCGCGCTTTGAAATCTGCGAGGGGTTCGCCGTTCATTTCCGCGAGCAGGTCGGCAAACTGTGCCTGTATCGCCGTGCGGTCGATGTTATCCCCGACGAGGGCTAAAAGTGCGGCGCGGCGGCCTTTCCAGTCGACGCGAGTATTGAAATACATCGGGTCGGTCAGCATTCGGAATACGTCGTCGTTTATCCATTCCGAAATGATTTTGTCGTATGCCGTTTTGGTTCCGACCTCCACGCCATTGACGGCAAATGCGCTTTCGTGTCCGACGAAACGCAGATCGGACGACCCGCGCGGCTTGCTCCAAATCTCGCGGTACGTGCGGCGCAGCGTCTGTGTGGAGCCGTCCACGTCCAATGCCACCTCGACGAAATGCTCGGCGCGGTGCATCGGTTCGCCCGTGGCGTCTATTGTCTTGATGTCGATGTCGGTACTGTTGTGCGAATCCTTGCCGAACAGTACCCACGTCAAGGCGTCGAAAATGGTTGTCTTTCCCGTACCGTTGTCGCCTATGATCATGGCGTTACGGCCGTCGAAATCGAACGATACGTCGCGCAGTCCTTTGAAATTGCGCAGGGTAATTGATTTGATCTTGATGTTCATAGCATCGTGCGTTTTGTGATGATTGGTTATTATGCGGTTTTCCTTTGTTCTCTGATTATGACTGCGGAAAGCGTTACGAACGCCGCGAATGTTCCGGCGACGGCGACCCATGAAATCGGGTCTGCATCCATCGCTCCGCCGAGCGCGACCAGCGACAGCCACCACGGGATAGCTAAAATTTTGGTTTTCATGTCTTTGGTTTTATATGTGGTGAAATACAGGCATTGCATAGGCCGAGGAATGGGCCAATGCGCCCGATCCTGTATATCCCATTGGTTTCTTTGTCGGTTTTGAACTCTTTTTTCGACCTTTTTTCCTGCGTTTTTTTGGCGCAGACTGGCCGAGGTCGGCGATGACTGGGGCGCTTGCGCTCTTTTTTTCGACGCGTTGGGGTGATTCGGCTTTGACCACATCTTGGCGGGGGTTTATCGGTTGGACTTGTTCGTTATTTTCTTTCTTTGTCTCCTGCTGTCCATATTTGCCGATGATTTCTGCGCGTTGCAGGCGCTCGGCTTCGAGTAAGGCGACGAATTCCGTGCGGCTGTATTTGATCGGTGAATTCGGGGCCGTTCCGAATCGCTTGCCCTCGATTTTTCCATTCGGGGCGATATGCTTATCGACCCAGCCCCGGCCGAATTCCCGATACAGCGCGCGCTTCGTTACGAGGTCGGCAGCGGGTTGCTGGCGCTTGATGATTGCGCAAGCAACGACATCGGCGACGTGGACGAGGCAATGCTGCAATTCGTATAATTCGGGGAGCGACATATTACGAAAGGCGTTTAATTACAATGGTGGAGGCCGAAGCGGTGCGGGCCTCGAATTTCGCTTTGCCGTTTTTGTTGAAACGGCTAACGGCATTCATGTACGATGCGTAGTCGCGCCCTGTCAGCGTGAATTCGTGTTCTTCTCCGACGGGGATAGCGAGCATTGTCGCCACATAGTCGGTGCGTTTGATAATAGTGCCTTTTTTCATTTCTATTTGATTTTTGGGCGTTAACCCCGCGCCCTTTCAATGGGCGCGGGAATGATTAAACTGTGAAACTATTTCTTGAAAGCGGAAACCGGACGCACGGCGAACGCGTTATACTTGTTGTTGTCGAGCACGTTGCCCGTGGAGCCGCTGTAGATGAACGCGAGGTTGGAATTGTACTCCGGATCGGGGTCGGCCTCGCTCGTCCAGTAGATGTTTGTAGCGGGCTTGCCGCCGATCTTCTCGAACGCTTCGTCGAGGCCCCGGAACCGGGCGTCGTACATTTCTATCGCCTCGTGACGGGTTGCGCAGCGGAAGCCCTCGCGGTATTCGGCGGCAGCTTTCTGTGCGCCCTCGAAATTGAATCCGCCCGGCAGGTCTTCTTTGGCGATTTCGAGCATTCCGGAATCGGTTACCAGTACGACGGTCCGTGCGGTTTCGGGATGCGCATGCTGCATCCACTCGTCGATGCTAAAAAGTCTGCGGAGGTCGTCGGGAATGTAAATCCCGTTTTCGATGTTGTTTTTCATTGTGCGTTGTGCGTTAGTTGTTTGATGATATGTAAAATAGCTATGCCGAAAGGCCGTTGGATAACCGACAGAATGGTCGAAAAATCGTCGACGTCTGCCGATGTGAAATTCAATACCTGTTCGCCGCGGTCAGTAAGTCGGAATTCCGTTCCTTTGTTCGATGATTTACTCGTTATCAGCCCCGCGGCGCATAGGTGGCCGATAAGAGTGCGCATTTTGCCATGGCTTATTCCGAGGAGTTCGGCAAGTCCGAGTACGCTGCCCGTGCAGCCATTCGGGCTGTTTATGTCGGTGCGCTTGTTTCTGTCTTCTTTATTCATCGTGCGTTGTGCGATTGGTTTGATTTGGGCGCGTGGCGGGATTCGAACCCGCATCCGGCTCTCGTTGTTGTTTTCTGGACGTCCGCCACTCTACCAGTTGAGATACACGCGCCGCCGGGCTTTATTGAATATTGTTCTTGATGTATTCGGCGTCTTCTTCGAAGAGCGGAAGCCCCATTGCGATAGTTATTAAAACAACTCCTTTTTCACCGATAAGACGGATAGCAGCCTTGCGGAAATCTGTGTCATTGTAGGCGTGAGCCTTGCCAATTAAGAATTCCGCCGTTTCGCGCTCAATCTTTCGGCAACGTTGATATTTTTCCATGAGTGCGATGGATTGGTTGTAAAACTCCGCTACCAGCGCACTATCGTTGTGTTTTTTATAGTCCTTGCAGAAAACGTCCTTATCCATGTTTCCTGCGGCGATATACATTGCCTCGACCTTTCTGTATTGTTCTTCGTTGAGCGTGTAACCTGTCCGGTCGTTAAATTCTTGGCGTGTCATAATGTTTTGTATTAAGTTTATTTTGTTATATTTGTGTGTTCTCTGTGGGTTATCGTTGTGAACCACGATGCAAATATAAACTAAAATAGTTTATAATAAAAGGAAATAATAAACTATTTTGGTGTTTGTGTTGTAATATGTTGATTTATAGAGGATAAGAAAGCACGTCGGAAGACGTGCTATGTTAAAAATTAGTAATATGGAGTATGATGCAAAGACTGTTGATGCATTAAAAGAGTTAATGCGTATAATGCAGGAGCATTGCGTTGTATCGGAGGCCGACATGTTGAGAATTGCGCGCAATGATCGGGCGTATGCGTTACAACTGATAGCAGAGTGCCGAAAAATGGGTGTGGCTGCACCACGCAGTAAAATCTCAGACGAATTGGAATTATATTCGTCGGATAACATAAATACTTTATTGGCGCAAGATGTATTCGGGAGTGAATATAAACGTCAGCAAGAGAACAGAGCGCGGCAAGAACTTGATGATGAGATAAAACACCGTCAAAACAAAGAATTGAAACGCAATAGTGTTATATCGTGGATCGCGTTGTGTATTTCGATTTTATCGCTTATCGTTACCTTTTGGGTGGCGTGGCACGATTGATAGACCATCGTCACCGAAAACAAGGTCATTTTCGCGCATTATACGGTTTATCTGCTCGATGCGTAGCTGCCCCTCGAAACTGTATCTTGCATGGGACATCTCTCGGAATCTGCAATAATAATATACGGCAAGCGATATACATATAACGGAAACAATAGAGAAAAATAGGGCAATATAGACAGCCATAGTGAAAAGAATTAAATGTTTTACAAATATAATAAACTGTTTTAGTTTATGACAATCAACGAAAAAATAAGTAAGATACGAGATGCCTTTTGTAATGGAGATAACGGTGTATTCGCTACCCGATTAGGGGTATCAACTCAATATGCAAGTAATATATGTAAGAATGGTAAAAATGTTGGCGAAAAACAAAAACAGCATATTTTAGATGTATTCCCTGATGTTAGCAGGTCGTGGCTGCTCGCAGGCGAAGGCACGATGCTTAAATCTGAATCTATCTCGGAAAAAGACGCCGATTTTCGCCTTGTGCCAATGTACAATCTCGACGCCCGCGGCGGATTTGGGGGTAATGAAGAAGTGGATGTTGCGGAATATATTGTCGATTATATTCCGTTCAAAGATGCGAAACAGGGCGATATTTGCGTCCCTATCATCGGGAACTCGATGGCTCCGACCTATTGTGCTGGGGCAATCGTCCTTTTGCACAGAGTGGAACAATGGGCTGACTTTCTCGAATTGGGGCAGGTCTATATGATTGTCTTAAAAGACGGGCGACGTTTGATCAAAGAATTGCGAGCCAGTCAGGAGGATCGCAAATCAAAGTATTTGTGCGTGTCGCATAATCCGACATTTGATCCTGTGGAACTCCCGAAAGATATGATAAGCCGGATATTCCTTGTTCGGGCCGTGTATGCTAAAACGGCGATGTAGCCGCAATAACATAAATAGTAATACCATTAATATAATTAGACCCTTATGAAAAAAATTGCGTTAATTTGTATCGTAGTCGTTTTTGCGGCTTGTGGCAGCCCTGAAAAGACGGCGCGAAAACTCGTCAAAGACTACCTAAAAGAGAACTTGAAAGACCCGTCGAGTTATCAACCTGCTAAATTTGGGCAATTAGATAGTACTTATTCAGAATTCGTGCTGAACGATAGTTTGATCGAAAGGGAAATAAAGCCTATTATGGATGAATCAGAACGGTATATGGAACAAGATGATTTCAATAAGGCTATCGACAAGGCAGGAGAAGCAGCAACCAAACGTGAAGAATTACAGGCCAAGATGCGTGCGGAATTTGTTCCCGAATTCATCGGGTGGAGCATTTCCCACACCTATCGGGCAAAAAACGGTTTCGGAGCGCTTGATATATCGACTGATACCTTTTATTTTGATAAGGAGTTGACCATGGTTATAGGTGTTACTACATCGCAAGACAAATAATGCAAACCGTTGCGGATAGATTTTTCGAGGCGTTCGATGCCTTGCTCGCTATGAGTGAAACGAAAATACAGACGTTTTGCCGCGAGGGGGGCATCGACAAGCGCAATTTTTACAAAAAGCGCGACAACATGGATAGCCGCCGGGAGATTCCGACGGCGTGGCTGACGTTTATCGTCGAGCATCACGGCGTTTCGCCTCGCTGGCTGTTGACAGGCCGCGGACAGATGTTTACAAAATAGCCCGAAAATATGTAAAAAATTATGCCCGCAAGGGTTAATTTTCCCCGTGAAAATATGTACAGAAAACGCCCCGACCGTTTGGCCGGGGCGTCGCGTTTCGCTTCTGCGAGATTGTCAATAAAGCAAAGGCTATGAAACGCGAATCTCTGCAAGTTTTTCCGAAAGGTCTTTCAACGCATAATCGAGCGTGCGTAGCTCCTCCTGCGAGAATTTGGCCTGCATTCCGTTAACCGTGTTGCCGTTAATACGCTGATTCAGCCAACTGCGGCTTTTATTGAAATAGGTCTTGGCGATGTAAGACAACGAGATTGCCGGGAGCACCGATTTAAGGCGATTGCGCACTAATTCGTCCTGTGCGCGCTCGTTTGTTTCTATGATCTGCGAAAGGGTGATCGCAGCGACCTCCTCGGCGTTTTGTTCGATTGCCGCGGAAATCTCCTTGCCGATTTCGTTGCGTTCTTCTTCCGTTTCAGCGCTTATAAAACGACGTTTCAAATCGTCCATTTCTTTCTTGGTTGCCATAGTCTATTTGGTTTATGCTCCCCGCCCCGCGGGGCGGGGAGCTGTGTTTTACAATTCTTTGAGGATTTCGACCAGCTTGTTGATTTCCTCCTCAATGGAAGCGAGGACTTTTGCGGCTCCCTCTCTTCCTTTTAGTTCGCTGTAAAGCCTTAAATAGTAAATTAGCTCTGCTTCGAACTCCTTTTGTTCCTTACTTGGTTTTTTCATATCCTTTTGGCTTTATTGACAATGCAAATATAATAAACATTTGTTTATTATGCAAAATTCCCGCCGATTATTTCCGATTTTCTTCTCTTTTTTTGAGTTCCGACCAATCGAGCAGGCCAAGTACTTTTGCATTTGCCTGCCAAATGACCGACCAATCGCGGTCGATATATCGGTCGGTTATTTTCATATCTGCGTCGACGTGGTTCAGTGCCTCGTGTACGGTGTATTTGTCGATTTTGAGCGCGGCCGAACGGGCTATCGTTGCCCAGCTGTGCCGGGCGGCATAGAATGTGATATGTTCCGGCAGGGGGCGATCTTCGCCTGTGGCGTCGTTCTGACGTTGGTCGGCGTCGCGGGCAATCCGTAGCGCATCGTCAATTCGTTTCAGACCTTGATTCAACGCTCCGTTGAACGTATTGCCGTCCCGGTAGTGCAGGTGGAACCGGAATAGTCGTGCCCCTGTCGGGTCTTTGAATTTCTCGACCAACGGCGCGATCTGCGGTTCGATTCTGATGTGCATTTCCGCCTCGTCCTCTCGGCGGCTCGCTGTTTTCTGTCGGTTGTAAATAATAACGTCGCCATCGAGGGACTGCGCAGGGCAGGATAGCAGGTCGGCAGCGTTCATGCCCGCAAGGCCGAACGACAGGAGGAAGCAGTCGCGGGCGAGGTCGCGGCGTGTGAAATCGGAGATCGACCCAGCCCGGCGCGGTTCGTCGCCGAGGTTGATTATTTGCTGGAGTATATCGGGGCTGACGGCCCGTTTTTTAACCTTTGGCGGTTGCTTGACCTTGTAGGTTTTGAACGGCGATTGCGGTATGCGGATGACACCCAATTCTTCGTCGTTAAACTCCTGTTTTGCGAGATTGTGGATGTGGCGGACGCAGGCAAGATAGGACGATACGGCGCGACCGCCTTTCTTGGTCTTGTGCAGTTGATGTATAGTGCCCTTTTTGCTATGCGTCAAAACTGGTTCGGCTTCGATGAACCGTTCGAAGCCCGTAAGGAACCGGGCATTTATTCGGCTGATGTCAAGTGTTTCCGTGCCGATATACCGTACCAACGCATTTAAGGCGATCTGATACCCGATGCCCGTTCCGGGGCGCATCGTTTCGGCCTTTTTGCGTCCGTAGGCGATAAAATCGAGTTCGAAAGCCATGTTGTTCTGCTCCGTCTGCTTGATGTAGTCGACTACCTGCCGGACGGTCATAACGTCGGCCGCAGCTCCGAGCCGTCCGACGATGGCGCGCCAGTTGTCGATGATTCGTTTCGCCTCGTCGATTATGCTTTGGTCTTTGAGTTTAAGCGCGCGCGTCATTTGATGCGCTGCGACGTACATATTCGTCGACAGCTTCAATGTCTGCCGTCGATGGGTAACTCGTATCTTTACGTTGTAGGTTCCGTCCTGCCGTTTATTGTCGGCGTAGACAACGGGTTTGAATGTGGTCGGCATGGTGCAGGTTTTTGACAACTATTTGACAACATTTGCGAGCAAATATACAACCGAAGTGTGCAGAAATGAACGAAGCGGCGGAAAATTCCGTCGCTTCTTGTACCCTCGCCGGGAATCGAACCCGGATTTGCGGTTTAGGAAACCGCCGTTCTATCCGTTGAACTACAAAGGCTTACGTCTGTCGTATGTATTCTGGCGAAAAAGTTGTATATAATTTCGCGCGAACGTTGTGTCTTGCTCTGCCCCACGGTTTAGGAAACCCTCGTTCTATCCCTTGAACTATGGAGCCCTTTCAAAAGCAAGTGGCGCACCCGCGATCGGAGTGCGCCACAAAGATAGGAAAATTTTCCCGGTTTTAGAAACTGAATCCCACACCGATCGAGAATACGTGGGCATGGAGGCGGTAGTTGCCCGCGAAGACCTCCTCGAGCTGTCCGCTCGAGTAGCCGTAGACGGGGTAGGAGCCCGTTCGTTCGGGGTCGGCCGACGAGACGTAGCAGTAGGCCAGGTCAACCGACATGAAGCGCGTCGGGCGCAGGCTCAGACCGGCCGTGTAGGCCACCTTGGTCATCGACGGCGTCTCGGGGTTCAGATATTCGCTGCTCACCGGGCTTTCGTCGACGTACATACCCATGCGGGCCGTCAGGAAGCGGGTGGCGCGGTACTCACCGCCGAAACGGAACGCCAGCGTGTTCGAGTAGTTCTTCACCGAGTAGATATCCTTGATGCCCAGCTCCTCCTCGTTGAACGAGACGTTCAGATCCTTGTAGGCCGACCAGCCGACCCACTGCAGATCGACGGCAAACTCCCACTTCGGCGTCGGACGGAACGAGACGCCCCACGTCACGGTCGTCGGCAGCGGCAGCTGTGTGCGGAAGGTCCCCTTGTCGAGGGCCGGGATCAGCTCCGTGCCAGGGCTCAGCTGACCCAGCTGCTGGATCAGGGCAGCGGCCTCGGGGGCGATGTTCAGGGCGGCGTGTCCGCGGCCCACCTTCATGTTCATGCGCGAGCGGTAGCTCATGGCTACGGACCACTGGTCGGTGATGTCCCACAGAATACCGGCATTCACCCCGACGGCCACATCGGCCGACCCTTCGAGACGGGCCGCCACGATCGACTGGTCCATCGTACGCTCGAGATACCCCTTGCCGCTCTGAAGCAGCTGGAGCGTTCCCTGCGTCTGTGCCAGCTGCTGCATGTAGGCCGTCTTGTCGGCTCCGTCGGGGAGCTGGGCGATGATGCCTTCGAGCTGGGCGATTCCCTGCTGGGCCTTGGTGATGTTCGGGTCGATCATTCCGGAGATGAGCCCCTGACGTGTGGTCTTCGAGAGCATCGAGCGCGAGAGGTTGAAGTTACCCCACGTGATCATCAGTCCGGCGCCGATCGAGAGGCGGTCGCAGATCTTGTACGAGATGGTCGGCTGGACGGTGTAGGCCGCCAGGTTGATCTCCTGGATCAGGTGCGAACCGGACCAGTTGCCGCCCCACTTCATCGACGATCCGTCGGGCGTATAGAATCCCACGCCGACGGCCAGCCGTTCGGTGGGTTTGTAGTTGAAATAGACGTGCAGCGGCGTCGAGAGTTTGTTGTCCGACCGTTCGGCGGGACCGCTCTGGTAGCCGTTCTCCAGGGTCGGCAGCGAGCGGTAGGTGACATCTGAAACGATGCCGGTGAATCCGGCCGAGATGTTGAACCGGCTCTTCTGGAAGGCCGTAGCTGCCGGGTTGAAGTAGATCGATTCCGAGTTGAGCTTCATGGCCGTACCCACGTGGCCCATACCGGTCTGTTTGGCCGACATGTTGTTGACCTGATACCCTTCGGCGAAGAGGCCCGTCGTGAGGGTCGTGAGGGCTGCGGCAAGGAGAAGTTTTTTCATAACTTGTTGGTTTGGTTAATACTCGGCGTGCGCGGCGGCACGCAAAATCGGGGGCAAAAGTATAAAAACTATCTCCGCAGCCCAAACTTTTTGGACTGAAATTCGCAAAAATTGGACTATATGGTAGAACTTTGGAGGATTCGGCGTGTCGTCCACGATCCTAAAAAAACGACTCCTCGTCGGGAGTCGTTTTTGTGAGGTTATCAGCCGTGTCTTGCGGGTTTTTTCCGGGTTTTCCCCCGGGTGTTTTTTGTGCACCGGCAGAGCCGGGGACGTGGCCTCTGGATTCTTGCGGCTCGGCCGTTTCTCGGCACTCTTCTGCGGGCCGGCCGGTTTTCGGCGTTCCCCGTAAGCGGCAGAGCCGGGGGCGTGGCCACCGGATTCTTGCGGCTCGGTCGTTTCTCGGCAGGCGTCCGGTTTTCGGCGCTTCCCGCCAGCAACCGCGTTTAGTTTGTATCTGCCCGGGAGCCGTGGGCCGGAGTCTCTCAACCCCGGCTGTTGTAGGCGTCGAGCGCCTTGCTCAGGATGAAGAGCGCCCGTTCGAGATCCTCCTTCTTCAGCACATAGGCGATGCGCACCTCGTTACGGCCGCATCCCGGATCGGAGTAGAATCCCGACGCCGGGGCCATCATCACCGTCTCGCCTTCGTAGTCGAAGTGCTCGAGACACCAGGCGCAGAACTTGTCGCTGTCGTCTACCGGCAGGCGCGCCACCGTATAGAAGGCGCCCATCGGGATGGGGGAGTAGACCCCCGGAATACGGTTCAACCCGTCGATCAGACACTTTCGCCGTTCGATATACTCTTCGTAGATTTCGGTGCTGTACGACCGCGGGGCGTCGATCGAGGCCTCGGCGACGATCTGCCCGATGAGCGGCGGCGAGAGGCGGGCCTGACAGAACTTCATCACCGCGTCGCGCAGCGTGCGGTTCTTGGTGATCAGCGCCCCGATGCGGATGCCGCACTCCGAGTAGCGTTTCGACACGGAGTCGATCAGCACGACGTTCTGTTCGATCCCCTCCAGGTGGCAGGCCGAGATGTAGGGCGAGCCCGTATAGATGAATTCGCGGTAGACCTCGTCCGAGAAGAGGAACAGGTCGTATTTCTTGACGATGTCGCGGATGCGGTTCATCTCGCGCCGCGTGTAGAGGTATCCCGTCGGGTTGTTGGGGTTGCAGATCAGGATGCCGCGCGTGCGTTCGTTGATGAGCTTCTCGAACTCCTCGATCGGCGGCAGCGCAAAGCCGTTGTCGATCGACGAAACGACGGGGCGGATCACCGCACCGGCCGAGATGGCGAAGGCCATGTAGTTGGCATAGGCCGGTTCGGGGACGATGATCTCGTCGCCCGGATTGAGGCACGACATGAAGGCGAACAGCACGGCTTCGGAACCTCCCGTGGTGACGATGATCTCCTCGGGAGAGAGTTTGATCTGGTACTGGTCGTAGTAGCTGACGAGCTTTTCGCGCAGCGAGCGGTAGCCGTCACTGGGGCTGTATTCGAGGACCTTGCGGTCGATGTGTTTCAGGGCGTCGAGTCCGACCTGCGGGGTGGGCAGATCGGGCTGGCCGATATTGAGGTGGTAGATCTTGATACCGCGTGCGCGGGCGGCATCGGCCAGCGGCACGAGTTTGCGTATCGGGGAGGCGGGCATCTCGACGGCCCGAAGTGAAATCTGAGGCATGTGACGTTTAACGGATTAGAACGGAGGTCGGCCGGGTTACTCGATATCGACCGCGGGTCGGAACTTGACGGCCTTGCGGGAGGGGATCCTTACGGCGGCCCCGGTCCGGGGATTACGCCCGACGCGTTCGGCCTTCTGCACGACGCTGAACGTACCGAGTCCGGTCAGCGTAAGGCGTTCGCCCTGGCGGAGGGCCTGCACGGTGACTCGGATCATGGCATCGACGGCCTTGCGGGCCTCGATTTTCGAGAGGTTTGCGTCGAGAGCAACGGCTTCGACAAACTGGGCTTTGTTCATGACGTAGTGCGTGAAGAGAGTAAACCTAACCTGTTGACAAAGATAGCTAAATTTTGGGGAATGCGAAAAAACGGTGAAAAATTTTGGGAAAGGGCGAGGGGGTATGGGTTGAAAAAGGGAATAAAGATTTGGCAGAATGGAAAAAGGGTGCTACTTTTGCCCTCGGAAAGTTGGCGGAGTGGTCGATCGCGGCGGTCTTGAAAACCGTTGAACTGCAAGGTTCCGGGGGTTCGAATCCCTCACTTTCCGCTTCAGGCCGTGTGACGGCGGGCAAACGACAGATCCTCAGGGTCTGTCGTTTTTGCTTTTCAGACCGCGGTCCGGGCGGTGATTCGCGAATGGTCGGCTGACTCTTACCTCCCCGGCAGCGGATCTCTCTTTACGGCGAGCCGTGTGTTTGGGCATGACGGGGTTTGCAGGGTCGGAAATACAGCATATTTTGTCTTGAAAAGATAAAATGCCAAAGACAGTTCGAGGTAATTTTGTAGGTGTTGAACCCTTTTATGATGAAATCGAAACTGATCCTTTGGTTCTCGTCCCTGATGATTCTGGTGGCGTTGCCGGGTTGGGCGGCCCTGCCCGATCTGAATGGCGAGTGGGAGATGCGGCGTGCGGATGAATCCGTTTGGCGGCCGGCTCGTGTTCCCGGCTGTGTGCATACCGATTTGCTGCGGCTTGGTGAAATCCCCGATCCCTATGTCGGAAGAAACGATCTGACGTTGCAATGGATCGGCGAAAAGGACTGGATCTATCGGAAAAGCTTCCGGATAGATTCCGCCGACCTGCGGCAGGAGCATCTGCAGTTGGTTTTTGAAGGATTGGATACCTATGCCGATATTCGGTTGAACGATCGTCCGCTCGCCTCGACCGACAACATGTTCCGTCGGTGGCGCTTCGATGTGAAGGAGTTGCTCGTTCCCGGTGAAAACAGCCTTGAGATCCGTTTCAATTCGGTGTTCAAGGTCAATATGCCGGCCTATCTGGCGGCTCCCTACCGGCTGCAGGCCTGGCCGAACAACGATCAGAGCGATATCTATCTGAGTGTCTATTCGCGCAAGGCCGGCTTTCATTACGGCTGGGACTGGGGGCCGCGGCTGATCACCTGCGGCGTGTGGCGTCCGGTGCGGCTGGAGGCCTGGTCGGGCGAACGGCTCGAATCGGCCCGCATCTCGACCCTCGAGATCGAAAAATCCCGGGCCCGGATGGCTGCATCGCTGAAGGTCGAAGCGACCCGGACGTGCGATGCTACGGCGGAAGTGGTGCTCGACGGCCGTGTGCTGGCTCGTACCCGGGTGCAGCTGCAGGCGGGAGATAACCGGATCGATCTGCCGTTTACGGTGAACAGGCCGCGCCTCTGGTGGAGCAACGGGTTGGGTGAGGCTGCGCTCTACACGTTCCAGTGCCGCGTGAAGTGTCCCGACCGGTTGATCGAACGGTCGGTAACGACCGGTATCAGGACCATCGAACTGGTCCGCGATGCCGACTCGGTGGGGCGTTCGTTCTATTTCCGGCTTAACGGCGTTCCGGTCTTCATGAAGGGGGCCAACTATATTCCGCAGGACAATTTTCAGGACCGGGTGACTCCCGAACGCTATCGGAAGATGATCGATGCGGCGGCCGATGCCCATATGAATATGCTTCGGATCTGGGGTGGCGGAATCTACGAGGAGGATCTTTTCTACGAACTGTGTGACCGTCGCGGAATTCTCGTCTGGCAGGACATGATGTTTGCCTGTGGCATGTTCCCGGGTGACAGGGCCTTCGAGGAGAATGTCCGCGAGGAGGTCGTGCAGCAGGTCGACCGACTCTATAATCACCCCTCTCTGGCTCTTTGGTGCGGAAACAACGAAAATTCGATCTCCTGGTATGGCTGGGGTTGGCGGGATCTGACCGACGAAAAGTATCGGGCCGTTTACGAAGCGAATCTGCACCGGCTTTTCGAGGAGGTGATTCCCGAGGCGATCCGTACGGTCGACACCCTGCGTCCGTACCACCCCTCCTCGCCGGCAACCGGATATAACGGGATCGGGTACAATGAGGGGGATGTCCATGAATGGTGGGTCTGGAAGGGCGGAATGGTCGAGGAGTACGATTCGCGGACGGGCCGTTTCGTCAGCGAATACGGATTCCAGTCCTATCCCGAGATGAGCACGCTGCGGACGTTTGCGGCGGAGAAGGATCTTTCGCTCCATTCCACGGTGATGCTTTCCCACCAGCGGGCCCGTCACGACGATACCCGCGATCCGGAGTTTGGCAACAAGCTGATGGAGTTTTATATCGGTCACTATTTCCGGGTTCCGGAGAGCTTCCCGGACTTTGTCTACATGAGTCAGCTGATGCAGGCCGAGGCGGTGAAGTTCGCCATCGAGGCTCATCGCCGCAAGATGCCCTACTGCATGGGGTCGCTCTATTGGCAGATCGACGACTGCTGGCCGGTAGCCTCCTGGTCGAGCATCGATTATTTCGGACGTTGGAAGGCGCTCCACTATTTTGCCCGCAAGGCGTATCGTCCGGTCATCCTGACGGCCCTTTATCAGGGGGACACCCTGCGGGTGCACGCCGTTTCGGACCGGCTGGAGGAGGCACGGGCAACGTTGTTGCTGCGGGTCGTTTCGTTCGACGGCAAACGCTCCCGGAAGGTGGAGATTCCGGTCTCGGTCCCGGGCAATGCCAGCACGGTGGTTTGTGAGATGCCGGTTGGAGAGCTCTACGGAGGGATTCCTCTCAATGAAGCCTGTGTCGTGGCGACGCTGACCGACATGCGGGGCACGGTGTTGACCGACAATATCTTCTATGGCACCCTGTCGAATCGGATCAACTATCCGCAAACGGTGGTGGAGAGGCGTCTGGAACCGGCTGACGGAGGTTTCCGGCTGACGCTCTCCAGCGAAGGGTTTACCCGGGCCGTGGCGCTTGAGGTCGAGGATTCGCAGACCTCGTTCTCGGAGAACTATTTCGATCTCCTGCCGGGTGAGCCTTTTGAGGTGCATATCTCTACGACCCTGTCGAAGGCGGATCTCGAAAAACAGTTGCAGATCAAGTCGTTGAACGAAGTGGATGCCCGCTGCTGCCGATAGTGCAGCCTGCGGGTGCCGGATCGGACGGGCGGACGGAATCCTGCCGATTGGCGGATGTATACCGACAGCCCCGACCTCCGAGGTCGGGGCTGTCGGCATTTTATCACTTGGAGTCGCTTGCCGCATGAATTCCCCGACTGGCGGGCGCCGTCTATTTTGCCGGAGACTTTTCTGCGCATTTTTCGGATTTTGTCTTATTTTTGTGGGCCATGTTTGTCGACGACTCTTTGAAACACCTGCCGCGCATGAAGGATCCTGCGATCTCCGATCCAGATCCCGATTTCGCCGCCTTCGACCGCATCTATCAGCAGTATGCGGCCCGCATGATCGTGTTCGCCCGTCGCTTCGTCGACGGAAAGTACGCCGAAGATCTCGTGCAGGATGTTTTCCTCAGAATCTGGCAGCAGAAACATTTCCGGCTCCCGGCTGCCGAACTCCGGGCGCTGCTCTACCGCAGCGTCCTGAACGCCTGCCGAAACCTCATCCGTCACGATCAGGTTGCCGACAAATATGCTCAGAATGCGCTCCGGCGCATCCGCCTCGGCGAGGTGGATTATGAGCTCCGCGTCCTCGACGAACGGCAGGATGAACTCACCGAACGCCTCTATGCCCAGATCGATGCACTGCCCGAACGCTGCCGCGAAGTCTTCCGCCTGGCCTGGTTCGAAAATCTCTGCAGCACCGAAATCGCCGAACGGCTGCGGATCTCCCGCCGCACGGTCGATACCCAGCTCTACAAGGCGCTGCAGTTCCTCCGCCGGCGGATGCTGCTCCCGCTGCTCCTGCTCCTGCTCGGAACCCTTTTTTTTCGCTTTTCGTGATTTTTTTCCGATCCCCCGTACGTAATTTCCGGGGATTGCGTGTTTCATTATAAAAACAAGAGCTCACCGGCATGGATCTGTCTGCTGAAATCGAATCCGCCCTGATCGCCTATCTGCAGGATCGCTGTACGCCTGAAGAGGCCCGTCTGCTCGAGCAGTGGCTCGAACAGGATCCTGCTCACGCCGAACTGCTCTACGGGTTGAGGCATCTCTATGCCTGCCGACCCGCGGACGGATCCGATCGGGTCGATGTCGACGCCATGCGTCGCCGACTCTTGGCAAGACCCGAATTCAGAGCCGGGGGCGAGTCCAGGGCTCAAGCGGCACCGGCGGTTCCCGTGCGGAAAAAGAGAACCGTGTGGGTGAGATTGGTGGGGTATGCTGCCGGTGCCGCCGCCCTGATTGCCGTGGGGGGATTCATCGGCGGATCGCTCCGCTCCGACGGCGAACCGATCTGCAATGAGATCCAGGTTGCTGCCGGTTCGAGATCCGACCTCGTGCTCTCGGACGGAACCCGTGTGGTGATGAAGGCCTCCTCGAAACTGCGTTACCCCGCCCGCTTCACCGGCTCGCAGCGCGAAGTCTGGCTCGACGGCGAGGCCTATTTCGAGGTCGAGCACGATGCCGCCCACCCCTTTGTGGTCCACGCCCAGGGACAGGATGTCCGCGTGCTGGGAACCACCTTCAACGTCCAGTCCTATGCCAACGAGGAGGTCAACACCGTGACGCTGCTGACCGGCGCCGTGGGGCTTGATCTGCTCGACGACGAGGGACATGTCCTCCGCACGCTCCGCCTCGATCCCAACCGTCAGTGCCGTTACGACCGCCGGAGCGGCTCCTATACGCTCTCCGATCTGGACAGCTACGACCGCCAGCGCTCGTGGAGCGACGGCATCTATCGGTTCCGCAACCAGACGCTGGCACAGATTGCCGCCCGGCTGCAGAACTACTACGGCGTGAAGATCTCGCTGGCCGACGAGAGCGTCGGGCAGATCAGCTTCACGGGAAGCTTCTCGCTCACCGAACGTCTCGACGAGGTCTTCGATATCCTGAACCACGACAACCTGCTCGAGATCACCCGCGACGGCGATCTCTACCGCATCGCGAAACGTTGAACCGAAACCCGAAACCGAAATCTACACCATACCACCATCCAATCTGACCTGATGTTGAACCTGAAAACTTTCCTGCCTATGATTTGCTGACACTTCGACTCAGCTCAATTCCCCGAACACAAAAAAGGGAGTCGGTCGTACTGCTGACATCCAACCGGCTCCGGACTCATTAAAATCCACGCTCATGCCTGCTGTCGCTGCAACGACCGCGGGCGGGGCATCGTGTAATCCTAAAGAGGTTTTAAATTTATGAAAAAAATTTGGAATCTTGTCTGTCTGACGCTCCTTTTTTCGTGTCTGGCAGGCAATGCGGCGGCGCAGTCCCCGTCCGGACCGCTGACGCGTCCGGTCAGCGTATCGGTCGACAACGGTACGCTCTATGACGCCGTCGTGCAGATCGAAAAACAGACCTCCCTGCTGTTTTTCTACAAGGACGAGGAGATCGATGCGAATCGTCGCATCTCGCTCCGGATCCAGGAGCGCTCCCTCGCGGAGGTGCTCGACCGGCTGACGGCCCAGGCCGGCTTGAAATGGGAACTCTCGGGCAGCCACATCATGCTCTCGGCCCTCAGAACGGCTCAACAGGGCCCCGTGAAGGTCTCGGGCCGCGTGGTTGATGCGGCGGGCAATCCGGTCATCGGTGCGGCGGTCGTCGTCAAGGGGACGACCGTCGGTGCGAGCACCGGCATCGACGGCGCCTACTCGCTGCAGGTGCCCGCCCCGGCCGCTTCGGCCGTGCTGGCGGTCAACTACCTCGGCTTTGAACCCGCCGAGGCGACGGTCGGCAGCCGCACGACGATCGACTTCACCATCCGCGAAGAGGCACATGCCGTCGATGCCGTCGTCGTCACGGCCCTCGGCATCAAACGCTCGGAGAAGGCCCTGTCGTACAACGTGCAGCAGGTATCGTCCGAGGATATCGTCTCGAACAAGGATGTCAACTTCATCAATTCGCTTTCGGGCAAGGTGGCCGGCGTGACGATCAACGCCTCGTCGTCGGGTGTCGGCGGCGCCTCGAAGGTGGTCATGCGCGGTACGAAGGGAATCGACCAGTCGTCGAACGCCCTCTATGTGATCGACGGCGTGCCGATGTACAACCTCGCCGGCGAGGGGGGCAAGGAGTTCGATTCGGCCGGTACGTCGGAGGCCGTGGCCGACATCAACCCCGAGGATATCGAGTCGGTCTCGGTGCTGACGGGTGCCGCCGCGGCCGCCCTCTACGGAAGCCACGCCTCGAACGGCGCCATCGTCATTACGACGAAGAAGGGGCGCGCCGGACATACGTCGGTCACCGTGACGAGCAATACGGAGGTCCTCTCGGCCTTCTGGATGCCGCACTTCCAGACGCGTTACGGCACGGGCAACCTCTACGCCTCGGAGGGGCAGACCTACATGAGCTGGGGCGCACGCCTCGATCCGCGTGACCGCATGGACTATTCGCCCGCGCAGGACTACTTCCAGACCGGTGTGATCGGCACGGAGACCGTCTCGCTCTCGACCGGCACGGACCGCAACCAGACCTATCTTTCGGCCTCGGCGGTCAACTCGCGCGGCATCATCCCCAACAACGGCTACGACCGCTACAACGTCACGGCCCGTAACACCACCTCGTTCCTCAAGGATCGCATGACGCTCGACATCGGCGCCTCGTACATCCTCCAGAAGGACCTCAACATGACCAACCAGGGTACCTATGCCAACCCGCTGGTTCCGGCCTACCTCTTCCCGCGCGGTAACGACTGGGAGCGGGCCCGGATGTTCGAACGCTACGACGCCGACCGCCGCATCTATGTCCAGGACTGGGACGAGTGGATCGGTGACGGCAACCTCACGATGCAGAATCCCTACTGGATCAACTACCGCAATCTGCGCGAAAACGACCGCCGCCGCTACATGCTCAACGCCTCGCTCACGTACCGGATTCTCGACTGGCTGTCGGTTTCGGGCCGCATCCGGGTCGACAATGCGGTGAACAACTACACCGAGAAGTTCTACGCCACGTCGAACTCGACGATCATCGACGGCTCGAGCAACGGCCTCTACGGAATCACCAAGACCGAGGATCAGCAGACCTACGGCGACGTGCTCGTGAACATCAACAAGTCGTTCGGCGACGACTGGACGCTGCAGGCCAACCTCGGCGCCGTCATCTCGAACGTCGAGCAGGACTCCTTCCTCAACCGCGGCCCGATCATGGATTCGGGTCTGGCCAACGTCTTCAACGTCTTCCAGCTCGACGACGCACGCGTCTCGCGCGAGCAGTCCGGATGGCGCGAGCAGTACCAGTCGCTCTTCGCCTCGGCCGAAATCGGTTACAAGGGAACCTACTACCTGACCCTCACCGGCCGCAACGACTGGCCCTCGCAGCTGGCCGGCCCGCAGTCGGTCAAGGCTTCGTTCTTCTACCCGTCGGTGGGTGCCTCGGTGGTCCTCTCGCAGCTGATCCCCAACATGCCCGAGGAGCTGTCGTACGTCAAGGTGCGCGGTTCGTGGGCCTCGGTGGGTCTGCCGTTCGCCCGCTTCCTGGCCAACCCCGTCTACGTGTGGGATCCCGACAACAAGGTCTGGAAGACCAACACCAACTACCCGTTCTACGACCTGAAGCCCGAACGCACGGACTCCTGGGAGGTGGGTCTGACGATGCGCTTCCTGCGCCACTTCAACCTCGACGTCTCGTACTACAACACGAAAACCTACAACCAGACGTTCGATCCGCAGATCTCCGTCTCGTCGGGATACTCGACCCTCTACGTGCAGACCGGTTCGGTGCGCAACCGCGGCGTCGAGCTGGCGCTGGGCTACAGCAACGAGTGGGGACGCTTCTCGTGGTCGTCGAACTTCACCCTCTCGTCGAACGAAAACCGCATCCTCGAACTGGTCGACAACTACCGTCACCCCGAAACCGGGCAGATCATCACCAAGGAGCGGCTCGATGTCGGCGGCCTGAACCAGGCCCACTTCATCCTCAAGAAGGGGGGCTCGCTGGGTGACCTCTACTCGATCATCGACCTGCAGCGCGATGCCAACGGCCACGTCTACGTCGACGAGAACGACAAGATCTACACCGTCTCGGAGAATATCGACGACATCCGCCTCGGGTCGGTCTTCCCGAAGGCCAACATGGCCTGGCGGAACGACTTCAAGTGGGGCAACTTCAACTTCGGGTGCATGGTTTCGGCCCGGCTGGGCGGCATCGTCTACTCGGCCACGCAGGCCTATCTCGACTACTTCGGCGTCTCGGAGGATTCGGCCGCGGCGCGTGATGCCGGCGGCGTGCGGATCAACGGCAACTCGCTCATCCCGGCCTACAACTGGTACGAGGTGGTCGGCGGAAAGAGCCTCCCGCAGTACTACACCTACTCGGCTACGAACATCCGCCTGCAGGAGGCCTCGATCGGCTACACGATCCCCCGCCGCAAGCTGGGCAACGTGTGCGAGATCACCCTCTCGCTCGTCGGGCGCAACCTCTGGATGATCTACTGCCGGGCGCCGTTCGATCCCGAAGCCGTCGCCACGACGGGCAACTACTACCAGGGGATCGACTACTTCATGATGCCCTCGACCCGAAACATCGGTTTCAACCTCCGTCTCAAATTCTAAAACGCACATGAACATGATACAGTTCCGAACGGCCGTCCGTCGGCTGGTGCTGGTGCCGGCCTGCTGTCTGGCAGCCTGCACGGGCGGATTCGAAGATATCAACAAGGATCCCTATGCCGCCTCGAAGGAGGACATGGGCAACGACAACTACATCGTCTCCTCGACGCTCTCGGGCATGCAGGGGTGGGTCATCCCGCTCGATGTCAACACCCACCAGTTCACCGACATCCTGCTCGGAGGCGCCCTCGGCGGATTCACCGCCGACTCGAACCCCGGACACACGACCCGCATCTCGATCTTCAACCCCACGAACGACTGGACGCGCGTGATGATGAACCGCGTCGTCGTCGAGGTCTACAACGCCTGGACCAAGCTCCGCACCAACTCCGACGACGAGGTGGCGCTGGCCGTGGCCTCGCTGGTCCGCGCCGCGGCCATGCACCGCGTGACCGACACCTACGGTCCGATTCCCTATTCGCGGATCGGGGCCGACGGCGCCCTGACCGCCCCCTACGATTCGCAGCAGGAGGTCTACAACCACCTCTTCGAGGAGATCGACCAGGCGATTGTCACCCTTTCGGCCCACTCTTCGGAGACGATCAAGGCCTCGGCCGACAAGATCTACGGCGGCAATCTGGCCCGCTGGATCCGCTTCGGCAATTCGCTCAAGCTGCGTATCGCCATGCGTCTGAGCTACGTGGCGCCCGAGCTGGCCGAGACCAAGGTCCGCGAGGCGCTCGGCAATGCCGGCGGCGTGATCGAGCAGAATGCCGACAATGCCGCCATCCCGGCCCAGAAGAACCCCTTCCGCGTGGTGATGTACGACTACAACAACGGCGACTCGCGCGTCTCGGCCGACATCACCTCCTACATGAACGGCTATGAGGATCCGCGCCGCGAGAAGTACTTCACGTCGTCGACCTTCACCGATCCCTCGATCACGAACGGATACATCGGCCTGCGTTCGGGCATCGGCATCCCCAGCGAGTCGCGCCAGTATTCGAACATGGTCGTCGACTACACGACGCCGCTCATGTGGATCAACGCCGCCGAGGTGGCCTTCCTCAAGGCCGAGGCGGCTCTGCGCGGCTGGTACGGCACGGCCGACGAGGCCCGCACGTGGTATGAGCGGGGCATAGCCCTCTCGTTCGAGCAGTGGGGGGTTCAGGGCGCCGAGAGCTATGCCCGGAGCGAACGCATCCCGCAGACCTATGTCGATCCGCTCGGCAAGGAGAGCAACACCTCCGGTACGGCCACCATCCCCGTCAAGTGGGACGAGCGCGGCGATCGGGAGATCAACCTCGAACAGATCATCACCCAGAAGTGGATCGCCATCTATCCGCTGGGCTTCGAGGCGTGGTGCGAATTCCGCCGCACGGGCTATCCGCGGCTGATGCCCGCCACGAACAACCGCAGCGGAGGCATCATCCCCGAAGGGGGCTTCGCCCGCCGCATGCCCTATCCCGACGAGGAGTACCGCGAGAATGCCGACCATGTCAACGCCGCGGTCAACGAGCTGCTGGGCGGTCCCGACAACATGGCCACCCGTCTCTGGTGGGATTGTAAAGACCAAAACTAATGTGCGAAACCATGAAAAGTACGATTTGTAAAGCATACGGAGTCCTGCTGCTGGCCGGCACCCTGTTGATGGCGGCCTGCGACGACTGGACGATGAACGAAAAGATCGGGATCGACGAGCCGCAGTTCGGCGAGCGCAATCCCGAGCTCCATGCCCGCTATCTGGAGTCGCTGCGCGCGTACAAGGCCGGCGAACACATCCGCACCTACGTGTGGTTCGACAACACGGAGAAGCTCCCCGCCAGCCGCGGCGGATTCTTTGCCGACGTGCCCGACAGCGTCGATGTCGTGGCGCTGACGGCCCCCGGGCGGCTGACCGCCTCGGAGATAGAGCAGGTGGCCGAACTCCGCGGAAAGGGGACCCGGGTGATCGGTGCGGTCGACTGTACGGCGCTGCTGGCGCAGTGGGAGGCCTCGCAGCCCCAGGAGCCCGAAAGCCCCGAAACTCCGGCAACGGAGGTAAACGACGACGGAGAGGGTGCAACGGATGATCCGCAGCCGGTTGAGGATGGCTTTGCCGCCTGGCTCGGCGAGCGGCTCGGCGAACGCATCGACGAGATCGAGGCCGATGCGCTGGACGGACTGACGATCTGCTACGAACCCCGCGAGACGATCTTCATGACCGATGCGGAGCGGGCCGTGCAGGCGGCTCGTGAGGCCGTGGTCGTGGCGGCCATGAAGCGCTGGACGGCGGAGAATCCCGACGGGCTGCTCCTCTTCGAGGGCAATCCCCAGAACCTGACCGACAAGTCGGTGCTCGCGGCGTGTGACCGTCTGGTGGTCCGCTGCCTGGGGGCCTCGACGCTCTACGACTTCGGAACGCTGGCCCTGCGGTTGTGTGACGACGGGGTGCCGGCCGACCGCTTCCTCTGGCTCGTCTCGGCCGTCAAGCCCGCTTCGGCCGACTTCGGCTATGTGACCGACGCCTCGGGGGCCTCGGTGCGTGCCGTCGGTGCGCTGGCCGGGTGGATGCTCCAGCCGGGTGAACTCGCCAAGACCGCCATCGGCATCTACAACGTGCAGTACGACTACTACAACTCGTCGATGATCTATCGCTACACCAAGCAGGCCATCGACATGCTTAACCCTTCGCCTAAAAACTGATCCCCATGAAACACACGAAAATAATCGCATTGCTGGGTGTGCTGCTCGCCGCGGCGGCCTGCGATGACAAACCGGCTCCGTTCGGCGACTTCGACAACCGTGTCTCCATCGAACAGAGCGCCGAGGTCTCGACCCTCTTCGTCAAGGCGACCTCGACGACCGACGAGCGTTCGTTCTACGCCACGACGCCCGTGCCCGTCGAGCGCGACGTGCGGCTCCTCTTCGCCGCCGACGAGAGCCGCGTCGGGGACTACAACCGCCGTTACGGCCAGTCGGCACGGATGCTCCCGGCCGACTACTTCGAGATCGAGGGGGCCGAGGCCCTCATCTCCGCCGGGACGAACCGCTCGGCCACGGTGACGGTCCGCTTCCACGACCTCGACCGCCTCGATACCGAGGCGCTGCACGTGCTGCCCGTCTCGATGGTCGAGTCGGACGGGCTGAGTTTGCTCGCCAGCGCCCGCACGGTCTACTACGTCCTCCAGGGTGCCGCCATCATCAATGTCGTCGCGACGCTCACCGACGGCAACTACATCGCCTTCGACGACGTGCTCGACGGTCAGTCGCCCGTCTCGGCCCGTCTGGACAACCTCACGGCATTCACCTTCGAGGCGCTCATCCGCTGCCGCAGCACGGTGCTCGATGCCGGTATCAAGACCCTGATGGGCATCGAGGGCCACTGTCTGGTCCGTATCAGCGACAACGGACTGGCTCCCAATCAGCTGCAGGTGGTCCTGCCGACCCTCTACGGAACGGCGAACTTCAGCGACGCCTCGACCTGCCTGATCCCGGCCGAGAAGTGGACCCACATCGCCGTGACATGTGACACGGCGGCCGGCACCATGACCCTCTACATCAACGGTCAGGTGGCCCTGCACGAGGAGGGCTACCAGTTCCGGACCGTCAGTCTGGGCACCCCCTTCATCGACCAGAGCAGGAAGGTCCATCCGTTCCGCATCGGGTACTCCTATGCCGCCGGACGTGAGCTGGACGGCGACATCACCGAGTGCCGCATCTGGAACGTCGTCCGCACGCAGGAGCAGATCGCCGGCAGCCTCTACGAGGTCGATCCCGCCAGTGAGGGGCTCGTTGCCTACTGGAAGTTCGACGAGGGGACGGGCGACACGGTCCGCGACCACACCGGAAACGGCATCAACGGTACGGCCCATGCGGCCCTGAAGTGGAGTTCGGTCTCGCTGCCCGAGGCGTCGGGCGAGGAGGCGAACGGATTGTTGAATCGGTAAACGCATGTACGTTATGAATCGCAAAAGAGATATCATCAGAAATCTGTTGCTCGGATGCGGTGCGGGGCTGGTCCTGTCCGCCTGCACGAGCGACGGGATCGTTCCCAACGGCATCGACGAGGGGCGCATGGAGATCGTCGGGCAAAACATCTGCGCCCTCTACAACCCGCTGGGTGCCGCCGGCGCCACCCTCGAACTGCGGACCGAACCCGTCACGGGCGAGGTGCGCGTGGCACTGAGCGCTGCGGCCGGGCGGGCCGTCGATCTGAAGCTCTCGTACGACGCCTCGCTGCTCGAGGCCTACAACGAGGCGAATGCCACGGCGTTCGAGGCCCTGCCCGAAGAGGCGGTCCGGATCGAGGCCGACGGGGCGCTGCTCGTGGGGCCGCGCACGACCCAGTCGGATCCGCTGCAGGTGCGTGTCGAACCCTCGCCGGCCCTTGAGGTGGGGAAGACCTACGCCCTGCCGCTGCGCCTTGCGTCGCTGACCGACGGCATCGAGGTCTCCGCCTCGCAGGGAAGCTGTCTTTTCTGGGTGAAGGTCCTCGGCGAGCGCCCCTCGACGCGCAAGGATACGGGGATGATCACCGTCTGCTACGTCGAGGTCAACGAGAACAACCCGCTCAATGCCCTCGAATGGCGCTGCGAGCGCAACGACAAACCGCTGTTCGACATCGTCAACCTCTTCGCCGCCAACATCAACTGGATCGAGGAGGAGGGGCGTGTCGGCGTGGTGCTCAACCCCAACGTGCAGCACATCCTCGCCAACCGCGACAAGTACATCCAGCCGCTGCAGGATGCCGGCATGCGCGTCAGCCTCACGATCCTGGGCAACGGTGACGGCACGGGCGTGGCCAACCTTTCGGACGAGGCCGCCCGCCTCTTCGCCGAGGATCTGCGCGCGATCGTCGACAGCTACGGCCTCGATGGCGTCGACTTCGACGACGAATATTCGAAGTACGGCCAGTTCCCGATCCGTCCCGGATGCGTCGAGTACGGTGCCGGTCCCTACGCCCGGCTCCTCTATGAGGTCAAGCGGCTGATGCCCGACAAACTGGTGACGGTCTATCAGATCGGGCAGGCCATGTGGGGATTCAAGAAGATGGTCGACGGCGTGCGCCCCGGCGACTTCATCGACTACGCCTACTCCGACTACGGAGCCCTTTACGACATTCCGCACCTCGGTCTGCGTCCCGGTCAGTGGGGTGTCGGGTCGCTCGACATGACCTACGTCAACGAGTCGAACCCCGAGAACCTGCAGTACAACCGCCGCGTGGGCAATGGCGTGCAGATGGTCTACAACCTCAAGCCCGGCAACAGCCAGAAGACCCCGCTGGGTGACGTGGCCCGCTACATCTACGACGATACGGCTCAATGGACGGGCGTTTCGCACGCCAAGGACTGGTAGCCGCACGTGCTCACCGATAATCGCTCATTCAAAAAACAGAAGACAAGATGATGAAAAAGATAGTTTGGATGTTGTTCGCCGCGGCGGCCTGGACCGGATGCGGCGACGATAACGGAGCCGATGCCCCGGTGCTGGAGGCGACGCTCGAACTCTCGGCCGAGAGGCTCACCTTCGATGCCGATGGGCGGATCGACGACGGATCGGCCACGGCCGTGACGGTCACGAGCAGCGGCGAGTGGCGTCTCGGCGGACGGCAGCTCTGGTGCGCGCCTTCGGCCGTCAGCGGGGCGGATGGCGACGAGGTGACCTTCACGGTCGAACCCAACACCTCGGTCGAGACCCGCACGGTGACCTTTACCTTCATGTGCGGGGCGGTCGAGCGGCAGCTGCAGATCGTCCAGCACGGTGATTCGGAGCTCGATCTGGTCGGTGGCGACCGGCAGGAGTTCGGCCCCGAAGGGGGTGACGTCTCGGTGAAGATGCTCTCGTCGAGCGAGACCTCGTTCCGCTTCGAACCGGAGGTCGACTGGCTGCGGCAGGTGGTCGACGAGGGGGTTTCGGTGCGCGCCGTGCTCCCCTCGTACCTCTACTTCACGGTCGATCCCAACACGTCGGGCCGTGACCGCGAGACCTGCATCGTCATCGCCAATACCGAGGGCGACGAACGCCGGGTGACGGTCCGTCAGGAGCGCAACCACCTGCTCGAACTCTTGGGCGAGGCGACCTTCGAGGTGCCGGTCGAGGGGCAGCAGATCGACGTCCGGATCCGCAGCAACATCAAGATTGCCGTGGCTTCGGACGAATGGATCACCCTGCAGGGCGAGCCCGACCCGACGGACGACCTCATCGAACAGACCCTTTCGTTCCGCATCGCGGCGGCCGACGTCCCCTTCCGCACGGGGCAGATCCGCATCACCTCGCCCGTCGACGAGTCGCTCTCGATCGAGATTGCCGTCGTGCAGGGCCAGCGCCCGCAGGGTGTCCACTTCCCCGACGAGGTCTTCCGCCAGCTGCTCATCGACAACGGCTACGTGACGCTCATCTCGGGCGACGAGTGCCAGATCACCGAGAAGGGAGAGAGTGCCACGACGCTCCCGTCGCTCTACTACAAGGGCATCGCCTCGATGCAGGGTATCGAAGCCTTCAAGAATCTGGTCGATCTGGGCCCCGACGGTCTGATGTACAACAAGGTGACGGAGCTCGATCTGAGCGGTAACCCCAGCTTCACGACGCTCTACTACTCGTCGACCTTCTCCGGCAAGCGCTCCTACCTGGAGCGGAACCCGATCGAAAAACTGATTCTGGGCGATGCCCCGATCAAGGACGGATATGTCTACCTGGCCTATCTCTACAATTCGGGAATCTATGCCCAGTCGGTGACCGTCTCGGGTACGAAGGTGCTGACCGTCGATGTGTCGCTGACGCCGAGCGATCAGGTCAAGTGGCTCGACGTGACGGGCTGTCCGAACGTCAGCCGCGTGGTGCTCAACAGCTACTACCTGAAGACCCTCTACGTGACGCAGGAGCAGAAGGCGGCCATCGATGCCCGGCGGCTGGTCATCGCCGACGGCAACTATCCGACCTCGACGCTGCAGATCGTCGTGCGCTGATCGATCCGTTCCATCGTGCGGAGCTCCCGGCCGGAGTTTCGCCCGAGTTGCAGAAAAGGCCGGCAGAGGATCCTCTGCCGGCCTTTTCCGTGTGTGGACCCTCTCTCGCGGAGCATCCGGCAAACGCCTCCGACCGTCACTTCGGGACGCGCAAGGCCTTGATTCAAAAAAAATTGTTATATTTGCCCGAATTTTTAATACAAAATACGATGGCATATAACTTATTGAAAGGAAAGAAGGGTCTTATCTTCGGAGCCCTGAACGAGCAATCCATTGCCTGGAAAGTGGCGGAACGTGCCGTGGAGGAGGGTGCCGAGATTGTCCTCACCAATACTGCCGTTTCGATCCGCATGGGAACCATCAGCAAACTCGCTGAAAAATGCAATACGATCGTCGTTCCGGCCGACGCTACCAGCGTCGAGGACCTCGAGAACCTCATCGACAAGACGATGGAGCACTTCGGTGGCAAGTTCGACTTCATGCTCCACTCGATCGGCATGTCGCCCAACGTCCGCAAGGGCCGCACCTACGATGATCTGGATTACGACTACCTGGCCAAGACGCTCGACATCTCGGCCATCTCGTTCCACAAGGCCATTCAGGTCGCCCGCAAGAAGGACGCCATCAACGAGTGGGGGTCGATCGTGGCGCTGTCGTACATCGCCGCCCAGCGTACGCTCTACGGCTACAACGACATGGCCGATGCCAAGGCGCTGCTCGAGTCGATCGCCCGCAGCTTCGGCTACATCTACGGCCGTGAGAAGCACGTGCGTATCAATACCGTGTCGCAGTCGCCGACGCAGACCACGGCCGGCAGCGGCGTGCTGGGGCTGGGCGATCTGATGTCGTTCGCCGAGAGCATGTCGCCGCTGGGCAATGCCACGGCCGAGGATTGCGCCGACTACGTGCTGACGCTCTTCTCCGACCTGACGCGCAAGGTGACGATGCAGAACCTCTATCACGACGGCGGCTTCTCGTCGATGGGCATGTCGCGCCGCGCCATGAAGACCTACGAGAAGGGTATGCGTTTCGACGACGTGCACGAGCATCAGTATCCCTTCGGCGGCGAACCCGCCGGGAAATAGTCTTCCGGCTGGGAAGGCGACAACCCCGATGGCGGTTGGACTCCTGGCGGCGGCTGAACTTCGGGCGGGGAATGAGCCCGGGGGTGAATGACCGCCGGATGGGGGGGGTGAATCCCGGGTGCGGATGATCTGTCCGGAGAGTTCGAAACCGAAGGTGCACCGGACGGTGCGGCCGGTTTCCCGGATGTCGGTGCAGTCTCTTCCGCGTTGCATGTCCGTTTCCCGCGGCGGCTGCTGAATCATGAAAAAGAGGCGATCCTCGAAAGGATCGCCTCTTTTTTTGTTCGTCGGGATCCCGATCGGGCTCCGCCCTGGCCGGACAGGCCTCTTCGGGATCCGGGGTTACAGCACGCGCTGGAAGCAGCGGTTGCCGGCCGGTTTGGCCGAGGCCTTCCGGGGCTGGTGGAGGGCCGTAGCCGGGCTCTTTGCCTGCACGCCGCTCTGCTGCGATACGTCGGGAAGTACGTTGACCTTTCCTTCTGCCACCTCCTTGCGCGTAAGGTAGTAGAAGCCGATCGGTTCGTTGTAGGTGCCGTTCAGGAGCACGACCTCGTCGTTCGCATTGCGTCCGATGGGCCAGATCCCCATCATGTAGGCCCCTTCACCGGACGAGGAGTAGGTATACTCCTGTCCGAAGATCTTCAGCACCGTCTTGTTGAGGTTGGCCACAAAACCGGTGAATCCTAAGGACCAGGAGGGGATCGTTGCGGCCGTCTCCGAATCGTAGGGCATGTAGAGCGTCTGCTGGGCGCCCTCGATCGTGCCGCTGAAAATGAACCACGAGGCGTACTCCCACGTGACGCCGTCCTCCGTGGGGATCTGCTGCGGGAAGGAGATCGAGAAGGTGTTGTAACCGTCGTCGGCCGTCTGGTAATCGAGTCGCAGCGGCTGGGTCGAGAAGCTGTTGCGCGTACCGCCCCATCCCTCCAGCTGGAGGCCGCCGTCGTCCGTTGCCGTGATCGTTACGGGGAAGATCTCGCCTTCGGCAAAATTCAGCATGTTGTCGTTCGTGATGGCCGTCGTGCCTGCCGTGGTGAGAACCCAGTCGCCGGTGAAATCCTCGTAGGTCGAGAGGTGCTGCATCGGCGTGTCGGGCGATTCGGTCCAGAACGTGTAGCTGTGCGAGGGGGCCGAGAGCAGCTCGATTCCCGACATGGTCTTGCCGACGGCTGCCACGATGAAGGTAAAGTCACCGTAGTCGGCAAAACTGAAGAGGGCGCTCTCCGCCTCACCCTGGCAGATGAGGCCGGCGCTCAGCAGGCTGTCCCACGTCTCACCCTGCGAGAGGTAGTAGTCGATATCCTCCTGCATCCACGTGGAGGCATCCTCCAGCTGGTTCGAAGGGATGGCCGATACCCAGTAGTAGACGTCGGTGTTCGACGGCGTGACCCGGGCGAAGGGGTAGACATACCCGCTTGAGTGGTACTTCTCGCACGGCGTGATCGAGAAACTGATCTCCAGACCGCCCTCGTCGCCCAGCGTCGTGACCGTTCCCGTGAACCAGTTGTTCGAGGTGACGCCGTCGGCCCGGGCCGCAATCCGGATCTGGTATTCGGTTGCCGGCTTCAGGGCATCGATCGTGAGGGTTGTCTCGGGGGTATATCCCGTTGCAATGGCCGATGTGCCGTTGCCGCCGTCGATGGCGGTGGTCACTTCGTACCGGTACTCTTCGGCCCCGTCGACGGCCGGCCAGGTGGCGGTGAACGAGGTGGCGCTAACGTCTCCCAGCGTTACCTGCGGTGCGGCCAGACCCGTCGTCGGGGTGGGTTCGTCTCCCGTTTCGTTGTTCGAATCGGAGCATGAAGCTCCAAGCAGCGTCAGGGCTGCCAGAATAAATATCTTTTTCATGGATGGATGGTCAGAATTTGCTGATGGCTCTGAATCGGTGTGTTTGATTTTTGTAGGTGTCCGTCGTCGAGTCGATGGCGTAGTTTCCCGTGCGCATGTCGAACGGGTAGGCGATGGCCGGACCCATCTCGTCCGACGTCCAGTAGAGATTGTCCGAGAGCGGGGTGCCTCCCTGAGCCGTGATGCAGGCGTTGAACCACGCCTTGTGCTCCGTCTCGTCGGTCGGGGCCTCCGAGGTGGCGGCGAAGCTGCTCAGCGTCCCCTCTTCGCCCGTGTTGTCGGGTTCACGTCCCGTGTAGGCCCGGAAGATCTCCGTGAGTTCGCTGCCCGAGGGTATGTACCAGTTCTCGAGCCCCATCACGTTCTTGTTGTCGGCCCAGGCAAAGCCCGGGTAGTTCTCCGTCCACCCCTCCATGGCCTGGATGCGCCGGCAGTTGACCTGTCCGTCGCTGCTCGGGATGCCGCTCATCGTATCCTCGTTCTTGTAGGACCAGACGGTGCTCTCCTCGTCGAGCGAGAGGACGTAACCGTGTTCACCGGTCTCGTCGACCTGGAAGACGATGCCTTTGATGAACCCCTTGGCGTAGTAGTCGCCAATGGAGTAGGTCTCGGTCGAAGGCGTCGGATCGGGATCGGGTGTCGGATCGGGATCCGGCGTCGGGGTGGTGGACTCCCCGTCGCCGCAGCCGGTCATCCCGGCTGCGACGGCGAAGGCCATCAGAAAAGACAGTATGCGTTTCATGGGTTGATTCGGTTGAAACGGTGGATTATTGCTCGATTGCAATCTTGCGCAGCATCACGTGGCCCAGATCGGCGGCCGAAAGCGTCTTGACGGGAGCCGGCGTGCGGTGCGAGGTGTTGGCCAGCGGCGCGGTCAGACCCGCACCTGCGGCATTGAGCCGGATGGAGGTGGTTGCGGCGTCCGATCCGACGGTCGTCACGTCGAATTTGGGCGAGCCGCTGTCGCCGGTCTCGGGACAGGTGTAGGTGATCTTGTAGACGTCGCTCGGAATGCCGTTCGTGTCGAAGCATACGGCGTAGAAGTAGAAGGTGTCACCCCACGATACGGTCACGGGCAGCGAGTTGCTGGCTTTGTTTCCGAACTCCTTCTTCAGCAGTTCGGTAATCTCCGCGGCGCTCTTGTCGGCCCATTCGTCGGTCGTGACGAAGGCCTTGCGATAGAACAGGTCGGATTTGCCTTCGGGATATGACCAGACGTAGTAGGTCGTCTGTTTGTTTGTGGCGTTGTTTGTCAGCGTCCCTTCGAAGGTCATCGAGGCCAGGCAGGCCTGATCCGAAACGGTCTGGAATTCGGTCGTGAAGGCCGATGTGGTGTAGGTGCCGTCGGCCTTCATGCCGAAGAGGCAGACCACGTAGGAGGTACCGGGCGTGAGGTCCGTCAGATCGTAGTAGGTCAGTTCGCCGGCGCCGTCCAGCAGCACGCGCGAGAGGTACTCCTTGCGATCCATTTCGGAATCGGGATGGGAGGCGTTCCAGCTCTCGAGCTGGTCGTCGAGGAAGCTGTCCATCTCCTCCATGAGGGCCTCGTCGATCGTGTCATAGAAGTAGCCGACCTTGCCCTTGAGCTGCGAGTAGCGCTCCTGGGTCAGGACGTTGAACATGAAGGTCTCCTCGCTGAACTCCGAATCGGCGTTGACCTTCAGCGTGGCCGAGGTCTTCTCGATCGTGGGTACCGACAGCCGGAAGACGGCCTTCGACTGCGTGGCGGGTTCGGTCTTCACGGCCACCTTCTTGAGGTTGATCTTGCCATCCTCGAGTTTGGGCGAACCGTCGACGTTGCAGGCGAAGATCAGCAGGTAGTAATCCTCGTCGGGGATCAGCCGCGTGAACGAAACGTGTGCATTCTCGGCATAGAGGAAGTCCGAGAAGCTGTTGCCGTTGGCGGCGTAGAGGGCGTTGATGATGTCGGCATCGCTATCGTCCGCCGAGAAGTAGTACTGACGCTCGAGCAGCACGGCGAAGGCCTCGCTCTGCGATGCGGTGATCGTGGCCTCATAGCTGACGTCGCTGACCTGCTGCGTGTCGACCGAGTACTCGTTCTTGGGCGATTCGCCCGTCGTGATCGGGACCACCGTGGCGTCGGTTACGAGCGTACCGTCGTTGGCCACGCCGATAGCGAAGGCGTAGTAGGTGTATTCGGGCAGCAGACCGCTGAAGCTGTCGCTGTCGCTCGTGGCGCCACGCCGGGTCAGGGCGGTGACGAACTGCGGCATGGTGTAGTCGCTGTAGACCTCCTCCTTGAGCGAGGCGAGGTAGCTCTCGACGAATGCCGGAACGTTGGCCGCACTGCCGCCGCAATACTCCTCGTAGGTCGAGGCGGGCATCACGTCATAATAGTAGAAGCAGTCGTCGTTGTCGGGGGTGATATTGAGCGTAAACGAGGTGGCCGTGATGTCGGTGGCCGTGATGTCGAACGTCACGTCCATGAACTCGACGGCCGGGGTGGTGAACGTGTAGCTGTTGACACCCGTCAGGGGCTGGCCTTCGGCCGAGATGCCGTAGCTGTAGAAGACATAGTCGGTTTCGGGGGTCAGGGCGAGGTAATCCATCTGCTGGCGCCCTTCAGCAGAGCTTCGAGCAGGAACTGGTCGAGCGAGATGCCCAGGTTGGTGGCCAGATCCGTCATGTAGAGTACGTCGGCCTGCTGCAGGGCCAGATCATCGGCATAGGAGTCGAACGTAGCCTTGGTGACCAGGTTGAAATAGTAGGTCTGGTCCTTCTCCTCGGGGAGGATCTTGACACCGAATGATCCCTGGGTGAGATCCGTAACCTCAAAGGTAAAATCCGTCTTCTCGTCGGGTGTCGGGGTGTCGGGAGTGGTCTCCGAATCACTGCTGCATCCGACCAGGCCGGATACGGCAAAGAACGCCGCAAGGGCGAGAGTAAATTTTTTCATGGAGCTTGGGATTAAAAAAATGAAATATGAACGACAAACAAATATAGTAATATTTTGAAAAAAATAAATAAAAAAATAAGAAAAATAGGCATATGTTGATAAAAAATAACCTGACTGAGGTTTGGTGTGTTAGCGGGTGATGTCCTTAAGTGTCGGATTTTTAATCCGATGCGGCTTTCTGGCTGGAAACCCCCTCAGAGCCCCTTCCGGCGTCTGTCTGGTGCTGTCCGGCGGCAGAATTCCGATCCCGGAGCGGGGAAGTTTCGGGCATTTGCCCCGTCGGGTATGGTCGGAACCCGTTCCGACTTCCGGATCCGATTTTCCGACTTTTCGGCGAATTTTCTTTCGGGGCATGTGCCGATTCCCCGGGTGGATGTGGGGCTGCGGCTGGGCAGTGCGGAGCGGTATCGGATGCAAAAAGGGCGGAGGTCTGAAACCTCCGCCCCTGGATTGGATGCGGCACCGTCCGGAAAATTTCCGTTCCCGGTCGGTGGCTGATGTCGGTTGTTTTCGGTCGGGCGATTCGCCGCCGCCCCTCCGTCAGGTGCGGTCGGCAGCCGGGGCGGGCGCTCTTTTTCGGAAGCGGGGCGGATGCCGGCCGGGATCGGCGGCGTCTGGTCAGCCTCCGGGATCGGAGGTCCCGCCTTCGGGTGATCAGCGCTCCTCTTTGCGGAGCTCCTCGCGGGTCAGCGGCTGCCGGTTCAGCGCCCGCCAGACATACCAGATGTAGGCGACTACCACCGGAATGAAGAGCGATACCCAGGCCATGACCCGCAGCGTGAAGAGACTCGACGACGAGTTGGCAATCGTGAGCGACGACTGCAGGTCGCTCAGCGAGGGGTAGTAGGCCGTCTGGTTCCAGCCGGCGATGAGCAGCAGCGCCAGCACGGCCAGCACCGATCCCGTTCCGCCGAACCAGATTGCCCGGCGGCTTCCCTGCCAGCCCAGCCGGATGCTCCACAGCACGGCCACCACGCCGATGAGCAGCAGTGCGGCCACGACGGGCATTTCGAGCAGGTTGTGGAGGTATTTGTAGGGTTCCATCGTGATGAGGCCCGTCGCGTCGGCCGTGGCGCCGTCGGACAGGAGCAGCGTGACGAGCCATGCCACGAAGAGCACGACGAAGCCCACCGAGAAGCGGCGCATGTAGTTGCGGGTCCGTTCGCGGAGCGTCGCATCGTCGATGTCGTTCATCAGGTACTGGCAGGCGAGCGTCATGGCGAGTAGCACCACGACCAGTCCGAGTCCCCAGTTGCGGGGGTTCTCCAGCGCCTCCAGACCGTGCCACGGCGAGGTCCACTGCGAGATGACGGCGGCACCGCCCTGTCCGGCCAGGTTGAGGCGGTCGACCGTGAAGTCTGCCCCGGTGAAGAGCGTCCCGACGGCCGTGCCGATCAGGATGGGGCCCAGTATGCCGTTGATCATCAGGAAGGTGTCAAACGTCCGCTCGCCGAAGACGTTCGAGGGCTTGCGGCGGTATTCGTAGGCGACGGCCTGCACGACGAAGCAGAGCAGGATGGCCATCCAGACGTAGGTGGCCCCGCCGAACGACGTCGAGTAGAAGAGCGGGAACGAGGCGAAGAAGGCGCCGCCGAAGGTGACCAGCGTCGTGAAGGTCAGCTCCCATTTGCGGCCCAGCGAATTGACGATCAGATTGCGCTCCTCCTCCGTGCGGCCGAGGCGGTAGAGCAGGGCCTGTCCGCCCTGGACGAACATCAGGAAGACCAGCAGCGCGCCCAGCAGCGCGATCAGAAACCACCAGTAGTGTTGCAGCAGTGACAGCGTATCCATGGCTTATTCGTTTTTGGGTCCGATTTTGATTTGACGCAGCAGGATGCTCAGCTCGGCGATCAGCAGCGCCGTGAAGAGCACGAGGAAGAGGATGAAGGTCGTGGTGACCGATCCGCTCGGGATCTTCGAGGCGGCGATGCCCACGGGCATCATCTCCTGGATGGCCCAGGGCTGGCGGCCCACCTCGGCGACGACCCATCCGGCCTGCGAGGCGAGGTAGGCGAGCGGAATCGTCCAGACGGCCACCCACAGCAGCCACCGTTTCGAGGCGAGGCGGTCGCGGCGGTTCAGCCACCAGACGACGGCCAGCAGCAGGATGAAGAAGCACCCCGCGCCGACCATCACGCGGAACGAGTAGAAGAGCAGCGGCACGTTCGGGACGAGCTGCTCGGCGCGGTCGATGTATCCGTAGCCGAAGTAGGCGAAGTACTCCTTCCGGAACTGCTCACCCTCGGGAGTCGAGCTGTCGAACAGCCGCTCGATGGCGGCCATCGTGGCCGTGTCGCCCGAGTTGCGAGCCATGCGGTAGCGGGCCAGCTCCTCGACGGCGATGCGTCCGCGCTGCATCTTCTCGGCGGCGGGGAGGATCCCCTGTTCGGGATTGCCGTAGAGCAGGTCGTTGATTCCCGGCACGAAGGCCTCGCCGTCGTGGAAGCTCATCAGCGAGAGCACCTTCGGGATGTCGTGACGGAAGTAGAAGGCCTCGTCGTTCGAGATCCTTCCCTCGCCGGCCGGCCGCACCAGGCCGAAGGTGGTCAGCGGAGCCCCCTGCGAACCGTCGTAGAGGGCCTCCATGGCGGCCAGCTTCATGGGCTGGACGCGGGCGATGATCTGTCCCGAGCGGTCGCCCGTGAAGGCGGTGACGAGGGCGAAGATGAATCCGAAGGCCGAGGCCAGGGCGATGCTGCGGCGGGCCATCAGCTGTTCGCGGCGGCGCAGCAGGTACCACGCGCTGACGCCGACGACGAAGAGCGCCGCCAGCACGAACGACGAGGTCACCGTGTGGAAGAACTTGTTGACGGCCACCGGCGAGAGGGCCACCTCGGAGAAGGAGACCATTTCGTTGCGCACGGTGTCGAGGTTGAAGGTGCAGCCCACGGGGTGCTGCATCCAGGCGTTGGCCACCAGGATCCACCATGCCGAGAGGTTGGCGCCGATGGCCGTGAGCCACGTGGCCGTCAGGTGGAAGCGTTTGGAGACCTTGTTCCAGCCGAAGAACATCACCGCCACGAAGGTCGCCTCGAGGAAGAAGGCGAAGATCCCCTCGATGGCCAGCGGGGCGCCGAAGATGTCGCCCACGAAGTGGGAGTAGTTGGACCAGTTGGTTCCGAATTCGAACTCGAGGATGAGTCCCGTGGCCACGCCGATGGCGAAGTTCACGCCGAAGAGGCGCATCCAGAATTTCGTCGTGCGGCGCCAGAATTCGTCTCCGGTGCGCACGTAGAGGGTCTCCATCAGGGCGACGAGAACCCCCAGTCCGAGCGTCAGCGGCACGAACAGCCAGTGGTAGATGGCCGTCATGGCGAACTGCGCCCGCGACCAGTCTACGGTTGACAGGTAGTCGGTAAGCATATCGAATCAGGTTTAGAGTGCGGAGTGGCGTGCGGGGCCGGGGCATCGGCCTCCGGGGTGAGCTCCTCGAGCAGATGCGAGGAGCGTTGCGCCGGGCTCTTGCCCGCCAGCGGATCGGGCATGAAGAAGAGCTTCAGTACGGCGAACAGTACGAAGAGCTTGAGCAGGATGATGATCCACAGCGTCCGACCGACGGTCATCTCGCGGAATCCATCCACGTAGAAGCGAATTACGCGGCGCAACATGTCTTCAAAGGTAAACAAAAAAAGGATTTCCGGAAGAGTTTCGGCGAAAAAATCGCCCGGAGTCATCCGCCCTTTGGAGCGGGCGATGGCGTTTTTCGCCGAAAATTCGTACTTTTGCGCCCGGTAAGGTTGGAAAAGTTATTGAGAAGAAAATGAAAGAAAACACCCCGAAACTCCCTTCGCCGTGGATCTCGGCCATCCCGCTCGCGGTGCTCACCGCGCTGCTCTACGTCGTGATCCGCGCCTTCGGCGGCGGGGCCATCGACGGCGGAAGCCAGATCGCCCTGCTCTCGGCCACGTCGGTCTGCGTCATGCTCGCCATCGGCATCTACCGCTGCCGCTGGGCGGTGCTCGAGGAGTCGATCATCGACAACATCCGCGCCTCGGCTTCGGCCATCCTGATCCTGCTGCTGATCGGCGCCATCGCCGGAACGTGGATGATCTCCGGCGTCGTCCCCACACTTATTTATTATGGACTTGACGTCCTCCATCCGTCGTTCTTCCTGGTGGCCTCGTGCGTCATCTGTGCGGTGGTCTCGCTGATGACCGGCAGCTCGTGGACCACCATCGCCACCATCGGCGTCGCCCTGATGGGCATCGGCCGCGCCATGAGCTTCCCCGAGGGGTGGGTCGCCGGAGCCATCATCTCCGGAGCCTACTTCGGCGACAAGCTCTCGCTGCTCTCCGACACCACGGTGCTGGCCTCGTCGACCGTCGGCGTCAACGTCTTCACTCACATCCGCTACATGCTCTACACGACCGTCCCCTCGATGCTCATCGCCCTGGGGGTCTTCGCCGTGGTCGGACTCACGGTCGAACACGGCACGGCCACCCATGCCGAACTCTATGCCGAGGGGCTGGCGGCGACGTTCCGCATCTCGCCCTGGCTGCTGCTCGTGCCGCTGGCCACGGGGCTGCTCATCGTCCGCAAGCTGCCGGCCATCGTCACGCTCTTCTGCGCCGTGGTCTTCGCCTGTGTGGCGATGGTTGTGGCGCAGCCCGATCTGGTCGTGCGGATCGGCGGCGGCGAGGGGTTCGACGCCATGACGGCCTTCCGCGGCGTATTGCGCACCTGTTTCGGCCCGACGGCCATCTCCACCGGCACGCCCCAGCTCGACGATCTGGTCGCCACGCGCGGCATGGCCGGCATGCTCAACACCGTGTGGCTGATCATCTGTGCCATGTGCTTCGGCGGCGTGATGACCGGCAGCGGCATGCTGCGCTCGCTCACGGAGATCTTCCTGCGCTGGGTGCGGCGGCGCTTCTCGGCCGTGGCCTCGGCCGTCGGTGCCGGCATCTTCTTCAATCTCTGCACCGCCGACCAGTACATCTCGATCATCCTCACCGGGCGTCTCTTCCGCGACCTCTACGCCGAACGCGGACTCGAACCGCGGCTGCTGAGCCGTTCGGTCGAGGATTCGGCCACGGTCTGCTCGGTGCTCGTGCCGTGGAATTCGTGCGGCATGACGCAGGCCACGGTGCTCGGCGTCTCGACCTTCGTCTACCTGCCATACTGCATCTTCAACATCGTCTCCCCGCTGATGTCGCTCCTGGTGGCGGCCATCGGCTGGAAAATCCAAAAACAGAAAGGATGAATACCCAACTTGTCATCTTCGATCTCGACGGCACGCTGCTCGACACGATCGGCGACCTGGCCGTGGCGTGCAACGCCATGCTGGCCCTGCGGGGGCTCCCGCAACACACCTATGAGGAGTATTGCCACTTTGTCGGAAACGGCATCCTGCGCCTGGTCGAACGGGCGCTGCCCGAACCGCTGCGTTCGCCCGAGAACGTGGCGGCGGCCCGGGCCGACTTCGTGAAGTACTACATCGACCACATCGACTGCCACACGAAGCCCTATGCCGGGATTCCCGAACTGCTGGCCGAACTCGCGCGCCGCGGCATTCGGATGGCCGTGGCCTCGAACAAGTTCCAGGAGGGGACCGCGAAGCTCATCGCGCGCTTCTTCCCCGGGGTGGAGTTTGCGGCGGTCTTCGGACAGCGTCCCGACGTGCCGCTGAAGCCCGATCCGGCGGTCGTCGCGGAGATCCTCGGCCGGACCGGCATCGACCGGGAGCAGGTCCTGTATGTCGGTGATTCGGGGGTCGACATGCAGACGGCCCGGGCGGCCGGCGTGCGCTCGGTCGGCGTGACGTGGGGATTCCGCGACCGCGCCGAACTCGAGGCGACGGGCGCCTGCCACATCGTCGACCGTCCCGAGCAGATCGTCGGGTTGTTATAGGTGCCCGGCGCGGGAACCTCGGGTCCGGAGCCGTCCGATGCGGGACGGCCGGGCGGGGGGGAAGGTCGGGGGCTGGGGTCCCGGGCGGCTTCCGGGGCGCGGTCGCTGCGGCCGGCCGTCAGCAGTAGAGCCGCACGTCGTCGGCCGTGATCTGCTCGCCCGAGAGGATCAGCAGCCGCTCGACCACGTTGCGCAGTTCGCGGATGTTGCCCGTCCAGGGCTTCTCGCGCAGCAGCGCCACGGCCTCCTCGGTGATCGGCTTCGGCGGCTTGCGGTACTCGTCGGCCAGCGTGCGGATGAAGTGGTCGACGAGCGTCGGGATATCCTCCGGATGTTCGCGCAGCGCCGGAACCCGCACGACGATCACCGCCAGCCGGTGGTAGAGATCCTCGCGGAAGTTGCCCCGGCGGATCTCCTCGCGCAGATCCTTGTTCGTGGCGGCGATCACCCGCACGTCGACCTCGATCTCCTTGTCGCCGCCCACGCGGCTGATGCGGTTCTCCTGCAGCGCCCGCAGCACCTTGGCCTGCGCCGCCAGCGACATGTCGCCGATCTCGTCCATGAAGAGCGTGCCGCCGTCGGCCTGCTCGAACTTCCCCTTGCGCTGCTTGACGGCCGAGGTGAAGGCCCCGCGCTCGTGGCCGAACAACTCGCTCTCGATCAGCTCGGAGGGGATCGCCGCGCAGTTCACCTCGACGAACGGCGCCGCGGCCCGCGCACTTTTGGCGTGGAGCCACCGCGCCACGAGCTCCTTGCCCGTGCCGTTCTCGCCGGTGATGAGCACCCGCGCCTCGCACGGCGCCACCTTGTCGATCAGCTGCCGCACGTGTTCGATCTCGGGCGAGCAGCCGATGATCGCCTCGGCCTGTGCCGGATGGGCCCGCCGGCAGCGGTGGGCGGCAGGGGCGGGTTCCGACGCCGGGGCGGGCTGCTCGAGCACACGGTGCAGCGACTCCATCAGGCGGTTCATGTCGACGGGTTTGGGCAGAAAGTCCCGGGCCCCGTCGCGCACGGCCGCAAGCGCCGTGTCGATCGACGGGTCGGACGAGAGCGCAATGACCGGCGCTCCGGTGCGGGGCATCCCGCAGGCCGTGTCGGAGATGATCACGTCGAAGGGGATCTTCCCGCACAGCGCCGACGCTTCGGCCTCGTCTTCGGCCGCCTCGGCCGAAAAACCTTCGTATTCCAACCGCTCGCGCAGCACGTTTCGCACGCTTTTTGAACGGTCCAGAATTAAAACTTTTGCCATAGCTTGTTTTTCCTGAAATTTTACCTACTTTTGCCGAAGATAAACTCCGGACCAGCCTCTGTTTTGCACGGCTTCCGCCTCAAAGGTAGGGCTTTCTGCGGCGTAAAACCAATCGCCGGGCCGCAGACGCAAGGTGGGATCCGCGGGCGAAAACCCTCTGATTCGCTCCATCGTTCCGAACCGACCGGACACCCCGGCGGACGTTTTGCAACAGTACATGGACTACACGCCAACGTATGAAAAAGAACTATAACTACACTCGTCGCAAGTTGTATCTGCCCGAATACGGGCGCCATATCCAGGAGATGATCGATTCGCTCATGGAGATCGACGACCGCCACGAACGAAACCGCCAGGCCCGCGCCGTGATCGCCGTCATGGGCAACCTCAACCCCCTGCTGCGCGATACGGCCGACTTCACCCACAAACTCTGGGATCACCTCTTCATCATGTCTGATTTTCAGCTGGATGTCGATTCACCCTATCCGCGCCCCTCGCGCGAGGAGCTGACCGTCTCGCCGCGCCACATGCCCTACACGCAGAGCCGAATCGCCTACAAGCACTACGGCAAGTATGTCGAGCGGATGATCGGCAGTCTGGCTTCGGTGCAGGATCCGCGGGCCGTCGCCTCGACGGTCGACAACCTGGCCCGATACATGCGTACCAAGAGCTACGAATACAACCAGGAACACCCCAACAACGAGGTGATCGTTCGCGACATCAAGCGGATGTCCGGCGGGAGCATCGAAATCGACGAAGTGGCCCTGAACAATCTCCGAAGCGACTATAAACAGCCCTTTTCGGCACGTCCGCAGAAGGGCCCCCAGCAGCATCGCCCGGCCCACGCCCAGCAGCGTCAGCAGAAAAACCGCAACCAGCAGCACCGCGGTTTCGTGAAAAATAACGGTGCCCATCGCAATTCTTCGAAATAAGCGGCACCGAATTGCGGGAAAATCGCTATCTTTACTCCCATTAAACGCGAAAACAACCATCCATGAATAAACAAACGCTTTTCGGAACGGTCCTGACCGCCGCGCTGTTGTGCGGCTGCCAGTCGTCGAAAGTGAAGATCTCGGGCCGTTTTGTCGGCAGTGACGCCAAGGAGGTCTATCTGGAACAACTCGCTCCGCTCTCGCAGTCGATCGTCGATTCGACGAGCCTGGCCCCCGACGGAAGCTACGAATTCCTCGTCAGGGAGGCGGCTCCGACCCCCATGCTCTACAACATCATCTATGACGGCGAACGGATCCCGCTGCTGCTGGCCGGCGGCGACCATCTGACGGTCAACTCCGTGGGGAGCGTCGTGCGCAACTACACGGTCGAAGGGTCGGTCGAGTCGGATCTGCTGCGGCAGTTCTACCAGGCCTTCGTGGCCGGCGCCCAGCAGCTCGATGCCCTGGCCGCCCGCTTCGCCGAACCCGACCTGACGGAGGAGCAGCGCAAGGAGCTCGCCTCGGAGTACACGTCCGAATATTACCGCATCCGCCGCGAACAGCTGCGCTTCATCATCGAGAACAAATCCTCGCTGGCCGCCGTCTACGCCCTCTATCAACGGCTGCCGGGCGATACCTACCTCTTCAACGGCGACAGCGACGTGGTCTACTACCGTACGGTGGCCGAAGCCCTCGAAAAGAGCTATCCCGAATCGCCCTATCTGCAGACCCTGCTGGCCGAAATCACCCGCATGGATGCCCGCATGAGCCTCACGTCGCGGATCTCCGAGGCGGAGTTCCCCGATCTGGAGCTGATGGACATCTACGGCAAGAAGATCCGCCTCTCGTCGCTCATGGGCAAGGTGATCCTGCTGGACTTCTGGTCGGCCGAACTCGGCACGAGCAACCAGCTCAATGCCGAACTCAAGGAGATCTACCGCAAATATGCCGATTCGCCGGTGGGCTTCGAGGTCTACCAGGTGGCCATCGATACGTCGAAACCGCTGTGGATTACGGCCGTACAGGAGCAGCAGCTGCCCTGGGTCTCGGTGAGCGATCTGCGCGGCCGCGGCTCGGCCTCGCTGGGACTCTACAACGTGCAGAAGATCCCCTGCAACTTCCTCATCGACAAGGAGGGCACGATCGTCGCCCGCGATATCTACGGCAAGGAGCTCGAGGCCAAACTCGATGAACTGACCCGATGATGATCTATTTCGCCTCCGATGTCCACCTCGGAGCGGGCGACGAGCGGTCGGCCCGCGCGCTCGAACGGCGTTTTGTCGCGTGGCTCGACCGCGCGGCGCGTGATGCGGAGGCGATCTTTCTCGTGGGCGACATCTTCGACTTCTGGTTCGAATACCGGCGGGTGGTGCCCAAGGGGTTCGTGCGCACGCTCGGCAAACTGGCCCAGCTCACGGACCGCGGCATCCGCGTGGTCTTCTTCACGGGCAACCACGACATGTGGGTCGGCGACTACCTCGCCCGCGAGTGCGGGGTAGAGATCTTCACCTCGCCGCAGCTGCTGACCCTCCACGGGCGGCAGGTCTTCGTGGCCCACGGCGACAACATGAAGATCGACGGCCAGCCGGTACTCAAACTGCTCAACCGCACGTTCCGCTCGCGGACACTCCGGCGGCTCTTCTCGTGGGGGCTGCACCCCGATCTGGCGCTGAAGTTCGGCCACTGGTGGAGCGGCAAATCCCGCAAAAAGCACATCGTGGCCGATGAACGGGCCCGGCGGACGGGTTGCGGCGGCGGGTTCGATGCCTCGCTCACCGAACCGCTCATCGAGTATGCCCGCGAATACGCCGCGACGCACCGCGTCGACCACTTCGTCTTCGGACACATGCACTTCGCCCGGGAGTTCCGCGACGGGGAGTTCCATGTCGTGAACCTCGGCGGGTGGGAGAAGAACCCCTCCTATGCCGTGCTGGACGACGCGGGCGAACTCACGCTCAAAATGCTCGAATCATGAAACAATACCTCGACCTGCTGCAGCGGATCCTGCACGAAGGGGTCGTGCGCGGCGACCGGACCGGTACCGGCACCAAAGGAATCTTCGGCCACCAGATGCGTTTCGATCTGGAGCAGGGCTTCCCGCTGCTGACCACCAAGCGCGTCTTTCTGAAGGGGGTCATTCACGAACTGCTCTGGTTCCTGCGCGGGGAGACCAACATCGCCCCGCTCGTCCGCAACGGGGTCCATATCTGGGACAACGACGCCTTCCGCTACTACAACGAACTCTGCGCGAAGCAGGGTGTGCAGCCCGTCGACCGCGAGGCCTTTCTGGCGGCTGCCGGCGGGGAGTCGCCCATCGAGGGGTATCGCTACGGCGATCTGAACCACGTCTACGGCTATCAGTGGCGTTCGTGGCCGCGGCCCGACGGCGGGGTAGTGGACCAGATTGCGCGGGCCGAAGAACTGATCCGCCGGAATCCCGAATCGCGGCGGATCGTCGTCTCGGCGTGGAACGTCGCCGAGATCGAACAGATGGCCCTGCCGCCATGTCACGTGCTGTTTCAGTTCTACGTGGCCGAGGGACGGCTGTCGTGCCAGCTCTACCAGCGGAGCGCCGATACGTTCCTCGGCGTGCCGTTCAACATCGCCTCCTATGCGCTGCTCACGATGATGATGGCCCAGAGCTGCGGCCTGCGCCCCGGGGAGTTCATCCACACGCTGGGCGACACGCACCTCTATCTGAACCATCTCGAACAGGCCGCCGAACAGCTGCGGCGCGAACCGAGGCCGCTGCCGACGATGCGGCTGAATCCCGACGTGCGGTCGATCTTCGACTTCCGCTACGAGGACTTCACCCTCGAGGGGTATGACCCCTGGCCGGCCATCAAGGCGCCGATGTCCTTCTGACGAACCGCATACCGACGTTTCACCCAAAAAACGCTTTACGCATGATATCGATCATCGCAGCCGTCGCGCAGAACGGCGTCATCGGCGACCGGAACGCCCTGCTGTGGCACATCTCCGAGGATCTGAAACACTTCAAGGCCCTCACCTCGGGGCACCCCGTCATCATGGGGCGCAAGACCTACGAATCGCTGGGACGGCCCCTCCCGAACCGTGAGAACGTCGTCATCTCGCGCCAGCCGATCGAGATCCCCGGCTGCCGTGTCGTCCATTCGCTCGACGAGGCCTTCGCGCTGTTCTCCGACGGGGAGGAGATCTTCGTCATCGGCGGCGCCCAGATCTACACCCAGGCCCTGCCGCATGCCGGACGCCTCTATCTGACGCGGGTCTTCCACGATTACGAGGGCGACACGCGCTTCCCGGTGTGGAACGAGGCGGAGTGGCGGCTGGCTGAGTCGGAATCCCTCCCCTGCGGCAAGGAGTATCCCTGGCCCTTCACCTTCGAACGCTGGGAGCGGCGCTGAAACCGGTGCCGGGCAGACGGGTGCAAGGCCGCGTCTGTGCGGTCGGCAGCGGACTCCGAGGTGGGGGCGTCACCGATCCGCTCTGAGGGGGGCGTTGCCGGCCCGCTCTGAGAAGGGTGCATCGCCGATCCGCTCCGAGGGGGTGTGTCGCTGGTCCGCTCTGAGGAGGGTGCGTCGCCGGTCCGCTTCGAGTGGGGTGCATCGCCGGTCCGCTCCGAGGTGTTCCGGGCAGCTTCTGACCCGATCTGGCGACCTCCGGCCGGCTCCCGAAGTGCGGAGCGCACCTCCGGATGGCGAAAATTACGTATTTATACCACCGCGCGACCGATGCGGAATCCCTACCTTTGCAGTGCAAAGGTTTTTTTGTATTAAAAGGTATGGGAAAATATTTCGACATGCTGATGGAGGACGTGCGCATGCGCGAGGGGTTGAACGCCTGCATGAACTGCGGTGTCTGCACGGGCGTCTGCCCCGCGGCCGAGTTCTACAACTACGACCCCCGGCAGATTGTCAGCATCGTCCAGTCGCGTGACGACGAGGCCATCGAGGCCCTGATGAAGAGCGATACGATCTGGTATTGCGGCGAGTGCATGTCCTGCCGTCCGCGCTGCCCGCGCGGCAATACGCCCGGTTACGTCATCCAGGCCCTGCGCACGCTGTCGCAGAAACTCGGCTTCTTCGTCGAGAGTGAAAAGGGCCGTCAGCAGCTCGCCCTCAAGCGCATCATCGGCGAGAATATCCTCCGCACGGGCTACTGCATCGTGCCGCGGCTGGTCAAACCCGAACTCCACCCCGAACAGGGTACCGTCTGGCAGTGGATCTACGACCACGACAAGGAGGTCTACGGCCGCTTCTCGCCCGTCTACATGCGCCACGGAGCCGGCGCCCTGCGCCGTCTGGACGAGGAGTCGCTCGCCGAAATCAACCGTATCTTCGAAGTCAGCGGCGGCAGCGAGATGTTCGAAACCATCGAACGACACTCCGACCGCAAGGCCCGCGAAATGGGCTACGAACAGGGCGCCGATCAGCAGTACATGATGGACGTCTTCACCCAAAACAGCAACGAGCACAATTAGCAGCAACCGACAGATGAACAGACGCAGAAGTTGGCAGGAGTATCAGAAGGAGATTGCCGACGACCGTTTTTACTACGCCCGCAGCTGCATCCGGCAGAACTTCTTCCCGGGCAGCGAAAAGGCCTTTATCGATATCCTGCAGCGGGATCTGGGCAAGGATCTGCTGGACGATCCGAAACACTCGTCGTGCACCGGCATCGGTTACCATTCGGACATCGTGCCGCTGGAGACCATCATGACGGTCGTGGCACGGCAGTTCTCTCTCATGAACGAGGCCGGATACGAGAACTTCGTCACCTCGTGCATCACCTCGTTCGGCATCTACACCGAGATCCTCGCCACGTGGCACGAGTTCCCCGAAACCGAGGAGAAGACCCGCGAAAACCTCTTCAAGGCCACGGGCCGTGAATTCCGTAAACCGGCCAACGTCGCCCATACGTCGGACGTGATGTTCCACTTCCGCGAGGAGATCGCCGCCCGGGCCAAACACCGCCTGGTCAATGCCGTGACGGGCGAACCGCTGCGTGTGGTCGAACACATCGGCTGCCACTATGCCAAGATCTTCCCCAAGTCGGGCATCGGCGGTTCGGAGTTCCCCTACGTGCTGGCCGGCATGATCGAGTCGTGGGGCGGCGAGGTGGTCGACTATCCCGAACGCCGCCACTGCTGCGGTTTCGGTTTCCGCAACTACCTGGTCCAGGCCAACCGCGGTTACTCGATCGCCAACTCCCACAAGAAACTCGAGAGCATGGCCCCCTACAAACCTGACTTCATCGTGGCGAACTGCCCCGGTTGCGCGATGTTCCTCGACAAGTGGCAGTACGCCATCGCCGAGATGGAGGGGACGACCTACGGCCAGAACGGCCACGGAATCCCGGTGCTGACGTACGAGGAGATGGCCGGACTGGTGCTGGGCTACGACCCCTGGGAGCTGGGCATCCAGATGCACCAGGTCGACGTCGAACCGCTGCTCGAAAAGATGGGCATCGAATACGACCCGGCGGCCAAGTACCTGGGCCGCAACGGCAAATACATCGGAAAACCCGCGTCGGCGGTGGTCAACTGCTGCCCGACGGACACGATATACGACATCAGAGAGTAATGAAGAAACGCATCATCGTCATCGGCGGCGGCGTCGCGGGCATGCAGACCGCCCTGCGCCTGGCCGAACAGGGCGTCGAGCCCGTAATCGTCGAGAAGGAGTCCGAACTGGGCGGAAAACTCCGGGGGTGGCACGTGCTGTTCCCCTCGTTCACCCCGGCCGGGGAGGTGCTGACCGACCTCCGGCGGCGCGTCAACGAACGCGGCATCGAGGTGATGACCTCCGCCGAGGTCACCGCGATCGCCCCCCGCAGCGTCACCCTGGCCGACGGCCGCACGCTGACGTGTGACTCCGTCGTGCTGGCGTCGGGATCGACCCTGTTCGACGCCTCGATCAAGGAGGAGTATGGATACGGCATCTACGACAACGTCTTCACGTCGGCCGACCTTGAACGGATGTTCAACGAGGGGCGCGTGGCCCGGGCCGACGGTACGGCGCCGCGCCGCATCGCCTTCCTGCACTGCGTCGGCTCGCGCGACGAGAAGGTCTGCCAGCAGCACTGCTCGAAGGTCTGCTGCGTGACGGGCGTCAAACAGGCCATCGAGATGAAGCGCCTCTTCCCCGAGGCCGACGTCTTCAACTTCTACATGGATATCCGCATGTTCGGCCCCGGTTACGAGGAGATGTACCGCGAGGCCCAGCAGAGCTACAACATCCACTTCGTGCGCGGCCGCATCTCGGAGGCGAGCCCCACGATCGACGGCCGCGTGCAGATCAAGGCCGAGGATACGCTGACGGGGCGTCCGTTGCGGATGAGCGTCGACATGCTCGTGCTGCTGATCGGCATGCGGGCCAACGACGACAACGCCCGGCTGGCCGAGGGTGCTGGTCTGAAGCGCGCCCGGAGCGGCTTCATGGCGCCGCGGGACCTCTTCCTGGGGAACGTCGCGAGCAACGTCGACGGCATCTTCTACGCCGGAACCGTCACCGCCCCGAAGACCATCGGCGAATCGTTGAACGAGGCAACCGCAGCGGCCGACGCGGCGGTGCGATACGTGGAGGCATAGCGATGGCGGCAATCAACTTCGGATATACGATCTCCAAACCGCGGGTCATCGACCTCGACCGCAACAACCTGCGCAAGAGCGACGAGATCCTGCACGAGATGCCCGAACTGCAGACCTGCATCGGCTGCGGAGCCTGCACGGCAATCTGCACGGCCGGGAACCTCACGTCGTTCAACTTCCGGCGGGTCCACACGCTCGTCCGCCGCGGCGAGTACCAGGGAGCCTACGAGGAGATGAACAAGTGCATGCTCTGCGGCAAGTGCCGCCTGGTCTGCCCCCGGGGAATCAATACCCGCGGGGTGGTGATGTTGATCAAACGTAAACTGGGAGATTTCTGACGATGACTTTCTACGCACCCTTCTGTCTGCCGTTCATCCTCGGCGCCGTGGTGATGTTCCTCACCCTGGCCTGGAAGTGGGGACGATGGCTCTGGCAACTGCCCCGTCGCGACAAGATGCGCCTGCTGCGCGGCCTGCCCACGCGCCGCACGCTGGAAGCCGTGGGCGAGGTCATCAGCGAATCGCTCCTCCACCGCCGCATCTTCCGAGTCAACCCCCTGCTGGGTTACATGCACATGTCGCTGGCCTTCGGCTGGTTCCTGCTCATCGCCGTGGGGTGGATCGAGACGGTCGCCTACATCGGTCTGCGCTGGGTTCCGCTGCAGGGTCACGTCTTCTTCAAGTACTTCGCCACGGGGCTCGAACACAAACCCGTCTTTGACTTCCTGATGGATCTGCTGCTGCTGTTCGTCCTCTCGGGCGTGGCGCTGGCCTGGGGCAAGCGCTTCTACTCGCGCGCCATGGGACTGAAGCGGACCACGAAGCATGTCCTGGGCGACCGCATCGCCCTCTCGGCCCTGTGGTTCATCTTCCCGGCCCGGCTGGTGGCCGAAAGCACGACGTGCGCCATCTACGGCGGCGGGGGATTCCTCACCGGAACCCTCGGCGAATGGATGGCCGCCCACATCGGCGTCATGCCGCTGCTGACGCTCGAATCGGTCGCCTGGTGGTTCTACTCGTCGTGTCTGGGGCTCTTCTTCGTGGCGCTGCCCTTCTCGCGGTACATGCACATCTTCACGGAGATCCCGCTCATCTTCCTGCGCCGCTACGGCATCCGCTCCTCGGAGAAGGAGTCGTCGTACGACAACTTCCAGGTCGAGGCCTGCTCGCGCTGCGGCATCTGCATCGACCCCTGCCAGCTGCAGAGCGTGCTGGGGATCAACGACGTGCAGTCGGTCTACTTCCTGCGCGACCGCCGCTACAACCACCTGCGGCTGCAGGTGGCCGACAACTGCCTGATGTGCGGCCGCTGCGCCGAGAAGTGTCCCGTCGACATCGATCTCAATACGTTGCGCCTCAATTCGCGTGACAAGATGCACAACGTCCCCGACGAACGCCGTTACGACTACTTCAAGGGGGTGGACCGCTCGTCGGGCGAGGGCAAGGTGGGCTATTTCGCCGGCTGCATGACGCTGCTCACGCCGCGCACGCTCTCGGCCATGTCGACGATCTTCGAGGCGGCGGGCGAGGAGGTCTGGTGGGCCGACCGCGAGGGAGGTGTCTGCTGCGGCCGTCCGCTGAAGCTGGCCGGCGAGACCGATTCGGCCCGCAAGATGATGAAATACAACGCCGATCTCTTCCGCAAACACGGCATCACGACGCTCGTTACGTCGTGTCCGATCTGCCTGAAGGTCTTCCGCGAGGATTACGACCTGCCGGGTATCGAGGTGCTCCACCATTCGGAGTACATCCTGCGGCTGATTCGCTCCGGGCGGCTGACGCTGGAGCACGGTGCGACGCGCTTCACCTACCACGATCCCTGCGAACTGGGGCGCGGCAGCGGCATCTACGACGAACCGCGGGCCGTGATCGAGGCGGTCGGCGAACTGCTCGAACCGGCCTCCACGCGGGAGAATGCCCTGTGTTGCGGTTCGTCGGTGGCCAATACGGCCATTTCGGACGGCCAGCAGGTACAGATTGCCCGTTCGGTGGCTGCCGAACTCGAAGCAACGGGGGCCGAGGTGATCGTGACGGCTTGCCCGCTCTGCAAGAAGGCCATCGGCCGCGGTACGAAAGGGGAGGTGAGAGACCTTTCGGAGATCGTCGCTGCCTCGATCAAATAAAATTTTTGCCGGTTCAATCAGCTGGTAAAAAGGGAATTCCGTTATCCGGGTGGTTGTTGCCTGCAAATTTTATTTGGAGAAAAGTTTTTTTTGACTTATCTTTGCACTCGCAAAGGTGATAAAGAGGATTCCCTCCGGGGCCGGAAGGTGAGTGGGGGGGTAATCGAAAGATATATCGCGGGATGGAGCAGTTGGCAGCTCGTCGGGCTCATAACCCGAAGGTCGGAGGTTCGAGTCCTCCTCCCGCTACCACAGCGGACAATTCGAAAGAGTTGTCCGCTTTTTCTTTGTTGTGGGTTCTCGTCTGCCGTTTTGCGGACCTGTGGTTTGGAGGGTCCTCGGTTTCGTGGCCGGCACTCGCCCCGGGGGCGCAAACCGAGAGGGGGATATCTCCTCAACGGAGCGTAACCCGATGAAATTTCCTGTCTTGCCGTTTGTTGTTGCGGCAACTTTCGCTATCTTTGTAAAAACCGACGCTCCCGGCGCAGGAGGTTCGGTCGTCTTCTCTTTCCGAAACGCGAGGTGTGAAGTGCGAAGATGCTGTGTGGCGGACCCAAGTGTAACCCTTAATACTTCTCTGTTATGTGTTTCAAAACCCTCTTTGTGTCGCTGGTCGCACTGTTGTGCGTCGCGACTGCATCGGCTCGGCCGGAGTTTTACCCCGTGAAGTGGAAAAAGATCCAGTCGATTGCCCAAAAGGATCCCGGGCGCATCGAGGCGCTTGCCGAACGGATGACGGCTTCGCGACCGGATACGACCCTGACCATGCCTGACCGGATTCTGGCCTTCTTCGGGCAGTCGTATCTGACGGAGGATCGAGAGGATCCTCTTGTGCGGGAGATGCAGAAGAGCTACCAGGAGGGTTGCTATGCCGAGGCGCTGGCCAAGGCCGACGAGGTCCTGGAGATCAATCCCCTGAATCTCGAGGCGTTGTTTAAGGCAGCCATGTCCATCGCATTGATGCGTCACCACGGGGATGAAACCTACTCCCAGAGCGACGGGCAGGCCTATTTCAATCGCGGCTATTTCCTGCTCGAGACGATTGCCGCAACCGGTGACGGAAGCGAGGAGCATCCGTTCTGCGTGACGAAGGTCAGCGACGAGTACAATTTCATGTATTTCTATTTCAATCTGGAGCGTATTCTTTCCCAGGCGCTTGTCGGGCATTGCGATGTTTTCGAGCTCGGTGAGGGCAATGAAAAGTACAGCGCTCCGAAGATCTATTTCGACGTGACGCGGGTGCTTGAGATCGAGATTGCAATGTATCAGTAGCGTCTGACTCTCCCGAAAACCCTCCGGCGGATGTCCGGGGATATCGGACTGCGAACGTGCCGGCGGACACTCCGGTCAGAGAAAGGCTTTTGCCGGCGGCTCTGGTCGGGGGGAGGTCTTTGCAGGCGTCTCCAGCCGGGCAGAAGTTTTTGCAGGGCGGCTCCATCCAAGCGGGAGCCTATGCCGGTGCAGAGATGGCGTGCAGCCTTTGTGTGCCAGAGAAAAAGCGCCGCTCCGGATTACACCGGGGCGGCGCTGCCGTCAAACCTTGCGGAGGTCTATTTTCTGGGAGTGAGGATATAGACACGGTCGTCCCATGGCATGAGGTAGTGTTTCAAAAAGTGTGTCTGGATAGGAGCCTTCAGATTCTTCAGATATGCAAATATAGCGATTCTTGTTTTCAGATCCACACGCCGCGGCGTGTGGATCTTATTTTTGTGTTATAGTCTTCACTCGGGGAATAATTCCCGATCCAGGTCGATCCGCGGCACCGGCCTCAGATAGGATTTCTTAT
>CALLRW010000005.1 GCA_938014215.1 uncultured Alistipes sp. | reverse complement strand
CATGAACACCAAAGCCATCCGGCAGCTCGCCGACGTCACGCTGGACAAGTACCGCAGCTCGATCCCTCGCAAAGCCTTTGAGGAGTTCGTGAAGGACATCATCGCCGGCGAGAACCGCGCGACCGCCTTCAGATACGAGGCGACCCCAATCTGCCGGGCCTCGTTCCCGTCCACGCTGGACGAGGACGGCGCCCGCTGCACCGTGGAGGTCACGGTCTACCGGCTGAACGCCGTGGCCGTCACAGCCTTCCTGCTGGACGGGCCCGAGACGCTGCTACGGCACATCGGGCTCGACGAGCGGGACACCTACACCACCAAGCACGAGATTGACGACCTCGTCACCGTCGTGCACATCACCAGAGAGGAGGCGCCAGCATGGCAGCACTGAGAGACATCGCCCGAGACTTCGCCGCGGAGATCCGCGACGGCATCGGCTGGACAATCGTGTATCGCATCGGCCGCTCGTGGAACGCCCTGACGATCTGGAGCGACATCTGGAACGGCGAGTGGGAGACCGACGATCTCAACGACGCCATCGGGATCCTGAAGGCAGACCCGGACGCCGTCATCGTCAACGGCTACTACTGCGGCCACTTCGGTGAGGACATGACCATCGACGAGATCACCGCCGGGATCCGCTGGCACTACGAAGGCGGCCACAACCGCCTCGCGGACTATTGCGAAGTCACGCAAGGCCGGGACGCCCTCGAGGAGGGCCGCAAGGCTGCTGAAGCTGCCGGCCTCCCGTTCTGTGAGCGTCTGGCCGACGGCGGCGATGACGAGCTGAGCCCCTACGTCTACGACGGCAGCATGGCGCTCGCCGATCACGAGAAGATGCAGCAGGCCCGCGAAGCCTTCGACAGACTGGCCGACGCGCTGCGGGAAATCGCCGCCAAGCTGGCCGAAGCCATGAAGCCGGTCATCAACGCCGTGCTCTCTGCCTTCAAAAAGCTCTTGAAGGTATCGGTCAGGGCCATCGGAGTGCCGCCGAAGTGGCTGCACCTCGCGGCCCACGCAAAGAAAGCCAGAACCCGGAAGAAGTACCGCAACCGCATCCGGCGCTACGTTTTCGAGGCTCTGGCTGCGGAAGGAGGTGGAGGCCCATGACAGCCAAGTGCGTCGGCTGCGGGCTCGACTGGAACGTCAGCATCTACCAGAAGATCCCCCGCACCGGCTACATCTGCCCGCACTGTGAGAGCCGGCTCCGCGCCGGCGAGACCCTGCCAAATATTCAGGCCAGCCAGAAGGCTCGGCCGCAGAGAACGAAAGGAGCAACCCCATGAAAAAGATCGCACTCAAGAACGCCGCCCGCGGCACGGCCTTCGACTATGCCGGCCAGAGCTGGATCCTGCTGGAGAACGACGACGGCCGCGCCCTATGCCTGAGCAAGGACATCATCGAGACCCGAGCCTTTGACGAGGGCAACTGCAACAACTTCGCCGTCGCCAGCAGCAAGGAATACCTCAACGGCGCCTACCTCGACAACCTGCTCGAGGACGTGAACGGCCCCAACGCCTTCCTGACCACGGAGCTCGACCTGACCACCGACGACGGCCTGAAGGACTACGGCACCTGCACCGTCACCATCTTCCTGCTGACGGTCGACCAGTACCGGCGCAACCGCGACGTCATCCCCAACGCAGACGACTGGTGGTGGCTCTCCACCGCCTTCAGCACGAAGTCTAACGGCTACGAGTCACTCGCCCGCCGCGTCTACTCCGATGGCGCGCTGTACTGGGACTACGCCGACAACGGCTACTACGGCCTGCGCCCCGCTTGTTATCTGGACTCCGATCTCCTGATCTCCATCGAGGACGACGAAGCCACCGACGACGTCACGCCGGAGCACGCCGGCGAGATCATCGCGGCGCTGGCCGAGCAGTTCGGCGGCACCTTCGCCACCGAGGATCAACTGACCAC
>CALLRW010000004.1 GCA_938014215.1 uncultured Alistipes sp. | reverse complement strand
GTCACAGACGAGACTCTCGACGAGCTGACCGGCGGGAAAGGAGACGACAATGAGTAACAGCCCTCTGGTGGTCTACACCAAGCTCAGCCCGAACCACTCGGGCAAGCGCACCAAGAAGATCGACACCATCACGATCCACTGTATGGCCGGCAACTGCTCCGTCGAGACCTGCGGCAACCTGTTCGCCAACTCTGCGCGGCAGGCGTCCAGCAACTACGGCATCGGCACCGATGGCCGGATCGCTCTGTACGTCGACGAGGCAAACCGCTCGTGGTGCACCTCGTCCAACGCCAACGACCAGCGGGCCGTCACCATCGAAGTCGCCAACAACGGCGGCGCACCTGACTGGCCTGTCTCTGCGAAGGCATACGCCGCGCTGCTGGATCTCGTGACCGACATCTGCAAGCGCAACGGCATCAAGCGCCTCGTCTGGTCGACCAGCAAAAACGACCGCGTGAACCACCTGAACGGCTGCAACATGACCGTGCACAGGGACTACGCGAATAAGAGCTGCCCGGGCGACTACCTCTACAACCGCCACGGCCAGATCGCGGCCGAGGTCAACAAGCGCCTCGGCGTCACGGACGCAGGCGGCAGCACCGGCGGCCAGACCTCCGGCAGCACTGAGACCGGCCTGAAGGTCGGCGACGTGGTCGACTTCAAGGGCACGCAGCACTACACCAGCGCGGCGGCCAAGGACGCCAAGACCTGCAAGCCCGGCAAGGCCACCATCACGGCCATCGCGGCCGGCAAGGCGCACCCGTACCACCTGAAGGCGGTCAGCGGCGGCGGCTCCACCGTCTACGGCTGGGTAAACGCTGCGGACATCTCGACCGGCAGCACCGGCACGACCACGAACTACCGCGTGCGGACGACGGCCGACGTGCTGAACATCCGCAAGGGCCCCGGCACCAACTACGGCGTCGCCAGCCAGATCAAGGGCAAGGGCATCTACACCATCGTCGCCGAAGCCGAAGGGCCCGGCGCGACCAAGTGGGGCAAGCTCAAGAGCGGCGCGGGCTGGATCTCTCTGGACTACGTCACGAAACTCTAAAACCGCATAGAAAAGCAGAAACCCGCCCGGAGATCCCGGGCGGGCTTTTCCTGTTTTATAGGGCCCCGCACTGCTTCAATCTGGCAGCGGCCATTTTGTAAACCTTCGTGCCTCTGTTCGGGCCTGCGAAGTCATAGACATCACGATCCTCCAGAGACTTCAGCAGGGCAGGATCTTCAGCAATCTCAGCCCCGCAACTGTGCAGAAACTCATACACTGAAAGACCACGCGGATCACTGAACCTTCCACCGCTCTCCTGCCGGTAAACGGCATAAGCATACAACTCGCCCCGAGCGGCTCCGTGCATCTGGCTGACCATATACGAAAGCAGAGCCTTTTCACCGACAAAGCGCGAAAACTTCACCCCACAGGCGTGCGCATACAACGAAAGGCCGGGATCTGGTGCAGCCTCGTCCTCGTCGGTGATCCTGCTGATGATTGCGCTGACGTCCTCCTTGCATACTCCGTCGGGGAGCATGGCCTCGAGTTCGAGCGCGTAGTCCATTTGTCGATCGGTCGGCGGGATCTGCGGCTCCACCTGCACAGTCATAGGCTCGACAAGGCCATCATCCGCAGCCGCAGCTCTGGCGTCAGCCTCGGTCTGCGCCTCGTATCGCTTCGTGTTCTTTCTCCCTGTGCTGGAGTTCATACCAGTAACGCAAAAACGCCCATAGTTTACAAAACCGCCGGACGGGCTCACATAGCCGCCGATCTCGGCAAGCGGGAGCTCGCCGTGCGTCCGTTGCTTCACTTCTACGGTCTGAGCGTGGATCGTGGCCGTGATCGCAGGAGCCGGCTCTGGCTCCTTTTTCTTCAGAAAGCTAAACAGCCCCATGCAGTACCTCCTCCTGATGACTTTGTATTTATTAGTGTTTAGTCATCTTTGGCATAATATTACCATGCCAAAACTGGTAAAGTCAATATTGCATAGTCATCTTTAGCGTAAAGGGAGGCGAGGGCTGCGAAGATATACAAACCAGACGGCAGGTGCAACATCTCCGGGGAGAGAGTCAGAGAGGAGCGGCTGCGGGCAAACCTGTCACAGGAACAGCTCGCCTACAAGCTCCAGATCATCGGGCTGGACGTCACGCAGAAGGTCATCAGCAGGATCGAGAACGGCAGCCGAGTCGTCGCTGACTACGAGCTGGACTATCTGGCGACCGCTCTCGGCACCACCATCAACCACCTGCTCGGGAAAGAATGAGAAAACCGCACGGCAGCGACGCCGTGCGGCTTTTTTTCGTGGAAAATCGCGGGAAAATGTTGAAAATCTGCCGAATTATGCTTGACATTATAGAGCAAATGCTCTATAATATAATCACAGGCAAGGGATAGCCGAGTACAGAAAGAAAGGAGAACAAAACCGCGGAAAGGAGGCAAAGCCGTGGATGCTGAGCAGATGAAAAAACTGCTCGAGCTGCTGGAACAGGCTCTAAAGTGTGAACAGGTTGCCACCATTACGATCACAATAAAGCCGAACCAAAAGCCCAAGCAGTAAGGTCGAAGGACGGCGGGAAAAATCCCGCCCGCCGTTCCTTTTCATTATAACCACGAAACCACGGCAAAGTCAAGCGGGAGGAACAACATGGACATCTCGATCAAAGTGACCTACAAAAGCGAGGGGCTGCAAAAGCTCCGCAAGGCTGCCGGCCTGTCTCAGTCTCAGCTCGCCGATCTGGCCGGGATCAAGGTGCAGGTGCTCCAGCAGTACGAGCGCGGCGCCCGGGACATCAACGGCGCGAAGCTGCCGACGCTGCTGAAGATCTGCAACGCGCTGGAGTGCAGGCTGGCTGACATCATCACAGACGAGGAGACGCTCGAGCTCCTGAAAAAGTACGAGGAACACTGACACACAGAAGGGGCGGCCGGCGGGCCGCCCCTTTTCTTTTATCACGGAGGGGAACACAATGGGACAGCACTGGAGCCATCTGACGCCGACCAAGCGCATCCAGCTCGACGCCTTCATCCGCGCAGGAATGAAGCCGACGGACATCGCCAAGGAGCTCGGCGTCCACCATACGACAATCTACCGGGAGCTGAAGCGGTGCACCTATGAGCACCTCAACAGCGACTACACCACCGAGACCAGATACAACCCCGAAGGCGCACAGGCCCGCTATGAGGCCAACCTCCGCGCCAAGGGCCCGGAGCTGAAGATCGGCAACGACTACGAGCTGGCCGACTACCTGATCGCAAAGATCCGCGACGAGAAGTACAGCCCGGAGGCTGCAATCGGTGAGGCCGAGGTCAAGGGCTGGCCCTTCAAGACCCACATCTGCGCGAGTACCGCCTACAACTACATCCGCGGCGAGATCTTCGGCGACGAGCTGACCGTCTCCATGCTGCCGCAGCACGGCAAGCGCCACCAGCCGGAGCGCCCGGCCGGATCCATGCCCCGCAAGCCTGCGGGCCGGAGTATCGAGGATCGCCCCGAGCACATCAACGACCGCAGCACCTTCGGTCACTGGGAGATGGACAGCGTCGAGAGCTGCCAAGGCGTCAGCAACACCTACATCGTGATGACCGAGCGCAAGACCCGCCGCGAGATCATCATCCCCTCGCCGGATAAGACGAGCGCCAGCGTCGTCGCTGCCCTCGACACCCTCGAGAAGAAAGTCGGCTCCAAAGTGTTCCCGCTGATCTTCCAGTCGATCACCTGCGACAATGGCTGCGAGTTTGCAGACGCCGCCGGGATCGAGCGCAGCGTCACCGGCCGGGGATCTCGCACTGAGGTCTACTACTGCCACCCCTACCGCCCGAGCGAGCGCGGATCCAACGAGAACCAGAACGGCCTCATACGTCGGCACCTGCCGAAGGGCACCGACCTGAGCACAATCTCCTACGAGGAGACCAAGCGGATCGAGGACTGGCTGAACAACTACCCCCGCAAAATGTTCGGTTATCTGTGCTCCGAGCAGCTTTTCCGGGAAGAAATCGCCCTCATTCTGGCCTCATAAAAAATATTTTTGCTTTTTTGTGCATTTACTCTTGACAAATGGCA
>CALLRW010000003.1 GCA_938014215.1 uncultured Alistipes sp. | reverse complement strand
TAAAGTCCTGTCAGGACGTTTAGCGTAAACTGTAAAGTTTTTTCAGGACAAGTCAACGCGCACCAGCGCATCGCGCGGATCAACGATTCGGGGTTTCGGCTTTTCGCGGAGTTCGAAGCGTCCGCGTTCGACATAGGTACAGGCAAGCATGGGAATGACGGTATGGTTGTACAAAGATAACCATTCCGCCGAAGAAACGAAGGGAAAAAGGTTGCTTTTGGCTGCAAAAGGTTTTTTTACGCAAAGTCGGCGCGGAGGATCAGCGCGGAATCAGCAGATCGTCGAGCCGGACCTTCGGAACGTAGTGCACCCCGTCGCGGCGGTAGTAGGCATGGCTCTCGTCGGAGCGGATCTCCGTCAGTTCGATCCGTTCGGCGCCCTTGCCGATCGCAAGGATCAGCAGCGGATCCAAAGGCAGGCGGAGCGTCTGGCGAACCCGCGCCGGATCGAACGCCCCGATGCAGATGCCGTTCAGACCGATCTCCACGGCCCGCAGCAGCATGCTCTGGGCCGAAATGCCGAGGTCGATATCCACGTAGCGATCCTCGGGGACGGTCGAACAGACGACGATAAAGGCATTGGGCTCGGTGCCGGGCAGCGGCAGGTGCAGTTCGGGAAGCGCCGCCCCGAGGCGGACGAGCGGCAGAAGAAGCGGCGCCTCGTCGGCCAGCACCGGACGGAAACGCAGCACCTGTTGGTTGCGGGCCGAAGGAATCCGCGTATTGACCTCGATGAGCGTGCGCAACTGGTCCTCACGGACCACGAAGCGGGGATCATAGCCACGGCAGCTGCGGTTGCGCAGCAGCAGTTTCGTGAGGGTCATCGCCGGACGACGTACGGAGCTCTCCCCGCGGGCAAAGTACTCCTCCATCTTCCGGCCCAGGTAGTTGTCTGCCATGTTCGGATGTTTTTTGCGGGCCCAAATTACGAAAAGTCCCCCGAAAAAGCAAGATCCCGAGGCCTCGGATCGGGCTTCGGGATCTTGTCTGCCAGCATGCGGACCGGTCGTTCGCAGCGCTGCGGCCGGAGATGCAAGGTGATGCCGGGCAGCGGCCGGAGGCGGATTTCACGGCCGTCGCCTCGGCCTCAGGGGGTGATCACGCCGAAACGGCGGTATGCCTGCGCACGATCCGCATGAACTCCTCGCCGGTGATCGTCTCCCGCTCGAGCAGGTAGGCTGCCGCCTCGTCGAGCAGGTCGCGGTGGGCCGAAAGAATGCCGCGGGCCTTCTCGTGGGCCTCCTTCACGATGCGAAGCACCTCACGGTCGATGTCGGCCGCCGTCTCCGACGAACAGGTCAGCGAATTGTCTCCGCCCAGGTAGGCGTTGTTCACCGTCTCGAGCCCCATCATGTCGTACTTCTCGCTCATGCCGAAGCGCGTCACCATCGCCCGGGCCAGCTTCGTGGCCTGCTCGATGTCGTTCGAAGCCCCGGTCGTCACACTCCCGAAGACCAGCTCCTCGGCCGAACGTCCGCCCGTCAGCGTGGCGATGCGGTTGAAGAGGTTCTCGCGGCTCAGCAGCACCTGCTCGCCCTCGTCGACCTGCATCGTATAGCCCAGCGCCCCCGATGTACGCGGAATGATCGTGATCTTGTGCACCGGCGCCGAGGCGGTCTGCAGCGCCGCTACCACCGCATGACCGATCTCGTGACAGGCCACCACGCGCTTCTCCGCCGCGGTGAGCACCGAATGCTTTTTCTGCGCGCCGGCCATGACCGTCTCGACACTCTCCTCGAGATCGGCCGTCGTCACCTTCGCACGCCCCTGGCGCACGGCCCGCAGCGCCGCTTCGTTGACGATATTGGCCAGTTCGGCTCCCGACGACCCCGCCGTGGCCTGCGCCACGAGCGTCAGATCGACCGACTCGTGCTTGACCCGGGCCAGATGGACCCCGAGAATCGCCCGGCGCCCCTCCAGGTCGGGCAGCTCCATCTGGATGCGGCGGTCGAAACGCCCCGGCCGCAGCAGCGCCTTGTCGAGCGTCTCGGGGCGGTTCGTGGCGGCGAGGATCACCACCCCCTTGCGGCCGTCGAAACCGTCCATCTCGGTCAACAGCTGGTTGAGCGTCTGTTCGCGTTCGTCGTTGCCCCCGAGCGCCGTGTCACGCCGCTTGCCGATGGCATCGATTTCGTCGATGAAGATGATGCACGGCGCCTTCTCCGAAGCCTGTTTGAAGAGGTCGCGGACCTTCGCCGCACCCATGCCCACGAACATCTGCACGAATTCCGATCCCGAAATGGAGAAGAACGGAACCCGCGCCTCACCGGCTACGGCCCGCGCAATGAGCGTCTTGCCCGTTCCCGGAGGTCCGACCAGCAGCGCCCCCTTGGGCAGCGTGGCGCCGATCTCGGCGTATTTCTTCGGGCTGTGGAGGAAGTCGACGATCTCGGTGAGCGCCTCCTTCGCCTCGTCCTGTCCGGCCACGTCGGCAAAGGTGGTCTTCACGTCGGAATCGGCGTAGATCCGGGCCCCGCTGTTGCCGAACGAGAGGAAATTGCCACCCGAACCCATACGCCCCTGAAGACTCCGCGCCGCCTGCTTCCACAACAGGTAGAAGATCAACCCCGGCAGCACCCACATCAGGATGAAGTTGAGCACCGGCGAATTTTCCCGCGGCACGATCTGCGTGAAGGAGATCTTGCCCGACTCGTTCGGGCTCGCCGCCGCCAGCAGGCGGTCGACCAGTTCGGGATCGTCGATCGCTCCGGTACTGTAGGTGGCCGTCTTGCCGTCGTCGGTGCGGGCCGTGAAGTAGATCTGTCCGCTCTTGATCATCACCTCGCAGACCCGGCCCGCGTTGACCTGCTCGATGAAGGCCCCGTAATCGGTCGTGGTGATCCGCCCCGGACCGAACATCGGGAAAATGAAGCCGTTGAGAAAAAGAACGATCAGGATCCCCCAGAAAATTCCCGTGAGGGGGTTGCCGCGGCGCGGCGCTGACATCTGCTCTTTCGATTTGTCGTCCATGCTGTTCGATTGTTTGATTCGACCGCAAAGATGCACTTTTTCGGGGGCTGAAAATCCCCGATTTGGGGCGGATCGTGTCGGATTCTTCGCTATTTGAAGTCCGAGTCGGATCAGTCCCCGCCATGCCGGCCGGTCGGCCGGCCCGCGACAGCGCCCCGACCTCCGGCGAACGGAGATTTGCAGATTCCGGAGAATCTCCTATCTTTGCAGCCGGATTTGATCCGAACCCACTCTCTCCGACAGACCTTGACAACACCAGCCGGGCCATTCTCGGGCGTTAGGACAACACGCCGTGGAGAGACCGTCCCGCACAAAACAAAACGAGTGATTGAATGATGAAGAAAAGAGTATGGATGGCCCTGTGCCTCCAGGCCTGCCTGCTGGCAGCCTGCTCCAGCGAGATGACCGATCCCCCCGTGGGAGCCGACAACGGTTGGCTCGAAGTGAATTTCACAAACCCCGAAACCCGGACCAGCCTCGATGACTCCGGCGCCGGAAGCTTCTCCGACGGTGACAAGATCGGCCTCTACATCGACAACGGTTCGAATGTCGCCTACCGCGAACTCACCTACTCCGGCGGCCATTGGCTGCCGCTGCTCCAGCGCAGCGACTTCGGCGACGGAGAACTGACCCTCGCGGCCCACTATCCCGTGCAGAAGGGCGCCGATGAGGTCGACAAGGCCCGGGAGTTCAACTTCACCCTCAGTCAGGATCAGAACAACGGCGGGTTCGCCGCGTCGGATCTGCTCTTCGGCCGCAAGACGGTCCCCGCCGATACGAACCGGGCCGAGATCTCCTTTGCCCACGCCCTGCATCGCCTGCGTATCGAATTCTCGGGCGATGTGAAGCCGCTCGGTGCCGAACTCCGCAGCCGCATGAGCGGCCGCGTGAATCTGCTGACCGGTACGGTGACGACCGACGGGCAGTTCGGATGGATCTCCCCCGAAAAGCTCGCCGACGGCAGCTTCGAAGCGGTCATCCTTCCCCAGGCGGCCGACGACTACCGCACGGCCGAAGGGTTGCTGAAGATCGCCACGTCGGAGCGCGAAGTCATCTACCAGGCTCCCCAACAGATCGACGGCAAGCCCCTCACGGAGTTTGCGGCCGGCAAGCAGCTGACTATCAAACTGACCCTCAAGAAGCAGGAGGAGACTGATCCGCCCGTCATCTCGGACTGGGCCAATAAGAAGATGTGGGTCTACGGCATCACGGCCCCGGTCTGGGAGGAGGGAAGCTCCGAGTGGAAACAGTTCTACCCGGATTTCTACACGACCTACTACCTCCCCTGGAAAGCCGAATACGGATTCTTCGACTGCAACAAGCTGGATCCGACCAATACCGACACGAGCGCCTATTCGGACGGAAACCTCTGCTGGGCCGCCTCGGCTTCGAACCTGATCCACTGGTGGATCGCTCAGAACAAAACCTACATCGACCGATACGGCGACCGATACAAGGGCCCCAGCTACGAGTATCCGCTGAAAAAGAAGCAGGAGAGCGATATCTTCCAGTGCTTCACCGATGCGTTCATCAACATGGGCGGATACGGAGAGGCCGGAGTCAACTGGTTCATCAGCGGTAAAATACCCGCGAGCCCCCCGCGCCGCCGACCCTACAACGACGCCGGATACTTCAAGGAGGTGTTCCAGAATGTCAGCCTCGGAAAGGACTACACGGGTATGGGCAAGGTCCGCTTCAACGAAACGATCAAGGATGCACTGGCCAACCGAAAGGCCATCGCCGTCTCGATCGCCTTTAAGACGGGGGGACATCTCGAAACCATCTGGGGTGCCGAATTCGACCAGAACGGCGATGTCGCATACATCTACATGGCCGACAACAACGATCGCGACAGCTACGAAAGCCATCAGGTCGGAGTCGGTCGATTCAAGATCGTCTACTCGTCGGACGGCATCTTTACCCGCTTCGAAAGCGGTATGATCGGCAGCTCGTACGCCAATACGATCAAGGGACTGACAACCATCGAGCTCGGCAAGGAGCAGTGGGAGGCCTTCTTCCGCCAGCACCCTGAACTGTAGCCCGGCGGAGCGGTCGGCTCCCCCATTCAGAAAACAAAAACAAAACCTGCAAAAAACGAACAAAGATGATGAAACGAATGACATATGCAGCGGCCGTCATGGCGGTCGTACTCGGCACTGCCTGCAGCAAGAACGACAACCCCGCAACCCCGCAGCAGCCGGAAGACAAGGCCATCACCTTCACCACCCACATCGAAGCCCTCACGCGGGCCCCGCAGCTGGGCGAAGACGGCAGCGGGACGTTCGCCCCGGGCGACACCTTCACGCTGCTGGCCGGCGACAAAAGCGGTCAGACGATGACGTTCGACTACAGCGTCGGCGCAACGGCCCTCAAGTGGAGCAGCCTGACCTTCGCCCAGCAGGGCGGAACGGTCGACTTCGCCGCCTGCTACCCCCAGCAGAAACTCGACGGCAAGCAGTTCGGATTCACCGTCAGCCAGAATGACGCGGGCGATCTGCTCCTGGCTCAGGCCGCCGGTGTGAGCGTCGGCTCGCAGAAGCCCGTCGCCCTGAACTTCCGCCACGCCATGCACCGGCTGGTGGTCAAGTACACGGTGAAGGATCCGACGGTCACCGCCGCCGAGATCGAGACCCTCTGCACGGCCCTCAACTCCTGTACCGTCGAGCCCCTCGCCGGTCGGATCGAGGCCGGCCAATCGACCGAAAGCTTCTCGGCCAAGGGCCAGACGGCCAGTCTGCTCCTCGTGCCGCAGCCCTCGAAGGGGGTCAAGCTCGAAATCCGCGCCGGGAAGGCCTCGAAAAGCTGCATGCTGAACGAGGTCGGCTCCTGCCCCGAGACGCTCGAGGGCGGAAAGATCCTGACCGTCAACCTCACGATCGAGAGCGGCTCGATCACCATCGACGGCACGACGATCGAGGGCTGGGGCAACCAGGGTTCGATCGACGACGAGATCATCCTCTGAGGCCGGACACTCCGACCCGCCCCTCCGCCGAGGGGTGAAGGTCGCTTCGCATTCGATCCTCGCCACACGACGGGCGGTTCCTGCAACTTCGGGAGCCGCCCGTCGCGCGTTTGGGGAGAGGGAGGGGCGTCGTGCGCCACGGGAGGGGCTGTCGCACGTCGGAGGGGCGCCCGGCACGCTGCACGAGACTGTCCGTCGCACGTCGGGGAGGAGCCCAGCACACTGCACGAGGCTGTCCGCCGTACGTCACGGGAGGGGCTATTGCACGTTGGGGAGAGGCCCGGCCCGCTGCACGAGGCTGTCCGCCGTGCGTCAAGAGCCGCCGTTCGGGCAAAATTCACGGCAATGTAACACGTATGTCGCATCGGCGAAAAGCCGCTCGCGTTCTTTTGCAGTGTCAAGATCGAACTGCAATGCCCGAAACCAAACACTTCAAGACCCTCGTGATCTCCGACGTCCACCTGGGGTCGAAATGGTCGAAAGCCAAAGAGGCAAACCGCTTCCTGAAATACCACACGTGCGACACGCTGATCCTCTGCGGCGACATCATCGACGGCTGGGAGCTCGTCCGCGGCCGCCGCGAAAAGTGGAAACGCCGCCACACGAACTTCATCAGCCGTCTGCTCGAAATCCAGCACGACACCCGCATCATCTACCTCCGCGGAAACCACGACGACTTCCTCGACCGCGTCGTGCCGCTGCACTTCGCCAACGTCAGCGTCCTGAACGACTACGTCTACACGAGCGCCGGAAAACGATACTACGTCCTCCACGGCGACGTCTTCGACCACGTCTCCTCGTCGATGAAGTGGCTGGCCAAGATCGGCGACGTCGGATACTCGCTGCTGATGGGATTCAACCGCCTCTACAACCACCGCCGTCAGCGCCGCGGTCTCCCCTACTACTCCGTCTCGCAGCGCATCAAACAGCGCGTCAAGGCCTCGGTCTCCTACATCAGCGACTTCGAACGGCATCTGGTCGAGATCGCCCGTCAGAAGGGGTGCTCGGGGGTCATCTGCGGCCATATCCATCAGGCCGACCAGCGCATGATCGGCGACATCCTCTACCTCAATTCGGGCGACTGGGTCGAATCGCTCACGGCCCTGGCCGAAGATTACGACGGCTCGTGGCAGATCCTCCGCTACGAGGACGACAAAAAAGGACGCTGATGCGCTATCTGTTTGTCATCCAGGGCGAGGGGCGAGGCCATCTGACCCAGGCCCTCTCGCTGGCCGCGATGCTCCGCCGCAACGGTCACGAGATCGTCGGGGCGCTGGTCGGGCGCAGCCCCCAACGGCGGCTGCCGGCCTTCTTCGTCGAGAAGATCGGTCTCCAGATCACCGAATTCGAGGCGCCGCAGTTCGCCTTCGACCGTTCGAACCGCAGCGTCTGCCTGCTGCGCACGCTGCTGTGCAACCTCTCGCCCGAGCGACTCGCCGTCTTCAACCGCAGCATGCAGCTGATCCGCAAACGCATCGAGGAGCTGCGGCCCGACCGGATCGTCAACTTCTACGAACTGCTCACCAGTCTGACCGTACGCCGGTTCGGCATCCGCATCCCGATGACGGGCATCGCCCACCAGTTCCTGCTCAACCACTCGGAATACCCCTTCGTCCGCCACACCGGACTGCAGGGGCTGCTGCTGCGCATCCACGCCCGGATGACCGCCTGCGGATGCGCGGAGCTGCTGGCCCTCTCGTTCCGGCCCGGTGAGCCCGACCCGCATCACCGGATCCGGGTCGTGCCGCCGCTGCTGCGCCGCGAAGCCCTCACGGGAGTCCCCTCCAACGGCGGATTCATCCTCGGGTACATGGTCAACAACGGATTTGCCCGCGACCTGCGCAACTGGTGCGGCTGCCATCCGCAGTGTCCCGTCCACGTCTTCTGGGACCAGCCCCTCTCGCCCGAAACCTGGCACGCCGAAGGGCAGCTGGTCCTCCACCACCTCGACGACCGGCTCTTCCTCGAGATGATGCGCAGCTGCCGCGGATATGTCACCACGGCCGGTTTCGAATCGGTCTGCGAGGCGATGTACCACGGCAAGCCCATGATGCTCATCCCCGCCCACATCGAACAGCGGATCAATGCCGCCGATGCCGCCGCCTCGGGGGCCGGAATCACCGCCGACCGTTTCGACCTGGACCGCTTCAACAAATTCCTCGCCCGGCGACCGCAGCCCGACCCCGGATTCCGACACTGGGTCGACTCGGCCGAAGGGCGCTTTCTCCAACTTCTGACCCGATAGTCGAAAACCGTTCAAATGGCTGACAATAAGACAAAAATCGCGTTCAACAACCGCGAACTGAGCTGGCTCTCGTTCAACGAACGGGTCCTGCAGGAGGCGCAGGACAAGAGCGTCCCGCTGCTCTCGCGGCTGCAGTTCCTGGGCATCTACTCCAACAACCAGGACGAATTCTACAAGGTGCGTATCGCCAATCTGATGCGTCTCGAACGTTCGCGCAAGCAGCGCAGCCGCCTGCTACTGGGCGGTTACACCCCCGCGACGCTGCTCGACGCCGTGAGCCGCCGCGCCGAACAGGCCCAGGAGGCCTTCACGTCGACCTACCGCGAGATCCTCGGCGAAATGGAGCAGTGCGGCATCCACGTCCTGGACGAAACCCACCTATCGCCGGCACAGGTGACCTTCTGCCGCGAATACTTCGCCTCGGTGGTCTCGCAGCGCCTCGTGCCGCTCATCCTCCGCAAGTCGGTCAAGATCCCCTTCCTGCCCGACGGAAACGCCTATCTGGGCGTGCGGATGACCTCCGAGGGCGAGGGCCCGACGCGTTATGCCGTCGTACGGATCCCCGTCAGCTCGGCCTGCCCGCGCTTCGTGAGGCTCCCCTCCGAGGAGGGCCGCAGCGACGTGATCTTCCTCGACGACATCATCCGGCTGATGATCGACGATATCTTCTTCATGTTCAACTACGACCACATCTCGGCCCACACCTTCAAGATCATGCGCGACGCCGAACTGACGATCGACGACGACGTCTCGAAGAGCCTCTTCGAACGGATCGCCGAAGGGGTCGAGGAGCGCCGATACGGTTCGCCCATCCGCCTGATCTACGACCGCGAAATGCCGCAGGACCTGCTCGACGTGCTGGTGGCCAAGCTCAAGCTGACGCCCGGCATGCTCGCCCCCGGCGAACGGTACCACCTGATGAAGGATCTGATGAAGTTCCCGAAGGTGCGCCCCGAACTGCTCACCGCAAACCCCGAACCGCTCCGCCATCGCGACATCCTCCCCTTTCAGAGCATCCTGAAGGTCGTCCGCCGCCGCGACATCTTCCTCAACTACCCCTACCACTCGTTCCAGCACTTCATCGACTTCCTGCGCGAGGCGGCCATCGACCCCCGCGTCGAGAGCATCTTCATCACCCTCTACCGCACGGCCGAACACTCGAAGGTGATCAACGCCCTGGTCAACGCCGCCAAAAACGGCAAGCAGGTGGCCGTGCTCGTCGAGCTGAAGGCCCGTTTCGACGAGGAGCAGAACATCGAACACACCGACCTGCTGCAGCGCGAAGGGGTGCGCATCCTCCACACGATCGAGGATCTGAAGGTCCACAGCAAGATCGTCCTGGTCGAACGCCACGAAGGGTCCGACGTGCGCGGATATGCCTACATCGGCACGGGAAACTTCAACGAGGATACGGCCCGCATCTACGGCGACTTCGGTCTGCTGACCGCCCACAAGGGGATTGTCGAGGATGTGCGCAACGTCTTCGAGTTCCTCATCAACAGCCACAAGCGATACCGCTACCGGCATCTGCTCGTCTCGCCCTACTTCATGCGCGACGCCTTCACGGAGCTGATCGACCGCGAGATCCGCAACGCCCGCCGCGGCCGAAAGGCCTACATCTACGCCAAGTGCAACTCGCTGACCGACGAACGCATCATCGAACGCCTCTATGCCGCCGCCCAGGCCGGGGTCGAGGTGCGGCTGATCGTCCGCGGAGCCTGCTGCCTGCAGCCCGCCGTGAAGGGGATGAGCGACCGCATCCGCGCCATCAGCATCGTCGACAAGTATCTCGAGCACGCCCGTCTCTACCTCTTTGCCAACGGCGGCGACGAGGTGGCCTACATCGGTTCGGCCGACTGGATGGCCCGCAACCTCGACCGCCGCGTCGAGGTCTGCACGCCGATCCTCGACCGCCAGATCCAGAAACTCCTCCACAAGGTCTTCGCCATCCAGTGGGCCGACAACGTCAAGGCCCGCGACCTGGCCGACCAGGAGCACAATCCCCATGTGAAGGCGGCCCCCGGCGACGATCCCCTCCGCAGCCAGACCGCCCTGTATGACTATTACAAAGAGCAAAGCGAACGATGAATCGTGAAACCTTCGGAGCCATCGACATCGGCTCGAACGCCATCCGGCTCCTGATCAACTACGTCGAAGCGTACGACGACGGTCGTACGGAGTACAAGAAGGCCGCCTTCGTGCGGGTGCCGGTCCGCCTGGGCGACGACGTCTTCCTGCGCGGGCACATCGGCAACGACCGCGCCGAGGCGCTGTGCGATGCCATGCAGGGCTTCGCCGCGCTGCTGCGCGCTTACGGCGTGCGCGACTACCGGGCCTGTGCCACCAGCGCCATGCGCGAGGCCGTCAACGGCTGCGACGTTCTCGAACGCGTCCGGTTGCGCAGCGGAATCTCCGTCGAGACGATCAGCGGCACGGAAGAGGCCGAAACCATCTTTGCAGCCGGCGGGCTGAAGGAGCTGCTTGACCCCGCGAAAACCTATCTCTACGTCGATGTGGGCGGCGGCAGCACCGAGGTCGTCGTCTACGCCGCAGGCGAAAAGCGCGCGGCCGAGTCGTTCCGGCTGGGCACGGTGCGCATCCTCAGCGGCGCGACCGATCCGGCCGAATGGAAACGCTTCGACGGTTGGCTCGCCGAGGTCACCGAACGCTACCACCCCACGGCCGTGATCGGATCGGGCGGAAACATCAACAAGGTCCACAAGATGCTCGAAAAGAGGAGCCGCGAGCCCATCCGCACCAAGGAGCTGACCACGCTCTACGACAAGCTGCGCGTGCTGACCGTCGAACAGCGCATGGAGCAGTTCTACCTCAACCAGAGCCGGGCCGAGGTGATCGTCCCCGCGCTGGGGATCTTCTGCGACGTGACGCGCGTCTGCCGCATCCCGACGATCTACGTCCCGCGTCAGGGCCTCGCCGACGGAATCATCCGCAAACTTTACCGACAGTACAACCCCCAATACCGATAAACCATGGAAGAGTCGAATCGTCGCATCGAAGAGAATGCCCGCCGGATCGATTACGAACTGCGCGGCCTGGGCCGCAGCACCGTCGCCGAACTCGAAACCCGCACCAAACTCCCGACCACGGAGATCCTGCTGGCGCTCGGGTGGCTCGCCCGCGAAGAGCGGATCATCCTCGACGGGCCGGAAATCCGCCCGCTCAACTCGGGATTCTACTTCTGAAAGCCGGCAGCAGAGAGTCCCGGCACAGAACGGATCGGGACAAACGAAGGGAGCGCCACCGGCAGCGTGCCGGGAAATGCATCATCGAAAAGGAAAATGCACCCGCGAAGTAATATTTTTGTCTAAAAATAGGCGAGTTCATGTTTTTTTCGTATCTTTCAACACCGATTTGCTTTCAAATCGACAGAAAAACCAACCTGAAACCTACAAAACGACAAAATGAACAAGACGCTGAATCCCGATCCGCTGGTGCGCTTTCTCGGAAAGCCCCGTGCCGAATTCACCCGTGCGGACATCATCCGCTATATCCGGGAGAACGACATCGAAATGGTCAACCTCCGCTATCCGGGTGCCGACGGCCGCCTGAAGACCCTCAACTTCGTCATCAACGACGAAGCCTATCTGGAGAGCATCCTCACCTGCGGCGAACGCGTCGACGGCTCGAGCCTCTTCCCCTACATCGAGGCCGGGGCCAGCGACCTCTATGTCGTCCCGCGCTACCGAACGGCCTTCCGCAACCCCTTCAGCGCCATCCCGACCGTCGACCTGCTCTGCAGCTACTACACGAAGGAGGGCACCCCCTTCGAAATGGCCCCCGAACAGACCCTCCGCCGCGCCCACGAGGAGCTGCGCCGCGTGACGGGGCTCTCGTTCCACGCCATGGGCGAGCTGGAATTCTACGTCGTCAGCCCCCGCGAAGAGCTCTTCCTGGCTGCCGACCAGCGCGGTTACCACGAATCGACCCCCTTCAACAAGGGCGCCGAATTCCGCGCCCGCGCCATGGAGTACATCGCCCAGGCCGGCGGTGAGATCAAGTACGGCCACTCCGAGGTCGGAAACTTCACCCAGGGCGAGATGATGTACGAACAGAACGAAATCGAGTTTCTCCCGACGGATCTCGAGGCGGCGGCCGATCAGCTCATGGTCGCCAAGTGGATCATCCGCACGCTGGCCTACGACTACGGCGTCGACGTGACCTTCGCCCCGAAGATCACCGTCGGAAAGGCCGGCAGCGGCCTGCATATCCACACGCGTCTGATGGAGGGCAACCGCAATGCCATGGTCAATGCCGACGGCTCGCTCTCGGTGCGGGCTCTGAAGGCCATCGCCGGCTATCTGGCGCTGGCCCCCTCGCTGACAGCCTTCGGAAACACGAACCCGACCTCCTACTTCCGCCTCGTGCCCCATCAGGAGGCCCCGACGAACATCTGCTGGGGCGACCGCAACCGTTCGGTCCTCGTCCGCGTACCGCTCGGTTGGGGCGAAGGCGCCGTGCGCATGGTCTGCGACGCCAACCCCGGCGAACAGCCCGCCGCGATCGACACCAGTCTCAAACAGACGGTCGAATTCCGCTGCCCGGACGGTTCGGCCGACATCTATCTGCTGCTGGCCGGTCTGGCCGTGGCGGCACGGCACGGCTTCGAGATGGAGAACGGCATTCAGTATGCCCGCGACCGTTATGTCGATGTCAATATCTTCGACGACCGCCACAAGGAGGTCCTCGCCCGGCTGAGCCAGCTGCCCGCCTCGTGTGAGGAGTCAGCCCGGCAGCTCGAGGCCCAGCGCGCCGTCTACGAACAGTACGGCGTCTTCCCGCCGCGGCTCATTGACGGCGTGATCGCCCGTCTGGCCGGATTCCACGACGCAGAGCTGCGCGAGGCCTGCGCCCGGGACGAAGAGCGGATCCGCGAACTGGTCCGCACGTGGTTCTACTGCGGTTGATCCGCAAAGGGCCGGAACCAATGACGGCGGGGGTCGTGAAAAACGGATTTTTCGTTTGCCGCGACGCCCGCCTTTTCGTATCTTTGTCCGGATAAGCTGACACTAACTCAAAAACCGATACCGGCATGAACCGAACCTTCCGATTTGCGATCGCCCTGCTGATGACGCTGGGGATCGTCTCCTGCCAGAAGCAGGCTCCCCTTGCGGGGTGTGTCACCCCGCGCCCGCAGCACGTCGAACAGCTCCGCGGCGAGCTGAATCTGGGCCGCCCGCTGCACGTCGTCATCGAGGCCCCCGGCGCCGAACGCCTCGCCGCAAGTCTCGCCGAGACCCGTCTCCCGCTGGCCGTCGATACGGCAACGGAGGGGAAGGCCCGGCTCCCGGAGCTGCGTCTGGCGTGCAGCGACGACAAGGCGCTTCCTGCGTCGGAAGAGGGTTACCGGATGAAGATCTCGCGCCGCGGCATCGAGATCCTCTCCCGCGGCGAAGCCGGTCTCTTCTACGGCATCCAGACCCTCCGGCAGATTCACGACCAGTATGGCGACCGTCTCCCGGCCCTCGAAATCACCGACGAACCGCGATTCGAATACCGCGGCCTGCATCTCGACGTCTCGCGCAACTTCTTCGACAAGGAGTTCGTCAAGAAACAGCTGCGGATGATGGCCCGGCTGAAGCTCAACCGCCTCCACTGGCACCTCACCGACGGGGCCGGCTGGCGGCTGCAGATCGACCGCTATCCCGAACTGACCGAGGTGGCGGCCTGGCGGCGCGGCGCCACATGGCGTGAGTGGCGCGACGGCGGAAACCGTTACTGCCGCTACGACGACCCCGAGGCCGCGGGTGGCTACTACACGAAGGAGGATGTCCGCGACGTGCTGGCATGCGCCGACTCGCTGCACATCACCGTCATCCCCGAAATCGAGCTTCCGTCCCACTCGGAGGAGGTGCTGGCCGTCTATCCCGAACTGTCGTGCACCGGAAAACCCTACACCACGGGCGACTTCTGCATCGGCAACGAGGCGACGTTCGAATTCCTGGAGAATGTCCTCACGGAGGTGATCGACCTCTTCCCCTCGGAGTGGATCCACATCGGCGGCGACGAGGCCTCGAAGGCTAACTGGACGAAGTGTCCGAAGTGCCGTCAGCGGATGGAGCGCGAAGGACTCCAGTCGGTCGACGAACTGCAGAGCTACGCCGTCCACCGCATCGCCCGCTTCCTCGAGGAGCATGGCCGGCGGCTGATCGGTTGGGACGAAATCCTCGACGGCGGGCTGGCTCCGAATGCCGTGGTGATGTCGTGGCGCGGCGAGGAGGGGGGTCGCAAGGCCGCCGCTGCGGGGCACGACGTAGTGATGACCCCCGGGTCGCACTGCTATCTGGACGGCTATCAGGACAACCCGATGACCGAACCGCAGGCCTTCTCGGGCTATCTGCCCCTGGCGAAGGTCTACTCGTACGATCCGGCGCCGGAGGAGATGCCCGGGCGTGAACACATCCTCGGCGTGCAGGCCAACCTCTGGACCGAGTACATCCCCACCCCCGAACAGGCCGAATACATGCTCTATCCGCGGCTGCTGGCGCTGGCCGAGGTGGCCTGGAGCGATCCGGAGAGAAAGGACTATGACGATTTCCACCGCCGCGCGCTGGCACTGACCGAACGGATGCGCAGCGAGGGCTACCACACGTTCGATCTGGCCGGCGAGCAGGGCGAACGCCCCGAATCGCTCGAGGAGACCGACCACCTGGCCCGCGGCTGCCGTGTCACCTACGCCACGCCGATGAGCCGGCAGTATGCCGCCGGCGGCGAAGGGGCGCTGACTGACGGCGTGCGCGGTTCGTGGAGCTACGGAACCCGCTGGCAGGGCTTCATCGACGGGGATTTCGACGTGACGGTCGATCTGGGCAAGGTGCAGCCGCTGCGGGAGATCGCCGCAGACTTCATCCAGTGGTACACGGCGTGGATCTGGCTCCCGAAGCAGGTTGAGATCGCGGTGTCGGACGACGGCGAGAATTTCCGCACGCTCGCAACGCTCGCCAACGACTATCCCGAAACCGAGGAGCGACCCGAATTCCGGACCTTCGCCTGGAAGGGTTCCGACCGCGGCCGCTATGTCCGCTACCGCGCCCTGCGCAACGACCGCGTCGGCGGATGGCTCTTTACGGACGAGATCGTCGTCCGCTGACCGGACAAAGGGCGATCCACAACAGGACGAAGGCCCCGGAGCAAACTCCGGGGCCTTTGTCGTAAGGGTGCGGGCGTCAGACCGGCTACCCGACGTATTCGTAACCGAGCTGGCGGATCGTCGCGATGATCGTCTCGGGGTCGAACGTTCCCTCGACGCGGGCCGTGCCGGCGGCCAGATCAACCTCGACCGAGGTGACCCCCTCGACGGCCGAAAGAGCCCGCTCGACGTTGGCCTTACAGTGGTTGCACATCATGCCCTTGATCTTGAAACAGTTTTTCATCTTCGTATTGGTTTTGGTCTTGTGATAGCGTTTGAAAAGGGCCACGGCCAGCAGCACGACAAACAGGATGCTCGAGGCCGTCTGCCACCAGGGGGGCGTCGCTCCGGCGCCGTGGCAGGCCATGACGGCCGATCCCCCCTGCAGTTCGAACCAGCGGGCCGGCAGCAGCGTGTCGATCCCCAGTCCGAAGGCGATGGCCCCGAGGATGATGGCTCCGAGATAGAGCAGCAGCGTCTTGCGGCCGAGGACCTTGCCGATGACCAGAATGGCGGCCATGTTCGTGGCGGGGCCCGCCATCAGCAGCACAAGGGCCGCTCCGGGCGTCAGACCCTTGAGCATCAGTGCCGCGGCGATGGGCACCGAACCCGTGGCGCAGAGGTACATCGGGATCGAAAGGGCGAGAACCACCAGCATTCCCAGCAACGGATGCTGTTCGGAGACGGCGAAGAAGTCGTCGGGGACAAAAATCGTGATGAGCCCGGCGAGCAGCAGTCCGACGACCAGCCAGCGGCCGATATCCTGGATCATCTCGCCGAAGCCGTAGCTCAGTGCCAGGCGGCAGCGTCCCCAGAAGGTGTGCGGACGGGCGGCAGTTTCGGCCGCGGTTTCGCCCCGGAGAGGTGCTTCGCGGCGTGTGGCGGCACCGACCAGCGCCCCGCCAAAGAGCGCCGTCACGAAGGCCGCCACGGGGCGAATCAGCGCAAAGGGAAGACCGAGCAGCGCCGAGGTGGCCAGGATCGAATCGACACCGGTCTGCGGCGTGGCGATCAGGAACGAGACCGTGGCGGCCTTCGAGGCCCCCTCGCGGCGCATGGCCATGGCCGTCGGGATAACGCCGCACGAGCAGAGCGGCAGCGGCACACCGAACAGGGCGGCCAAAGCCACCGACCGGAAGTTGTTGCCCGACAGGTAGCGGGCATAGAAACGCCCGGGGACAAAGGCGTGCAGCAGGCCCGCGATGAGGAACCCGAGCAGCAGATAGGGCGACATTTCGTTGAGCAGCGCCACGAACGGCATGAGATACTCCTGCATGACAAGCTGGTTTTGAACTGCCGCAAAGGTACGCTGCGGAGGCGTTGCGGGCGTTACAGATTTTTCGGTTTTCGTTACAGGATTTTCCAACGGGAGGGGTATCCTGCGGGCGCTGCGGGTGCACGGATATGGCCCGGCGTCGGGCAATGCAGGAAGGCGGACAAATGCAGGAAGAGGGGCCGATCGGGAACGGCAAACGGCAGACACTGCAGATGGAGGGAACAGCACACGGCAGACACTGCGGATGGCAGGAACGGCAAACGGCAGATACTGCAGATGGCGGGAACGGCCGACCGCAAACGGGGAGGTCTCAGACCGAATCGAGCGGGCGGCGGTGGCCGTCGGAGTGTTTGAAACGGCTCGGCGTGAGGCCCGTCACCTGCTTGAACTGCGCACTCAGATGTGCCACGCTCGAGTAGCCCAGCCGGAAGGCTATCTCGCTCAGCGTCAGTTCGCCGTCGAGAAGCAACTCCTTGACCCGTTCGATCTTCTGGGCAATCAGATAGCGCTCGACGGTCCGCCCCTCGGTCTCGGAGAAGAGCGTGCTGATCTGACGGTAGTCGACGTGCAGTCGCTCCTGCAGGTAGTCCGACAGCCGCACGTCGGGAACCACTTCCGCCCCCCGAACCAACTCGATCACGGCACTCTTCACCGCCTCGATCAGCCGGGAGCGGCGATCCTCCAGCAACTCGAACCCCAACGCCTCGAGTCGTGTGGCCAGTGCCGTCTTCTCCCCGGCCGAAAGTTCGCCCTCGATCTCGGCCTCGCCCAGCCGCACCTCCCGCACCCGGCAGCCGAACCGCTCGAGCTCCGTGCGAACGACCATCACACAGCGGTCGCAGACCATATTTTTGATGTGCAGTATCATCTCACCGGCAAAGTTACGAATTCGCCCCGAAAATCAAAACGTCCCGGGGCGACATCCACAGACGGCTCCCGATGGATCTGGCAGCAGCCCATACCCGGAAATGAGGATCCCGCTCCGACGGAAACCCCTATTTCTGGGGATTGTGCCGCACGGCGGGCCGGGCTACCTTTGCGCCTGCAAATCGAAGATAAACGGATAAAATGACCCTGCGAATCCAGTCTTGCCCCGGTTTCCGCCGGCTGAGTGCGGCATGTCGGCTGCTCCTGCCGCTCCTGCTACTTCTGCTGCTCGGCGGCGCCCGCGTCGCACAGGCGCAACCCGCCGCCCGGCGGCTGATCGAAGGTACGGTGAAGGATGCCCGCACGGGAGAGGCCGTCTGCGGCGCCGCACTGACCACGGGCGATGCCCGCCGGTGGGCGATCTCCGACGCCGAAGGCCGCTTCCGACTGGCCGGGATCGACGAACCGGAGGTCGATCTGCACGTCTCCTGTCTGGGCTACGTCACCCAAACGCTGCACCTGCGGACGGAAACGCCCCGCTCGACGGTCGACATCGCACTCCGCGAATCGAATCTGGCCATCGACGAGGTGGTCGTCTCGGCCCAGCGCCGCAGCGCGGAGTCGGGCAGCGCGTATGCCATCGACCGCCAGACGCTCGAACACGCCCAGATGCTCAACATCAACCACATCGCAACGCTGCTGCCCGGCGGCAAGACGGTCGGCGACCAGAATCTGGCCTCGGGCAGCCGCCGCATCGCCCTGCATGCCGGACGCGGCGGCGAACTGGGCAACGCATCGTTCGGAACGGCCGTCGAGGTCGACGGTCTGCGCATCGAGAACAACGCCTCGATGGCCGAGACCCGCGGGGCCGATCTGCGCAACCTCGGCGTCTCGAACATCGAAGCCGTCGAGGTGGTCACCGGCATCCCCTCGGTCGAGTACGGCGACCTGTCGAACGGCATCGTCAAGATCCGCACGCGCAGGGGCAAGACGCCCTGGATCGTCGAGATGACCCTGGAGCCCCGCACCAAACAGTTTGCCCTGAGCAAGGGTTTCGTGCTCGGACGCGCCGAGTCGCACCCCGCAGGGATCCTCAACCTCAACCTCGAACGCACACGGTCGATCACCGATCTCGCCTCGCCCTACACGGCCTACGACCGCAACAACCTGAACCTCTCCTACACGCGGACCTTTTACGACCGGCGGGACCACCCCCTGCAGCTGACGGTCTCGGCCGCCGGAAATCTCGGCGGTTACGATTCGAAGGCCGATCCCGACGAGTTCAGCAGAAACTTCACGCGCGTCCGCGACCGGGCCGTACGCAGTTCGGTACAACTGGTCTGGCTGCTCGACCGGCCGTGGATCACCAACCTCTCGCTCCAGGGCTCCGCCTCCTACGGCGACAAACGCTCCGAAACGAACGAAAACCGCAGCAGCGCCTCGACCCAACCCGCCATCCACACGACATAGGCCGGCTACCACATTGCCCGGAGTTACGACGAGGACCCCGCAGCCGGGATCATCCTCGGTCCGACGGGATACTGGTACACCCGTTCGTCGGTCGATTCCAGGCCGCTGAGCCTCTCGTTCAAGGCCAAGGCCGACTGGACCCGCCACCGCGGACGGGTGCGCAGCAAGGCAATGGCCGGCATGGAGCTCTCCGCAAGCGGCAACCGCGGCCGCGGACTCCACTACGCCGACCTGCGCTACGCCCCGACGTGGCGCGAATACCGCTACGACCGGCTGCCGATGATGAACAACCTGGCTCTCTTCGCCGAAGAGCAGTTCACACTCTCCGTCGGCCAACGTGCGTCGCTGCACGTGACGGCCGGACTGCGCGGCGACGCCACCTGGATCCGCCGCTCGGCATACGGCACCGTGGCGACGCTCTCGCCGCGGGTCAATGCCCGCTATGTCGTCTGGGAGGGGCGCCGGGCCGCCGTCAGCAGCCTCGCCCTCTACGGCGGCTGGGGCAAGTCGGTCAAGCAGCCTTCGTTCAAGGTGCTCTACCCCGCCCCGTCGTACAGCGACCGGCTGGCCTTCGCCCCCGGATCGACCGCCGACGGTACCGCCTTTTACGCCTACTACACACAGCCCACGACCCCCGTATGGAACCGTGACCTGCGATGGCAATACACCCTTCAGCACGAAATCGGCATCGAGGCCACCATCCTCGGGACGCGTCTCAGCGTGTCGTTCTTCCACAACCGGACCCGCAACCCCTACATGAGCCGCACGATCTACACCCCGTTCACCTACCGGCTGACGACGCAGGCCGAGCTGGAGGCCGGCTGCACGATCCCTTCGGCCAACCGCATCTACACGATCGACCGTCGGAGCGGCGTGGTCACCGTTTCGGACCGCACGGGGGCGCTGCCCGACCAGCAGATGGGTTACCGCGAGCGGAACACCTTCGTCGCACAGACCCAGTACACGAACGGTTCACCCGTCGTGCGGACCGGGATCGATTTCGTCGCCGACTTCGCGCCGATCCGCCCGCTGCGGACCCGCATCCGCATCGACGGCAATTACTATCGTTACAAGGGGTTGAACCTCACGGAGACGGCCTCGACCCTGTCGTCCTCCTCGTCGATGGCCGACGGACGCCCCTACCGGTATGTCGGCTACTACGTCGGTTCGACCTCGGTGAGCAACGGCAGTCTGGAGCGGCAGCTGAACCTGAACGTGACCCTCGTCACCCACCTCCCGCGTCTGCGCATGATCCTCTCCCTGCGGCTCGAGAGCACGCTGCTCGACCGTTCGCAGGCGCTGAGCGAACTGGCCGACGGCTCGCCCCGCGGTGTGCTGCTCGCGGCGGCGGGCGACTACTTCGGATCGGCGGAACCGCTCTACGGAAAGGGCCGCTACGTGGCCGTCTACCCCGCCTACTACACGACGTGGGAGGCTCCCGACCGCAAGATCCCCTTTGCCGAACGCTTCGCCCGGGCCCGCGAGAACGATCCGGCCCTCTACCGCGAACTGGCCCGGCTCGTCGTGAAGAGCAACACGAGCTACCTCTTCGACGAAAACCGCATCACGTCGAGTCTGGCCATGAACTTCAACCTCACGAAGGAGATCGGCCGCTTCGCCTCGATCACCTTCTACGCCCGCAACTTCTTCCAGAACATGGGGCGCGTGCGCTCGTCGCAGACCGGGCTCGAAACCTCGCTCTACGGCAGCGGCCGCATCCCGCAATTCTACTACGGTCTCTCGCTCCGGCTGAAATTATAACCCAATTTACAAAAAAACAGCAACGATGAAAAAACTGCTTACCCTGCTTGCACTGACCGGCCTGCTCGCCGCGGCGTGCACCAAAGAAAAAGACGGCAACGGCGGATCGTACCGCACCTGTGAGGTGGCCGTCCGGCTGATCTATCCCGAAGGGGGCGCCCTGACCCCGGCCGAAGGGGTCGAGGTGCGGATGACCAACAGCAGCTCCGGAACGGTCACTACCGCCGCCACCGACGCCTCGGGCATCGCCCGCTTCCGGCTCGCCGAGGGAATCTACGAGTCGGCCGCCACCGACCGCCGCAGCCTCGACGGATACACCTACACGCTCAACGCCTTGAAGTCGAACATCGTCGTCTCGGCCGCCACCTTGCGCGAGGCCGCGACCATCGATCTGGAGCTCGTCGCCAGCCGTGCCGGGCAGATCCTCATCAAGGAGATCTACAGCGGCGGCTGTCAGAAGGACGACGGTTCGGGCACCTACCAGTTCGACAAATACATGATCGTCTGCAACAATTCGGACCAGCCGGCCTCGATCCGCAACTTCTGCATCGGCATGGCCGGCCCCTACAACGCCAATGCGGCGATCAACAACTATGTCGACGGCCGACTCGTCTATGCCGATGCCGGATACACCCCCTCGATCTGCGCCTTCTGGTATCTGCCCGCGGAGCTGAAACTCGAACCCTGGGCCTCGGCCACCATCGTGCTGTGCGGCGCCATCGACCACACGAAGACCTATGCCAACTCGGTCGATCTGAGCCATGCCGACTACTGCACCTACGATCCCGCGGTCTTCCCCAATACGAACTTCTACCCCGCCCCCTCGGAGGCTATCTCCTCCGACCGCTATCTGAAGGCAACCTTCTACGGCAAGGGCAATGCCTGGCCGGTGAGTGTCGTCGGACCCGGCCTGTTCATCTTCTCGACCGCCGACAACGATCCGCACGCCTGGGGCCAGAACCCCGACAACCGATACTACTTCCCCGGCAAGGAGAACAACGAGGTCTATGCCTGCTCGCGGATTCCCAACGATTGGATCCTCGATGCGGTCGACATCTACGGCGCAAGCTACGCCACGCAATCGCTGCCGCGCTTTGCCGGCAGCATCGACGCCGGCCATATCGTGCTGACCAACTTCCAGGGATACAGCATCTACCGCAATGTTGACAAGGCGGCCACCGAAGCCCTGCCCGAAAATGCCGGCAAGCTCGTCTACGGATACTCGCTCGGCACGCTCGACTACAAGGGGGCGCAGTCGACCGATCCGAGCGGCATCGACGCCGAGGCCTCGATCCGAAACGGCGCCCACATCGTCTATCAGGATACGAACAACAGCGGCAACGACTTCCATCAGCGTGCCAAGGCGAGTCTGAAATCATGACGGGATTCAAACCGGCACTCGGTCTGCTGCTGTCGGCAGGAGTCGTCACGGGCGGGGCTTCCGGCTCCGCCCTGTCGGCTCAAACCCGGGATACGACATCCTGGCAACGATTCGAAGAGATCGCCCGCTGGGACGCCTGGCTGCAGAGCGACAATGCCGCCGGGCTGGTGATGCTGCCCCCGCTGCGGATGTCGTGGATCGCGTTGTCGGCCGTCGGGGAGAAGGGCTCGCTGCGGGATGATTCCGACGCGGAAGGGAGCGTGCGGATCGGAGCCGGGGCCGGTTCCTGTCTGCGGGCGGGCAACCGCACGACCCTCTGCGGAGGTGTGCAATACGACCGGTTCTCGGGGCAGGGAATGTCCGGCTCCTACTTCATCGATCCGCAACAGACGCCCTTCGACCTGGTGGAGTACACCACCGACAACCCGGGCCGCAAGCAGCTCGAACGCTACCGGCTGACCGGAGCCGCGGGGTACGCACTGAATCGACGGTTTGCCGCGGGGATCCGGTGCGACTATGCGACGGCCAACTACGCCAAACGCAAGGATCTGCGCCACATCAACTCGCTGCTGGATCTCGAGATCCGGCCGGCGCTGCTCATGCGGATCGGACCGCACTTCGCGCTCGGGGTGAACTACGCCTACCGCCGCCGCGTCGAGAGTCTGCTGCTCCAGGTCTACGGCAAGACCGACCGCGTCTACGAATCGCTGCTCGACTACGGCGCCCGCTTCGGCAAGCGCGAGGTCTTCGGCGAGAACGGCTACACGAAGGAGAACGAGGCCAAACCCCTCTTCGACCGCTATCACGGCGCAGCGCTGCAACTCGACTGGCGACCGCATCGGGGCGTGAGCCTCTTCGGCCAGGTCGCGTTCCGCACGCGGAAAGGGTATTACGGCCGCCCGTCCCCCTCGACCATCGTCTACAGCAACCACTCCGGGAGCGAGATATCCTGCGTCGGGCAGCTGGTCTGCGAGGCCGGGCCACACCGCCATCTGCTGCGGCTGGAACTGGAGCGCCGCGAGGTGGCAAACCGCGAAAACATCTACACCTATCAGAACGAGGAGCTCGGCCGCAGCTACATCCGCTACCTCGGAGAGGCGGATGTCGGCAACCGCACACGGCAATCGGCCACGCTCCTCTATACGGGGCAGTTCGGGGTGAAGCGCAAACTGCCCGTCTGGCAGGTGACGCTCGACGGCCGGGTGGAACAGCGGCAGATCCTGGCCGTGAACTACCCCGACTACCGCCGCCAGCAGTTGACATGGTGGTACCTGCGGGCCGAGGGGCTCCGCCATCTGCTCCGCGGCCGCAATCTCTGGAGTTGCAGCCTCGGGGGCGGATACGGGGCCGGGACGGGAGCGCCCTGCACGGAGGGAAGCTACGACGATTCGGGGCGGAGCGAGACCCTCACCCGGCGGCTCGACGAGCGGCTCCTGCGCGAGCATGAGTTCCTCACGGCCCGGAGAATCGAACTCTTGCTCGGCCTGCAGTGGACCCGCCGCCTCGGAAAGCACGCCATCCGCGGCTTTGTCGCCCTTGACTACGACGTCGCGCGGGCTTTCGGAACGAAGGCCCTCGGGCCGACGCCTCTCCGCCACCGGGCGCAAGGACGCCTGGGATGCCTCTTCTGACCCGGCGAGCGTCAGCGTCCCGTCACGCGCAGATAGCGGGCCAGCGACGTAAGGTAAGCAGCGCAGGCCGACGTGAGGTTGTTGCGGCTCTGGGTGTAGAGCGTTTCGGCATCGAGCAGATCGGTCAGCGGTGCCGTGCCGGCCGCATAGAAGTTGCGGTTCTGGCGCAGGTTCTCCGTCGCGGAGTCGACCGAACGCCGCGCCAGCTCGATCTGGGCATAGGCCTCCTGGAGGTCACTCCAGCTCTTCTCGATCTCGACGGCCAGCATCTCACGCGCCTGCTGACGGTCGTTCTCGGCCTGCTCCTCGCGGATGCGCGCCCGCTTCAGGGCGTGGGAACCGCCCCACCACGCGGAGATCGGCACCGAAACCTGTGCGAAGACCATCCCGTCGTCGACATCCTTCTCCGTCACGTTGTAGTAGAGGTAGCCCGCCCCGACACCGACCGTCGGCAGCCGTTTGCCGCGCTCCATGCGTTTCTGGTACTTCTGGGCCTCGACATTCTTCTCGGCCAGCTGGTACTCGGCCCGGCGGTCAAGGGCCTCGTCGACCGAAACATAGTAGCTCCCGGGGTCGGCGGGATGGTCGAAATCCGCCGCCGCGATGTCAAAGCCGTGCCAGTCGACGCCGATATGCTGGGCCAGCAGCAGTTTCGACACCTTCAGACCATTCTCCACCTTCAGCCGGTTGGAGGCCACCTCCTGCCGGCGCAGCTCGACGCGCAGCAGGTCGTTCGTCGTCACCAGTCCGGCCTTCACCGAGAGCTCGACCTGGCGGTGGATCTCCTCCAGCTGGCGCTCGACGGCCGCGAGGGTCGAGAGGTTCTCCTTCAGCGAGACGATCTGCCAGAAGTAGGTGTCGGTCTGCTCACGCACCTCGCCCTCGGTCTTCCGCACCTGCAATTCGGAGACCTCCTCGCCCAGACGGGCCAGTTTGTAACCGTTGACGATCTTCAGACCGGCAAAAACGGGCTGTACGGCCGTCACGCTGCCCAGCAGGCCGCGCTTGGCCATCGAAAGGGGCAGCGTCATCGACCCCATTTGCGGAATCGTCAGCCCGAAATCGGCCTGCACCAGTCCGTGCTGGGCCTGAAAAACGCCTCCCGAAGCGGAAATCTGCGGGAAATAGTTCGTCAGCGCCTCGCGACGGGTCTGCAGCGCCGCCTCGAGATCATAGCGGCTGTCGCGCAGCGTGCGGTTGTGCTCGACGGCTGCCGCACGGCACTCCTCGAGCGTGAGCCCCTGCGCCCCGGCCGGAAGGGCCGAAACCAGTGACCCGATCAGAAACAGATATATGAAGGGTGTTTTCATCACTTGTAGATTTTGGAGTAGAGAACCGGAAGAATCGTCACCACGAGGATCAGCGAACCGATGCCGCCGGCGAAGATCGTCACCCCGACCGGCGCCCAGAAGGTGCTGCCGCCGAACATCATCGGCACGACGCCCACGGCCGTGGTGGCCGTCGTCAGGAAGATCGGGACCATACGCCGCCGCCCGGCATCGTAGGCCGCCAGCCGCGCCGACCAATGGCACGTCTTGCGCCGGTCCTCGGCGTGCTGGTACATGAGGATGACGTTGCGCACGATCATGCCCAGCAGCGTGATGAAGCCCAGCACCGAGGTCAGTCCGATCGTAAAGTCGGCGATCCACAGCCCCACCATCGCTCCGAACAGGCAGAGCGACATGGCCGCCATGATGACCAGCGAGATGCCGAACTTGCGGAAATTGATGAGAATGAAGAAGAAGATGATAACCAGCGAGATGGCCAGTCCCGAGGCGATGGGCGGGATGGTCTCGGCATCGAACTCGTGGGCACCGCCGATCTCCGGCGTTACACCCGCCGGGATCTCCAGTTCGCGGTCGATCACGCGGCGGATCTCCGACGTATGGCGCACGGCATTCTCGCCCCGCTTGAGATCGGCCGAAACGGTGATGCAGCGCATGCCGTTGCGATGGACGATCTTCGTCTCGCTCCAGCGCGGCGCCACCGTCGCGATCTGCCGCAGCGGCATGCTCACACCCGGCACGAGCGACGACACGTACGTATCGCCCACATCCGACAGCGAGCGTTCGCTCCGGCGCGGGTCGTTCTTCAGCACGACAGGCACCTTGTAGTCCCCCTCCCAGATGTTGCCCACCGCGACGTCGCCCGCCGCCAGGGCCAGATTGGCTGCCGTCATCGTGCGGGTGACGCCCAGCTGCGAGGCCGTCACCGGATCGAGCGTCACCTCGGCAATCGCCCGCGGATCCTCGTAGTCGGAGTGGATCCACTGCAGCCCCGGCATCTGCCGCATGCGCGCCATCAGCCGGTCGGCCGCCACGTGCAGCGAATCGAGATCATCGCCGTAGAAGCGGAATTCAAGCGAGGGAACATTCTGGTAATCCAGCTGCTTGAACTTGACGTAGGCCTCCGGGAAGCGGTCGGCCCACGTGTCGGCATACGCGTCGAGCAGCTGCTCGGTGGCCTCGACCGAGGCGGTGTTGACGATGAACTGCGCGTAGTTCTTGCCGGCCATCTGCGGGGCGTAGCTCATCTGGAAACGCGGCGACGAGCAGCCGACGAACGACGTGACGGACTTCACCCGCTCGTCGGCCCGCAGCACGCGGTAGAGCGAATCGGCCACGGCCGCCGTGCGGTCGAGCGGCGTATCCTCCCGCAGGTAGATCTCGACGGCAAACTGGTCGCGGTCGGCAAAGGGCACCATGCGGAACTTGAGCAGCGGAACGATCGCCAGGGCGATTACCACCGAGGCGATACCCATCGAGATGGTGAGCCATCCGTGGCGGAAGGTCCACGCCAGCACGCGGCGATAGAGATGCTGCACGCGGTCCGTAAGCGAGACATGACCCTCCTTGCGGGGCTGCACGACGGGGATGATCAGCACCTCGAGGAAGGGGATCACCACGACGGCCAGCAGCAGCGAGACCATCAGGTTGATCGTAATCGTCCACGGGAAGAAGTTCAGGAAGTCGCGGAACATGCCCGTCATGGTGAAGAGCAGCGGGTAGAAGATCATGCAGATGCAGACCGTGGCCAGCAGCAGCGACGGGAAGAACTCGCGGGCGCTCTCGACGGCGGCGTACCAGCGCGAGTAGCCCCGGCCGAGGTAGTCGAGATAGCCGTCGATGACGACGATCGAGTTGTCGACGATCATGCCCAGCACGACGATCAGCGCCGCCAGGGTCACCGTATTGAGCGGGATGCCGCAGAGGTACATCACCCCGACCGAAATGAAGGTCGACAACGGGATGGTGATGGCTGCCACGAGCGCCGAACGGAACGGAAAGAGGATCATCATCACGGCGATGATGATGGCCATCGAGATGAAGAGGTCGCGCAGGAACGAGTGGACCGAATCGCCGACGACCTTCGCCTGGTCGGCAATGCGCTGCACGCTGACGTCCGACGGAAGCTCCTCCGCGATGAAGCGGTGGAGCACCTCGTCGACCTCTTCGCCATACTCGACGATGTTGTTACCGGCCTGCATCTCCATCGACAGCAGCACGCAGCGGTGGCCGTTGTTGAGGATATAGCTGTCCGGCGTGTCGTATTCGCGCACGACGCGCGCCACGTCCCCTACGCGGAGAACATGCCCTTCGGGGTCGCTCCAGATGATCTGGTCGGCCACCTCCTGCTCCGTAGCCAGCGAGGGCGAGATGTGGATCGGCGTCTCGGTCTCGGCATTGTCGATCGATCCGCCCAGCGGGGTGAGCCCCTGTGCGGCCAGTGCCGTCGAGAGCACCTTCTCGCCGATGCCGTAAGCCGCCAGCCGCTCCCGGTCGACGTAGACCGAGATCTGCTCCTGCTGCACGCCGTAGGGCCGCACGTTCGAAACCGACTCGATGCGGCGCAGACGGTCGCTCAGATCGTCCATGTAGCCCTTCAGCTCGCGGTAGGAGCGCGTGTCGGACTCCAGCGTGATGAGCAGCGCCGAGGTGTCGCCGAAGTCGTCGTTGGCCACCAGTGCCACAACCCCGGCCGGAAGCTGCGCCTTGAACGTCGTCAGTCCGTGTTTGATCTTCGACCAGACCTCGTCCTTGTTGTTGACGTCGTCGTTGAGTTCGACCATCACGTAGCACATGCCGTTCTGCGACGTGGAGGTGGTCTTGTGCCGCTTGACCTCGCGGTAGGTCATCAGAAACTGCTCGAGGGGCCGGGCCACCTGTTCCTCGACCTCCTCGGTCGTCGCCCCGGGATAGAGCGCCACGACTACCCCCTGACGGATCGTGTACTCGGGAAACTCCTGCTTCGGAATGTGCACCAGAGCGTAGATGCCGAAGAGGAAGAGGCATCCGATGATGAGGAAGGTGATGCGGAAATTGCGCATCGACCAGGCGATGAAGTTGTTCGAGCTTTTCATTGCAGCGTGACTTTGGAACCCTGACCGATCTTCTGCATGCCGTCGATGACGATGCGGTCACCGGCGCGGAGCCCCTGTTCGATCACGACGCCGTTCTCGACGAAGCGCCCCGTGCGCACATCGGCCCGCACGACCGAATCACCCTCGACCCGCCAGACATAACGGCTGCCGTCGCCCGCCTGCTGGACGGCCCGCACCGGCACGGCAATCTCCTCGACCGCCCCGGCCGGCATCACCTGCACGCGGCAGACCATTCCCGGAAGCAACTCGCCACGGCGGTTCGCCACGCCGGCCCGCACGTCGTAGGTGTGGGCCGAAGGGTTGGCCACGGCCCCCTTCTCGGGACTTCCGGCCACGAAGAGCGAATCGCCCAGTGCCGGAACCGTCACCCGCACGCGGCTGTCACGCGTGATGCGGGCGATCTCCTGCTCGGGAACCGAAAAGCGCACCTTGACCCGGTCGATCTCCAGCAGCGTCAGCACCGGTACGGCCGGCACGGCCGTCTCGCCGACCGATGCCCGCTTCTGCCCCACGACCCCGCTGAACGGCGCGTAGAGTTTGCAGTCGTTGAGATTCTTGGCGGCAATTTCGCAGGCCGACTCGGCCTGACGCAGACGGGTCTGGGCCTCGATCCACTGGATCTCGGGCAGGCTCTTCGCATCGTAGAGCTGCTGCAGACGCGACGAGGCGTCGCGGGCCTGTTCGAGCGCGGCCCGGGCCGCCTCCCAGGTCTGACGGGCCGCCGTCGGGTCGAGTTCGGCCAGCAGTTCGCCCCGCGTCACCCGCTCGCCCTCGTCGCAGGTGAGACGGGTGACCGTCCCGGCAACCGGAAAGCTGAGCGCCGCGGAGTTCTCCTCCTCGATCACCCCGACGTAGACACCGGCATTGATATCCGTCCGGGGCTCGACAACGAGCGTCGAAACCCGCAACGGCTCCGTAGAGGCGGAATTTCCGGATGATGAGCAGCCGGTTGCCAACAGCAGCACGGCCCCTAGAATCGCACGTTTCATATCGCAAAAATTTTTCACTTGGTTTCCGCTGCAAAGGAAACCTTTTCGGATCCATTGGAAAAGGCCTCTCCGTCGGAGGAATTGATCCAAAGGTTTTATTTCGTACTTTTCAGCGAAAGTTACCGGATAAATAGCTATATTTGTCCCGTAAAACGATCCGGAAAATGAACGAAAAGGAGATTTTGAGCATATCCCTGGCCTCCCTGGTGGAAATCTATCCGCCCCAGGCCTCGGACCTCTATTACGACGGCTGCATTCTGGGGCGTAGGGAGACCCTCGAAAACGAGTCCGCCATGAAACTGTTCCGCTTTCCGACCCGAATCAATGCCCTGGGCGTCCTGTTTTGCTCCAAAGGTTCGATTTCGATCTCTTCCGATCTGGAGCACCATGTCATCAACCCCCGCTCGATGTTCGTCTGCCCGCCCGGAAGCATCGTGCAGATCGAATCCGAACAGGACGCCGCCGTACACTTCATCCTCTGCGAGGAGGAGTTCGTCAACCGCGTCCACCTCGATCAGAAACAGCTCCTGCATCTGTTCATGGAGGTCCGGACAACCCCCTGCCTGCAGCTCGACGACTCGGAGTGGAGCTCCATCAACCATACGCTCGAGGAGATCTTCACCGAAGGCCGCAGCGGCCGCGAAGACCCCTTCTCGGCCGAAATCATGTACTCGCTCTTCCGGGCCGTGGCCTACCGCATCAGCCGGGTCATCGACGACCGGATGAAGACCCGCAAGGAGACCCCCTCTCTGCCCCGCCACACGGCCTACTTCAACGCCTTCATCGAGGAGCTGTCGCACAACTACATGCAGGAACGATCGGTGGGATTCTACGCCGAACGGCTCCACCTCACCCCGAAGTATCTCACCACACTGCTGCGCACCACCACCGGACGCACCGCCACCCAGTGGATCGACGATTATGTCGTGCTCGAGGCCAAAAACCTGCTGAAGTACTCGTCGATGAACATCCAGGAGGTCGCCTACTATCTTCACTTCCCCAATCAGTCGTTCTTCGGCAAGTATTTCAAGCAACATATCGGTATGACCCCCTCGGCCTACCGCGCCAGCAAGTAGCACCCGCGGCAGGCCGGGCACATGCGCCGGGCGGATGATCCGGGGGGGGGTGATGCGCCGAGCAGATAATCCGGGCAGATGCGCCGGAGGGGGGGGATCCGGGCAGATGCGCCGGGCGGATGATCGGCCGGGCTCTGTTTTTGCGTTCCGATCCCGGTAAAAATTCCTATTTTTGCAACCCGGATCTACCCGTTACAGTCCGGATTTGTCGGACGCAAACTCCGAAAACCGATCCGCTCACACCATGAAACACCTGCTCGACCTGCTCAAGGGACACCCGACGATCCAGGCGAAGACGACCTTCCCGATCCTCTTCACCATCGGATTCTGCCACCTGCTCAACGACATGATTCAGTCGGTCATCCCGGCCATGTACCCGATTTTCAAGGAGAATTTCGGCTTCACGTTCGTCCAGATCGGACTCATCACGCTCGTCTTCCAGATCACCTCGTCAATCTTCCAGCCCTTCGTGGGGCTCTATGCCGACCGCCATCCCCAACCCTACTCGCTCTCACTGGGAATGTGTCTCTCGCTGGCGGGGCTCGTGGCGCTGGCCTTCACGTCGGGATTCCTCGCGATCCTGCTGACCGTCGCCCTGATCGGCGGCGGATCGTCGGTCTTCCATCCCGAGGCGTCGCGCGTCGCACAACTCGCATCGGGCGGCCGCAAAAGCCTCGCTCAGTCGATCTTCCAGGTCGGCGGCAACGGCGGCGCCGCGGTCGGTCCGCTGCTCGCGGCACTGATCGTCCTCCCCTACGGCCAGCATGCCGTGGGATGGTTTGCCGCGGCGGCCCTGCTGGCTGCCCTGCTGCTCGTACGGGTCGGGAACTGGTACACGCTGATGCTCACCGGTGCCAATGCCCCGCTGCGCAACCGGCGGATCGTCCCCTGTCCGCTTCCGCGGCGGAAGATCCGGCAGGCGATGGGGATTCTCATCTTCATGATCTTCTCGAAGTACTTCTACACGTCGTGCATGACGAGCTACTTCACCTTCTTCCTGATCGAGAAGTTCGGCGTCTCGGTCCAGCAGTCGCAGCTGTGTCTGTTCGCCTTCCTGGCCGCATTCGCCACCGGAACGCTCCTGGGCGGATTCCTCGGAGACCGCTACGGACGCAAGTACGTCATCCTCTTCTCGATCTTCGGCGCCGCGCCGTTCGCACTGGCCCTGCCCCACCTCAACCTCTTCTGGACGATCACGATGGCGGTGCTCGTCGGGCTGATCATCGCCTCGGCATTCTCGGCCATTCTGGTCTACGCCACCGACCTGATGCCCGACAAGGTCGGGATGATCTCGGGCATCTTCTTCGGACTGATGTTCGGGCTCGGAGGCATCGGGTCGGCCTTCTTCGGGTGGCTCGCCGACCGGACGGGTATCGAGGAGGTCTTCCGCATCAGCGCCTTCCTGCCGCTGCTCGGAATCATCGCCGCCTGGCTCCCCGATCTCCGGCCGGCTTCGCCCCGCGGCAAGTAGCTCCGCCCGGTCCTCCGACGATTCGGCACCCCCGAAAATGAAAAATCCCGCCGTCGATGAAACGACAGCGGGATTTTCTCCGTCGGAAGCATCCCGGCAGATTGCTCACGCCCGACGGCGACCACCGAGCACCACAAGCGTCACGGCAGCGACGATCAGCACGATACCGACGGCTCCCTGCAGGGTGAAGGGTTCGCCGAAGACCAGAATGCCGATCACCACGGCGGTAAAGGGCTCCAGGGCGCCGAGAATCGAGCTGAGGGTCGGTCCAATGCGTTTGATGGCCATGACGAGGGCCATGTTCGAGATGGCCGTGGCCGGGAGGGCCAGACCGAGGATATAGAGCCAGATCTTCGGATCGGTTTCGAGGCGCACGCCCCCGGTGCACCATCCGCCGATGAGGAAAAACAGCGCCCCGAACCCCATGACGTAGCAGGTCAGCACGATGGAGTCGATCCCGACAGCCCGGCTGCGGCGCACCCCGACGATATAGCCGCCGTAGGTGATCACCGAAAGGATCGAGGTCAGAAGTCCCCATGCGGTATTGCCGCGCACGAAGCCTCCGTTTCCGAGCGAAAGCAGTACGGCGCCGACGATCGAGAGCCCCACGGCCACGAAGGTCCCCGCGGCAGCCCGCTCGCGGAAGAGGACGATCATGGCCAGCGCCACGGCCAGCGGATACATGAAGTGGATGGTCGAGGCCACCCCGCTGGCGAGATTCTGGTAGGCGATGACCAGACACCAGGAGGTGGCGGCCCGGAACAGACTCAGACTGAAAACGGTACGGAGTTCGGGTCGTGAGAGCCGGAAATTGCGGCCGGCAAGGAGTCCGTATGCGATCAGGCAGAGCGTGGCTATTCCCCAACGGTAGGTCAGCACCTCGAACGACGTGTAGCCGGCACCGAGCAGCAAGAGCGTAAAGAGCGGTGCAAGCCCGAAGGTCGAGGAGGACAAGGCGGCCCAAAGAATACCTTTCAGACGATTCATATCCAAAAAAAGAGGAGGCAAAAATAAGCATTTTGCCTCCATTTCGCGCTCGGTACCGGGATTTTTACCGCCAGAACCGCCCCGGTGCCCTTTTTCCGGCTACCGGCCGGCGGTCCACACGGTGCACCGGACGATCAGAAACGTTTCGTATAGGCGTGGCAATAGGGCAACGTCCCCTTGCGCTCGTAATAACGCTGGTGGTAGTCCTCGGCCGGCCAGAAGGTCGAGGCCGGCGTTACACGCGTCACGACCCGGTACCCCTTTGCCTGCAGGCGGGCAATCAGCTGTTCGGCAATGCGCCGCTGCTCGGGGGTGCGGTAGAAAATCTCCGAACGGTACTGGTCGCCGATGTCGGGTCCCTGACCGTTGAGCTGCGTCGGATCGTGGATCTCGAAGAAGAGCCGCGCCAGCGTCTCGTAGGAGACCTGCTGCGGGTCGAACGTCACGCGAACCGCCTCGGCATGACCCGTACGGTGGGAGCAGACCTCCTCGTAGGTCGGGTTCTCAAGCTTCCCGCCCGTATAGCCCGCCTCGACATTGCGCACGCCGGGCTGCTTGCGGAGCATGTACTCCACCCCCCAGAAGCAACCGCCCGCAAAAATCGCCGTATCGACCTCCAGCCGTTTCTCGTCGCGGGATCCGGCCGCTGCGGACGTGGAGGCGGGAGCAGTTGCGGCGGCATTCGAGGCCGTCGAACCGGCAGCAGGAGCCGCCGTTCCGGACGCCGCAGACTCCGTATCCTCGCCGGCCGGGACGAACTCCAGCGAAAGGGAGTTGACGCAATGGCGGGTGTTTTTCGGGGTGAGCCGTTCGCCGAGGAAGACGTGGCCGAGGTGGCCGCCGCAGCGGGCACAGGTGATCTCGGTCCGCCGGCCGTCGGGATCGGGCGAACGCTTCACGGCTCCCGGGATCTCGTCGTCGAAACTCGGCCAGCCGCACCCCGAATCAAACTTGTCGGTTGATCGGTAGAGCGGAGCGCCGCACTGACGGCAGATGTAGGTGCCGGCGACCTTGTGGTTGTAGAATCGCCCCGTGAAGGGGGCCTCGGTGCCCTTCTGAAGGATCACCCGTTTCTCTTCGGAATTCAACGGTTTCATGGTTCGATTTTGAGGGCTCGCTCCGGAACCTGCCAGAAGCAGAGCCATTACACACATTAAAAAGTTCATACTTCACTTGCTGCAATTCTGGCACCATTTTTCGGTCGCCGCAGCCCGTCCACACGCTCCTTGCGGAGAGGCGGGGCCTCCCCGGACTCAGAACCCGGAGACATCGTGCGGCCGATCCAACGGATTGCCGATTCTTCATTGATAGAAACGGATTTTCCCGGCCGATAGTATGTCGCGCCCTCTCCATGAGGAATTTCGCAGGCTGAAGGGGTTCCGGAGGGGCCTGGAGCGGCACTTCGCAAACAAAGATCCGTACATGCACCGACCGGAATCGGATCATGTACGGATCTGGATTTAACAACGGGAGGGTCCCGAAACCGCCCCACGGGGCAGCCTATGCAAGCTGCTTGACCAGCCGTCCGCGGAGGTAGATCCGGCGGATCAGCGGTGTCTGGTAGGCGTAGGTGAAGAACTCGACGGAGGGCATCGGCCGCGTGAGGAAGAAGTTGGCCACCTTGCCCGGGGTGATGCTTCCGAAATCGGAGCTCAGCCCCATGGCGCAGGCACCGTTGATCGTTGCGGCGTGGATCGCCTCCGAAGGGGTCATCTTCATGCGGAACGAGGCCAGCGACATCACCATGCGCATGTTGCCCGAGGGCGACGAGCCGGGGTTGTAGTCCGACGCCAGTGCCACGGCCAGTCCGGCGGCAATCATCTCGCGGGCCGGCGGATAGCTCATCCCGAGGAAGAAGGCCGCACCGGGCAGCATCGTGGGCATCGTCTCCGACCCGCGCAGCGCCTCGATCTGGGCCGCACCCATCCGCTCGAGATGGTCGACCGACAGGGCCCCGCAGGCAACCCCCACCTCGACACCGCCCGAAACGGCCAGTTCGTTGGCGTGGATCTTGGGCCGCAGCCCGTAGCGACGCCCGACCTCGAGCATGCGCCGCGTCTCGTCGACCGTGAAGAACCCCTCGTCGCAGAAGACGTCGATGAAGTCGGCCAGCCCCTCGCGGGCCACGGCGGGGATCATCTCGCGGCAGACCAGATCGACATACTCCGACTGCCGGCCGCGGTAGGCCCGCGCCACGGCGTGCGCCCCGAGGAACGTGGCACGCACCTCGAGCGGCGTCGTTTCGCGGATGCGACGGATGACGCGCAGCATCTTCAGCTCGTCCTCGGTCGAGAGGCCGTAGCCGCTCTTGATCTCGACGCAGCCCGTACCCATGGCCGTAATCTCCTCGATGCGCTCCATGGCCTCCCGGTAGAGTTCCTCCTCGGAGGTCTCGTGCAGGCGGTCGGCGGAGTTGAGAATCCCCCCGCCCCGTCGCGCGATCTCCTCGTAGGAGAGGCCGTGGATCTTGTCGAGAAACTCCTGTTCGCGGCTTCCGGCATAGACCAGATGGGTGTGCGAATCGCAGAACGACGGAAAGAGCATTCCGCCTTCGGCGTCTACCACTTCATCGGCCGTCACCCCGTCGAGCGAGGCCATCTCGCCGCAGGCGGCGATCCGTTCGCCGTCAACCAGCAGCCAGCCATCGGCCAGCGTCCCGAGGCGGTCCATCTCCGCTCCGCCGACCCGCAGCTGTCCGGCTGGAAGCAGCCCGACGATGCGGCCGATATTCTTGATCAGCAGCCTCATCGCTCACGCAGGAATTGCACCGAATCGGCAATGTGGGTGTACATCACCTCGTCGTTGTCGATGAACGGGACGCGCTTGCGGTAGTCGGCCAGCAACGCCTCGAGGGCCGGCGACGTGTGGGCCGGACGGCGGAACTCGATGGCCTGCGCGGCGTTGAAGAGTTCGATGGCCAGCACCCGTTCCGTGTTGCCGACCACGCGCCAGAGCTTCGTCGCGGCGTTCGAACCCATGCTGACATGGTCCTCCTGCCCCTGCGACGAGGGGATCGAATCAACCGATGCCGGCATGCAGAGCCCCTTCGACTGGCTGACGACCGAGGCGGCCGTGTACTGCGGGATCATGAAGCCGCTGTTCAGGCCCGGCTTCGCGACGAGGAACTTCGGCAGTTCACGCGAGCCGGAGATCAGCTGATAGATGCGCCGCTCGGAGATGTTGCCCAGCTCGGCCAGCGCTATGGCCAGGAAATCCATCGCCAGGGCAATGGGCTGTCCGTGGAAGTTGCCGGCCGACACGACCATATCCTCCTCGGGGAAGACCGTCGGGTTGTCCGTCGGGGAGTTGATCTCGGTCTCGAGCACGCCGGCCACGTAGTCGATCGTATCCTTCGAGGCACCGTGGACCTGCGGAATGCAACGGAACGAGTAGGGATCCTGCACGTGTTTCTTCGGGCGGGCGATCAGTTCGCTCCCCTCGAGCCACTTGCGGATGGCGCGGGCCGTGGTCAGCTGTCCCTTGTGGGCGCGGATCACGTGCACCTCGTCGCAGAAGGGCTCGATACGGCCGTCGAAGGCATCCAGCGAAAGGGCGCCGATGCAGTCGGCCCACTCACTGAGCCGACGCGCGGCGATCACCGACCGCACGCCGAAGGCACTCATGAACTGCGTGCCGTTCAGCAGTGCCAGACCCTCCTTCGACTGCAGCTCGATGGGTTTCCAGCCCATCTCCTCGAGCACCTCGCCGGCCGGGCGCACCGCACCCTTGTACTCCACCTCGCCCAATCCGAGCAGCGGCAGGCTCATGTGGGCCAGCGGCGCCAGGTCGCCCGACGCACCGAGCGAACCCTGCTGGTAGATGACCGGCAGGATGTCGTGGTTGAAGAAGTCGACGAGCCGCTCGACCGTCGCCAGCTGCACGCCCGAATAGCCGTACGACAGCGACTGGATCTTGAGCAGCAGGATCAGGCGGACGATCTCCGAGGGGACGCGTTCGCCCGTGCCGCAGGCGTGCGACATGACCAGGTTGCGCTGCAGACGCGCCAGGTCGTCGCGGCCCACCGAGATGTCGCACAGCGAGCCGAATCCGGTCGTGATGCCGTAGATCGGCCGTTCGGGGTTCTCCATCTTGCGGTCGAGGTATTCGCGGCAGCGGATGATGCGGCGGCGTGCGTCGTCGCTCAGGTCGATGGGAAGATGGCGTTCGAGGATTTCGCGGACGCGGTCAATGGTCAGACGCTCCGCCGAGATATGGTGGCATTCCATGGTTGATAGGATCGGTTTTAAGGTTTGTTCACGGTTTATTCATTTGCATTGAGAGCCTTGCGCACGAGTTCGTCGTCGGCTGCGTTGGGCATCGTCACCCGCAGTTCGGGCGTACGCTCCATCTGGCGGCGGATGGCGGCCTGAGCCCCCTCGTTGCGGGCCCAGCTGCGGCGGGCGATGCCGTTGTTGACGTCCCAGAAGAGCATCTCGCGGATCCGCCGCTCGGCCTCCTGCGAACCGTCGATCACCATGCCGAAGCCGCCGTTGATCACCTCGCCCCAGCCGACTCCGCCGCCGTTGTGGATCGAGACCCACGTGGCGCCGCGGAACGAGTCGCCGATAACGTTCTGCACCGCCATGTCGGCCGTGCGGTTCGAACCGTCGTAGATGTTGGCCGTCTCGCGGTAGGGCGAGTCGGTGCCCGAGACGTCGTGGTGGTCGCGGCCCAGCACCACCGGTGCCGAGATCCGTCCGTCGGCAATGGCCCGGTTGAAGGCCAGTGCGATCCGCGTGCGCCCCTCGCAGTCGGCATAGAGGATGCGCGCCTGCGACCCGACGACCAGATGGTTGCGGCCCGCCTCGCGGATCCAGTGGATGTTATCGTCCAGCTGGCCAAGGATATCCTCCGAAGCCGACATGCGGATCTCCTCCAGCACCTCCGTAGCCAGCCGGTCGGTCATGGCCAGATCCTCCTCGCGACCCGAGGTGCAGACCCAGCGGAAGGGGCCGAATCCGTAGTCAAAGAACATCGGACCCATGATGTCCTGCACGTAGGAGGGGTAACGGAAGCGCCCCTCGCTGCCCATGACGGCGGCGCCGGCACGCGAAGCCTCCAGCAGGAAGGCGTTGCCGTAGTCGAAGAAGTACATGCCGCGGTCGGCCAGCTTGTTGATGGCATCGACCTGGCGGCGCAGCGACTCCTGCACGCACTCGCGGAAGCGCACCGGCTCCTCGGCCATCATCTTGTTCGAGGCCTCGTAGCTCAGTCCGACGGGATAGTAGCCGCCGGCCCAGGGATTGTGCAGCGAGGTCTGGTCCGAACCCAGGTCGACGCGGATATCCTCGGCGGCGAGCCGCTCCCACAGATCGACGATATTGCCCACGTAGGCCATCGAGACCACCTCCTTGTCATGTACGGCCTGCCGGATGCGCGGGATCAGTTCGTCGAGCGAATCGTGCAGCTCGTCGACCCACCCCTGTTCGTAACGCTTCTGCGCCGCCTTGGGGTTGATCTCGGCGATCACCGAAACCACCTTCGAGATGTTGCCCGCCTTGGGCTGGGCTCCCGACATGCCGCCCAGACCCGACGAGACGAAGAGCATGCCGCGGGCATCGGTCTGCCCCGGGGCGAAACGCTTGCGCGCGGCGTTCATCACCGTGATCGTCGTACCGTGGACGATGCCCTGCGGACCGATATACATATAGGAGCCGGCGGTCATCTGTCCGTACTGCGAGACGCCCATGGCATTCATCCGCTCCCAGTCGTCGGGTTTCGAGTAGTTGGGGATCACCATGCCGTTGGTCACCACCACGCGCGGAGCGTCGGGATGCGACGGGAACAACCCCAGCGGGTGGCCCGAATACATGACCAGCGTCTGGTGGTCGGTCATCTCCGAGAGGTACTTCATCGTCAGCCGGTACTGCGCCCAGTTCTGGAAGACGGCGCCGTTGCCGCCGTAGGTGATCAGCTCGTGGGGATGCTGCGCCACGCGCGGATCGAGGTTGTTCTGGATCATCAGCATGATGGCCGCGGCCTGACGGCAGCGGGCCGGATACTGATCGATCGGACGCGCATACATCTCGTAGTCGGGACGCAGGCGGTACATGTAGATACGGCCGTACTTGCGCAGCTCCTCGGCAAACTCCCGGGCCAGCACGGCGTGGTGTTTGGCCGGGAAGTAGCGCAGGGCGTTCTTCAGCGCCAGCACCTTTTCCTCTTCCGTGAGGATATCCTTGCGCTTGGGCGCATGGTTGATCTGTTTGTCATAGGGTTTCGCGGCGGGCAACCGGTCCGGAATTCCCGCGCGAATGTCATTCTGAAACTCTTCCAGTGTCATATCGGTTCTATCGTTTTTGCGTTGTTTTTTTCTGTTTTTTCAGCGGCCCTCCGGAACGGCTTCACCCGCTCCCCGGCTCCCGGATCCTCGATCATTCGGCTGCCCGGAGTGCCGGATAACGACCCGACGGCCCGTTCAGTCGTTCGACGCGCCCGGTAATGGCCCGACGGCCCGTTCAGTCATTCTGTGCGCCCGGTAACGTTCCAACTCCCCGTTCGGCCGCCCGGAAATGGCTCGACGCTCCCGTTCGGCCGCCCGGAAATGGCTCGACGCTCCCGTTCGGCCGCCCGGAAATGGCTCGACGCTCCCCGTCCGGCCGCCCGTTATCCGATCTTCTGCTCGACGATCTCGATCACCTCCTTCTCGAGCCGCTCGGCCTCGGCGGCAATCGCATCGGCCTCGGCCACCAGTGCCGCAGCCTTCGTGCGGTCCTTCAGCCCGGCGGCGTTGATCCGCACGTTGAGACGCGCTCCGTAGACGGCACTCCGGGCAGCCAGTGCCCCGACGCCGGCATCCGACACCGAATTAGGGTTGCCCTCGGCGGCCATCGCCCGCACGATCGGGAAGACCGCCAGCGAGGCCCGCATCGTACGCAGCGGCACCTCCGTGGCGTAGAGCGTCGCCTCCTGCAGCGCGGCGCTGCGGGCCGCCTTCTCCTCGTCGGTCGACTTCGGCATGGCGAAGACCGCCATGATGCGGTTGAAGGCCGCCGTATCCTCATCCACCAGGTGCAGCAGCTCCTGCATCACCACCTGTCCCTTCTCGGCCCAGTCAGAGAACTCCTCCCAGCGGTCGTCCCAGCCGGGTTTGTGCGACGAAAGGTTGGCCACCATCGTGCCCAGCGCCGCACCCAGCGCCCCCATGTAGGCCGAAATCGAGCCGCCGCCCGGAGCCGGCGATTCGCTGGCCGTCTCCTCGGCAAAGCCCTTGCACGTCATGTCGATCAGCCGCTTTTTGCGGTCCTCGGCCTCGAGCAGGTATTCGATCACCTTCTCCTCGGGCTTGAAGGGCTTCAGGTCGTCGAGCCCCATCGACTTGACGGCCAGCCGGACGATCTCCTCCTCGGCGATACCCACCGAACGGTGCTGCTTGCGCAGGAAGTACTTGCCCGCCTCGATGAGGGCCCGCTTCGGAACCAGCCCCACGATCTCCGTACCCGTGACGCGCACGCCGCGGGCATCGGCCTTGCGGCACACCTCGTCGAAGGCCACGTGCAGCGGCGTGACGGAGATGTCGGTGATGTTCATCGAGACCTGGGCGATGCCGTACTCCTCGATGAACCAGCCGATGGCCTTCGTGGCCTTCAGCGTACCGGGCTGCATGACGGGATTGCCGTTGGCATCCTTCACCACCTTTCCCGTGATGGGGTTCCCCTCACGCACCGGGCGCCCCTTTTCGCGCACGTCGAAGGCGATGGCGTTGGCACGCCGCGTGGAGGTCGTATTGAGGTTGAAGTTCACGGCGATCAGGAAGTCGCGCGCCCCGACGGTCGTGGCACCCGTGCGGGCCACCTCCTCGTCGTAGGGGCGCGCCCCGAAATCGGGAGCCGTCTCCTCGTGGGCCAGCTTCTCGGGCAGCGCCTCGTACTCGCCGGCGCGGCAGACGGCCAGATTCTTCCGCTCGGGGCGGAAGGCCGCCGCTTCGTAGCAGTAGGTCGGGATGCGCAGTTCGTCGGCGATGCGCCGGGCCAGCTCCCGCGACAGGGCGGCACACTCCTCAAGCGTGATGCCCGCAATGGGGATCAGCGGCAGGACATCCGTCGCGCCCATACGGGGGTGAGCCCCCTTGTGGTGGCGCATGTCGATCCGTTCGGCGGCCCGCTTCACACCGGCGAAGGCCGCCTCGACCACCGCCTCGGGACTCCCGACGAAGGTCACCACCGTACGGTTGGTCGCCTCGCCCGGGTCGACGTCGAGCACCTTGACCTCGGCGGCCGATTCGATGGCCTCCACGATTTGCCGAATCACCTCTTTGTCGCGTCCCTCGCTGAAGTTGGGAACGCACTCCACGATACGTTTCTGCATAAATTTGTGCATTTAGGGTTCTTATGCTTCAAATATACGAATTTTTCGGGATTTTTCCGATAAAAGCATAGCAAAACAATGCGTTCCGCCGAAAAACAGAAAGGGCCGTCCGCCCGAAGGCGAACGGCCCGAAGCATGCAGCCGGAGACGGAGGCGGCCTGCGAGGTCCTTCGGGGATGCTCCCCCCGGAGAGCCTTCGCGCCGCACCGCCGCGTCGTTTACCGAAGGTGCGTCATTTGCCGAAGGTCAGCACCACGCCCGCCGTGCACCACAGGCCCGGCAGCGGAATGCCGCCCAGATCGCAGTAGCGCGTATCGGTCAGGTTCGAAGCGTCGACATAGAGGCGGCACCACCCCTTCTCCCACGTCAGACGGCCGTCCAGCAGGAAGTAGGGCTTGTAGTCGCGCACCTCGGTCACCGAGGCCTTTCCCGGCTCGGGATAGGCCGTATAGCTGCCGTTGCGGTCGTAGACCGAACCGGTCAGCGCCAGCGACATCCGCCGCAGGAAGTGCACCTCGACGGCCACGGCCGCCTTGTGGCGCATGAAGTCCATGGCGCTCTTGGCGATGATGTCGGCGTTGCGGTCGTTCGAGATGTAGCCGTACAAAAGCGTCACGCGCCGCAGGAAGCCCTCCGTGACGGCATAACCGCCCGACAGCTCCAGCCCGAACGTGTTGAGCCTGCTCGACTGTTCGGAGTGCCACTTCCCGCGCCACGCCTCGGGGCTCTCGGGCGAATCCTCGTACCAGACCCAGTCGATGATGTCGCGCCCGAGGCGGTAGTAGCTCTGCAGGCCGACGTTCCAGTTGCCGCGCGTGTAGCTGGCGCCGAGGCGGAACGTCACGGCGTGTTCGGGTGTCAGGTCGAGGTTGTTGATCTGCGCCGGCGAAGAGTAGTAGAGGTCCGTGAAGGTCGGCAGCCGCATCGACTGCCACGCCCCCGCCTCGAGACGGAGCCCCTCAACCGGGTTGTACCCACCGGCAACGCTCCACAGCGCCGACGTTCCGTAGGGCGTCAGGCTCGCACCGCCCGACAGCGCCACGTCGAAACGCCGCCACGACCGGGCGTGACGCACCCAGACGTTGCCCGTATGGCGGGCCTTGGCGCGCGTGTAGTGGCCGTGGGGAACCGACAGCGGCTCGCCCAGATTCGTACTGTAGATGTGGTTGAAGGCCCAGTCGCCGCCCACGGTCGTCGTACCCCACGCCCAGTTGCAGTCGGCCCAGAGTTTGCCGCCGGCGTTGTCCGTATTATGGCGGTTCAGGGCCGTGCCGCGCTTCCAGTCGTAACGGTCGAAGTTCTTGCGGTAGCTTACGGCCGCGCCCAGCGAAAAGCGCCCCACGCTCCGCGTCCAGCGCAGCGAGGCCAGGGCCGTCGAGGTATGCTCCCACTGATCGGGATTGTAGGCGGCGTAGAAGCCGTTCGAACCGAAATCACGGTCCTGCCATCCGGCCTGGAGGTCGAAGAATCCGGCCCGGCCGCCGTCACAGGTCGCCCGCACGAAGGTGTTCCAGTTCGAGAAGTCGGTATTGTGGCGGTAGCCGTCGCTGCGGCGGTACGAGGCCGCCCCGAACACCGAAAAACGGCCCGACGTGACCGCCCCCGAGAGGTTGCCGTAGCCGTAGCCGTACTGGCCGCCCGAACCCTCGAAGCGCAGATAGGTCGGACGCAGCGGCGCCGTGCGGATATTGACCGCCCCGGCGTAGGCCCCTACGCCCGGCACGCCGTCGATGAGTTCGACGCCCGAGATGCAGTCGATGTCGACCGGCAGGGCGTGCGACTGGTGGCCGGTGCGGGCATCCGTGAAGTCGATGCCGTTGAGAAGAATCATGGTTTGGTCGAAAGAGCCTCCCCGTACGTAGATGTCGGCCTGCGCTCCCCTTCCGCCGCGTTCGCGGACATCGACCGAAGGCGTGAGGCGCAGGGCGGTCTCCAGCGTCTGGACAGGCGCCGCGGCCTGAGCCTTTCGATCGAAAAGCGGAGTGTGCGACTGGGCGTTGCGCGTGGGAGCCGTCTGACTCCCCGTGACCCCGACTTCGCGGATCTGCAGCGTCTTCAGGACGGCAGTCGAGTCGGCAGTCTGTGCGGATGCCTCTTGCGTCGCAAGCAGCAGGATCGACATCCCGACAGCGAGCACCCCGATCGTCACACTGCGGTGCATGCTCGCAAAGGCCGACCAGCCCTTGCGGTCCCAGCGCCGCCAGCGTGCCCCGCGAGGGGTCATCTGTACCTGGATGTGTTCCATAAATGGTTGAAAATTTGGGTTAATAAAACATGTTGTCTCCGGCCGGCGGCCCGGGGTCCGGCTGCTGCGCCCCCCGCCGACCGGCGACAAAGGTAATCATTTCGGGCAAATAAAAAAGCGGCCCCGAGGGTCGCTTTTTCAGTTCCGTGCCGTATGCGGCTCGCTGTCAGAGGTTCCCGCCGGTTTGATTTTACCGGAAAAGAGCCTCGACCTTCGAGACCACGTCGTCGACCGACGGCTCGAGCGGGAAGACATGGCTCGGTTTGAGATACCACAGGTCGTTGTGCTCCTTGAAGTGCTCCTCGCCGCCGCCCGTGATGTTGAGCATGATCGTCGCGTCGCGCTCGACCTTGCCGGCGTTCACCGCGTTGATCAGCGACGCCAGCGCCACGCCCGCCGCCGAGTAGATATCGATCCCCTCGAGCTCCTTGAAGAGCTTGCGGGCCTTGCGCGCCATGGCGTTCGTCACGGCGAAGATCTCGCCGTTGGTCGCCTTCAGCGCATCGAACAGGCCGCCCGAAAGGCTGTAGGGGGGCTTGCGGTTCGAGAGCACCTTGGCGTCGATGATCTCCGCATCGCGGCGCGCCTTGTCGTCGTCGTAGTGGAGCATCTTGCGCGACGAGGCCTGCCAGGCGTCGAACATCGGCACGAACGGCGCATTCTGCGACACCATCAGCCGCATGAGGTTCTTGCCGTAGCGGCCGTCCTCGATCAGACGCAGGTTGGCTTCCCAGGCGGCAATGGCACCCGTGCCGCTGCCCACGGCCTGGAAATAGTAGTCCGGGATGCGGCCGATGGTCGTCACGGCCGACAGCACCGTGCAGGCCATGCCGTCGCGGCGGGCGATGTTCTTCGCGCCGCCCTCGGCATAGAACCCTTCGCCCTTCAGGGCGATGTCGCTCAGGTGGATGGCGTCGAAGTAGTCGCCGCCCGCCGCACACGAGATCAGCTTCACGCAGGGATTCAGCGGTTTTTCGAACCACAGCGCCCCGATGTTGTCGTAGGGCACCGACAGCAGCAGCTTGATGTTGTTATCCGAGCAGACCTTGGCGAAGGCGCGGGCCGTGTTGCCGGCCGATGCGACCACCAGCACGCGCTGCTCATCCTCGGCCGCACGTCCGCACACCGAGTAGGCCTCCGTCTCCTTGAACGAGCAGGTGGTCATCGTGGCGCCGATGGCCGGATAGTAGCCGTTGAAGGTGATCCAGAGGTTCTCCAGGCCGAGGTGCTTGGCGAGTTCCTTGCTGCGGTAGGTCACCGGGGCCGACGACCCCTGCAGCATCCGCCGCACGGGCATCCAGTCGGCATAGCGGTAGAGCCCCCACTCGGCGGGCTTCACCTCGAGCTGTTTCTTGGCATACCGCGCCCGGATCAGCGACGGCTCCTTGCACTGCGGGTCGGAGAGCATCCAGCCCGTATCCTCGAACTGGCGGCCCGTAGCCACGCATTCGAGCGTATAAGAGGTAGGTTCGAATTTTTCCATGTATCTTGTTTTCGTTTTGTTTTCGTGTCGGGGGGGGTCAGGACATCCGCGTCTTGAAATCCTCGTAGCCGAATTCGCGGACGATCTGCACGCGTCCGTCGCGGTGGACGATGACGATCGACGGGTGGTGCACGCCGTTGAACATCGTCGTCTTGACCATCGTATAGTGGATCATGTCCTCGAAGACGATGCGCTCGCCCACCTTCAGTTCATGATCGAAGACCCAGTCGCCGTAGAAGTCGCCGGCCAGGCAGCTCGTGCCGCCCATGCGCCACCCCTTCTCGCCCGGCTCGGGATCGCGCGCGCCGACGATGGCCGGCTTGTAGGGCATCTCGAGACAGTCGGGCATGTGGCAGGCGAACGAGACGTCGAGCATCGCCGTGCGCACGCCGCCGTTCTCGACGATATCCTCCACCGTCGAGACCAGATAGCCCGTGCGCCACGTGAAGGCGCTGCCCGGTTCGAGGATCAGCCGCAGATTCGGGTGGCGCTCCTTGAAGGCGCGCAGCAGGTCGATCAGATCTTCGCAGTCATAGTCGACGTGGGTCATCAGATGGCCGCCGCCCATGTTGAGCCACTTCACGCGGTCGAGATACTCGCCGAAGCGCAGTTCGACGGCCTCGAGGGCCAGCCGCAGGTGTTCGGGACGCGACTCGCACAGCACGTGGAAGTGCAGCCCCTCGATCCCCTCGGGCAGACCGCCCTGAGCGGCCAGCTGCCCGGCCGTGACGCCCAGCCGCGAACCTGCGACACAGGGGTTGTAGAGATCGGTCTCGACGGGCGAATACTCGGGGTTGATCCTCAGGCCGCACGAGAGGCCGTTGATCAGCGCCCGCTGTCCGAAACGTTCGAACTGCGCCACGGAATTGAACGTAATGTGGCTGCTGCAGCGCAGGATTTCGTCGATATTGTGGTCGGTGTAGACGGGGGCATAGGTGTGGGCCGGACTGCCGAACTCTTCGTAGACGAGTCGGGCTTCGGCGGCCGAGGAGGCCGTGGCTCCGTCGGAGTGGCGCGCCAGTTCGGGGAAGATGCTCCACATGGCGCAGGCCTTCAGAGCGACGATGATCTCCGCACCGGATTCGCGGCGTACGCGGTCGATCAGGGCCAGGTTCCGGTCGAGCAACGTCTCGTCGAGGACGTAGCACGGGGACGGCAGTTTCAGAAAGTCAATCATCGAGCGATTTTCAATTGGGGATAACACCTTGAGTCATCCGCAGTCCGGCAGATTTCGTCCGCCCGCACAACAGATGCGGTCAAAGCAGTTGCAAAAATAGAAAATTCATCGTGAAAACCCTACGTCGCTGGTCAACTTTTCCCCGAAATAGGTATTTATACGTAGCGGTCGGCAACGGCTTCGGCGGGCAGCGGACAGGGCGGCAGCTCGGGCAGCGACTCGGGCAACGGCTCGGGCGGCGGCTCGGGCGGCGACTCGGACGGCGACTCAGGCAGCGACTCGGGCGGCAACTTGGGCGGCGACTCGGGCAGCGGCGGAGAGTTGCGGCGGAGAGTTGCGGCGGAGAGTCGACGGATGATGCAGACGGGAGCAACCGCGAGATTCCAGACGGCGGGACGGCGGGCGGAGAGAGGCCCGCACCCGGCCGGATCCGCTTACTCGGCTTCGCGGTAGACGACGCCCTGCAGGGCGTCGTCCGAATAGACATGCAGGCTGTGGCCCGTATCGCTCAGACAGGTGATACGGTGAAGGTGGTTGTCGAAACGTCCGGGAGAACCGAGGGCGAAGAACCCCTCGGGATGGTCGACGATCAGCTCGCCGATCCGGCGGACCCGATCTCCGGAGAGCTTCTCGAAGAGCTCGACCCGGAACACGCCGTCGGCAAAGTGGTAGCCGGCAAAGGCGGGATGGCCGTGGATGGTGGTCGTATTACCCCGCTTCCAGCTCATGACGATCGCCTCCCAGTGCGTGTGCGGGCAGCGTCCCACGTAGCTGCGCACGTAGTGCTGGTCGGAATAGCGGTCGAACGAATCGAGCGGATGGCGTGCCAGCCAGTCCATCACGTAGCTCCGGATCCGTTCGCCGGTCTGCTCGCAGAGCGGGCCGTCGTTGGCAAGGGTCAACAGGGTATTGAAAAACGGGGTGTAATCCGTACGGGTGTCGCACGGTTCGTCGTAACGGGTGGCGAAGATGGTCGTTCCGCAGGTTTGCATGTTCAAATCATTTAGAGGTTTCCGCCCGCAAAAATAGCGGATCGGCACGCTCCTGCGGTCAGTAGAAATACCTAATTTGCAGCCGGCGTCCACCGGCGGAGGCTTCAATCGGGGTCGGTCGGGGGTCGGTGTGGAGCCGACGACCATCCGATCAAAGTGGCTTCAGGTTCATGCAGCCGGGCAAAACGGCATGCGCCCGGCCAAGGTGGTGTTCATACGCCCGGGTCAAGAGGATTCATGCGCCCGGACCAAGAGGATTCATGCGGCCGGGCCCCTCAGTGACAGGCTCAGCGGGAGGATCAGCGAACTGTCCAGCGAATAGTGCTGCGGGCGGCCCGGCGGGCGTTCAACGGACAGCTCAGCGAACAGCGCATCAGGCTGTTCAGCGGGCAGTCCAGCGGGTGGCTCAGCGGGCGATGCAGATGCTCACGCGGTTGCGCTCCACCTCGGCGAAAGGCTGTACGGTGTCGCCCTTGCCCTCGGCGTGAATCCGTTCGGCGGCAATACCGGCCTTCCGGAGCGCTTCGGCCACACGTGCGGCACGCTGCTCGGAGAGGCGCTGGTTGATGGCCGTCGTTCCGGTAGCCGCATCGGCGTAGCCCGTCACCTCGACCCGGGCCTCGGGATGGGTCTTCAGGAAGTCAACCAGTGCGTCGATCTTCGGCTGCTCCGAGGAACGGATCTCCGACGAATTGATCCGGAAGAAGAGCTCCTGACGGATCTCGGCCGGACGCTCCGGTTCGACATGCTGCGTCGTCTGCGGCTGCTGCTCGACGGTCTCGGGCTTCGTGGCCGGTGTCTCGGCCGGCGCCTCCTCGACGGGGGCGGTCCGCACCGGCGTCACGGCGGCCGGAACGGCTGCGGGGGCCTTGCGTCCACACTTGCCGAAGCGGAAGGTCAGTCCGGCCAGGGCGTTGAACTGCCAGTCGACGTTGCCGGCCTTCTTCGAGTTGTACTTGTCGGAGAGCAGGTTGGAGTTCACCTCGACGCCCAGCGAAACCACCTCCGAAAGACGGAAGTCAACCCCGACACCCAGTCGCCCGGCCACGAAGGCCCGGCTCCCGGACCAGATGTACTCGAGGCGGTAGCCCGCATCGTTCAGCGCATTGGCCTCGTCGTTGCGGAAGGCTCCGTTGAGCCCCACACCGGCAAACAGGTAGGGATTGACCGTCCGCCGGGGGTTGAAACGCCCGAAGAGGTTGGCCAGATCGAGCGTCACGTCGACATTACCCTGCAGGTAGTTGTACGAATAGACCGTCTCGGGCTGCACCCAGGCCCCCTTGCTCTGCCAGCCGCTCACGCCGAAGCGAAGCCCCCAGATGGGCGTAAAGCGATAACCGGCCGAAAGGGCCGCCGCCGGCGAGAGAAGCTGGTCGAAGCCGACCTCACCGACCGTATGGCCCACACCTCCCTGAATCTGGAGAAACCAGTGGGGATTGAATTCGCTCTTCTCAGGCCGTTGCGCCTCCTGCGCAACCACGGGACCCGCCAGCATCAGCAGGGCCCCGACGCCACATAACATCCATTTTTTCTTCATACTTGTCTCTGGATTAAAGATTAGACTAACAAATATAACAAAAATGTATCATTTATGGCACTACCTCCATCGAAAAACACCCTCCGGCCGTCAATTCTGCCACAAAAAAGAGGCAACCCTCAACGGATTGCCCCCACGTATCGCTACGGAAAGGATCAGACCTCGATGTCGACATCGAAGAGCTCGTGCCAGGGCAGCCCCTGCGGACCGAGCTCGGCCAGGAACGGATCGGGATCGAACTCCTCGACGTTGAAGACGCCGGCTCCGCGCCACAGCCCCTTGGCCCACATCGCGGCACCCAGTGCGGCCGGGACACCCGTCGTGAACGACACGGCCTGCGTACCGGTCTCCTTGTAGGCCTTCTCGTGGTCACAGTTGTTGTAGATATAATAGGTGTGCTCCTTGCCGTCCTTGATACCGCGGATCCGGCATCCGATCGAGGTCTGGCCGTGGTAGTTGGCACCCAGCGACTTCGGATCGGGAAGCACCGCCTTGAGGAACTGGATCGGGACGATCTCGACGCCGTTGTAGAGGATCGGGTCGATACGTGCCATGCCGATATCCTGGATCACGCGCAGGTGGGTCAGATACTCCTTGCCGAAGGTCATCCAGAAGCGGGCCCGCTTGATCGTCGGATAGTTCTTCACCAGCGACTCGAGCTCCTCGTGGTAGATGACGTACGACTCGCGCTCGCCGATCTCGGGATAGTGCAGCGGACGGTGGATCTCGTGCGGCTCGGTAACGACCCACTGGCCGTTCTCATAGTAGCGGCCCTTCTGGGTCACCTCGCGGATGTTGATCTCGGGGTTGAAGTTCGTGGCGAAGGCCATGCCGTGGTTACCGGCGTTGCAGTCCACGATATCGAGGTAGTGGATCTCGTCGAAGTGGTGTTTGGCGGCATAGGCCGTGAAGATGGCCGTCACGCCCGGGTCGAAGCCGCAGCCGAGGATGGCCGTCAGGCCGGCAGCCTTGAAGCGATCCTGGTAGGCCCACTGCCACGAATACTCGAAATGGGCCTCATCCTTGGGCTCGTAGTTGGCCGTATCGAGGTAGTTGCAGCCGCACTCGAGGCAGGCGTCCATGATCGTCAGATCCTGATACGGGAGCGCCACGTTGACCACGATGTCGGGCTTGAAGGCCCGGAAAAGTTCGCACAACTGCGGCACGTTGTCGGCGTCGACCTCGGCGGTCTGCACCCGGTTGCCTCCGATGGCCGCGGCAATGGCATCGCATTTGGATTTGGTTCGGCTGGCCAGCATCACCTCCGTGAAGACCGGATTGGCAGCGATCTTCTGGGTCACGACCGTTCCGACACCTCCGGCTCCGATAATCAGTGCTTTACACATAGGTATAAAAGGTTTAAAAGTGAATCTTCGGTTTAACCGACTACAAAATTATCTTTTTATTCGAGCAAAACAAAATCGGGGCATGAAATTTCGACAACGAATCGCGCGGCGTGGTGTCGGGAGCCTTTGGAAGGGGGTTTGGACGCTTTTTTCTCGAAAAAATCGGGTCGGGGTATTGGAAATTAAAAATAAATCCGTACATTTGCACCACCAAAACGGAGAGATCCCTTTTGGTGCCGGAGAATCCGTAGCTCAGTAGGTAGAGCACAACACTTTTAATGTTGGGGTCCTGGGTTCGAGCCCCAGCGGGTTCACGCCTTATCCGGACAAATCCGGACAAAAATTAGCCAAATCTCACAATATCAGGGTATTGTGAGATTTTTTTATTGCATCGGTCCGCCAAATTCGGACACAAAACAGCCATATTTTGACAGAGTTTTGTGACCAATTCGTGACCGATTTTTATTTTCCAATTTTAGGTCACAGAAAGTCGCAAATTGGCAGTTTTCTGTCGCAATTTGTCTGTGTGGTGTTATCCCAGGCCGTACCGACCGGGTATTTCTTGCCCGGACCCTCCGTCAGCGGATTGTTCTGATGCCAAACGAGCATGCATACACCGCCCCGTTTGTAAGCCTCCTGGATGTGGCGGATCTTGGTGTCGTTGATCCCGGCCATGTCCAGACTGTAAACAGCCGGATGGGAGCCGACAATGTCCTTCACATCGGAACGGTCCTTGTCTCCCTTCCATCCGATTCCGTACGACGGGTAGTCATGGTGGCCGAACATCACGCCATTCAGCCCGATGCACCACAGATTGGCGTAGAGCGCTTTGGTTTCGGGGGTCGCATCGGGATCGACCATCTTCAGGATTGTCTTTTCGGGGGCCTTGAGGCGTTTCCCTTTGCCGGATGCGTATCCGGACAGGACGAGCAGAAGGCTGAACCCCAGTAACATGAATCTTTTCATAAGCAAGTGGTTTTATGGGTGGTTGTTTTGAAACAATCGTTGTGCGAAATCGTGAAGCTGGAGGCGCCAGAACTGCCACTCGTGTCCCCACGGGGCATCGTGGAACTCGCACCGCACACCCCGCCGGTGCAGCTCGTCTACCGTATCGAGGTGGCCGGCATAACGCGGGTCCTTCGTTCCGCAGGCGATCCACAGCAGGGCCAGTTCGCGGTTGATCCGTTCCGGGTCCTCCATGACCCCCGGGATATAGCGTTCGTAGTCGAAAGTCCCGTCGCTCAGGATCCCTGCGCTGAACTGGCCGATTGCCGAGAACAGATCCAGATTGCGCAAACCGATGACGAAGGCCTGGCCGCCTCCCATCGAGAGCCCGGCGATCGCCCGGCCGCGCTTCTCTTTACACACCGGATAACGGTTTTCGACAAGCGGAATGACATCCTCGATCAGCTCCCTTTCGAGCAGTTGCATGCCCTCGGGGGTGCTGCCTCCGACCCATGAACCGTCCGTAAGGCCGTTCGTCATGACGACGTACATCGGCACGGCGGCCTTCTCGGCGATCAGGTTGTCCATGATTTCGGCCACGCGGCCTTCGCGCACCCAACTGCCTTCGAAGTCGCCGCCACCGTGGCGCAGATAGAGGACCGGAAGGCGGCGTGCGGGGTGCTCGACAGCCTCACGCGGAACATAGATCCATGCCGTCCGCAACTGCCCGAGTGATGAAGAGCGGTAGGGGAGCAGGTGCACCTCGCCGCCGACACGGCGACGTTCGTCGAAGCGGGGCTTCTCGCCGCCGCGAACCTCAACAACGCTGCCGTAGATCGTGGTCCCGGCCTTTACGTCGGGATTGACCGGATCGATGGTCTCGAATCCGTCGATCCGGAATTTGTACTGATAGATGCGCGGCTCGACCGGGCCGATCGTCAGGCTCCATACTCCATCCGTATCGCGCTGCATCGTCTGCGGGACGACATCCCACTCGTCGAAAAGCAGCTCGACCCGTTCCGCCTGCGGGGCCCGGAGGCGGAACGTAATTGTCCGGTCGTCGTGCACCTCCGGGGAGAATTTCGGCCCGGCGGGTTTCCACCATCCTTCGGTCGAAAAGGTATTCCGTGCCCGCTCCGGATGGCGCACGGTATCCTGGACCTGTGCCCGGACGCTGCCTGTCGCCAGCAACAGACAGCAGACAATGCTTGCTATTCGTCCCATACGAAGGTCCCTGTGGCGCCGGGAGCGAGGTTCAACTCTGCATACCGGCCGTTGTACTGTACGGATATGGAGCGGCGCGACCACGAGTCGTTGGCCACGATCAGCACGATCTTTCCGTCGGGCGTGCGGAAGGCCGCATTGGGCGCCACGTCGGCGTGTTCGGTGATCTGTGCCCGGTAGACCTTCGGGCGTTGCTCGTCCTCGCCGAGCGTTACCGCCCGGTCGCCCGGCGCTGTCGAGGCGATGCGTACCGAACCGGGACGGACGAACTGCGAGGCGTGCGCAATGACATAGTAGGCCAGGTTGCGGGTCGCCGAATCGCCGTCGATGGTCAGTGCTCCCTGGCAGATAGGACATCCGCCGTTGTCGGTGTGGGGATCGTTCAGGGGGTCGGCCGCCAGGTTCCACAGCACGACGGTGCGGCTCCAGTTGCGCATGGGGCCGACAATGAGTCGTTTGGTCGATGCGGCGATGTCGATGCGGGGGGTCCCGGGGCGTTCGGTGGTCATCTGTTCGGTGAAGAGAATGTCCTTGTCGGGACGGGCTTCGTGCACGTAGGTCATGGCGCTCATGTCGCCGGCATAGTGATGGAACGCCGCTCCGGACACGTATTGTGCCGCTTCGGGGTCGTTGTAGATGGCCAGGGCATAGTCGGGGCGGTCGCAGTTGTGGTCGAAAACGATGATTTTCGTATCGAGTCTCGCCTTGCGGAATTTCGGTCCGAGGTGGTTTTTGACGAAGTCGGCCTGCTCCCAGGCGAACCAGAACATGCTGGGTGTATTGGTCGAACGCAGCGGCTCGTTCTGGACTGTCAGGGCATTGATCGTGATGCCGTGGACCTCCATCTCCTGCACATAGCGCACCAGGTAGTCGGCATAGACTCCATAACACGCTTTGCGCAGTTGTCCGCCGCGCACGTCATAGACGGTCTTCATCCACGACGGAGCCGACCAGGGAGATGCCAGCACGTAGATGTCGGGATTGATCTTCAGAATCTCGTTCATGACCGGAATTACGTCCCGGAGATCCTGCGAGAGCGAGAAGTGTTCCAGTTTGAAATCCTCCTGGCCTTCGGGCATGTCGTCGTAGAAGAAGACGAAACGGTTCAGGTCGGAGGCCCCGACCGTCAGACGCACGCAGCTCACGCCGGCGCCTTTCACTGGATCGAACACGTCGCGGAGAGTCGCTGTACGGGCTTCGGGCGACATGCGCATGAGCATCTCGGCGCTGCCGCCCGTCAGGGCGAAGCCGAAACCATCGACCGGTTGGAAACTTTGCCGCGGGTCGATGACGATATAGGAACTGCGACCGCTGCGGTCGTCGCGCACGTCGGAAAACTCGTACTCTTCGGATTCAGCGTAAAGTGCGGAGCGGTCGGGAAGCGTAACGTAGGAACGGATGGTCTGTGCGGATGCCGTAACGGCCATGCCCGACAGAGCGCCGGCCAGAAGTAACAGTTTGCGTTTCATGATTCGGTTGGGTTTATAGGTGTTCTGCTTTGTCGATCAGTCCCCGAAGGCCCGACGGGCCTCCCGATCGGGATCTTCCGCTGTTCGACAGCGGTCGTCGAGGATCATCACCTCTCCTTTGCTGGGCGTGTAGCGGGGCCATGAAGGCAACGACGGACAATTGGGGTCGCCCGTGCGCATGAAGGCGAGCAATGCGTCGGCCATGCGGTACGAGAGGTCCCGCGGGGCCTTGCCGCCTCCCGTATGGGTCACCATGCGGTCGGTGTTCAGGAACCAGAAACTGATGTCGATACAGTGGAAGGCGCGGTGGCGTCCGTCGAAAAGTGGCGATTCCCAGCCGAACCACGCCATGTAGACGGGCGATTGCTGCTCCCGGCACTTTACGTCGGCCGTGTGGACGACGCCCCGGCGGTTCGAGACGATGACGCTCCACAGTTCGATGGGACGCAGTTCGGGAAAACTCTTCGCATAGGCTTCGACAATGGCGCCGGCCCGCTCTCCGAAGACGGGTGTCAGATGCTCGACCACGCCTTCCGTTGTGACCGATTCCAGCTCGGGGTCATCGCGGTCGGGATTCCACTCGTGAAATGTCGAACAGAGCAACATCGGGACATCCGTTCCCCAGGTGCGATAACGCCCCGTATAGAACTCTCCGTCGGGCAGGTCGCGGTCGTCACCGACGGGGGCGAAGCCGCCCCGCTGCCCGACACCCGGAATCTCGTTCAGATGCTGTGCGGCGCGCTCGGCAAGGGACATATACTCCTCCCAAGGCATCTGCTGCAGCGAATCGATCTGCGAGGCATCGAGACCTGCCTCGCGGAGAATGGCGGAGCCAAGCGCTTCGGCATACTCTTTCGAATTGGCCCGGGTTGCATTCCCGCTCAAAGCCACGGCTTTGTGGAAAAGCCCTTTGGCCGCCGGCATGGCGCAGAGGTTGCACACTTTCGCACCGCCGCCCGACTGCCCCATGATCGTGACATTCTGCGGGTCGCCGCCGAAAGCCTCGATATTGTCGCGCACCCATTCGAGGGCCGCCACGAGGTCGAGCATCCCCACGTTGCCCGATGAGGCGTACTTCTCTCCGCCGACCCCGGCGAAATCCGAGAAGCCCAGCGGGCCGAGGCGATGATTGACCGAACAGAAGACGATGTCTCCGTAGCGGGCGATATTCTCGCCGTCGTAGCTGTCCTGTTCGATGCCGTTGCCGCGAGCGAAGCCGCCGCCGTGCAGCCAGACGAGGACCGGGCGGCGTTTGCCGTCGAGTCCCGGGGTCCAGACGTTCAGGCGCAGGCAGTCCTCGCTCATGCCGTCGTAGTTCCAATGATCGACGAACATCGAGTAGGACTCCGGGCGGCGGTCGTAGTAGCGCTGGGGTGCCGAATCGCCAAAAGCTACGGCCGGACGTATGCCCTCCCACGGTTGCGGCGGTTGCGGCGGCATGAAGCGGTTCTCGCCCGACGTGGGGGCGCCGTAGGGAATACCCCGGAATTGGTAGATCCCGCGCAGTATGAAACCGCGGACCTTGCCATGACAGGTCGGAGCGACTGCGATCTGCTCGCCGATGAAGAGTTGCCGGGAGTCGGCGTCAGGCATCGGATTGCGGGGGGATGCTGCCTGGGCGGGAAGCGTGGCCGCAAGAAGCAAAAAGATTCCTGGCAGGAGGTGCAAGGTTTTTCTCATGGTTGAAAAAGTATTAGTTTCAGGTTTGTTTTGTACCAGTTCTGGAGAATTGTTTCCGACTGGAACAAAAATAATAGATCGGGGCGGTTTTCAATCATACTTTTTTGCCATAATCCAATCCTTTTACGACCGTACGTCCCGCATACTGTCTGCCGTAAATCGAAAATCCGACGATTAAATATATGTGCGCGGATGACTGCCATTCAGTACTTTGGCTATCGGATGCAGCGCTGCTTCCTCCATGTCGCAGGAAAGTCAGAGCGCTGCGTGTCTCGGTATTATTTTGTTTTGTCGGATTTTTTTTATAATTTTACTCGTTGGCGGAATTAAATTAGCGCATATTTAACTCTACCAATGGGTTTCTCATTTTTATAGTTAATATATTGCAGGATTGTAAGTGCGCTAATCTTCCCGACAATTCGGGTAAACAATCCGTCTGTATCTTTCGCATAATTTCTTATAATCATAAACTGGTCACACAATTGCGAGAATAGAGTTTCAATTCTTTTTCTCGCTTTGGCAAAAGCTGGAAATGTCGGCTTCCATTCTTTCTGGTTAGTTCTGTATGGTACTTCCAATCTGATATTGGCCGTTTCAAACGATACTGTTCCAAAGAGTGTGTCTGGGGAATAAATAAAAAAGTCTACAGATTTTTTAGATTTGTAGTGACGAACCAACAAAAACTAAAAAAGAGTAGACTTATGGTGTTGACAAAGGAACAACTTT
>CALLRW010000002.1 GCA_938014215.1 uncultured Alistipes sp. | reverse complement strand
CATTTTATCCGCTTATGCAACTTATAATCAGGGATTTAATTTATAGAAGTCCCCTAAATTCATGATTCCCTCCTATCAAGAGCAAACCGCCATTGCGGAGGTGTTGACCGCGGCCGACCGCGAGATTGAGCTGGCCAAAGAGAAGCTCGAACGCCTCCGCCGTCAGAAACGCGGCCTGATGCAACAACTCCTCTCCGGCAAAAAACGAATCGCTTACTTCTAAATCGACGCCAACCATGCCCATCTCCTTCAAAGAAGACCATATCAGCCAGATCCCCGCGCTGCTGATGCTCGAAAAGCTCGGGTACACATACCTCACACCCGATGAGGCGCTGGCCCTGCGCGGCGGAAATCTCGCCAACGTGCTGCTCGAACCCGTGCTGCGCAAACAGCTCGCCGCCATCAACGTCGTGCAGGTCAGCTCGGTGCGCACCACCGTATTCTCCGAGCAGAACATCACCGCCGGAATCGACGCCCTGCGCAACATCCCGATGGACGAAGGGTTTATGGAGGCTTCGCAGACGGTCTACGACCTGCTCACCTCGGGCAAAACCCTCGAACAGATTGTCGACGGCGACCGCAAGAGCTTCGTGATGCAGTACATCGACTGGAAGAATCCGCGCAACAACGTCTTCCACGTCACCGAGGAGTTTGCCGTCAGCCGCACGGGGATGACCGACACCTACCGGCCCGACATCGTCCTCTTCGTGAACGGCATTCCGCTCTGCGTCATCGAGTGCAAGCGTCCCGACGTGAAGGACTCCATCGAGCAGGCCATTTCGCAGCACCTCCGCAACCAGAAGGCCGACGGCATCCGTTCGTTGTACCTCTACTCGACGCTGCTGCTGGCCATCAACCGCCAGGAGGGGAGTTACGCCACGACGGCCACGCCCGAAAAGTTCTGGGCGCGGTGGCGCGAGCAGTTCGCCGACCGCGAGGAGGAGGTCCGTTACCGGCAGGAGCTGGAACGGGTGGTCAACGAGCCGCTGCTGGACGACAAGCTCTTCGGGGAGCGGTTCGGCTACGTGCGCCGCAACTTCGAGGAGCTCTACAAACAGCCGGTCACCCCGTCGGTGCAGGACGAATACCTCTACAACCTCTGCCGGCCCGAGCGGCTGTTGCAGCTGATGTACGGCTTCACGCTCTACGACGACGGCATCAAGAAGGTGGCGCGTTACCAGCAGTATTTTGCCGTGCGGCAGACGATGCGGCGCATCCGCCACATCGAGGGCGGGCGGCGGCGCGGCGGCGTCATCTGGCACACGCAGGGGAGCGGCAAGTCGCTGACGATGGTGATGCTGGCGCAGGCCATCATCCTCGACAAGGAGATTCGCAATCCGAAAATCATCCTCGTGACCGACCGCACGGACCTCGACCGGCAGATCACGGGGACGTTCCGCAAGTGTCAGATTCGCGTCGAGAACGCCACGACGGGGAGCAAGCTCGTCGAACTGCTCAACAGCAAGAGCGATGCCGTCATCACGACGATTATCAACAAGTTCGAGACGGCCGTGCGCGGCATCCGCACCCCGTTGACCGACCCCAACATCTTCGTGCTGATCGACGAGGGCCACCGCAGCCAGTACGGCGAGATGGGCATCAAGATGGAGAAGACGCTCCCGAATGCCTGCTTCATCGCCATGACCGGCACGCCGTTGATGAAGAAGGAGAAGAACACGGCCCGGAAGTTCGGCGGCATCATCCAGCCGGTCTACACGGTAGATCAGGCCGTAGCGGACAAGGCCGTCGTGCCGCTGTTGTATGAGGGGCGCATGGTGCCGCAGGTGGTACACGAGGAGACGATTGACCGCTATTTCGACAAGATCTGCGGATGGATGAGCGACGCCCAGCGGGCCGACATGAAGAAGAAATTCAGCCGTGCGGACCAGCTCAACCAGACGCAGCAGCGCATCTACGCCATTGCGTGGGACATTTCGCAGCACTTCCGGGAGAACTGGCAGGGGTCGAAGTTCAAGGCACAGCTGGTGGCTCCGCGCAAGCGCATCGCGATTCTCTACAAGCAGTTTCTCGACGAAATCGGCATCGTCTCGTCGGAAGTGCTCATCACCTCGCCCGACACCCGGGAGGGGGAAGACGAAGCATTCGGCGAGACCTCGAACGTAGAGGTGGCCTTCTGGAAGCGCATGATGGATGAATACGGCACGGCCAAAAAGTACGAGGCAAGCATCATCAATCGCTTCAAGAACAGCGACAAGCCGGAGATTATCATCGTCGTGGACAAACTCCTGACGGGATTCGACGAACCCCGCAACACGGTGCTCTATCTCGACCGCAAGCTGAAGGACCACACGCTGCTGCAGGCCATCGCCCGCGTCAACCGCGTCTGCGAAGACAAGGAGTTCGGGTATATCATCGACTATTACGGCGTATTGGGGTCGCTCAATTCGGCGCTGGAGCTCTACACCGATTTCGACAAGGAGGATCTGGAGGGAACCTATACGGACATCTCGGAGGAGGTGGCCAAGCTGCCCCAGAAGCATGCCGAGTTGTGGGACCTCTTCAAGGAGGTGCGCAACACGACCGACTTCGAGGCCTTCGGCAATGTCCTGCGCGAGGAGGACCGGCGCACGCTCTTCTACGAAAAGCTGCGGGCCTTTGCCCGGACGCTGAAGGTAGCGCTTTCGTCCATCGTATTCCATCAAAACACGCCTCAAGAAGAGGTCGAACGGTACAAGCACGATCTGGCCTTCTTCATGAAGCTCCGTAATGCCGTGCAGGAGCGCTACTCCGACACGGTGGACTACAAGCAATACGAAGGGCAGATTCAGAAGCTGATCGACACGCACATCGAGAGCGGCGAGGTGCAGGTCATCACCGACCTGGTGAACATCTTCGACAAGGAGCGGTTCGCCGAAGAGGTGGAGAAGATCTCCGGGAAAGCGGCCAAGGCCGACACGATCGCCTCGCGAACGGCCAAGTACATCACCGAGAACATGGATACCGACCCGGCCTTCTACAAGAAGTTCTCGCAGATGCTCAAGGAGACCATTTCGCAGTACGAACAGGGGCGAATCGACGAGGCGGAGTATCTGACCCAGGCGACGGATCTGATGAACAAGGTGCTGAATCATACCGACAGCGAGATTCCCGACGTGCTGAAGGATAACAATGCCGCGCGGGCCTACTTCGGATTGAGCCTGGAGGTCTACAAGTCGGTCATAAAGCCCGAACAGGGGCTCGACCTGACGCAAATCGCACTCGACACGGCCAACCGGATCGACGCCATCATTCGTCAGCACATCTTCGAGAAGGGGACGCTCATTGTCGACTGGCCGCTCAAGGACAGGTTGGTCGGCATGATGAAGCTCGACATCGAGGACTATCTGATTGACGAGGTCAAACGCAAGTATGATCTGTCAATGACCTTCGACGACATGGATGCCATCATCGACCGGGCGGTCGACGTGGCTCAAAAATGGTTCCGGTGATGCAGCAGATATTCGTCTACGGGAAAGAGACGATTCCCTACAGCGTGCTCTTTTCCGCCCGCCGGACACTCGGAATCAAGGTATATCCATCCGGCGAGGTCGTTCTGCTGGCTCCGGAAGGGACGCCGGAAGAGGTTATCGAGCAGAAACTCCACAAACGGGCGCCGTGGATTCTTCGGCAGCAGGCCTATTTCAAGGATTTCGGGATTCGGAGTCCGGAAAAACGGTATGTCAGCGGAGAGTCGCACTACTATCTGGGAAAGCAGTTCCTGCTTCGGGTCTCGGAAGGCAAAACCAACAGCGTCCGTTACAAGGGCCGCTGCTTTGAAGTGGTATGCACCTCTCCGGACAAGGCCCGGGAGTTGATGAAATCCTGGTACCGCGAACACGCCAAACTCAAGTTTGCCGAGTATGCGGAGCCCATCATTTCCCGATTTGCACGGTACGGGGTTGCTCCGACTTCACTCTATGTTCAGGAGATGGAAAACCGTTGGGGCAGTTGCACTCCCAAGGGGAAAATCATTCTGAATACGGAACTCATCAAGGCGCCGCGCCCCTGCATTGAGTATGTTATTACACATGAGATGTGTCATCTGCTGCATCCCGACCATACCGCAGCCTTCTTTACTCTGCTCGAAACCGAAATGCCCGACTGGCGGCGTTGGAAAGACAAGTTGGAGCGATTCATGATGTAGGTGCAAACAGCTTCAAAAGCATCATCCGTCCTCCCCGTATGACAAATGTATGACAAAACAAAACGAAAACCGCGTTGTAGATATCTACAACGCGGTTTCTGTGAGGTCTGAAGCGGACTCGAACCGCTGTACAAGGTTTTGCAGACCTTTGCCTAGCCACTCGGCCATCAGACCATTTTTCCCTCCCTTTCAAGCACCGCTCTCTTCAACAAACCCAACCATCTGTCTCGATCCTGTTCTCCGGCCTGTTCGGTCAGCCCTGATCTTGAACTGGCCTGCTCGCTCTTCGCGTCTTCTCTCTCATCCCCCCTCGGCCGGATCGTCGAGGCCTGCGGTGCTTTGGGTGTGCAAATATACAAACTTTTCCTTTCCCTCCAAAACTTATCGCCAACTTTCATCCATTTTCCTGCGAAATGCGCTTTATTCCCTAAAAATCGTTACCTTTATTCCCGGATTTTGCCTGTCAAACCATGACCATCGAGGATATTGCCCTTCAGATGACGCCCGGAATCGGTGTGAAAGGCGCCGCGCATCTGCTCGAAACCTTCGGCGATGCCCGGAGCATCTTCGCCGCTTCGGCCGACGAACTCGTCCAACGGGCCGAGATCCGACCCGACCTGGCCCGCGAGATCCTGCGCCGACAGGGATTCGCCCCGGCCGAAAGGGAGATGGCCTACTGCCGCCGGAACCACATCGAGATCATCACCTCGACCGATCCGGACTATCCGCCCCTGCTGCGCGAAACACCCGACTTCCCCGCCGTCCTCTATGTGATGGGCGAACGCCGCGTCCTCTCGCAACGCAGCCTGACGATCGTCGGGACCCGGCAGGCAACCCCCTATGGCCAAACCATGTGCAGCCGGCTGATCGACGGTCTGGCCGAACGTGTCCCGCGACTCTGCATCGTCAGCGGACTGGCCTTCGGCATCGACGTTGCGGCCCACCGCGCCGCGCTGGCCGCCAAGGTCCCCACGGTGGCCGTACTGGCCAATGCTCTGCCCGGTGTCTCCCCGGCCCAGCACGCCGGAGTTGCCCGTGATATTCTTGCCGAGGGCGGTGCCCTGGTCACCGAGCTCCATTCGCAATCGAAACAGAAGGGAAACTTCTACCTCGCCCGCAACCGCATCCTGGCCGGTCTGAGCGCCGGATGCATCGTTGTCGAATCGCCCGACAGCGGCGGTTCGCTCTTCACGGCCCACTGTGCCGACAGCATCAACCGCACGGTGATGGCTGTCCCGGGACGGGCCACGGACCGCTCGTCGGCCGGCACGAACCACCTGATCCGCAACCGGAAGGCGCAGCTCGTCCTATCGGCCGACGACGTCATCCGCGAATTGATGTGGGATCTGGGCGAGGACCCGGCCACGTTCCGCCCGAGCGCCCCGACTCCGGAGCTGACGGCCGGCGAAACGCAACTGCTCGGCCATTTTACCGACGATCCGGTCGATCTCGAGACCCTCGCCGCACGGAGCGGTCTGGACCCCGGAGAGCTGGCCGCCCTGCTCGTCGGGCTCGAACTCTCGGGAGCCATCCGCCAACTCCCCGGGAACCGTTACATGAAGCTATGAATCTGATCGATACCCATTCACACCTCTACGACGAGGCCTTCGACGAGGACCGCGAAGAGGCCTTCACACGGGCCTCGACGGCCGGCGTCCGGCGCCTGCTGCTGCCGGCCATCGACTCCGAAAGCCACGAACGGCTCTTCGACCTCTGCCGCCGCCATCCGCAGAGCTGCACCCCGATGATGGGGCTGCACCCGACGTCGGTGAACGACAATCCCCGCTGGCGCGAGGAGTTGGCGCTCGTCGAACACTACCTCGCCATGCCGCCCGAGGGGATTCCACCCTTCTGCGCCGTCGGCGAGATCGGGCTTGACTTCTACTGGAGCCGCGACTGGTGCAGGGAGCAGCTCGAGGTCTTCGGCCGGCAGATCGAACTCTCGCTGCAATACGGCCTTCCGATCGCCGTCCACACGCGCGACGCCTGGCCCGAGACGGTCGAGCTGATGCAGCGCTTTGCCGGACGCGGCGTGCGGGGCGTCTTCCACGCCTTCTCGAACGGCGTCGAGACCTACCGTGCCCTGAAGGCGTGCGGCGAATTCGTTTTCGGGATCGGCGGCGTGGTGACCTTCAAGAAGAGCCGCATCGCCGACGTCGTGCGCCAGATGGAGCTGCGCGACCTGGTGCTCGAGACCGACTGTCCCTATCTGACACCGGTTCCCCACCGCGGCGAGCGCAACGAATCGGCCTACGTGCGCTACGTGTGCGAAAAGGTGGCCGAACTGAAGGGGCTCACCGCCGAAGAGGTGGCCGAAGCGACAAGTGCCAATGCCGAACGGATCTTCGGAGGCGGCGCCGAAGCCCCCGGATCCTGAGATCCGAAAGCGAAGAAGCCGCGGAACCCCCAAACCGGAAAACCCAAAAACGAGGAAGATGAAACACGTCAGAATCACCGTATTGCGCAAGGTCTGCCACCAGGATCTGATCGAGCGCTACGAAAACCCGATCGAGCACGCCTGCGACCTGCAGACGGGACAGGTGTTCCTCACCGACGGCCGGCAGCGGCCCGACGGGCTGTGCGAGAGCGCCTGGCAGACCCTCTCGCCCTTCGTCATGGCGCTGGCTCACGGCGCGACGGGCTTCTACGACGGCTGGATGAAGAACCCCGCCTCGGCGATGCTCTCGTGCAACGACGGCTTCCGCCCGGTAAGCTTTCTGGTGGAGGCGCTCGACGAGGAGCCGCCGGCCTCTGCCCCCGGAGAGCCCCGGTAGAACCAACCGCCGCCCCGCCGTGCCCTCCCCGGGAAAGCGCAACGGCCCGACGGCTGCAGAAAAGCGGGACCGACCCTCCGACGGCAAACAAAGTGCTGCAGGCCGGCACACCGTCCGCCGCAACCCCGCCGGACCGGAACCGGATCCCGACCGCAAAAACCAAGAAAATCAAAGGACAAGAACCCAAAACGATATGCGATCCTCCATTCTGATCATCTACACGGGCGGCACCATCGGCATGAAGACCGATGCCGCCACCGGAGCCCTGGTGCCCTTCGACTTCAGCGGCATCTACGAGGAGTTCCCCTCGCTCAAACGGCTCAACGTCGACATCGATGTCCACACGGTCAATCCGGTGATCGACTCGTCGAACGTCGAACCGTCGCACTGGATCGCCCTGGCCGAGCTGATCCGCGACAACTATGCCCGCTACGACGGTTTCGTCGTGCTGCACGGAACCGACACGATGTCCTATTCGGCCTCGGCACTGAGCTTCCTGCTGGAGAACCTCTCCAAACCGGTGGTCTTCACCGGGAGCCAGATCCCGATCGGGGTGCTGCGCACCGACGGCCGCGAAAACCTCATCACGGCCATCGAGATCGCCGGCGCCCGCATCGACGGCCATCCGATCGTCCCCGAGGTGTCGCTCTACTTCCAGAACCGCCTCTTCCGCGCCAACCGCACCACCAAACGCAGCGCCGAAGCCCTGAGCGCCTTCCGCTCGTACAACTACCCGCCGCTGGCCGAGGTCGGGGTCAACATCACCTACAACCTCCCGGCCATCCTCCGCCCCGCGGAGTACACCGACCAGCTGCGCATCGCCACCCGCCTCTCGGGCGGCATCGAGATCGTCAAGCTCTTCCCGGGACTCGGCGCCGAGATCCTCGAGGCGATGTTCGCCGCCCCGGGGCTGCGGGCCGTCGTGCTCGAGACCTACGGCGCCGGAAACGCCCCCACCTCGGAGCGCTTCATCCGCATCCTGCGCGAGGCCATCGACCGCGGCATCATCCTGCTCAACATCACGCAGTGCGCCGGCGGACGCGTCTCAATGGAGCTCTACGAAACGGGACTCAAGTTGCAGAAAACCGGCGTACTGTGCGGCTACGACATGACGGCCGAAGCCGCCGTGACCAAACTCATGTACGTGCTCGGCCTGGGGCTCCCCAACGACGAGACCCGCGCCCTGCTGCGAAGACCGCTGCGCGGAGAATTTACGGCCTGAGACGTTGCACGAAACGATTTTTTTTTCTATATTTCGCACTGCTAATATGTCCGTATTGCAGGGTTTTAGCTGCGAAAAAGGGCATAAAAGCCAGGTAAAACGATTGATTTACAGATAGTTAACCAAGTCCGGAATCGAGCATTCGGGATTTGGGCAAATGTGTGAGAACCGCTTGCGGAAACAGACAGAACGGCCCGAAATAGAGCCGGAAAGAGCGCAAAGCGAAAAAAAAAGTGGATTTAGTAAAATTTTAACCGACCGAAAAAAGGCAGCAGAACCCGCCGGAGAGACCTCGATCCGCACCCCGCGACCGACCGCGGACCACGCACCCAGGCTCCCCCGGAACCAAGCTGAAGAGACCGTAAAACGAAACACAAAAACTAATAAAAATCAACTAATCAAATTTAATCTTATCCAACACAACTATGAAAAAACTCTTTTTGATTCCGTCGGTTGCCCTCTCCGTTCTGGGTACCGTTAGTGCCTTTGCGCAGGATGCCGCAGCCGCAACCGAAACGGTTGTTGCCGAAACCCAGATCGCTGGCGACAGCATGCACCACGTGCTGATGCAGAAGTTCCTCGAGGGTGGTTGGGGCTGGATGCTCCCGATCCTGCTCTGCTTGGTGATCGGTCTGGCCGTAGCCATCGAGCGTATCCTCTTCCTGTCGCTCTCGACGATCAACGCCAAGAAGCTCTCCGCTGCCGTTGAGGAGGCCCTCAAGAACGGCGGTATCGAGGCAGCCAAGGAGGTTTGCCGCAACACGCGCGGCCCGATCGCTTCGATCTACTATCAGGGTCTCGACCGCTACGACCAGGGTCTGGATTCGGTAGAGAAGGCCGTTGTATCGTACGGATCGGTTCAGACCGGCCAGATGGAGTCGGGTCTGTCGTGGATCGGCCTGTTCATCGCCCTTAGCCCTATGCTCGGATTTATGGGTACCGTCGTTGGTATGATCGACGCCTTCGATGCCATCCAGGCAGCCGGTGACATCAGCCCGACGCTCGTTGCAGGTGGTATCAAGGTCGCCCTTCTGACGACCCTCATGGGTCTTATCGCTGCGGTTATTCTTCAGCTGTTCTACAACTACATCATTGCCAAGATCGACTCGCTCGTCAACGCAATGGAGGATTCGTCCATCACGCTGATGGATATCCTGACGGCTTACAACAAGAAATAATCGAACGCAGTAAAAAGTCATAAGCAATCATGAAAAAAGGAATGAACATATTGCTGGGCATTCTGATGGTGATCACGCTGGTCCTCCTGGTCTACGCGATTGCCACGGGTGGCTCGGAGGCTGCGATCAGCTTGAACCTGATGTGGGGCTACTTCCTCTTTGTAGCCGCCATCGCTGCAGCACTCTTCTGCGCCATCTTCGGAATGATCAAGAACCCGGCAGGCGTCAAGGGAGCCATCATCTCCCTGGCCTTGGTCATCATTGTCGTCGGCGTGTCCTACTTCTACTCGGCCGGACACACGATCAATATCGTAGACCTCCAGAACAACGGCTTCTTCGGCCATACTGAAACCGTCATCACCGAAACGAGCATCCTCGTGACGTATGTTGCTTTCGTAGCCGCTTTCGTAACGGCCATCGTAACCGAAATCTGGGGCGCATTCAAATAGTAGAAACAGATCAGGCAATGGCAATAGACAAAAGAAAAACTCCGGATATCAACGCCGGATCTCAAGCCGATATCGCCTTCCTGCTGCTGATCTTCTTCCTGGTCGCCACCACGATGAATACCGACACGGGTATCGCGCGAATGCTTCCGCCCATGCCTCCTGAGGACCAACAGCAGGAGGAGATCAAGGTGAAAGAGCGCAACCTCTTCCTCGTATTCATCAACGGACGTGGCGATATCATGGCGGGAGCCTCGGGCAAGCAGGAGCCGATCGCGCTCAGTCAGCTCAAGGACCGGGCCAAGGAGTTCATCGTCAACCCGATGGACGACGAGAACCTGCCCGAGCGGACCGACAAGGAGATCGAGCTTGCCGACGGTAGCAAATGGGTCTACCCGGTAAGTGAGGGCGTGATCTCGCTGCAGACCACCCGTGATACGAACTATCAGTCCTACATCATGGTGCAGAACGAACTCACCCGCGCCTTCAACGAGGTGCGCGACGAGGTTGCAATCCGCAAGTTCGGCACCAAGTACACCGAACTCAACGAGGACCAGCGCAACGCGGTTGCGAAGGCTGTACCCCTGAAGATCTCGGAAGCAGAACCACGTAATATTAAAAGGTAAGCCATGGCAGTAATGAAAAAGAAGGGCAGCAAGAGTCTGCCCGGAATCTCGACGGCATCGCTTCCTGACGTCATCTTCATGATCCTTTTCTTCTTCATGGTGTCGACGACCATGCGTGATCAGGAACTGCTCGTGAGATATAAGCTTCCGGAGGCTACCGAGGTTCAGAAGCTCGAGAAGAAATCACTCGTCAGCTTCATCCACATCGGACCCCCGTCCTTGTCGATGCAGGCAAAGTTCGGTACGGCGCCCCGCATCCAGTTGAACGACTCGTACAAAACGACGCGCGATATTCTGGACTTCGTCGCTGCAGAACGCGACAAACTCAGCGAAGCCGATCGTGCCTCGATGACCATCTGCCTCAAGGCCGACCAGGCTACGAAGATGGGTATCGTGACCGACGTCAAGCAGGAGTTGCGTCGTGCAAACGCGCTGAAGATCTCCTATGCGGCTTCGAAGTCGCTCGGATACCAGTATCGCTAATCACGTACGACCCTTTGAGAAAAGCAGGCTTTCGAGCCTGCTTTTTTGTTTTCAGACGAATACAACGCGGTAGCCTGCCAAGGCGACCAGATCCGATGCAGCATGATATAACAGGTAGAAAATCAGGGAGATACCTCACCGGAATAGAAGCAGTCAGAGGCGATCGGAAGGACTAAGCGCGATAACCGGATGGATGACGAGACAACCCGTTAAGGCAACAGGGCAAAGGGCTCTGTTGTAGAGGGCACTCCAATGCGCGTGGAGAGCGCATACGACAAGGAACCCGGAAAGCGGCCTGCAAGATCGACTGTAGCGGCTGGTCAAAGAGTGACAAACCGCAACGCGAGGAAGATGGAACCGCAGACGGGAAAAGGAGGGACAGCTGTGAGACTGCAGACCGCAAGAAATGAGACAGCGGATCGGGAGAGAAGAAGCAGCAAACCGGAAGAGGAGGGACAGCTATGCGATTGCAGACCGCAAGAGGTAAGACAACGGATCGGTAATGAAGAAACCGCAAACGGGAAAAGGAGGGACAGCTGTGAGACTGCAGACCGCAAGAAATGAGACAGCGGATCGGGAGAGAAGAAGCAGCAAACCGGAAGAGGAGGGACAGCTATGCGATTGCAGACCGCAAGAGGTAAGACAACGGATCGGTAATGAAGAAACAGCAGACGGGGAGAGGAGGGACAGCTATGCGACGGAAGATCGCAAGAGACAAGACTGCGGATCGGTAGAGGAAAAATGACAGACCGCGAAAGAAGGGGAACAGACCAGAGAAGGTAAAAGAGCATCCGAAAGGCTCGGGAAAACGGAAAGCCGGGAGGCGCTCAGAATGTAAACTCGAGCTGATCGATTTCGTGGTTGAAAGTGAGGCGGTGATAGGGAGAAAGGCCGTATTGACGGATTGCCAGACGATGCTCCCGGGTCGGATACCCCTTGTTCTTTGCCCAGCCGTAATGGGGATACTCCTCGGCCAGGTGGCGCATGAACTCGTCACGGTGGGTCTTCGCAAGCACCGATGCGGCGGCAATGTCCGCATACTTGCCGTCGCCCTTGACAATACACTGCCAGGGGATCTCGAGAGCCGTCCGGAAGCGGTTCCCGTCAATGGCCAGGAACTCCGGAGCCGGATCGAGCCGGGCCGCCGCCAGCGTCATCCCCTCAAACGAGGCATTCAGGATATTGATCTCGTCGATACGCGCCGCAGATACCGCCTCGACCGCCCAGGCCACCGCCTCGCGTTCGATGATCTCACGCAGCCGGTCGCGATTCCGCTCGGTCATCTGCTTCGAATCGTTCAACAGCGGATGGTGAAAATCGGGCGGCAGAATCACCGCCGCAGCAAAGACCGGTCCGGCCAGACATCCGCGGCCGGCTTCATCACAACCGGCCTCACGCCTCTCATACTGATACTGATTCTCCAACATGGCTCTATCCACGATAAGCGACCGACGCCGCCAGCCGGCTGAAAAACACCTCTGCAACGAGGGCCAACCGACGGCAACGACACCCGACAAGGATTTGGACAAAGTTACGCAACTTTCAGCTTTTTTCGCTAATTTTACCCCGTAAAAACACGCGGACATGAATCTCAACATCGCACGACAGCCGCTCATCCCGGCATTTCTGACCCTCACAGCCCTGGCCGTCTTCGCGATGTGGCGCGCCGCGTCGATCACGGCCCCGCTCGCCCCGAGCATCACGATCCCGACCGCAGGGGCGATGGCCATCCCGTCGCCCGAAGAGCTGCTTACCCGCCTGCAGGAGCGATGGCCCGTCTGGAGCAGCTGCCTCGGCGCCCTGCTGATGATCTTCACCGGCACGAGCATCGGCCGGCTGACGGTCCGCTACAACCTCTACGGCGCCGGGACCTGTCTGGCCATCCCGCTCTTCGGATCCATCACCGCAGCCCTCGCCCTGGGATACAACTTCCTGCCCGTACTGACGGCCGCCACCCTGCTGGCACTGGCCTTCAAGAACTACAGCCGTTCATTCCGCAGCGGATACAGTTTCGATGCCCTGTTCCGGGCCTCGCTGTACCTGGGGATGCTGCCGCTCGTCGCACCGTCCCTGCTGCCGATGATCGCCCTGCTGCCGCTTGCCGTCATCCTCTTCCACCGGACCCTGCGCGAGGCAGTCGTCGCCGTGGCAGGAGTGCTGCTGCCCGTCTTCGCCTTCTGCTATGTCAACTGGGGCGCCGGAGGCAGTTTCGCCGCCCCGCTGCATCTCGCCTGGGAGGCCTTCACCCAGGGATCGCCCCTCGAGGCCGTCCGCGCGATCCCGACGCAGGCACTCATCACTCTCGGCATCATCCTGCTGCTCGATCTGGGTGCGCTGTTCTGCTTTCTGGGAGACATCTACGCCGTCGGGACCAAACCGCGCGCCATTCTGATTCTGGCGTTCTGCCTGCTGGTCCTGTTTGTCCCGGCCGCCCTGAATCCCACCTCCACCACGGCCGTCATCAACCTGGTGGCCGTACCCTCCGCCATCCTGCTGCCCTTCCTGCTCGTACGCATCCACCGGATTCCCGCCTCGATCCTCTATCTGATCCTGATTGCAGCAGCGGTCACAAATCTGCTGTTACAATAATCTATTTAGTCCTATTTGTGACAAAAAAGGTCATATTTAAGGGTTTACGACCAAATGGGACATCCCGTATAATGAATTGGAAAGTTTTAATTGTATATTTGAGTACGGACAAGAGTGACGCAACGCTTTGTTCCAGAAAACTTAAATTACAATTAACATGAAGAATTCAATGAATTCATCGGTCCAACAACCGATGATTGTGAAGTACGTGGAGTCACTTCACAGCGGGATCCAGACACAGGTCCTGTCGCGCTACGCAATCGGGTACATCCTGCGCGGGACCAAACACATCTACGACGGCGATAAACGCCAGAGCCTCTCGCGCGGCGACGTCTTCTACCTGGGAATCGGCCACCATTACGTAGAGAACTGCCCCGACAACGGCCAACCCTTCGAACAGGTGCTCTTTTACTACACGCCGGACGACCTGCAGCGCATCCTGATGCACCTGAACATCACCTACGGACTGAACATTTCGAACGAACATTCGTGCGAAAACTGCCGCAACCGCAACGAGGTCTTCATGCCCGCGTGGAACTCCCTGCGCAACTTTTTCGCCAACATGAACAACTACCTGCGCGACGAGGAGTTCCGCCACGACGAGACGGCCGAGAACATCAAGATGACCGAACTGATCTACCTGATCGCCTCGCACGAAGACTGCTGCCTGAAGAGCAAACTGCTCAACAACGTCGACGCCGCCAAGGAGAACTTCGAACAGATCGTCTACGACCATATCTTCAAGGACATCTCGATCGAGGAGCTCGCACGGCTGACCAACCGCTCGCTGACCTCGTTCAAGAAGGAGTTCCGCCGCCATTTCCAGATGCCGCCCCACAAATGGTACATCCGCCAGCGGCTGATGCACTCGCGGCTGCTGCTGATCTCGACCTCGAAATCGATCTCGGAGATCGGCAACGAATGTACGTTTCCCAACACGTCGCACTTCATCAAACTCTTCAAGAAGGAGTACCAGATGACCCCGGCAACCTACCGCCACCGCCACCTGAGCGATGCGGCGACCGAGGGGGCAGAAAGCCCGCAAAACGGAGCCGGGGAGCAGGGAATCGAAGCCGGAAAAGCGGGTGAAACCCTCGCCGAAGCGGGTTTTGGAAGCCAATCCGAGGAGGCTCCGAGACAGGAAGCCGCCGGGGAGATTCTTTAATGAAGAGTTACGGAATCGCACATAATTAAAAAATTTTAATTACAAACCGTAAAAAAGAGGCCGTCCGTTTGATAAAAATGTTACAAAATATTTGGATTTTGAAAAAAATCGGTTTACCTTTGTGTATCAAACGTGGGGTTCTCCCACTCTCATTAACCTAACTAACCTAACCAGAGTAGCCCGATACCGACGGTATCGGGCTACTTCTTTTATCTCCGGCCGGCAGCGGCAGGCGGTCCCGAACGGCCGCGGAGCCCTCCCCGACAGCAGTAGGGAGGCCCCGCCTCAGAGGGCACCCGACCCGAAGCGGCGGGCCAGGCGACGCAACCGGTCATCGACTCCCCTTCCGCGAAGCCGCGGCGAGGCCTCCTCACAGACACGAATCCGGTCGAGGAGCGTCAGGAAACGGATCCGCAGGAAACGCGCCGGGAGTGAATATCGACCATGATCGTACTCCGCACCGTCCAGCGCAGCGAGGGCCGCCCGGCGAAAGGCCCGGAGAGCCGCCACAGGATCCCCCTGACCGAGCAGGAACTCCCCGAGACGCTCGGCCTCGACGCTGCGAAGATGGGCCCGCAGATCGGCCCCGTGTCCGAAATCGGACGGACATTGCGGATCGAACCCGGGAAACATCCGCAGCCAACTCCCCGCCGGCGCCCTGCCGAGCCGGTCGCACCACTGCGCAACGATCCGGCTGCGAAGCTCCGGACTCAACAGCAGACGCTCTCCGCGGACCGAGGCCGCGAGGCGATACGACACCCCGCGAAAACGCACAATTTTCATAGGCACAAACTTTCAAAAAAACGACAACAGAAAACACCGGACCGCAAACGGCGTCCGCCTGCACGGCATCAACGGGCAGACAACGACGGCAAGGACCGGAAACGAAAGTTTGAAAATCTATGAAATCGGCTTGAAATGAATCACATGAGTCGGAAGGAGAAAAATCCGGCGGGCGGAAATCAGCCGGTAATATTACGGGACAAAGATAAGACAAAAAATCGCATCGTCCAAGAAAATACCCCGAACGCGAGGGAATATTCTTCGCCGGAGCCCGGCCTGGCGTTGGGAATTGTCAATTATTTTTCCTAATTTTGCGACAATAGGAAAATAATGAACTTAAATGCCGAAGTTTCATGACAAGGTAGATGTGCTCAAAAAACCCGGATGGCTGAAGATCCGCCTCCACCAGACTCCCGAATGGGCCGAAGTACACGACATCGTCGAAAAACACGGGCTGCACACGATCTGCAGCAGCGGACGATGCCCCAATCAGGCCGAATGCTGGAGCCGAAGGACGGCCACCTTCATGATCCTGGGAGACATCTGCACCCGCGGCTGCCGCTTCTGCGCAACCCGAACGGGACGTCCGCTCGCACCCGATGCCGACGAACCGCGCAAGGTCGCCGAAAGCGTCGCGCTGATGAAACTGAGGTATGTCGTCGTCACATCGGTGACCCGCGACGACCTCCCCGACGGCGGTGCCGCCCATTGGGCCGCAACCGTGGAGGCAATCCGGTCCCAAAACCCCGACGCCGTAATTGAGCTCCTTATTCCCGATCTCGACGCACGGCCCGATCTGCTGGATCAGGTCATCGCGTCGAAGCCCGATATCATCGGGCACAACATCGAAACCGTCGAACGTCTGACCCCCGTGGTGCGATCCCGGGCCAGGTACCGGACGAGTCTCGAAACCCTGCGCTACATGAGCAGCCAGGGGGTCGTGACCAAAAGCGGACTGATGGTCGGACTCGGCGAAGAAGATGGTGAAGTTTTACAGACCCTGCACGACCTGCGCGAAGCGGGTGTCAGGATCGTAACGCTTGGTCAGTACCTTCGACCGACTCTGGAGCACTACCCCGTTGCGGCGTATATCTCTCCTGAAAAATTCGAATGGTACAGACTTCAAGCGCTGGAAATGGGTTTCAGCTATTGCGCGAGTGCACCGCTGGTCCGCTCGTCGTACATGGCCGAAGAAGCCCTGCGTAGCGTAAAAGGTTTGTAGTGTGATGAAAGCCCTGTGCCGGGATCTCGGAATGATGGATTACAAGGCCTGCTGGAGTCTCCAGCAGGAGCTTTTCGACGCCCTTCTGGCTCGGAAACGCAACCATGTGACCCCGTCCGACGACAACGTCGGCACCATCCTGTTCGTCGAACATCCCCCGGTCTATACCCTCGGCAAGAGCGGGCATGCGGAGAACCTGCTCGTCAGCCGCGAAGCCCTCGAGGCCGCCGGTGCACAGTTCTACCACATCGACCGCGGCGGTGACATCACCTTTCACGGCCCCGGCCAGCTGGTCTGCTACCCGATCCTCGACCTCGAACCGCTGGGCATCGGCCTGCGCGACTACATCGACTCGCTCGAAGAGGCCGTCATCCGCACCGTCGCCCGCTACGGCATCGAGGCGGGCCGCATCGCCGGCGCCTCGGGCGTATGGCTCGACCGCGAAAGCCGCCGTCCGCGCAAGATCTGCGCAATAGGCGTGCGTTCGTCACGTTATGTTACCATGCACGGGTTCGCACTGAACGTTACCACGGACCTCGGCTGGTTCTCGCGCATCAACCCCTGCGGCTTTACCGACCGCGGCGTGGCATCGATCGCCTCGGAGTGCGGCCACGCAGTGGCGATGGAGGAGGTCAAAGAGCTGGTTGTAAAATTTTTAAGTGAGAAATTAAATGTTGAAATATATAAATAACAATTCGTATGCCTATAGAAAAACGCTGGGTAGTGAAGCCTCAGGGCGACCCCGCGACGGTAGCTTCGTTGGCTGCCGCTCTGCGGATCTCGCCGGTGCTGGCCAATCTGCTCGTACAAAGAGGCATAGACACCGTAGAGAAGGCGGACAAGTTCTTTAAACCGAGCCTGGCCGATCTGCACGATCCCTTCCTGATGAAGGACATGGACCGTGCGGTCGAGCGCGTCGAACGGGCCGTCGCGAACAATGAGAAGATCATGGTTTACGGCGACTACGACGTCGACGGCTGCACGGCCGTGGCGCTGGTCTACAAGTTCCTCCGCCAGATCGGACACAAGAACCTGATGTTCTACATCCCGGACCGTTATACCGAAGGTTACGGTATCTCGATCAAGGGAATCGACCTGGCGGCCCGCAAGGGCGTCGGGCTGATCATCGCTCTGGACTGTGGCATCAAGGCCACGGAGAAGGTTGCCTATGCAAAGACCAAGGGCGTGGATTTCATCATCTGCGACCATCACCTTCCGGCCGAGGAGATTCCTCAGGCCGTAGCCGTCCTCGACCCCAAGCGGGTCGACTGCTCCTACCCGTTCGACGAACTGTCGGGCTGCGGCGTGGGATTCAAGCTCGTACAGGCCTATGCCCAGAAGAACCGCATTCCGTTCGAACAGATCCTCGATCTGCTCGATCTGCTGGTGGTCTCGATCGCTTCGGACATCGTGCCGCTGACGGGCGAAAACCGCATTCTGGCCTATTTCGGACTGAAGAACCTCAACCGCGAACCCTCGAAGGGGCTGCTGTCGATCATCAAGATCTGCGGGCTGGACAAGCACAACATCACCATCGACGACATCGTCTTCAAGATCGGACCGCGCATCAACGCCGCCGGCCGCATGCGGATGGACGAACACGACGAAAATGCCTCGCCTTCGGGCGGACATGCCGCCGTGGAGCTGCTTATCGAGGGTAACGAGAGCGTCGCCGCGGAGTTCGGCAACGTCATCGACTCCTACAACCAGGACCGCAAGTCGATCGACCGCCACGTCACGCAGGAGGCCCACGAATACATCGAGAAGAACCCCCAGCTGAAGAAGCTGAAAAGCACGGTGATCTACAACCCGCGCTGGATGAAGGGAATTGTCGGGATCGTCGCCTCGCGGCTCATCGAGACCTACTACCGCCCGACGGTGGTGCTGACGATGAGCAACGGCTTCGTGACGGGTTCGGCCCGTTCGGTGCCGGGCTTCGACCTCTATCAGGCGGTCGAGTCGTGCTCGGACCTGCTGGAGAACTTCGGCGGGCACATGTACGCCGCCGGCCTGACGATGCGTCCGGAGAATGTCGAGGAGTTCACGCGGCGGTTCAACGACTTCGTCGAGCAGAACATCGACCCGCAGATGCTCATTCCGCAGGTCGACATCGACAGCGAACTGCTCTTTTCGGACATCACGCCGGCCTTCCGCAAGGATCTGAACCGTTTCCAGCCCTTCGGACCCGGCAATACAGCGCCGGTCTTCGTGACCTACGGCGTGAGCAACCACGGCGAGGCCAAGCTCGTCGGCATGGAGAGCGAACACCTGCGCATGGATCTCATGCAGCGTCAGAAACCCAACACGAAGCTGCAGGCCATCGCCTTCCAGCAGCCGACGCACTACGAATGGGTGCGGGCCGGAAAACCGATCGACGTCTGCTACCAGATCGTCGAGAACCACTACCGCGGCACGGTCTCCACGCAGCTGCGCGTGAAGGATATCAAACCCGTCACCGGCAGGTAGGATTGCCGGCCGAAAAGATCCGCACACCCGACAAGCGGAGCGCGGCACACGCGGCACACACGACGAAAGCGGGCCTGAGGCTGATCAGCCCCGGGCCCGCTTCGTATCCAAACGTATCGGGATCTACTCTTCGAAGATCACCACGCGGCTGTTCGGGAGATCGGGCACATAGATCTTGCCGTCGGCGACGGTCATGTCGGCCGGGCCGATGAAGGGCTGCTCGAGCGCCAGGTCGACGGGCTCGATGGCACGCGTCTCGACGTTGATGCGCGAAACGCCGGCCGGAGCCCAGTTCGTCACATAGAGCCACTTGCCGTCGGCGGAGAAGGCGATGCCGTCATACTGACCGGGAACCGTCACGAAGGGCTCGGCCACGGGGTTCTGCAGGTCGCCGATGCGGTAAATGACATGCTCGCTCTTTGCCACGCCGTCGGGCGAATAGCTGGCCACGTACATCGCACCGCCGCGGATCACCAGTCCGTTGGGACCCGGGATCTCAAGCCACAGTTCGGGTGCACCGGCCTGGGCGGGATCCGAAATGTCGAGGCGGAAGATATGCCCCGTGTTGGTCACCGAGGCGTAGAGCGTGTTGCCGTCGGCCGCCAGGTCGTTGACGAAGGCCTCGCCCTCGGGCAGGGCGATCACCTGCGGAGCCGCGTCGCGGTTCTCCAGATCGTAGGCGACGATCTTGTTCACGTCGCAGATGAAGAGGTGTCCGTCGCGCAGATACATGCCGCGGGGACCCGAAAGGTTGCCGTCGGCGGGGATCAGCACCTCCGACGCCCCCTCCTTGTAGCGGACGATATAACCCTTGCCTTCGGTGTTGAGCGGATCGAGCTCCGAGGAGCCGAAGTTGGCGATCAGGATGCCGCCGTCGTAGGGATAGGTGCTTTCGCAGTAGCGAAGGCCCTCGCTGAAGATCGTCACGGGGGTCGACTTCGGCGTCGAGGCGCAACCCGAGAGGATCAATACGGCCATCATCGAAAGGCTTTTCCAAGTCGTTTTTTTCATGGTCATGTTGATTTTTGGTGAATAAAATGGTGTTTGCAGGGGTTTTCAACCGCTCGTCAGAGGCGGATGATCCGCTCCTCGCCGACATATTCGGGCAGCGGCGCCGGCACGAAGTCGGAGTATCCGACGGCAATGGCACACAGCGGCTCGCACGAGTCGGGAATCGGCAGGAACGTGCGCAGATAGTCGGCGGCCATTTCGCCCTGGGGATCGTCCTTGCGGCGCGGGCGTCCGTGGACATGGACCCAGCACGAGGCGAGCCCCTCGTCGACACAGGCCAGCTGGAGCACCGTAGCCGAGATGGCGCCGTTTTCACGCCACAGATCGCTCGTCGAGGTGTCGCCCAGAACGAGGATCGCCAGCGGGGCGTTCTTCAGGAACGCCGATCCGTAGTCGCGCATTTCGGCCATGCGGGCCACCAGCGCGGGATCGTCGACGACCAGGAAACGGGTCGTGCGGGAGTTGCGGGCCGAAGGGGCCGTCAGCGCCTCGGCGAGGATGCGGTCGACGACCTCGCGGGGGACGACGCGGTCCGAAAATTTGCGGGTCGAACGTCGTTTGGCAATTAAATCCTTGAATTCCATAGTTTTCAGTCTTCAGTATTTCGTTACCCGGTTACAAAAATAGGGAAAAAACATTATCTTTGGGAATCAAAACCCTGAAAACGATGGATTACCGTTTCACCATAGCCCTGATCTACGACTTCGACGGCACGCTCGCCCCGGGCAACATGCAGGAGTACGACTTCATCCCGGCCGTCGGCAAAAGCAACAAGGAGTTCTGGTCGGAGGCCAATTCGCTGGCCGAGGAGCAGGATGCCGACATGGTTCTGACGTACATGGCCCGGATGATCCAGGAGGCGAAGTCCAAGGGGCTCTCGCTGCGGCGCGAGGCCTTCCAGGAGTCGGGACGCCGTGTCACGCTCTTCCAGGGCGTCAAGGAGTGGTTCGCGCGCATCAACCGCTACGGCGAGGAGCGCCGGATCCGCATCCTGCACTACATCAACTCCTCGGGGCTGAAGGAGATCATCGAGGGGACGGAGATCGCCCACGAATTCCGCAAGATCTACGCCTGCTCGTTCCTCTACGACGTCGACGGCATCGCCTACTGGCCGGCCGTAGCGGTGAACTACACCAACAAGACGCAGTTCATCTTCAAGATCAACAAGGGGGTCGAATCGGTCTTCGACTCGAAGCTCGTGAACCGCTACATCCCCGAGAACGAGCGTCCGGTGCCGTTCAAGCACATGATCTACGTCGGCGACGGGACGACCGACATCCCCTGCATGCGGCTGGTGAAGAGCTCCGGCGGCCACTCCATCGCGGTCTACAACCCCGCCCAGAAGGGGGCCCGCCGGGAGCTGGCGTCGCTCATCCACGACAACCGCGTGAGCCACGTCTGTCCGGCCGACTACCGCGAGGGGTCGGAGATGGATATCCTCGTCAAGACCATCATCGAGAAGATCGACCTCGACGACCGGCTCGAGAAACTCGAAGTCGTACGCTGAACGACATGACCACTCCGCACGGCAAACGCATCTGCACGGGACGGTGGATCCGCCCGGAACGGCTGGCCGGTTCGCCCGAATGGACCACCGGCCTGCGGCGCCATCTGCCGGCCGTCTGGGTCACCGCGGGGCTGCTTGCGGTCTGTCTGCTGCTGCCCGCCGCCGGATTCCCGGCTCTCTACGTGGCGGCGGTGGCCGCCGGGGCCTTCTACCGCGACAACGAACCCCTCGAGCTGCTGCGTCTGCCGGAAATGGGGGCCAGCCGGCTGCTCGTGCGCAAGGTCCTCACGGCGTGGCGCAACTACCTCCTGCTGGCAGCCCCCTTCGTCCTGCTGGCCATCGTGGCTCACCCCCGTACGGCGTGGTTGGCCGCCGCCTGGGCCCCGCTCTCGGCCCTGGCGCTGCTCTATGCCGTCGTCTCGAAATATGCCCGTTACGAACCCGGAAGCCATCCCCGCCGTCCGCTGGCCGCACGCCTCGGCGAAGCGGGATTCCTCCTTCCGGTGCTGCTGCCGCTGAGCCTTTGCCTCGTGGTCAGCTACGCCCTGCGGGCCGAACGCAACCTGAACCGATATCTCCATGATTACGATTGATGCCCTGCGGATCCGCGAAGGAAAGCGGCTGCTGCTCGACGGCGTGACGATGCACCTGCCGAAGAGTGCCGTGCACGGCGTGGCGGGCGAGGGCCGGGGCGCCCTGCTGCGGGCCGTCTACGGCGTCCTGCGCCCCGAATCGGGCACGATCTCCGAGGCCGGCCATCCGCTCCATCCGCGCGACATGGTGCTGCTCGAGGCCGATCCCCGCTTCTGGCCGGGGCTGACGGCCCGCGACTGCATCGGCCTGATCCGCTGCCACGACCGCTCGGCCAATCCCGAAGCGCTGCTGCGCCGCTTTCCCGTGCCGCTCGACACGGAGGCCGCCACGCTCGATCCAATGCACCGCAAACACCTCGGCATCATCCTGACGCTGATGCGCGGCAAGCGGATCCTGCTGCTCGATGAACCCTTCCGAGGGCTGGAGCCCGAGCGGATCTTCGTCATGCAGCAGCTTCTGCTGCACCTGGGGAGCGAGGGGCGGACCGTCCTCCTCAGTTCGACACGGATCCACCTGCTCGAAGGGGTCTGCGACGACCTCTACCTGCTGGGCGGCGGACGGGTGCTCGCCCGTTACGAACATTACGAACTCGGCCGCGCGGAAGAGAATCCGGCCGCAGGGGGCGGAATTCCGGAAAATTGAGTAACTTCGCCCGAAAACCCTACGAAACAACGAACGATGAAGATTATCTTTGCCACCAACAATGCCCACAAGCTGAGCGAGGTGCAAGCCGTCCTGGGCGACGGTTTCACGCTGGTGACGCCCCGCGAGTGCGGCGTCACGGAGGAGATCCCCGAGGAGCAGGAGACGCTCGAGGGGAACGCCTCGCAGAAGTCCCACTACCTCTACGACCGCACGCATCAGAACTGCTTTGCCGACGATACGGGGCTCGAAGTCGAGGCGCTGGGCGGCGCCCCCGGGGTCCACTCGGCGCGCTACGCCACCGACGGCCACGACTTTGCGGCCAACAACCGCCTGCTGCTGAAGAACATGGAGGGTGTGGAGAACCGCCGGGCGCGCTTCCGCACGGTCATCTCGCTGATCCTCAACGGCGAGGAGCACCTCTTCGAAGGGGTGGTCGAGGGGCGGATCCTCGATCACGAAAGCGGTCACGAAGGGTTCGGTTTCGATCCGCTGTTCGTCCCCGACGGTTCGGAGCGGACCTTTGCCGAGATGAGCGCCGAGGAGAAGAATGCCATCTCGCACCGCGGCCGCGCCGTGCGCAAACTCGCCGCCTATCTCCATTCGCTCGAAAAGTAACCGCACGATGGAACCGCTGGAGACCGTCCACTGGGGCATCATCGGCTGCGGCGACGTCTGCGAACGCAAGAGCGGTCCGCCGATGTATCTGACCCCGCATTCGGCCCTGACGGCCGTCATGCGGCGTGACGGAGCCAAAGCGGCCGACTTCGCCCGCCGCCACGGCGCCGCCCGCTTCTACACCGATGCCGATCAACTGATCGCCGACCCGCAGGTCGACATCGTCTACGTCGCCACGCCCCACTCCACGCACAAGGAGCTGACGATCCGGGCCCTCGAGGCCGGGAAGCCGGTCTATGTCGAGAAGCCGATGGCGATGAACCATGCCGAGTGTTTCGAGATGCTGGAGGCGGCCGAACGCTGCGGGCAGAAGCTCTTCGTCGCCTACTATCGGCGGGCACTGCCCTATTTCCGGAAGATCCGCGAGCTGCTCGATGCCGGGCTGATCGGCACCCCGCTGCGGGCCGAGGTGCGTTACCTGCGCCCCGCCGGCCCCGAAGACCGCGATCCGGACCACCTGCCGTGGCGCCTGCGCCGCGAGACGGGCGGCGACGGATACTTCTACGACATGGCCCCCCATACGCTCGATATCCTCGACTTTCTGCTGGGCGAGATCGCCTCGGCCGAGGGGATGAAGAGCAACGTGGGCGGACTCTACGAGGTGGACGATACGGTCGCCGCGACGATGCGGTTCCGGTCGGGACTCTTCGCAACGGGCATCTGGTGCTTCGTCGCCCGGCCCGGGGAGACGGAGGATTCGGTGGTCATCTCCGGCAGCCGGGGATCGATCCGCTTCAGCACCTTCGCCTTCACCCCCATCGAGCTGACCACCGCGGAGGGCGTGCAGCGCTTCCCGTTCGCACCACCGGCGTATATCCAGGGTCCGATGATCGAGACGATCGTCGCCGAACTCCGCGGCGAGGGCCGCTGCCCCTCGACCGGAACCTCCGCCGCACGAACTTCCCGGGTGATGGATGAAATTATGAAAGAATAATTGCGTATCTTTGCCCCATCATGGAGACGAAACACTACGACAAGGAGGAACGCTTCGATGCGGCAACGATCGAGGCCCTCAAGGTTCACTATACGGAGATCCTGCGCCTGCTGGGCGAGGATCCCACGCGCGAAGGACTTGTGAAGACCCCCGAACGGGTCGCCAAGGCAATGTCGTTCCTGACGAAGGGCTACGACGAAAACCCGCTCGAGATCATCCGCTCGGCCACCTTCCGCGAGGAGTACCGGCAGATGGTCCTCGTGAAGGATATCGAGCTCTATTCGCTCTGCGAACACCACATGCTGCCCTTCTACGGCAAAGCCCACGTGGCCTACATCCCGAACGGCTACATCACCGGGCTGTCGAAGATCGCCCGCGTGGTGGAGTGCTTCGCCCGCCGGCTGCAGGTCCAGGAGCGGCTGACGGTGCAGATCCGCGACTGCATCCAGGAGGCGCTCAACCCGATGGGAGTGGCCGTGGTGATCGAGGCGAGCCACATGTGCATGCAGATGCGCGGCATCGAGAAGCAGCAGTCGGCCACCACGACGTCGGCCTTCACGGGCGTCTTCCTCTCGAGCCAGCGGACCCGCGAGGAGTTCATGACCCTCATCTCGCACCGATACAGATAACCGACGGCCCCACAGCCGCTTCCCCACAACCGGAAACCCGCCACTGCGGATTTCCGGTTTTTTCGTGTCGTGTTCGGACCCGAAGCGCCGAAAAGCGCCGACCGAGGAACGAAATTTGAGCCCTCGGTAGGACAGCAAACCAAAAATCAAAACATCATGAACGTCAAACCAATCCGCTACATTGCATTCGCGCTCGCAGCAGTCGCGTTCTGCTCGTGCCAGAAAGACCCCTCGACGTCGGACCTCCACCGGGACTATCTGGTCTACACCGCCCACGATTCGGGGACCGACTTTTCGGCCGTCGAGACCTACTTCCTGCCCGACAGCATCCTGATCATCGGCAACAACGACAAGACCGAATACTGGAAGGACGAGGAGGCGCTGGCCATCATCGACGCCGTCGCCACGGGCATGGACAACGCCGGCTACCTGCGTACGGACGACAAGGCGCTGGCCAACGTGGGCCTGCAGCTGAGCTACGTGCGGCAGGAGACCTACTTCGTGGGCTACAACAACCCCTACTGGTGGTGGTACTACCCCTACTACTGGACGCCGGGCTACTGGGGCAACTGGTCGGGCTGGCACTACCCCTACAGCGTCTACTACGGCTATACGGCCGGTTCGCTGCTGATGGAGATGCTCGACCTCGAGGCCGAAGAGGCCAACGGCCGCAAACTGCCCGTCATCTGGGACAGCTTCATCGGCGGGCTGCTGACCTCGGACACCGACCTCAACCTCGAACGCACGCTCGACGGCATCAACCAGGCCTTTGCCCAGTCGCCCTATCTGACCAAATAGTCCAACCACCAAAATCAACCGATCATGAAAACATCGAAATACTATCGCATCATCGCCTGCTGCGCCGTCATGCTGGCCGCCGCACTGCCCGGCAAAGCGCAGGTCTTCCCCAACACCTACATCAACGTCGACTGGCAGATGGGGGTACCCCTCGACAACGGACTGGCCGACAAGACCTCGGGCTGGGGCATGAACTTCGAGGGAGGCTACTTCGTCACGCCGGCCATCACCGTAGGTCCGTTCCTCTCGTTCCAGACCAATCTGGAGAGCATCGACCGCCAGACGCTCGACCTGGGCAACGGCGACGCCCTGACCACCAACCAGAAGCATGCGCTGTTCCAACTGCCGTTCGGTGTCACGAGCCGTTACAACTGGCTAACGGACAGTGTCTTCCAGCCCTACGTCGGCATGAAGCTGGGCGCCTGCTACGCCGAGCTGTCGTCCTACTACTACGTCGTGCGCCAGTACACCGAGACATGGGGCTTCTACCTCTCGCCGGAGGTGGGCGTCTCGATCTTCCCGCGTCCGGACTACCGCATGGGTATCCACGTGGCCCTCTACTACAACTACGCCACCAACAACGGCGACGTACTGGTCTACCGGGTCGACAACCTCAACAACTTCGGCCTGCGCGTCGGTATCTCCTTCTGACGCAACCCGTACCGAACACTCCGGAGCCGGATCCTTGCAGGGGGATCCGGCTTTCTGCGTCTGACGGCGGCCCTCCCCGCTCGTCGGAAAAGAGGCCGGAATCCATAAAAAAACGCACGAGAATGGGTTCTGACGCGGAATTCTCCAAATAAAAATTTATATTTGTTGGCGATAACCTTAATTCCCATCAAAGATGAAACCACACTCGATTCCGTGGTTGTCGCGACTTCTTGCGGCAATCACCCTGTTGCTGGCCGTCGCCTGCTCGAAGGATGAGGCGACCGTCGTACAGCTTCCGATGCCCGAAACCCTCCGGGCCACCCCGACCGCCCATTCGCTGCTGCTCGAATGGGACGCCGTCGAGAACGCCTCGCAATACGAACTCCAGGCCAACAACGAGGCCGGCTACACGTTCGAAACCACGGTCAGCGAAAACCGCTACGAGATCATGGAGCTCGCGCCCTACACCGAATATGCGGTGCGTGTGCGCGCCATCGTCCAGGCGGACAACTTCAGCAACTCGGAGTGGAGCGCCTGGACCACCTTCCGGACACTCGATCTCACCGTGGCCGAGGAGTTTGCCGGCGGCAACGGCACGCAGGAGGATCCCTACCTGATCGAGCGGCCGTCGCATCTGGCGCTGCTGGCCCGGGCGGTCAACGAACAGCAGACCGGCTACTTCGAGCCGGGCGTCTGCTACCGCCTGACGGCAGATCTCGACCTGACGGACTACGACTGGACACCGATCGGCGCGGGTCCCGACGACGGCCGCTACCCCTATGAAAACCCCGTGCGGGCCTTCCAGGGGGTCTTCGACGGCGACGGACACACGATCTCGAACCTGAAGGTCAACCTCACGGGCGAGACCACCTTCACCAGCGCCGGCCTCTTCGGCGTGAACGACGGCACGATCCGCAACCTCAACGTCTCGGGCACGGTCTCGGCCGCAACCACCTCCACGGAGAAGAGCCAGGTCTTTGCGGGCGGCATCGCGGGATTCAACATCATCGCCTACGAGGACAGCATGAACACCCGTCCGGGCTCGGGCGCCATCGAGCAATGCACGTTCCAGGGGTCGGTCTCGGCCTCGTGCGGCAGCGACCGGCAGGGTGAGGCCGATGCGGGCGGCATCGTCGGCATGGCCGAGTCGGGCAACATCGACTACTGCGGCGTGACGCTTGCCGACGAGGATGCCGTCACCGCCACGGGCGGCACGACCTCGATGACGGGCGGCATTGCCGGCGCCATGAACGGCGGACGCATCACCCACTCGACGCTGAGCGGTTCGGGAGCCCTCCGTACGCTCTTCAACGGCATTCCGGAGGGTTACTACGTCTACGCCCAGACGGGCGGCATCGTCGGATCGACGGCCGACGCCACGGTCGAGAACTGCACGGTCGAGTTCTCCGGCACGATGGAGATTCCCGAAGGGGGTCCCGCGAACTGCAATGCGGGCGGTATTGCCGGTAATTCCGGCTCCTCGATCACCGATGGAGTGGCTCTTCTTTCGGGCGACATCTCGATCCACAGCGGCGGCACGATCAACTTCGGCGCCGTGGTCGGCTCGCTGGCCGGCAGCGGCAGCGGCTCGGTCACCCTGGCCCGGAGCGAATGGAACGGCACGCTGGAGATCGAACAGACGGACAACTATTCGGACGTGAACGTCGGCGGCATCTACGGAGTCTCGGCGAGTGCCGTGGTCTCGGCCAGCGAGGCGAAGATCGGCGCGTCGCTCGACATCACGTCGCAGGTGAGCGACGGGACTACGAACGTCAACATCGGCGGTGTGGCCGGTACGGGCAGCGTGCTGACGGCAGGCTGCAGTGCCGAATGGAGCGAAGCCGCCCGCGTGAAGGTCACCTCCGACCGGACGAACTACGGCGGTGTGGCCGGTCTGGTCCAGTCGGCGGACAACTATGCCTTCCTGATAGCCTGCTACGCCCACTGCGCCGGAGCAGTGGAGATCGCCCCCAACACCGGCACGGATTACGTGGCCAATGCCGGCGGTGTGGCCGGCAACTTCTCGGGCTACTCGATGATCTGGCCCTATCCGATGGATATTCCGGCCTTCATGGAGGGCTGCTACGCGCTGGTCGAGACCGACTTCACGATCCGCGACGGTGCGGGCAAGGGCGTTGCCGGACTCTCCGAAGCGGCCACCCTTTCGGGCGTCTTCTGGGGCTCGGAGAAGGGGAGCGTCACCGAGGATCTCACCGGTACACAGCCCTTCGCCAGCCTCGACCGGAGCGGGTTCGAAGCCGCCATCGAGGCGATGAATACGGCCATTGCCAACTCGGCGATGTCGTCGCTCGTGCAGGCCAGCTACACCTACGATGCCGAGCGGAACTGCCCGGTACTGGCCGGTGCCCAGTAAACCGACTGCGGAGCCATTCCTCTGACAACAAAGCGGCGGGGTATCTTCCGGATACCCCGCCGCTTGCATTATATCCGGTACGGACCGTTGCGATCCGCCCGGTTCGTATGCCCGATCAGTGTGCCTCGAGCCAGTTTTCGCCCACGCCGGCCTCGGCGATGAGCCGCACCTTGAGCTTCGCGGCCGACTCCATGCACTCGGTAACGATCCGCACCACCTGCTCCTGTTCCGAACGCAGCATGTCAACCACCAGTTCGTCGTGCACCTGCAGAATCACCTTCGAGAGGATCCCCTCGGCCACAAAGCGCCGGTGGACGTTGATCATGGCGATCTTCATGATGTCGGCGGCCGAACCCTGGATCGGGGCATTCACGGCATTGCGTTCGGCCAGTCCGCGGGCCACGGCGTTGTGCGACGTGATATCGTTCAGGTAGCGTCGCCGCCCGAAGATCGTCGTCACGAAGCCATCCTCGCGCGCCTTCTCCACCACCCGTTCCATATACTCGCGGACCTTGGGATACGAGGCGAAATAGCCGTCGATGATCTCCTTGGCCTCCTTGCGGGGGATCTCCAGCCGCTGGCTCAGTCCGAAGGCCGAGATGCCGTAGATGATGCCGAAATTGGCCGTTTTGGCCCGGCGGCGCTCCTCGGGCGTCACCTCTGCAAGCGGCTTGTTGAAGAGTCGGGCGGCCGTCGCGGCGTGGATATCCTCGCCGTGCTCGAAGGCGGCGATCAGCGCCTCGTCACCCGAAAGGTGGGCCATCAGCCGCAGCTCGACCTGGCTGTAGTCGGCCGACAGCAGCAGATGATCCCCATCCGAAGGGATGAAGGCCCGGCGGATACGGCGACCCATCTCGTCGCGCACCGGGATGTTCTGCAGGTTGGGATTCGTCGACGAGAGGCGCCCGGTGGCCGTCACCGCCTGGTTGAACGACGTGTGGATGCGTCCCGTGCGGCGGTTGACCAGCTGCGGCAGTGCCTCAACGTAGGTCGACAGCAGCTTCTTCACCCCGCGGTACTCGAGGATTTTGTCGACGATGCGGTGCTTGTGGGCAAAGCTCTGGAGATACTCCTCGTCCGTACAGAACTGCTTCGTGCGGGTCATCTTGGGCTTCTCGGCGATGCGCATCTTTGCAAAGAGCACCTCGCCCAGCTGCCGTGTCGAGTTGATATTCAGCGTGGGTTCGCCGGCCTCGGTGCGGACCTCCGCCTCCAGCTCCGCCAGTTTGCGGTTCAGCTCCACGGCATATTCGGCCAGCGCCGCGGTATCGATCTTCACGCCGGCCATCTCGATGTCGGCCAGCACGTTGATCATCGGCTCCTCGATCTCGAAGTAGAGGTCGTGCATGCCGATCCGCTCGACCATCGGATAGAGCACCTGCTTCAGCCGCAGCGTGACGTCGGCATCCTCGGCAGCATACTCCTTGACCCGCTCGACGCTGACCAGATCCATCGTCAGCTGTTTGGCCCCCTTGCCGATCAGCGTCTCGATCTCGATCGGACGGTAGTTCAGGTAGCGTTCGGCCAGAGCGTTCATGTTGTGGCGCGACTCGGGGTCGAGCAGGTAGTGGAGGATCATCGTATCGTAGAAGCGGCCGCGGACCGTGATGCCCAGCTGCCGCAGGACCATCACGTCGAACTTGATGTTCTGACCGATCTTGGCCGTGCGCTCCTCCTCGAACAGCGGGCGGAGGATCTCCACATACTCCGGCGTGGAGGCGATGCTGAAGGGGATGTACCACGCCTTGAAGGGCTCGACGGCGAGCGACAGACCGACGATCCGGTCGTTGAAGAGGTCCAGACCGGTCGTCTCCGTATCGAAGCAGAATTCGTCGTAACGCCCCACGACGGCCACCACCTCGCGCAGTTCGGCGGCACTCTCGACAAGCCGGTATTCATGCGGCGTCGTTTCGGCCGTTGCGAAGGGCTCCGCCCCGGCTTCGGCCTGCAGTTCGCCGACCGGAACCGCCCCCTGCACGGCGGAAGCCTCCGGCGTCGATGCGGCCGGAGAGACCAGAGCGATCGTCCCGGGAGCCGTCGCAACCGGATCATCGAAGAGCGATCCCTGACTGACTGCGGCAGCCTTGCCGACAGCCGGAGCGGTCGCGACAGCCGCAACCCCGGCCGCAGCCGCGGGTTCGTCAAAGAGGGACCCCTGCCCGGCCATGGCGGCCCGGCGGGCGGCGGCGGATTTGGCCCGTGCGACATCCGAAAGCTGGGTCTGCGGCGCCTGACGGGGGGCATCCGAAAGCGGTTCGGGAGGCGCCGCATTGGTCAGGTCGTTCAGGAAGGCCCGGAAATCCAACTCGGCAAAGACGGCCCGCAGATCGTCCAGATGGGGCTCGCAGACCGTCAGATCCTCCTCGCGGAACTCGATCGGCACATCGAGCCGGATCGTCGTCAGCCGCTTGGCCAGCCGCAGCTTGTCGGCCGCAGCGGCGATCTTCTCACCCTGCTTGCCGGTGATGCGGCCGACATTCTCCAGGATGTTCTCCACCGTTCCCCACTCGCGGACCAGTTTGCAGGCGCTCTTTTCGCCGATGCCGGGGACCCCGGGGATGTTGTCCGAGGCGTCGCCCCACAGGGCCAGAATGTCGCGCACGAGCTGCGGATCGTCGATGCCGTACTTCTCGCGGATCTCGTCGCGGCCGATGATCTCGATGCTCCCCTCCGAGCCGCGCTGCTTGTAGATGCGGCAGTGTTCGCGCACAAGCTGCCCGTAATCCTTGTCGGGCGTCACCATGTAGACGTCATAGCCGGCCGCGGCCCCCTTCTGCGAGAGGGTTCCGATCACGTCGTCGGCCTCGTAGCCCTCGACCTCGAGAATCGGGATGCACATCGCCTCGAGCACCCGTTTGACATAGGGCACCGAGAGGATGATATCTTCGGGCGTTTCGGCGCGGTTGGCCTTGTATTCGGGGAAGATCTCGCGGCGGAAACTGCCGCCGGGGGGGTCGAAGGCCACCCCCAGCAGATCGGGATGTTCGCGCTTCTGGATGTCGCGCAGGAACTTCACGAAGCCGAACACCACCGAGGTGTTCATCCCCGCGCGGTTGCGCATGGGACGTCCCAGAAAGGCGTAATAATACTTGAAAATCAACGCATAGGCGTCGACCAGAAAGAGTTTTTTCATCATGTTACGGTGTCAGGGCTCAGGCGTTGTCCTCGGCAAACCACTCGGCAAACGACGTGGCGGTTTCGTGCAGCCGCAGCGAATGGAGCGTGATCCCCTCGGGCAGGCGGGCCGCAATGCGGGCGGCAAAGTCCGTGAGCATGTTTTCGCACGTGGGTTGATAGTCGACCGTGATGATGTTTCCGAAGCGGGCCGACAACACGCGGTAGAGCTCCAGCCCGGCCTCCGACCCCTTCAGCACCAGCGCATGGTCGAAACGCGAGACGATCTGCTCGTTGACGATGCGCTTGAGGATTCCGAAATCCATCACCATGCCGTATTTGGGGCTCTCGGGATTCTGTTCGGGAGTCCCCTTAACCGTCACGAAGAGACGGTACGAATGCCCGTGAATTTCGCGGCACGGGCCGTCATATCCTTCGAGGGCGTGCGCCGCCTCGAACGAAAATTCCTTGGTCAATCTGATTACTGCCATATTGCAAAGATACGAAAAGGCGCAAGAAAACGCCCCGTTCCGTCCAAGAATTCCCGAAATTCCATGCCACAAGCCCTTCAGACAATAAAAAAACCGAGGCCGGTCTCCCCGACTTCGGTTTTCCTTCACGATGGCGCCAAAGGACGCGTTCCGCAGCATTCCGTCCGACACCGGACTCTCCGGCAGGTCGCCGCGATCGTCCGAACCGGCTTGCTCCAGCCGACACCTGGTTCCGTATCAATACCGCCGGAGATCACCTCTCTCCGGAGTCCCCCGACGCATCGAAAGCGTGCCGGGCATAGCGGTATCCCAGCGCATCGAAACGCTGCGCCTGGCGGTCGAGCCGGCGCCGGAAATCCGCCGAATCCCTGCGATCGAGGCTCCAGCCCACCTCGGCCAGGGCACTCAGCCGCGGCAGCAGCATGTACTGTGCCTGATCGAAATCGGGGATGTATTCGGTCCAGAGGTTGGCCTGCACGCCGAGCACGCAGCGCCGTTCGCCGGGATCGAGCCCCTCGAGCGGATCGAACGCATAGACCCGTTCGAGCGGCAGGAAACCGCCCCAGGCCAGCGGTTCGGAGGCGGTATCGCGCGTCTGGTAGTAGTCGAAATAGCAGTAGGTCGAGGGCGACATGACCACCCGGTTTCCCTGACGGGCGGCCTGCACACCCCCCTCGGTTCCGCGCCACGACATGACGACGGCCGTCGGGGTCACACCCCCCTCGAGGATCTCGTCCCAACCGATCAGCTGCCGGCCACGGGCCTGCAGGAAGCGTTCGATGCGGGCCGTGGCATAGCCCTGCAGCCCGCGCAGGTCGGCGAGGTGTTCCGTCCGCATCCGCTCGCGGCAGTGCGGACAACGGGCCCACATCTTCGTCGGGCACTCGTCACCGCCGATGTGGATCCACTCCGAGGGGAAGAGCTCCATCACCTCGTCGAGCACCCCCTCGATGAATTCGAAGGTCGACTCGCGTCCCGGGCAGAAGACCCGGTCGTCGATGTCCCACGTCTGACGCACCTCATACCGCTCGCCCGTGCAGCCGAGCCACGGATAGGAGGCCAGTGCCGCCACGGCATGCCCCGGGAACTCGATCTCGGGGATCACCGTAATGAACCGCCGGGCCGCATAGTCGACCACCTCGCGGATCTCCTCCTGCGTGTAGTAACCGCCGTAGGGGGTCTCGTCGTAGCGGCACGATTCGTCGTACTCGCCGCCGGGATCCTTGCCGATGAGCGTCCGCCGGCGCACCGAGCCGACGCGCGTCAGTTCGGGATAGCGGAGAATCTCGATGCGCCACCCCTGGTCGTCGGTCAGGTGCCAGTGGAAGACGTTCATCTTGTGGAGAGCCATCAGATCGAGCGTACGCTTGACCTCGTCGACCGTGAAGAAGTGGCGCGCCACATCGAGCATCAGCCCGCGATAGGCCATGCAGGGGTGGTCCGAGATCGTCACCTCGGGGATCTCCACGGCGCGGAGCGGGTTGTCGGGATGCAGCGCCGCGGTCGGCAGCAGCTGCCGCAGGGTCTGCACGGCATAGTAGGCGCCGGAGGCATCCGCGGCGTGGATCGTGATGCCGTCACGCCGCACCGCCAGCCGGTATCCCCCCGCCGCCAACGTGTCGCACCGTTCGAAGCGGATTCCGCCCCGCTGCGGAAGTTGCTCCACCCACCTTGGGGAGTGACCGAAACAGGGGGTGAAGAGATCGTCTAACGCTGCGGCCACGGCCTCCAACTCCACCTTGCCAACCGCACGGTCTGCCGAAACGCTCTCCGACCCTTCACCCGTTCCGCTACCGGTCGATCCCTCCGCCAGACCGGCCAGCGAACAGGCCGTCCGCCCCGTTATCCGGAAGCATCCTCCGGCTTCGACCACCTCGACGGGCCGCGGAATCACCTCGACGGGTCTTTCGGCCCGGATCACGCGTCCGCACCCCGTCGCCAGCAGCGTCACCGCGATACCCACGGCTGCAGCCATCCGCAGCCACCGGCCGCCGATCCACAAGCCCGACCAAGCATCCGACCGGGAGTCCGACCGGACATCGTTCCGGGACCCGAGCCGTCGGAGCGTCGCGGCCCGGCCTCCGCCCGTCGGGATTTCCGGACGCCTCACCCCGGGATTCGTCACGCAGTTCATTGCAGACTCGAGGCTCCGAGCAGCCCGATGTTTTCGATCTTCGAGCAGCGGATCTGCAGCCGCTCTACCATCTTCGGGTAGGGGAACCGCTTCAGCTCGCCGTACATCGCCTCGCAGAAGAAGCCGAAGGCGTGCGCGATGCTCCCCCCGAAGACGATCGCATCGGGGTCGTAGGCATAGAGCACCAGCATGACCAGCCGTCCGACATGGACGCCGAATTCGTGCCAGAGCTCCAGCGCCTCGGGATCACCGGCCACGGCCCGGTCGTAGGCCTCCTTGCCGGTCGTACCGCGGCCGACGAAGAAGCGGCTGCTGCAATAGTACTCGTAGTCACGGTCCAGATAGGGGATGCTGCCGATCTCACCGGCACCGGTATTGCTGCCGCAGTAGAGTTTGTCATCGATCACCACGCCGGCTCCGACACCCGTGCCGAGAGCCACGCAGACCACGTTGCGGAATCCGCGGGCCTCGCCGTAGCGGCAGACCCCCATGGCAAAGCAGTTGCAGTCGTTGTTCACGTACACCGGGATGCCGAAGTGCCGTTCGAGCAGCTCCTTGAGGGGCACCTCCCGCCACGAGGGGATGCCGACGACATTGTAGACGATTCCGCGCGCGGCGTCGACCACCGACGGAACCCCGATCCCGATGAGTTTCACTTCGGGAACAATCAACGATTCGATGAGCGAAACGATGTGTGCGACGACCTCCCCTTCGGGGCGATCCGACTTGCAGGGTTCGCTGATCAACCGTACGATCTGCCCCTTGTCCACCAGTCCGACACGAACATTCGTGCCTCCCAAATCAACACCTATTCTCATTTTCGGATGATTATTTTTATCGGATTTTCACGATTTGACCCTCTCCGGCCCGGACGTGGTCGACTATCCGGCCGTCGTCCTCGCGAATCCAGCTTTCGAAACCCCGATTCCCCTCCTGCAGGCGAATCATGCGGACTCCGGGCCGCAGGTTGTTGTAGGTTGTGTTGTCGCCCGAATAGCGGCCGTACCCGAGGCAGACTCCCTTTTCGATTACCAGATAGTCGATATCGTGGTCATGGCCCACGAAGGTGCCCATGATGCTGCGCGTCTCGACCATGGCGGCGAACATTCCGGAGTTCAACGCCCCGGGGCACTCCTCCTCGGCAGCCCGTCCGATGCGGGGGTTGTCGGGATTCCGCCACGCCGCGACATATTCGGGCAGTGCAATGTGGAAGAAGGCCAGCGCCGGAAGCGGCTCGCCGCCGTTCTCCCGCGTACGGCGGTCGCAACAGTCGCGCAGCCAGTCGATCTGCCGGCGGTCGAACCATCCATATCCCTCGACCCCTTCGACCGTCGAGTAGTCGTGCGAATCGAGGCAGTACAGGGCCGCCGCCACCCTCTCCGGGGCCGAACCGCCGAGCGTCAGTTCGACATCGGCCAGTTCACCCGTTGCATCCAACGTATTGAGGCTTCCGGGGGCCGAAGCGACCATCCGGGCGATCTCCCGGCGCGAGAGATCCTGCTCGGCGTCGTGGTTGCCCAGGACGATGCAGAAGGGCACGCCGCGCCGCGAGAGCGTATCGAGCAGCCGGCGCCACATCCCGGCGGCGGGCTGTCCGGTCACCACGTCGCCCGTGAAGAGGAGCAGATCGGGGCGCTCGGTGCGGACGATGCGGTCGATCCGGGCAAAACTCTTCTCGGCCTCGGCCAGCCGCTCCGGTGTTCCGGGGTCGAGGTGCATGTCGGTAAACTGTGCGATGCGGAACGTGCCGTCACCGGCAAAGCGCAGCGGCCGGGCCGCCAAAGGTCCGACACCTGCAGCGATGAGCAGCGCACAACTCCAAAGAATCCATCGTTTCATGATTCGTCTCGTGTTTACAGTTTGACAACGCCGCTCCGCTCGACGCGCACCGTACGGTGCTGACCGTCGCCCCAGTTGAGCGTCAGATTGAACGGAATGTTGGTCGAGACCGTCACCACGGGGGTCTCATCGGCCGAGCGGCGGCTGCGGACCTTCAGTCCGACGACACCGTCGGGCCCGAACGGATAACGCTCGATGCCGTGCGACTCGGTGCGGGTGATGTTCCACTCGATGCGCTGTTCGGCGTAGTCCGAACGGATGCCAAGGATATACTCGATGAAGAGGGCGATGGGCGGCAGTCCGGTCCAGCCGACAAAATCCTTGCGGGCCATGAATCCCGGCTCGATCCGCTCCGGGGCGTAGTACTCCCAGAAGGTCCCGGTCCGCTTCCACACCTCGAAGACCGCCCGGTAGTGGTTTTCGGCGATCTCCTGCGCCAGTTGCCGGTAGCCCTTCGTCCAGAGGCCGTCGATGAGCATGTAGTTCGTGCCGGGCCAGACGCCCCCCTGCCAGTATCGACCGTTGGGGTTGTACTTCGGGTGGTTGGCGGCCAGCGACGGAACGCGGTGCGGGCGGTTGAACTCGGCCGTATCGCGCAGATGGGCCACCAGGCGGTCGAGCCGCGCGCTGTCGAGCACGTCGGTCTGCAGCGCCCAGAAGGCGCCGATGCCGACCGTCGGGCAGAGCTCCCCGTCGGCATAGCGGTCGCAGAGGAAGCCGCGCTTCTCGTCCCACATCTTCTCGTTAAGATAGCGCTTCAGGAACTTCATCTCGTCCTCCATCTCCTCGATCTCCTGCCAGCGTTCGATGTAGAATCCGATCTGCAACAGCGAGGCGTCGACCAGATACTGCTGCAGATTGGTGTCGAGCCACGACATGTGGCCGTGCGAGTAGATCGGGTTATAGCCCTCGCGGACGCGGGGCATGTTGTCCATGCCCGTTCCCCAGCCGCTCGACCAGTAGGAGCCGTCGGGCCACGTACGGTTCAGACGCCACCATTTGGCATAGGCGCACAGCGCCGGGAAGACGCGGTGGAGCCGTTCCGTATCGCCGAACTGACGGTAGTAGATCAGCTCGACCCAGGGCAGCAGATCGGGTCCCGTCGACGTGGGGTCGTAACGCTCGAAGCAGTCCGAGCCGTCGGCGCGGATCTCGCGGCAGATGAATCCGTCGGGGTGCTGCCGGGCGTAGAAGTTGTCGAGCGAGCGCTGAAACGGGAAGTAGCGGTAGCCGTAGCGGGCGTACATCATCATGAAGGACATGTCCCACATGAAGATGTTTCCGTTGTAGGCGATGTCGAGGTAGGGCGATACGAATCCCGACCCCTCCTGGGGCTGGCGGATGTTGCCCACGGCGATGCGCCAGGCGTGCCAGTACATCTCGATCTCGCGGTCGTGCCCCTCCCAGAAGGGGGCGGGGAGGATCTGCCGCGCCTCGTCGAACGGACGCGGGAGAATCGTCTCGGGCTCGGCCGTGCGGTATTCGTTCTCGGCGACGAAGACCTCCTTGACGTAGGTATTCTTGTAGGGGAGCTCGTAGGGTCCCGACTTGAGCCCCTGGGCGGCGGCCGGCAGGGTCAGCAGAGCGGCCAGCACCGCCGCAATCATCATGCGTTTCATAGCGGATGGTTTCGGTTCGTTACCTGGTCAGTTCGCGGATGCGGCGGGCGATCTCCGTATTGAGGTAGACGCCGCAGAAGCGGTCGGCACCGGGTCCGTAGGCGAAAACGGGGAGCATGGCCGGCGTATGGTCGTCGCTCGTGTAGAGGCCCATGATGCGTCCCGAATCCTCGTCGCCGTCGAGCAGCACCAGGCCGCCGGTCTCGTGGTCGGCCGTGACGACGACGAGCGTCTCGCCGTTCCTGTCGGCGAACTTCAGCGCCTCGGCCACGGCCAGGTCGAAGCTCAGCATCTCGATCACCGACCCGGGCAGACAGCACGAATGGCCGGCATAGTCGATCTTGGCCCCCTCGACCATCAGGAAGAAGCCCTTCCGGCTGCGCTGCTGCAGCTTTTCGATCGAGGCGCGCGTAGCGTCGGCCAGCAGCGTGAGGTTCGACTCCTCGGCCGCCTCGTCCATGCGTTCGTCGATGCAGATGACCGGGCGTCGATCCCCGTTGATCGCATCGACCGAGCGGACGAAATCATAGCGTTTCGACAATTCGCCGATCAGATCGACGCCGTCCTGCCGCTCCTCGAACTGGCGGATGCCGCTGCCGCAGAGCAGGTCGAGACGACCGTCCAGCAGCGCGCGGGTCAGTTCGTCGGCGTTGTCGCGCTCGACCGAATGGCCGTAGAAGGCCGTCGGAGTGGCGTCGGCGACGTTGCCCAGCGTCAGCACCCCGACCGCACGCCCCCGGTCGTAGAACCAGTCGCTCAGTGAGGGGTAGGGAACGCTGTCAGTGCTCATCGCGATGTGGCGGTTGGCGTGGCGCTCGCCCGTGGCCAGGGCGCTGCCGCCCGCGGCCGAATCGGTCGTGAAGACCCCCAGGGCGTTGTTGCGCTGCAGCCCGATGTACTTCATCTTCAGGGTCGAGAGCCCCCGGTTGGCGTATGCCGCGGCGAGGATCTGCGAAAGCCCCATGCCGTCGCCGATCAGGAAGATCACGTTGCGCACCGGACCGCGGCCGCCGTCGTTGCGATAGGTCGGCGTATAGATGTCGATCCCCTCCGAGAGCTGGAGCTTGTCGTTGCGGAAGCCGCTGAAGTTACGCGTCGTCTTGTCGAGGCGTTTCGTGCCGGTGACACCCCCTTCGGCGTCGCGGTGGGCGCCGATGCGGAAATTCTTGTTGGCAAAGTCACGGAAGAAGGCGGCGCAGGTCTCCGGACGGTCCGTATTGAAGTAGTCGATCCCCAGGTCGTAGAAGGTGTAGTAGGAGGTTGTCCCCTCGGGAGCGTTCCAGAAGCGGACGGGCTTTCCCCAGGCGTGCGCCCGGTCGATCACCTGCTGCAGGCGGGCCAGCTCCCCGGGGAGGATCGAGCCCTTGCCGTTCCACTGCGAGAAGGCACGGAAATTGGCGCTGATCAGCGCCACGCGCTCCAGTTGGGCCGGCGTATAGTCGGCATCCCACTCCCCGTCAAAACGCACGTAGGGGGCGTAACGGTCGAAATCCTCCGGAGCCGGCACACGCCCCGTCACGGCGATGCGCACGGCGTGGGGGTTGCGCCGCGTGTCGAAGACCTCGGGCCAGCGGTCGAGCACCCCGGTCACGGCACGCAGCGTGGGGTCGGTCTCCGACTTGAGTTCGATCATCAGCTGCAGCTCCTCGTCGGAGTCGCGCCAGGGGCGGCCTCCGTTGCGGGCATAGAGTTCGACCAGCGGCTCGACGTAGAGCTTCTCGAAGGTCCGGTCGGACGTGAGATCCTCCTCGTCGTGGCCAACGAGCAGCAGCCCGTCGTGGAGGAAGAGGTCGACCTCGATCGAGGCCACCTGCTGGGAATAGGCCTCGTAGAAGGGGACGCAGCGGGCATAATCGTTGTGCGAATGGATCCGGATCGGCCGTTCGGCGCGGGCCGTCACGGCGGCAGCCGCCAGCAGGAGCAGCAGCGCGCATTTCCACAGTGGGTGCTTCATCATTTCGAGGCGTTGTATTGCAGTTTGACAAGGACGGGAGCGTGGTCCGAGAGGTAGCCGCCGTCGAGCGTGTCGGGCAGCACGCGATACATCGGCACGTCAAGGCCGTCGTTCACGAAGACGTAGTCGATCAGCTGACGGTCGGCCTCGGGGATCGATCCGTAGTCGGCAAAACTCCACGAGGCGCCCTCCCGGACGTCGGCCACGTCGCGCGTGTGGCGCAACCGGCCGTCGGCCAGGACGTGGGCGATGACCTCCGAATCGGGCGTGGCGTTGAAGTCGCCGGTCAGCACCACGGGGCGTCCGCCGCTGAGCGAATCGATCCGCCCGAGCAGCAGCGAAACCCCCTCGCGGCGGGCCACTTCGCCCATGTGGTCGAGGTGCGTATTGATGAAGAAGAGTTCGCGGCCGTCCCGGTCACGCAGCACGGTCCAGGTGGCCAGCCGTTCGCAGGCGCCGTCCCACCCCTTCGAACCGGCCACTTCGGGGGTTTCGCTCAGCCAGAAGGTGCCCCAGTCGAGCAGTTCGAAGCGGTCCGTACGGTAGAAGACCGGATTGAACTCGCCCGCCTCGGCGCCGTCCTCGCGTCCGACCCCCACCTCGGCATAGCCGGGCAGCAGCCCCTTCAGGTCGTTGAGCTGGCCCACGAGCAGCTCCTGGGCGCCGAACAGATCGACATCGTTCGCGGCAATCACCCGGGCGACCCGTTCGCGGCGATACTGCCAGTTGTTCTCCCCGTCTTCGGGGTTGTCGTAGCGCATGTTGAACGACATGACATTCAACTCGGGCACCGCTTTTTCATGACCGCCGCATGCCGTCAGAAACAACAGCGGCAGCGAGGCGGCCCACAAGATCAGACTCTTTTTCATGGTTCTCGGTATTTTACGGTTTTAAGATTCATATTCAGCGGGATGCCTGTGTAAAGAGGGCTTCGGCCGGAACGGGTTCAAAGTGTTCGGCACCCGGGGCCCGCCACTCCCACGTGAGCTCCTCGCCCTCGTAATCCTCGAAATAGAGCAGCCGGAAGCGGTGCACCCCCTCCTCGAGGACCACCCGTCCCGTAGCGGCCACGGAGGCGTGCGAGCCGTCGTTGTCGACGATGCGTTCGCCGTCGATCTCCAGCACGCTGCCGTCATCGCTCTGCAGACGGAACTGCCAGATACCCCGATACATGACGTAGACAGCCCCTTCGAAGATGTATCCGAAGTGGTCGCTCTGCCGGGCGTGGCGGATCGTCACCTCCGGCATCACCCCCTCCTCCACGACGGGCTCTCCCTCCAGATCCGCCACCCGCGAGAAGTTCCCCTCGTAGTAGCGGTACGAGACGCCGGGCTGCACGTTTTCCAACCGGTCCTCGGGTTTGAATCGGGCCCTCACGGCGCGGAGCACCAGTTCGCGGCTCGGAGCGGCACCGTCGAGGAAGCCCCGTGCCCGCAGCGTCAGCGTACGGTCGACGAAGATCGGCTCCTCGTAGAGCGGCGATTCACGCGTAGGTTCCGTTCCGTCGAGCGTATAGCGGATCTCGGCGCCCAGGGTTGTCGTGGCCAGATCGATCGAGGTGCTGCTGTCGAAGAGCGAGGCGTCGGTCGTCGTGCAGGGGATCGAGACCATCCGCCCGCGGGTCAGCGAGTAGGGCTCCGTCCCGGGCTGCGTGCCGCGGGTCGTGTCGGGTTCGGCCGCCAGTTCGAAGGCCAGCTCACCCCCCTCCATCAGCCGGTCGTAAGTAATGTAGTTCTCCTCCACGGGCTCGCCGTTGAAGCGGACCGCATGGATGTAGCGGTTTCGTTCGGGATGGTTGGCCGTAACGGTCAGCGTACGGCCGTTACCGAGCCGGATCACGGCCCGTTCGAAGAGCGGCGTGGTCAGCACGAACTCGTTCGAGCCCGGGCAGACCGCATAAAGACCCAGCGACGAGAGGACGTACCAGGCCGACATCTGCCCGCAATCCTCGTTGCCGATGATGCCGCCGGGCGTCGGGGCATACATCTCGTCGAGCAGGCGGCGCGTCAGCTCCTGGGTCTTCCACGGCTGGCCGGCATAGCTGTAGAGATAGGCCATGTGGTGGCTCGGTTCGTTGCCGTGGGCATACTGCCCCATGAGCCCCGTGACGTCGGAGACATCGAGGCGCATCGCGTCCGATTCGAAGGTGAAGAGGCTGTCCAGCCGGCAGAGGAACTCCTCGCGGCCGCCCAGCAGCTGGATCATCCCGTTGACGTCGTGCGGCACGAAGAAGCGGTAGTGCCAGGGGGTTGCCTCCGTATAGTCACGCCCCGTGGCGAAGGGTTCGAAGGGGGTGGTCCAGCCGCCGTCGGAGCGGCGTCCGCGGAAGAAACCCGTCGAACCGTCGAAGAGATTCACGTAGTTCATCGCCCGTTCGCGGTAGCGGCGTGCCACCTCGTCGTTGCCCAGCGCCTCGGCCATGCGGGCAATCGTCCAGTCGTCGTAGGCGTACTCCAGCGTGCAGGATACCGACTCGTTGCGGGCATCCGAGGGGACATACCCCAGCGCCGCATAGAGATCCGCCCCCTTGGCGTTGATCTCCGACGAGCGGACCATCGCCGCCAGCGCCTTCGCGCCGTCATAACCGCGAATCCCCTTCATCCAGGCATCGGCGATCACCGAAGCGGCGTGGTAACCGATCATCGTACGGGTCTCGCCCGAGGCCAGCGGCCAGATCGGCAGTTCGCCCGTGCAGTCATACATGTCCAGCATGCTGCGGACCATGTTGTTGACCAGCGTCGTATCGATAAGCGTCTGCAGCGGATTCCAGGCCCGGAAGGTATCCCACAGCGAGAGGGTCGAATAGTAGCGCTGCCCCTCGGGCAAGTGGCCGATCGTCTGGTCGTGGCGGCGGAATTCTCCGTTGACGTCACTCATCAGATTGGGGGTCAGTTTCGTATGGTAGAGGGCCGTGTAGAAGTTGCGGCGCTGCTCCGGCGTACCGCCCGTGACGGTCACCGCGCCCAGTGCCTCACGCCACAGCGTCTCGGCCTGCCTCCGTACCCGGTCGAAATCGAGTTCGGGAACCTCGGCCAGGCGGTTCTCCCGGGCATTCTCACAGCTGACCGACGAGAGTCCGACGGCGATGGTCAGCGTGTCGACCGTCTCGTCGAAGGTCAGCACCGCCACCCCGCTGTCGAGAACCTTCGTGTCGACGAACGGCGCCGAGAAGGCGGCCGAGAAGCAGACATGATGGTTCGGCGTCCAGCCCTGGGTCAGGCGCATGCCGCAGAACTCACGCTCGCCGCAGGGTCGGAGCTCCCACCGTTCGAGACGCTCCTCACCCACCGAATGGGTCATATCGATCTCCACGCGGCGGGGTCCCTCGCCGTGAAACCGGTAGCGATGTACGCCGGTACGGGGGGCAGCCGTCAGTTCGACATCGATCCGCTCGTCGGGCAGCGAGACGGCATAGTATCCGCACGAGGCCTGCTCCTGTTCGTGGGTGAAGCGGAAGGGGACTGGAGCGTATTCGCCCGCGGCATTGATCTCGTCGCGCATCGTCGGACGGAACAGCACGTCGGCCAGATCGGCACACCCGGTTCCGCTGAGGTGGGTGTGCGAGAATCCATCGATGGTTTGGTCCTCGTAGTAGTAGCCGGCACAGGCATCCCAGTCGCCCGAACGGGTATCGGGGCTGAGCTGTACCATACCGTAAGGGGTGGTAGCCCCGGGATAGGTATGTCCGTGGAATCCCGTTCCGATGAAGGGATCGACACAGACAAGCGGGTCGGAACTCTCCGACGCACAGGAGAAGGCCAGCAGACTCAGGGCCGGCAGCAGGGTTCGGATCAAAGACATGGTCGACTGCATGATGATGTTTCAGAAAGCGGATTACCGCTTCTGCAAAGATACGATTTTTACCCGGTCCTCCGCGCCGAAACCGGCGAAAACCAATCCGCTACGCTCTCTCCGACACGTACCGGAGTGGTCCGTCACCAGGGTCCCGGCCATCGGGCCGCGATGTGCGAAAAAAACGGAGACGGCTGCCCGGCCAGGACATCCGCCTCCGCATGTTGTGACTGATCAATAGTTCAGCGGCTGCTTCCACTTGCCGCCGGCCTTCACGATCTCCTGCGGAGGATAGGGGAAGACCAGCTGGTTGGCGGCCGAATAGCTGCGCGTTGCGTCACCCACGGGCCAGATATCCTTCACCGTGCATTTCACGCCTTCGCTCTGACCGGCCACGTCGGGGACATTGCCCTTGAGCTTGTTGCTGAGGATCGCGGTCTCGTTCCAGCGCTTCAGATCCTGGAAACGGTCCGTGAACTCGAAGGCCAGCTCGCAGCGGCGCTCGTGCTTCAGGTCGGCCATCGTCACCGAACCCTCCTGGTAGATTTCGCCCAGTCCGGCGCGCTTCGTCAGGCGGTTCAGTTCGGCAGCGGCACCGCTCTTACCCTGCATGAGCAGCGCCTCGGCCTTGAAGAGCACCATCTCCGCAAAGCGGATCAGCGGCACGTTCAGATCCGTCGTCGGGAAGTCGCCGTTGGTCGAGATGTGGGGGTTGGTCAGGGCCGTTGCGGTCGGATCGAGCTGACCTTCGCTGTCGAAGACCTCGTTACCGTAGGTGTAGGGCTCCATGTACTTGGCCACCGAGTAGCCCGACAGCACGGCGTCACCGCCGTTCTCCGAATACTTCATCGCCTTGTTGCCGAAGAAGGTGAAGGTGTTGATCTCGTCCTGATAACCGATCAGATTCAGCTGCAGACGCTTGTCGCCCGGATGCTTCTGATACTCGAGGTAGAGATCGTGGGTCGGTTTGACCGAACCCCAGCCGTTGTAGTATCCCCAGCCCGTGTTGCGCAGGCAGACTCCCGGGAACTCGCTGCCGCCGGGGTTCGTGCCGCCGATCGAGTTGACCGACCAGATGTACTCCTTCGACCAGTTGTTCTCGATCTTGAACGGATCGGCGCAGTCGGGCAGCAGCCCGCGGCCACCCTCGTTCTCGATCTTGTCGACCAGATCGGGGATCAGCGCCCACTTGCTCGAATCCCAGTAGGCCCAGTAAGCGTAGACCTTCACCATCAGCGCCCAGGCAGCGGCCCGATGGGCACGGCCATAATCGGCCGAGGTATAGGTCTCGAAGAGGGGCAGCAGCCGTGCGGCCTGCTCCAGATCGGAGATGATCAACGCGTAGTTGTCCTCAACGCTGGCCTGCTGCTTGTAGACTTCGTTGTTGTAGCCGCCGGGGAAGTCCTCCCAACGCTCGAACGGAACGCCCAGATCCTTCGTACCGTGACGGTAGGCAACGTGGAAGTGGAGGAATGCCCGCATGAAGTAGGCCTCGCCCAGCACACGGCTCTCGACGGGCGAGAGGTTCTCCTCACCCTTCTCGAGCAGCGACGAGACGATCCACTGTGCATAGGAGATGTATTTGTAGAGATACTCCCACGAATCGGAGATCGGGCTCTCCTCACCGGTAAACTGGAGCGTCTCGAGCGACGACCAGCGCGACTTCGTATAGACGCAGTCGTCGCCGCAGCCCTGCTCCCAGAAGAGGTCGCGGCCCCACATGCCGTCGCCCTCACCGAAGATCCAGTAGACGGCGTCGATGGCATCCTCGGCATCCTTGTCCGTAGCGAAATAGGTCTGCTCGCTCGGGGTTCCTTCGGGAACCACGTCGAGAAAATCCGCACACGAATTCATCGTCAACGCCCCCGATACAAGTGCAAATATTGCTATGAGTTTCGTTTTCATTGTCCTGTTGAATTATATTGATTTAGTAAGTCAGGTTGATGCCGAACGAGAAGACGCGCGAGATGGGGTACTTGCCGCTGTCGAGACCTACACCACCCACCTCGGGATCGATGCCCGTATAGTTGGTGAAGGTGTAGAGGTTTTCGGCGTTGACAAAGACGCTCAGCGAGCTATTGCGGTCGGCGAAATGCTTCGAGCGGCGCAGCAGACTCGACAGGTCGTACGAAAGCATCACGTTCTTGATACGCAGGTAGGAGGCATCCTCGAGGTACCAGTCGGATACCGTCGTGAAGTTGCCGTTGGGATCCGAAGAGTTCAGACGCGGGATGTTGGTCGAAGTGTTGGTCGGCGACCAGGCGTTCAGGATCTCACGCGAACGGTTGAAGCTGCCCTCGGCCTCGTTCAGATAGGTGAGCTTCGTGGCATTGAAGGCCTTCGTGCGGGCGGCGCCCTGGAGCATCACGCTGAACGAAAGGTTCTTCCAGCTGAAGCCGGCCGTCAGGGCATAGGTGATCTTCGGCATGTAGCTGCCCATGTACTGGCGGTCGTTGGCGTCGATCTTGCCATCGTTGTTGTAGTCGACGAACTTCAGGTCACCGGCCTTGGCGTTGGGCTGGATGCGGCTCACCTCGCCCGTTTCGGGATTGGTCCAGGTGTAGGCGGCAGCCTCCTCGTCGCTCTGGAAGATGCCGGCCGAATGGATCAGATAGTAGGAGTAGAGCGGTTCGCCCTCGGCCGTCTGGTAGATGTTGTTCAGGTTGCGGAAGGCATAGTTGTGCGTCCACACGGCCTTCGAACCGTCATCGTTGCGCACACCGATGTCCGAAACCCAGTTCTTCAGGATCGAGAAGTTTCCGCCCACGAAGTAGCTCCAGTCCTTGTTGACCTGCTCCTTCCAGTTGGCCGACAGCTCGAAGCCGCGGTTGCGGATCTCGCCCAGGTTCACCAGCGGGGCGGCCAGACCCATTGCATTGGGCCAGCCCATCGTCTGCTGCTGGATCAGATCGTAGGTTCGCTTCCAGTAGACGTCGGCCGTGATCGAGAGACGGTTTTTGAAGAGGTCGATATCGACACCGAGGTCGGTCTGCTCGGAGGTCTCCCACGTCAGATCGTAGTTGCGGGCCAGCGGGTAGACACGGTTGCTGTTGGTCGAGTTGCCGACCTGACCGGGCTCATAGCCGTAGTCGAGGATGCCGAGCGTAGCGGCGCCATAGGCGTAGTCGATCGATCCCAGGTTGCCGATGCGGCCCCACGAGGCACGCAGCTTAACCATCGAAACCACATCGTTGGTCGGGAAGAAAGGCTCGCTCGAGAGCTTCCAGGCACCGGTCACGGCCGGGAAATCGGCGCTTTTGCGGTTCTTGGGGAGACGTCCGGCGTAGTCGCGGCGCCACGAAGCCGTGACGAAATAGCGGTCGTCGAAGCTGTAGGAGAGACGTCCCACGATGGCCACGTTTGCATCGGGGCTGTAGTAGCTGTCCGCGGGATCCTCGTAGTTGGCAGCCATGTTCAGATACTGGTAGATCTCGTCCTCGTTCTCAAAGCCGGTACCCTTGACGCTGAATTTGCGACCGGCCTGTTTGTTGGCCGTCGTCGCCAGCAGGGCACCCACCGTATGGCGGCCGAAGGTATTGTCGTAGGTCAGCGAGTTCTCGGTCTCCCAGAACCAGAAGTTATAGGTCGAATACTCGAGCTCGTTGGTCAGATAGGGCTTTCCGGGCTCGGTACGCATCGGATCGAAACGTTTGTAGAGGTTGCTCTCGTCACGGTAGGTGAAGCGGCTGTTGAACTTCAGACCCGGCAGGATGTTCTGGATCGAGAGGTTGGTCGTCGTCGAGAACTTCTGCGTCTTGTCGATCAGCGAGTGGGCGCGCAACTGGCGGATCGGGTTGATCAGGTCGCCGTGGAGACCCGCCACGTCGTCGCTGCCGATCTCCGACGTTCCGCCGAACGAACCGTCATCGTAGTAGGCGCGGGCGCTGCGCGGCATCGACATCGCCAGCCAGATCACACCGCTGTAACCGCTGTCGGTATTGGTTCCGCGCTTCTTGTTGTTCGAATACATGGCATCCTCCGAGATGGTGATGTAGTCGTTGATGCGGTAGCTGCCGTTGTAACGGACGCTGGCCGTCTTGTTGTAGGTGCTCAGCAGCGTACCCTCATCATCGTTGTAGTTGAACGAAAGTCGGTTCGAAAGGCGTTTCGTACCGCCCTGCACCGAAACCTGATGCCGCTGGTAGATGGCCGTGCGGAAGATCTCGTCGATCCAGTCGGTACGCGTCTGCGACATCTCGGGCGAATTCCACGCCGCAGGCAGCTGGGCGCCGTTGACCGCCAGCGAAGCCTCACGTACGCGACGCTCCTCGTCGACGGTGAGCGACTGCGGCAGGTTGGTGGCCGTGCGGACACCGAAATTGCCCTCGTAGGTCACCGAGGGAGCTCCGCTCTTGGCCTTCTTGGTGGTCACCAGGATAACGCCGGCAGCACCCGACTGGGCACCGTAGATGGCGGCCGAGGCGGCATCCTTCAGGATGACGATCGACTCGATATCATTCATGTTGAGCGGGGCGCCCGGCACACCGTCGACCACCCACAGCACGTTCTCGCCCGACTGCGAACCGACACCGCGGACCGTCACCGACGGCGTGGAGGTCGGGTCACCGCCCTGGGCGACGATCGTTACGCCCGGGATCTGGCCCTGGAGCATGCTCTCGGTCGAGGTGACCGGACGGGTCTTGTTCGACTCGACATTCTCAAGCACGCCGACCGAAGTCGACAGGTCGGCACGACGGGCCGAGGCGCCGAAACCGAGCACCACGACATCCTCAAGCCGCTGGGCATCCTCCTCGAGCAGGACATTGACGTGGGTAACCGTCGACGAGACGGCCACCTCGCGCGTCTTGTAACCGATGAACGACACCTCGAGCACGGCCTGCGTACCGGGGATCGTCAGTTCGAAGTTACCCGTTGCGTCCGACGAGACACCGATCGTCGTATCCTTCACAAGCACACTGGCTCCGACAATGGCTCCGTTCTTGTCGGAGACCGTTCCCGAAACCGTAAAACTTTGTGCAAACGTACCCACCGGTATCAGAAGCAATACCACGAGCAGGCACGCACAAGCATGGACTAATTTTTTCATCGCATAATGGTTTTAAATGAGTGCAGTTTTTTGTTGGTCAGCAATTCGTAATCGCATCTGGGGTTCCATCTCTTTATTATTAAGGTCAGGATTTTATTATTAAATAAATTAAAAAATACAACTCTTATACGATAAAAAAGGGGGCTTCAAATTTTATTTATACAAAAATAAAGTTTAGACAGGGCCTTCTGATACTGATTTACGTTTTTATATCCTCAAATTGCGCAAATCGCACATTCAGACACGATTTGATCTCATTCACACGAAAAGAGCGTTTCAAAACGGTTACTTTTTTCAAAACAAAAATCGTTTTTTCCCAAAAAAGGGGTACCTTTATCCGTCACAACAACCGATCATGGCACGAATCATCTTTCTGACCGACTTCTCCGAAGCCTACGCCCGGCGGCTGCTGCTCGGTATCGCCCGCTATGCGCAGGACGTGCACCAGGCCTGGAGCCTGAGCCGCCTGCCCCTCTCGATCCGCGACAAATCGGGTATTCAGACCGTCGTCGACTGGGCCAAGAAGATGCACGCCGATGCCGTCATCGGACAGTTCTACAATTCGGATCCCGTCGAACTCTTCGCCCGGAACGGCATCATCGCCATCGCACAGGATTTTAAAGAGCGTTTCGACTCGATTCCCAACATAACCGGCCCCCACACGCTGGCCGGAAAGATGTGCGCCGACTACTTCATCCGCAAGGGTTTCCGCCACTTCGCCTTCTACGGCACACGTGATGTCGTCTGGTCGGACGAGCGCTGCCAGGGCTTTCGCGAGACGATTGCCGCCAGCAACCCCTCGTTCACCTTCTCGGCCCTGCGCAGCAAACGGGTCAACGACCTGTGGTACTACGACTCGCTGCAGCTCATCACGTGGCTCGAATCGCTGCCCAAACCGGTTGCCATCATGGCCTGCGACGACAACCAGGCCTACCACATCACCGAAGCCTGCCATCTGAGCGGTGGCGACCGGCTCCGCATTCCGGACGACATTGCCGTGCTGGGAGTCGACAACGACGAGACGATCTGCCGTCTCTCGGAACCGAACCTCTCGTCGCTCAACCAGTCGGTCGAGCAGGGAGGCTACGACGTCGCCCGGCTGATCGACCACCTGCTCCACCACCCCGAACAGCGTCCCGAAGATGTGATGGTGCAGCCCACGCACATCATCACCCGCCAATCGACCGACATCTACGCCCACAGCGATCCACACATTGCCGAGGTCCTGAAATACATCCATGAGAACATCAACCGCAAGATTTCGGTGCAGGAGCTCGTGGCTCGGGTACCGCTCTCACGCCGGCTGCTGGAGACACGGTTCAAGAAGAGCATGGAGACCTCGATCTACGACTATGTCATCCGGGTCCGGATCGAACGGGTGACCCAACTGCTCGACGAGGGGATGAGCATCTCCGAGGCGGCCTCCGCGGCGGGCTTTTCCGACATCAAGAACCTCTCGCGCTCGTTCCGTCAACTCAAGGGTATCACCCCTTCGCAATACCGCCGCCTGGCGGCCGACAAGCGTTTTTAACAAGGCTGGGTAGGAGAACCGGCCCGATCGGGAACAACCGGAAAGGGTGCCATGCAGACCAAACGAAACGAGGGCAGCCAACAACCACTCCGCAAGGGGAGAATGTAGGAAGATTCGAGAATCGGGCGGCACCGAAAACGGGCTCCGATCGGTTCAGACAGCAGCCGTTCCGACTCCAGGATCCCCCAGTGAGAAGCTGGTGCCGCAACAAACCGAAAAACAGGCGTCCTCCCTCGTGGGAAGACGCCCGTTCCTATCTCAACACAAAAGCTAACAAGTTTTCAACAGCCTTATCGCAATTCAACCCGGTAGGGCGAATACATCACCACGCCCTGCTGGCTCAATGCCTCGCGAACCGCCTCGTACTCCTTCATCATGCCGCCCAGCTCCGAACGCGTAAAGGCCGCACGCAGGCTCATGCCGAAATTCGTGAGCAGTGCGGCCAGCCCCGTCGGCTGATCCGTCACCTCGACAATGCGGTAATTCTCGCCCAGACCGGCCTTGTCCACAGCCTGTGCAATGGCCATCTTCAGACCGCCGCAGGCATCCACCAGTCCGATCTCCAGCGCGTCTACACCCGACCATACCCGGCCGCCGGCAATCTCCAGCACGCGTTCGATCGGCAGGTTGCGCCCCTCGGAGACGTTGTTCGTAAAGGTCGTGTAGACCTGATCGACACCGCGCAGGATCATCGCACGCTGCACGGGGCTCAGCGACCCCTTGCCCATAAGATCCGATTCGGCATTGCTCTGCACGCCGTCGACCGTGATGCCGAGCTTGTTCTTCAGCGCATCGTGCGGGTCGAGAATCATGCCGAAGACTCCGATCGAACCGGTCAGCGTCAGCCGGTCAGCGACGATCACGTCGGCCGGGCAGGAGATATAGTAACCGCCGCTGGCCGCATAGGAGCCCATCGAGACGATCACCGGTTTCTCGGCACGCAGCAGCTCCATCTCACGCCATACGATGTCCGAAGCCAGGGCACTGCCGCCCGGGGAGTTGACACGCAGCACGACGGCCTTGATCTTGTCGTTGCGGCGGACGTCGGCCAGCGTGGCGGCCAGCGTGTTGCCGTAGATCTCGCGGCCGTAGCCCTCGCCGTCGACAATCTGGCCGCTGGCATAAACCACCGCCACCTGATCGGCCGAGAGATTCTTCAGATCGACACCCACCTGCGAAGCGTACTCGCCGAGGGTGATGAAGCGATAGGTGTCGCCATCGGGCTCGACACCCAGTTCGGCAAAGACGTCGTTCATCTGATCCTCGTAGAGGAGTCCGTCGACAAAGCCGTACTTCAGCGCCTCGTCGGCCAGCGTCACCTCCAGGTTGTCCGTAATGCGGCGCATCTCCTCCGGATCGATGCCGCGCGAACGGCAGACGTCACCCGAGATGGTCCCCCACATCGAGTTGACCAGCTGCTGCATCTGCTCGCGGTTGGCGGGCGACATGCGGTCGAGGATAAAGGGCTCGACGGCACTCTTGTACTTGCAGGCCGTCGGGCGGAAGACCTCCATCTTGAGATCCAGCTTGTCGAGCAGCCCCTTGTAAAAGGTGACGTTCGAGACCAGACCCGTCCAGTCGAGACCGCCCTGGGGCTGCATATAGATACGGTCGGCCACCGAAGCCAGGTAGTATCCCCCCTGGGAGTAGGTCTCGTTGTAGGCCACAATGAACTTGCCGCTGAGCTTGAACGCCTCGAGCGCCTCGCGCAGCTCCTCGAGGATGGCCGTACCCTCGACCCCGCCCGTACCGTTCAGACGCAGGTAGATGCCCTTGATGCGCTCATCGGCGGCAGCGGTTTCGATCGTGCGCAGCGCCTTGAGAAGCGGGAGCTGCGGAGTTGCCTGCAGCGTACGCACGTCGAGCCCCGCCAGCGGATCGGTCGACGGAGCGTCGGTCAACATCTCCGAAAGGTCGATCTTGAGGATCGATTCGGGCTGAACGGTCACGCTCTTTTCAAACGTTGCGGCGATGCCGAACAGCAGCATGAAGCCGAAAAAGAAGAGCAGGGCCATACCCGCCACCACGGCAAGCAATCCGGCCAGAAAGGTTTTTCCAAAATTCATAGTATCGTGTTTACATATATGTTCATAAAATCGTTGATAACCGGGCAGCACGCTCAGATACAGGGAATTGACAAGTTGTCAACATGTGGATAACCGGATTTTCGCCACCCGGGGGCTCCTCCTCATTCCGGTCGTTACGCCCGGAATCCGGGACTTTTCAACGCGGTTTTGAACACTCCGGCCGCCCTTTTCATCCGGCAGATTTCCGCCCGCCGCCTACCCGTTTACACGCCCCGGTCACTCCACCTACCGGATTCTCTATGCAAAGATAACCATTTTTTACGAAAAACAAATAAAATTTATCGTTTCTCGATAAAATAAATCGGACTACCATATATGAATCCTGAAAATATGCGTTATCTTTGCAGAAATTGCAACACACTGCGTTTATGGAAGAAAAAATAAGACAACTGCTCGCCACGATCATCCACCCCGAGACCGGCAAGGATCTCGTCTCGAGCGGCTTCATCGAACACCTCGCCACGGCCGAAGGAAAGGTGACCGTCGTGCTGCGCTTTGCCAAACCGCGCGACCCCTTCGCCGTGAAGATCAAGAACCAGACCGAGACGCTGCTGCGCGAGGCCTTCCCCGGAACGGAGGTCCTCGTCGTGATCAAGGAGGGGGGTGCCGCCCCGCGTCCCGAACCCAAACTCTCGACCACGACGGGCGGCATCGCCCACGTCATCGCCGTCGCCTCGGGAAAGGGCGGCGTCGGCAAGTCGACCGTCACGGCCAACCTGGCCATCGCCCTGCGCAACATGGGCTTCCGCGTCGGCGTGCTGGATGCCGACATCTACGGCCCGTCGCAGCCCAAGATGTTCGGCGTCGAGGGCTTCATGCCCGAGGCTGTCGTCGAAGAGGGGGCCGAACACATCCTCCCGGCCGAGTCGATGGATATCAAGCTGATGTCGATCGGCTTCTTCATCAAACCGAACGATGCGCTGCTGTGGCGCGGCGCCATGGCGGTGAGCGCCCTCAAGCAACTGATTCACCAGACGCGCTGGGGAACGCTCGACTTCCTGCTGGCGGACCTGCCCCCCGGAACGGGCGACGTCCATCTGTCGATCATCGGCGAACTGAAGATCGATGCCGCCGTGATCGTCTCCACGCCGCAGCAGGTGGCCGTGGCCGACGTCGTGCGCGGCGTGGAGATGTTCCGCAACGAGAATGTCAATATCCCCGTCGCCGGCATCATCGAGAACATGGCGTGGTTCACCCCGGCCGAGCTGCCGCAGAACCGCTACTACCTCTTCGGACGGGGCGGCGCGCGGGCCTATGCCGAGAAGAGCGGCGTTGATTTCCTGGGCGAAATCCCGATCGTACAGTCGATTATGGAGGGGGCCGAGGAGGGTCGACCGGCCGTGGCCACCCATCCCGAGGTCGAGGAGCGCTACCGGGCAATCGCCGAAAAGATTGTCAGCAAGGTGATGAAAAGCCGTTGAAAAGTTGTCAACAACCGGTTTAACAATCGATGAAAAAAAAGAACAAGTCGGGGGATGAAAAACTTGCTTTTCGGGAATCGTTGCAGGTATATACGGAAAACCGCCGAAACCAAAAATTTTTATAAAAAGTTTTTCGCCGTGGTTTCCGCCGTTATCCGCCCCCGAATGTTGACAAAATCGGACTGTTGAATTGTCGAAAACCCTTGTCAACAATTGTTGATTGTTTCTCCGGATTCCTGCTGTTCAACGGGTTGGAAGAGAAAACAACTGCAAACAACGGGAAAAAGTGTTGATAGCCGAATAACAGCCGAAGTTGTAAACAGTATCAACAGCTATATTATTTATTCTTGTTTCTTATTTATTAAAATTATTAAAGGAATAAAATAAAAAATGAACGTCGATAACTCCGCCGAACTCACCCGCCGCATCGAAGCGCTCAAACGCGAAAAGCAGGCCGTGATCCTGGCCCACTACTATACGACCCCAGAGGTGCAGGCCGTGGCCGACTTCCTGGGCGACTCGCTCGCCCTGTCGGTCCAGGCGCAGCAGGTCGATGCCCGCATCATCCTCTTCGCCGGGGTCCACTTCATGGCCGAGACCGCCAAGGTCCTCTGCCCCGACAAGAAGGTCCTCATCCCCTGCCCCGAGGCGGGGTGCTCGCTCGCCGAGTCGTGCGATGCGAAGGATTTCGCCGCCTTCAAGGCCCGCTACCCCGGCTACAAGGTGGTCTCGTATGTCAATACGACGGTCGAGGTCAAGGCCCTGACGGACATCTGTTGCACGTCGTCCAATGCCCTGAAGGTCGTCGAGTCGCTGCCCGCCGACCAGCCGCTGATCTTCGCCCCGGACCGCAACCTGGGTTCCTACATCCAGAAGCTGACCGGGCGTCGGAACATGGTGCTCTGGGATGGCGCCTGCCACGTCCACGAGGAGTTCTCGCTCGAAAAGCTCCTCCAGCTCAAGCGCGAGCATCCTGGTGCCAAGGTGGTTGTCCACCCCGAGTGCCGGGCCTATATCGTCGAGGTGGCCGATTATGTGGGTTCGACGGCCGGCATCCTCGACTACTGCGGACGCAGCGACGCTAGGGAGTTCATCGTCGTGACCGAGGCCGGCATCCTCGCCGAGATGCAGCGCCGCTACCCCGACAAGCACTTCATCCCGGCACCGCCCGACGACGAGACGTGCGGCTGCAACAACTGCAAGTACATGAAGATGGTGACGCTCGAGAATATCTGCGCCTGCCTCGAAAACGAGTCCCCCGAGATTCAGCTCGACGAGCAGGTGCGGCGTGCCGCCGAGCGTTCGATCCGCAACATGATCGCCATCCGTTGAGCCATGGAGTCGCTGTTGAAATTCGACAATACGGCGGTGCGCCGCCGCGACCGGCTGCTCGATGAGACGCAGGCCCGTGAACTGCTGCGCTGCGGCGAGTACGGCGTCCTCTCGATGCAGGCCGAGGAGGGGGGCGGTTACGGCGTCCCGGTGAGCTATGTCTGGGACGGCGAGGGGGCCATCTACGTGCATTGTGCCACGGAGGGGCGCAAGTTGCGCTGCGTGGACCGCGTGCCGGAGGTGTCGTTCTGCGTCGTGGGGCGGACGGAGGTCTTCCCCGGGAAGTTCACCACGGCCTACGAGAGCGTTGTTATCCGTGCCCGGGCCGTGCGCGGACTCGATGAGGCGGAGCGCTGGCGTGCCCTGCGGCTCCTGCTCGGAAAGTACTCCCCGGAGGATCTGGAACGCGGGCTGTCGTATGCCGAAAAGTCGTTCCATAGGACCGAAATCCTGCGCCTCGACATCCTCGCAACGAGCGGCAAATGCAAACGTATAAAAGATTGACAAACAAGTTTCACTCATTCGTTATTTGAACCGATTCATGAAGAAAATCCTGACCCTGCTCGCAGCGGTGTGCGTGACGTTCTCCGCTGCGGCCGACGAGGGTATGTGGCTGCTGCCCTACCTTCAGAAGATGAACATCAAGAACATGAAGGAGCGCGGATGCAAGCTCTCCGCCGAGGAGATCTACAGCATCGACCACTCCTCGCTCAAGGATGCCATCGTCGTCTTCGGCGGCGGATGCACCGGCGAGATCGTCTCGCCCGAAGGCCTCCTCTTTACGAACCACCACTGCGGTTATGCCTCGATCCAGCAGCTGTCGAGCGTCGAGCACGACTATCTGAAGTATGGTTTCTGGGCCATGTCGCAGGCCGAGGAGCTCCCCGCTCCCGGACTCGAGGTGCGTTTCGTGCGCAAGATTGCCGACGTGACTCCCGAGATCCTCGGTAACGTCCCCTCGATCGCCTCGCAGCAGGAGTATGACCGCATTACGCGCGAAAACATCCAGGCCCTCAAGAAACGCCTCCGCGACGAGAACCCCGGCATGGAGATCTCCGTCAAGTCGTTCTTCGGCGGTAACCAGTTCTTCGCCTTCGTCATGGAGGTCTACAAGGACGTGCGTCTGGTCGGCACGCCCCCCTCGTCGATCGGCAAGTTCGGCGGCGACACCGACAACTGGATGTGGCCGCGTCATACGGGCGATTTCTCGATCTTCCGCGTCTATGCCGGCAAGGACAACCGTCCGGCCGACTATTCGCCCGAGAATGTCCCCTACAAGGCCGACAAGTTCCTCAAGATCTCGCTCGACGGCGTCGAGGAGAACGACTTCGCCATGATCATGGGATTCCCCGGTTCGACCGAGCGTTATGCCACCTCGTACGAGATCGACAACCTGCTGAAGGTCGAAAACCCGCAGCGCATCTTCATCCGCGGCGAGCGTCAGGCCATCCTCTGGAAGGACATGGTCGCCAGCGATGCCGTCCGCATTCAGTATGCCTCGAAATACGCCCGTTCGTCGAACTACTGGAAGAATTCGATCGGTATGTCGCGCGGCATCGAGAAACTCGATGTAAAGGCCCGCAAGGAGGCGCAGGAGGCTTCGTTCCAGGCCTGGGCCGAGAAGAATACCCTGCCCCAGGAGGGATACGTCGATGCGCTCGGAAAGATCCGCTCGGCCGTCGAGGAGCTCTCGGCGGTCAATGCCACGCGTCAGTATCTGTCGGAGGCCTTCCTGGCTGCCGTCGAACTGCTGACACCCGTCCGCTCGTTCATCGACATGAAGAGCATGATGCCCCGCGAGAAGATCGAAAATCCCGAAGAGGCCCGTGAAACTCTCATCGAGTGGTACAAGGACTACAACCCCGCTACGGACCGCAAGGTGGCCAAGCGCATGCTGACGATCGCCCGCGAGAACATGAAGGAGTTGCCGTCGTTCTATGCCGACGTCGTCGACAAGCGTTTCGGCGGCGACATCGACGCCTATGTCGACTACCTCTACGACAACTCGATCTTCGCCTCCCGCGACAAGGCGCTGGCTCTGGTCGGGAACTACTCGCCGGAGAAGGTTGCAGCTGATCCCGCCACGGAGCTTGCCGGTTCGGTTATGACCCTCTACAAGAAGCTCTCCGAAGTGACCAAGGAGCCCACGGAGCGTTACGAAGAGGGGCACCGCAAGTACATAGCCGGTCTGATGCTGCAGCAGCCCCGCAAGGCCTGGGCCCCGGATGCCAACTTCACGATCCGTCTGACCTACGGCAACGTGCTGCCCTACTCGCCCGCCGACGGCATCGAGTACAACTACTACACGACGCTGAAGGGTGTCATGGAGAAGGAGGATCCGAAGAACCCCCAGGAGTTCTTCGTTCCCGAGAAACTCAAGGAGCTCTATGCCGCCAAGGACTTCGGGCGATATGCCAACGCGAAGGGTGAGATGCCCGTGGCCTTCCTGGCCAACTGCGACATCACGGGCGGCAACTCCGGTTCGCCCGTCCTGAACGGCCGCGGTGCGCTGATCGGTCTGGCCTTCGACGGAAACTGGGAGGCCATGTCGGGCGATGTGGCCTTCGAACCCGAACTGCAGCGTACGATCGCCGTCGATGTCCGCTACGTGCTCTTCATCGTCGACAAGTTCGCCGGTGCCGGTTGGCTGCTCCACGAACTCCAGTTCGAATAAGGCGCGCTTACATTCCGTTTCGGGTGTCCCCTCCTCGCAGTGGGGGCACCCTTTTTTATGCGTGCGCTCTCCGGTTTTTTATGCGGGTGCTCTCCGGTCCCGGGCGACGGTGTCGTTCCCCGGATCGTGCCGTTCTCCGCTTTTTCCCGCCGCGGGTTACAAATATTCGCCTTTTCGTGTGGGAATCCCTTAAAATTTCGTACTTTTGACAGAAATTAGTAATATTCTACCTGTTTATGGCTAAAGAGTTCAAACGATATCTCGTTACCTCCGCGCTCCCCTATGCCAACGGCCCCGTCCATATCGGACACCTGGCGGGAGTTTACATACCTTCGGACATCTATACCCGTTACCTGCGTCTGAAGGGTTGCGACGTGATCTCGGTCTGCGGATCCGACGAACACGGCGTGCCCATCACCATCAAGGCCCGCAAGGAGGGCGTTTCGCCCCAGCAGATCGTCGACCGTTACCACGAACTGATCAAGAAGTCGTTCGAGGGACTCGGCATGTCGTTCGATATCTATTCGCGAACCTCCTCCCCGACCCACGCCAAGACGGCTTCGGATTTCTTCCGCAAGCTCTATGATGACGGCAAGTTCATCGAGAAGACCTCGATGCAGTATTATGACGAGGAGGCCAAGACGTTCCTCGCCGACCGCTACATCGTCGGTACGTGCCCGAAGTGCGGCTACGACCGCGCCTATGGCGATCAGTGTGAGAAGTGCGGTTCGACCCTCTCGCCCGACGAACTGATCGAACCCCACAGCGCCGTCTCGGGCTCTGTCCCCGTTAAGCGCGAAACGAAGCACTGGTATCTCCCGCTCAACGAATACGAAGGTTTCCTCCGCCAGTGGATCCTCGAGGGCCACAAGGAGTGGAAATCGAACGTCTACGGGCAGTGCAAAAGCTGGCTCGACGGCGGTCTCCAGCCCCGTGCCGTGAGCCGCGACCTGGATTGGGGTATCCCCGTGCCGGTCGAGGGCGCCGAGGGAAAGGTCCTCTATGTATGGTTTGATGCTCCGATTGGCTATATATCTGCTACAAAGGATCTTACGCCCGATTGGGAGAAGTATTGGAAGTCGGAGGACACGAAACTCGTCCATTTCATCGGAAAGGACAACATCGTCTTTCACTGCATCGTCTTCCCGTCGATGTTGAAGGCTCACGGCGGTTACATCCTCCCCGAGAATGTTCCGGCCAACGAGTTCCTCAATCTTGAGGGCGACAAGATCTCCACGTCGCGCAACTGGGCCGTATGGCTCCACGAATACCTCGAGGATTTCCCCGGCAAGGAGGATGTGCTGCGTTACGTGCTTTGCGCCAATGCCCCCGAAACCAAGGACAACGACTTCACGTGGAAGGATTTCCAGGCCCGCAACAACAACGAACTCGTTGCTATTCTCGGCAACTTCGTCAACCGTGCTCTGGTCCTCACGAAAAAGTATTTCAACGGACGTGTGCCCGCTTGCGGCGAGCTGACCGATTACGACCGGCAGACGATCGAAGACGTGGCTGCCGTAAAGGCTTCGCTCGAAGCCAATATCGAGAACTACCGCTTCCGTGAGGCGTTGAAGGATGCCATGAATGTCGCACGTATCGGCAACAAATATCTGGCTGATACGGAGCCCTGGAAGGTGATCAAAACCGATCCCGAGCGCGTTAAAACGATCCTCTACGTGGCGCTCCAGATCACGGCAAATACCGCTATCGCCATCGAGCCCTTCATGCCCTTCTCGTCGGCCAAGATCCTGAAGATGCTTGCCGTCGACAAGTTCGGTTGGGAACGTCTCGGTGCCACGGATCTCATTCCGGCCGGCCATGAGATCGGCGAACCCGTGCTCCTCTTCGAGAAGATTGAGGATGACGTCATTCAGCGTCAGTTGGACAAACTGGCTGCCACGAAGGCTGCCAATATGGCCGCTGAAGCAGCGCAACACGTTGAACCTCAGAAAGATACGATTCAGTTTGACGATTTTCAGAAGATGGATATCCGCGTTTCGACGATTCTGGCGGCCGAAAAGGTGGCCAAGACCAAGAAGTTACTCAAGCTGACCGTTGATACGGGTATCGACAAGCGCGAGATCGTTTCGGGTATCGCCGAACACTTCTCGCCCGAGGAGTTGGTCGGCAAACAGGTGCTCGTCTTGGTCAACCTGGCTCCCCGCGAATTGAAGGGTATCCTCTCCAAGGGCATGATCCTGATGGCCGAGGATGCTTCCGGAAAACTGCGTTTGCTGCAGCCCGGCGATGTGACCAACAATGGTGCGATTGTCGGATAAGCCCGCGAATTTTTGATTTATTTTTGGAGTAAAAAATCCTTAAAACTGATTAGATATGGAAAATACGGATTGGAGTGCGCTTGGTTTCGACTATCGCAAAACGGATTACAACGTCCGCTACATCTTCACCGATGGCAAGTGGAGTGACATGATCGTGACCGACGACGAGTACATTAAGATGCACATGTCGGCATCGTGTCTGCATTATGGTATCGAACTCTTCGAGGGACTGAAGGCCTTCCGGGGTGTCGATGGCAAGGTTCGTCTCTTCCGCGTCGAGGAGAATGCCCGTCGTATGCAGTCCTCGGCCAAACGTCTCTGCCTGCCCGTTCCCTCGGAGGAGATGATCGTCAATGCCTGCATCGAGGTCGTCAAGCGCAACGAGCGTTTTATTCCCCCTTACGGTACGGGTGCATCGTTGTATCTGCGTCCCGTGATGTTCGGAACGACGGCCGGTTTGGGTGTAAAACCCGCCAAGGATGCCCTGTTGATCGTCTACTGCTCGCCCGTGGGCGCCTACTTCAAATCGGGAATCAAACCGATCCGTGTCGCTATCGATCGTGAACAGGACCGTGCTGCGCCGCGTGGTACGGGTGATGTAAAGGTAGGTGGCAACTATGCCGCCAGCCTTCTCTCGGGTGAAAAAGGCCATGAAATGGGCTATTCGAACATCATGTATCTCGATGCGGCCGAGCACAAGTATATCGAGGAGTGTGGTGCTGCCAACTTCTTCGGCATAAAGGATGGCAAGTATATTACGCCGAAATCGTCCTCCGTACTGCCTTCGATCACCAACAAGAGCCTCCGTCAGCTGGCTCGCGATATGGGTCTCGAGGTCGAGGAGCGTCATATTCCCGTCGAGGAACTCTCGACGTTCGAGGAGTGCGGTGCTTGTGGTACGGCTGCCGTGATCTCTCCGATCGGCTATATTTACGACATGCAGACCGGCGAGTCGTATAGTTACGGCGAAGAGGTCGGCAAGACCTGCATGAAACTTTACACCTCTCTGCAGGATATTCAGTATGGTCGTGCTAAGGATAAATACGGCTGGTGTACGATCGTCCTCTAAATATCGCATTCTCGCAATCGATTTTTTTACTCGATTTTTAGTCCTTTAAACCTTTAAATTTTCTGTTTTCTTGCTGAAACAGTAAAATTTAATTTCTGATCTTTCAAGTCCTCTCTTTTCCGGAGAGGACTTTTTTATTGGCCGTCTGTCCTTACTTGTTTTATTTTGTGCCTCTTCGTTTCTATTTATCTAAATTTTTTAGTGTTATTTCTTTTCTTGTTGTTCCGTTCTGAATATATTGTTGATGAAATAGGCATTGGGCGATGAGTAGATACCGTAGCACAACGCGATGCCACCCGTATCGGAGGTCATCCTATTTCCGGAGATTCCACCCCGACTCAACGAACATCTTCCTGTTGTTGATGAACTCTTCCGGCCTGTAATCGTTGACCGTTCATATCGGTTAAATATTGATGATTTTCTTTATTTTTCCTTCTCCTCGATGCCGTCTCTATGCGTGTTATCCTTTCATCTCGTCTTTCTCGTTCGGCCTTTTTTTCTTCTTTTATGTCTCTGTTTTTGTCCAAAAGTTTTAGCTGGATTTTGTTTTTTTGCCTTTTTCTGGAAAAACGTGGAAATGCAAGCTACATTCTATTTTGATTTCTCTATTACTTTCAGTCGAATTATTTGATAGCTTTTCTATCTTCCTCACTCTTCTTTTTTCCTCTTCATCTCCATTTTCCTCTCCACCACCACCCTTCTTGCCGTGGTTCGACATAAAAAAGAGGACCACTTTTTCGTGATCCTCTTCGAATGTTCCACGTGGAACACTCTTTTTTGTCTTTGTTTCAGTGTTCCACGTGGAACACTGGGAATGAATTTCTATCTATCGGCCGAATTTTATCAGTAAAACATTTACGTCGGCCGGCGAAACACCCGGTATCCGCGAAGCTTGTCCGATCGTTTTTGGCCGGATTCGGCTTAACTTCTGGCGGGCTTCGATCGTCAGCGAGTGCATCGAGAAAAAGTCAAATTCGTCCGGAATGCGAATGTTTTCCAGTCGGTGCAGCTTTTCGGCAATGAATTTTTCTCGTTCGATGTACCCTTTATATTTGATCTGAATCTCCGCCTCCTCGATGATCTCGGCATCGATCTCGTGCGAGTCGATGAATCGGCGAAGTTTCGGAAGCACCACCTTCAGCGATTCGATCGTCACATTGTTGCGCATCAGTATGTCATGGAGCTTCCGACCCTGCGTCAAAGGCTCCGATCCGACCGATTTCAGATAGTCTGAAATTTCGGCTGCTTTGACACTCAGTTCACGGGCGAAGGCTACAAGCGATTCTACGAGTTGTTTTTTTCGAGCGAAATGGGCGTATCTTTTTTCCGAAATCAGTCCGATTTCGTGTCCGAGCGGAGTCAGCCGAAGATCGGCATTGTCCTGTCGGAGCAGGATCCGATACTCGGCCCGCGAGGTGAACATCCGGTATGGTTCGTCGACCCCCTTCGTCACCAGGTCGTCGATCAGCACGCCGATGTAGGCTTCGTCGCGTTTCAGGACGATCGGCTCCTCCCCCTCCAGCGAACGGTGGGCATTGATTCCCGCCATCAGTCCCTGCGCCGCGGCCTCTTCGTAGCCGGTCGTTCCGTTGACCTGCCCCGCGAAATAGAGATCCGAAACAAGCTTCGTTTCGAGCGAATGGTAGAGCTGCGTGGGCGGAAAATAGTCGTATTCGATGGCGTAGCCCGGGCGGTAGATGTGCAGATCCTCGAACCCTTCGATGCGGTGCAGCGCCTCCCACTGCACCTCCCACGGCAGCGACGACGAGAAACCGTTCAGGTAGTATTCATTCGTCGACCGGCCTTCGGGTTCGAGGAAAAGCTGGTGCTGATCCTTGTCGGCAAAGGTCCGCAGTTTGTCCTCGATCGAGGGGCAATAGCGCGGTCCGATGCCGTGAATCGTCCCGTTGAAGAGCGGCGAACGGTCGAATCCCGACCGCAGAATGGCGTGTACCTCGGGGCTCGTGTAGACCAGAAAACAGGGCAGCTGATCGCGGACCGGTTCGGTCTCGGGCGAGAAGGAGAATTTCGAGGGATTTTCATCGCCATATTGCGGCTCGAGAATCTCGAAATTGATCGTTCGGGCGTCGAGTCGGGCCGGGGTGCCGGTCTTCATGCGGCCGGTCTCGAAGCCGATCCCGACAAGGCTTGCCGTGATGCCGTGTGAGGCGGCATCGCCGGCCCTGCCCCCCTCGGCATGGGCGCCGCCGCAGTGCATCATCCCCTCGAGGAAGGTCCCCGCCGTCAGGACCACCGCCCGGCAGCTGAACTCCACGCCCAAGCGGGTCTTTACGCCGCGGATCCGCCATTTCTGACCGTGGGCGAAGGGCTCTTTGCGGGAGGCTTCCGCATCCGGCGTCGGTGTGTTTTTCGACGTCTCCTGTCGGGCCGTACCGGCCGTCGCGGGGTGGCAACTCCCGGCTTCCGGATCCAGCGGATCGAAGAGCAGTTCGGTGGCGGCATCCTGCCAGATGTAGAGATTCGGGGTGTTCTCGAGCGTGTGGCGCCACTCTTCGGAGAAGCGGGTCTTGTCGCATTGCGCGCGCGGACTCCACATGGCGGCCCCCTTCGAACGATTCAGCATCCGAAACTGGACGGAAGTGAGGTCGGTAATGCGCCCCATTTGTCCGCCAAGTGCGTCTATCTCCCTGACAATCTGTCCTTTAGCTACTCCTCCTACTGCCGGATTGCACGACATTGAGGCCATTTTCGTCATGTCCATCGTCAGCAGCAGCGTGCGCGAACCCAATCGTGCGGCTGCCGATGCTGCCTCGCAGCCGGCATGTCCGCCGCCGATGACGATGATATCGTAATCGAGAATCATTGTTTCTCCCAGAATTTCAGATACTTGTCTTCCTTACGGTGCATTTGTGCATTCGTGCGCGGCGTCTTGTCGTTCTGTCCGCAGAGGTGGAGCACCCCGTGGACCACCACCCGCCGCATCTCCTGAAGCGGCGTGGCGCCGTACTGGCGCGCATTGTCCGCCACGGTCTCCACATCGATGAAGATATCGCCCGAAACGATGCGGCACCCCTTGCGGTCGCTGTAGTCGAAGGTGATCACATCGGTGAAGTAGTCGTGGCCGAGGTACTGGCGATTCATCTCCAGCAGCCGCTGCGCCGAGCAGAAGATGTAGCAGACATCCCCCAGCGTGTAGCCCTCGGCGGCCGCCACCTCGTGCAGCCATGCGGCCGTCAGCCGCTTCTGCGGGTAACGGTACGTACAGTCGTCGGTATAGTATTTTACAGCCATATTGCTTGTGATTTTGCGGTTTCTCTGGCGAAGTTGGTTGCGGCTGGAATCCGGATCGCTTCCCGAATTGTGATTTTTGCCGCTTTTTGGCTCTTTTCGCCGCGATTCTGTTGTTGAACGGTAGATTCTTTGTCTCTCTTCCGATATGTGCTCTCTCGGCCTCAAAATGCGTTGGATGGAGGGGGCTGGATTTTCGGACTCCCGAGTGTCGGCTCTCTGAGCCGTGATTGGGACCGGATGCGGCGGCTGGTCGTTCCGGATCGTTCCGGATCGTTCCCGGTCTTCCCGGTTTTCCCGGTCTTCGCGACCTCCTCAGCTTTCCCCGGCCTCTCCGGCTCTCTCCTCTCCTTGCTCGTTCCGTCTTCTCTCTTTTTGTCTCTCCCTTCTCTCTCCGCCCTCTCCTTGTGAGGAATCGGGCTGACGAGCGCGTTATCTCTTGAAACAGTTCTCGGCGCGCATCTTCTGATTCGGATTCGGCGGGTAGATGCCGAAGACCAGCTTGTACTCCGTCTCCATCGTCATCACGTCAACGGCCGACCCGATGGTCCCCAGCGGCTGGTTGCGGGCCACTTTCTGCCCCTTCTGGACGCTGATCGTCCCCAGGTTGGCATACGAGGTCAGGTATTCGCCGTGAGCCACGTAAACGTCGTATTTGTTCGTGATGCGGTTGCGTTTGATGTCGATCACCTTGCCTTCGTAGATCGAGATGACCTGCGCCCCCTTGGGCCCCGTTACCTCGGCCATGTTCTCGCGGTAGCGCTTCACGCGCCCCCCTACGACCGGAAGCCGCAGTCCCGTCGTCTTCGACGAGAACGAGGCGCCCTCCTTGTTGCCCTTCGTCAGCTTGCGCAGTTCGTTGATCGCCACGTCGAGCTGCTGCTCCTGGGCCAGCTTGCGCTGCAGGGCCGACCGCTCCTTCTGCGACATCGTGCGGATATTGGCCCGCGCGTTGCGCGAGTCGCGCTCGAGTTTCGAACGCTGTGCCGCCAGCTGCCGCGTCACCGAATCGAGCGAACGGTGGCGACGGTCGAGCTCCTCCTTCTCCACGCGCACCTGTTCGGAGAGCTGCTCGATGTCGTGCATCTTCCGTTCGCGCAGTGCGGCGATCTCGCGCAGCGCCGTGATCTTGCGCGCTACGTCGCTGAAATCACGCGACGAGAAGAGAAACGTCAGGTAGTTGTTGTGGCGGTAGTTGCGGTAGGCCTCGCGCACCATTTCGGCATACTCCTCGCGGTTGCGTGAAAGGGTCGAGGCCAGATCGCCGGCCACGCTGTCCTTGCGGGCTATCTCCTCGCGCAGCAGCGAGGCCTCCTTTTCGGTCTCGTCCAGAAGCTGCGTCCGGGAGTCGATCTGCCGCGCCAGGCGGCGGACCCGCTCCTCACTGGCAGCACGACCCTTCTGGAGCTTGGCAATCTCCCGCTCCTCGTTGGCAATGCGTTTCTCGAGGTCGGCGATCACCTTCTTCTGCCGGGCGATGCGGTCGTTCTGAGCCGTTGCACCAACGGCAAGCAACAGCAGGCAGCACGTCAATATTCGGGCAGCTTTCATGGCGGTCAATTTATTCGGCGGATTGCGTTGGGGCCGGGCGCTGGAAGCGCTCCTCGATCTGCCGGACGTTATAGCCCTTTTCGAGGGCCCGCCGCCAGTAGATCTCGGCCATGAACTGTTCGCCCAGCGCATGGAGGATGTCTCCGTAGTGAACCATCAGGTCGGCACTCTGCTGGGCATCGAGCGCCACGGCCTTCTGCAGCACCCGACGCGCCTCCTCCAGCCGGCCCAGCTTGAAGAGGATCCAACCCTCGGTATCGAGGTAGGTCGGGTAGTTGTCCGTGAGCTCCACGACCCGTTCGGCCATCCGAAGCGCCCGCTCCAGATCCCGCTCCTCGAGCGAGAGGAAGTAGGCGTAGTTGTTCAGCACCAGCGTGTTGTCACCCCAGTAGGAGAGGCTCCTGTCGTAGGCCCGGTAGCACTCCTTCATGGCCCGGCGGTCGATGCCTCCCTGCTTTTTGAGGCGGGTCCGTTCGAAGAGCTCCTCTTCGGGGATCGAGTCGTTGCCGGCGGCCTTCAGGTGCCACGTGTCGCCGACCATGCCCCAGATGACGCTGCGCAGCGAATCCGTATCGGCATAGCGCAGCGACGCGCGGTAGGCGCGCACCGCCCGGTCGTACTGTTTTGACTGCACCATCACGTGACCCTTCGAGAGGTGGAAATCGACCTTCTCGGGGAAGATCTCCAGCGCCCGCGTCACGTAGCGTTCGACCGAATCGGGATGCTGCAGGTAGCTCTCGATCTCGATGACCATGCGGAAGTAGTCCTCGACCGGCGGACGGTCGGCCAGGTGGGTCTTGTAGAGCGAGAGGGCCTGCTGCAGTTCGCCCGAGGCGATCAGGTGCTGGGCGTAGAGCTTCACGACCCCTTCGTCGTTCGGGTAGCGGATCGCCAGCGTCGAGGCCAGATCGTTCAGCTGATAGTAGTATTCGCCGTAGAAGCGCGTGTCGGCGGTAAAATCCTTGAAGCGCTTGATCTTCAGTTCGAGCGGAAAGTCGTCCAGCAGGTAGAGCCGGCGCGTCGTGGCCAGCAGATCGCGGTAGTTCTGACGTCCGGCGTAGTAGTCGCTCAGCGAGAGCAGCGTCTGGATGTTCGTCGAGTCGATCTGCAGGGCGGCCCGGTACTCGACCATCGCCAGCGAATCCTGTTTGTCTGTTGCGTAGAGTTCGGCCAGCACCACGTGGTTGGCCGCCTCGTAGGGGGTCTCCTCGACCGTTGCGCGGGCCTCGTCGAGCGCCTTGTCGATCTGGTTCGTGGCCACCAGCAGCCGCCGTTTCATCGTGCTCAGCGGCTGGATGCGCCCGAAGCGTACCTCGGCCGAATCGAGCGTCACGAGGGCCATGAAGGGGCTCTTGCGCTGTTCGTAGAGCGCCGCCAGGATGCGGTAGTTGTCCGGATCCTTCGGGTTGGTCTCGATCAGGCTGCGGTAGACCGGAAGCGCCTCGCCGTAGCGGTTGGTCATCAGCAGCGTCTGGCCGTAGAGCTGCTGATACCACGTGTTCGTCGTATCGAGCCGCCAGGCACGGCGGGCCGCATCGACCGCTTCGTCGGGTGAGGTCGGCAGCAGGATGCCCGCCAGTTCGAACCAGGCCGGGGCGTAGTTCGAATCGCGGCGGATCGCCTCGCGGAAGAGCTCCCGCGCCCGCATCGTATCCTCCTCGATGGAGTTCTCCTTGATGCCCTCGGTGTAGAACCAGACGCTCGGCAGCGAATCGGGATACTCCGGGGCCGTTGTTTGCCGGCTCTTCCCGCAGACAAAGGCCGCCGAGAAGAAGGCAAGGCAGAATATCGTGGTCGCTGTCAGTCGTCTCATGGGCACGCGGTTTGGTTAGAGCGCCTCGTCGAACTGGTGGAGGAAGCGCACGTCGTTTTCGAAGTAGAGGCGCAGGTCCTTGACGCCGTATTTGAGCATGGCGATACGCTCAACTCCCATGCCGAAGGCGAATCCCGAATACTTCTCGGGATCGATGTTGTTGGCCTTCAGGACGTTCGGGTCGACCATGCCGCATCCCATGATCTCGAGCCATCCCGTTCCCTTGCAGACCGGGCAGCCCTTGCCGCCGCAGAGGTTGCACGAGACGTCGACCTCGGCCGAAGGCTCCGTGAAGGGGAAGTACGACGGCCGCATGCGGATGGCGGTCTGCTCGCCGAAGATCTCCTTGGCGAAGTAGAGCAGCGACTGCTTCATGTCGGCGAACGAAACCCCCTCGTCGATGTAGAGACCCTCGATCTGGTGGAAGATGCAGTGGGCGCGGTAGGAGATCGCCTCGTTGCGGAAGACGCGGCCCGGGCAGATCACGCGGATGGGCGGCTTCTGGCGCTCCATCGTGCGAACCTGGATCGACGAGGTGTGCGTCCGCAGCAGAATGTCGGGATCCTTCTCGATGAAGAAGGTGTCCTGCATGTCGCGGGCCGGGTGTTCGGGCGGGAAGTTCAGGGCCGAGAAGACGTGCCAGTCGTCCTCGATCTCGGGACCTTCGGCCACGGTATAGCCCAGGCGCGAAAAGACCTCGACGATCTGGTTGCGCACCAGCGAAATCGGATGGCGCGAACCGAGCTGTTCGGCCGAGCCCGGGCGCGTCAGGTCGCCCGACGAGGTCACCTGGTCGGCGGCGGCGTTCTGAAGCTCCTCGCGCAGCGAGGCGATGCGCTCCGTGGCGGCACTCTTGAGGCGGTTGAGCTGCTGGCCCAGTTCGCGCTTGAGCTCCGGGGCCACCCGCTTGAACTCCTCCATCAGGGCATTCAGTTCGCCCTTCTTGCCCAGAATCCGGATGCGGAACTCCTCGAGTTCGGCGGCTGTCTTGGGTTTGAACTCTTCGACTTGTCGCAGAAGTTCATTGATTTTCTCGGTCATATTTTGTGCGTGTTTCTTTTTTGTCTACTTTTGAGGGTCATCCCCTTAGTAACGTGCAAAGTTATAAAAAAATTGAGATATGTTGCGTAAAATCGGCTCATTTCTGGGTTTGCTCCTCCTGCTGGCACCGCGTGCCGGGGCCGAAGGGGTCGGTGTGGTGATGAGCGGCGGAGGCGCCAAGGGGCTTTACCACATCGGCGTGCTCGAGGCCCTCGAGGAGAACGGGATCCCGATCGACTATGTCGCCGGTACCTCCATGGGCTCGATCATCGCCGCCATGTATGCCGCCGGGTACTCCCCCTCGGAGATGCGCGCCATCGTCAATACGGGGGTGGTCAAGGAGTGGGTCTCGGGGCGTATCGACCCCAACCGATACATGAGCTACTACCGCCAGCTGGGCAGCAACCCCTCGTTCCTGACCGTGCGCGTCAACCTCGACAATCCGGCCGGCGAACGCGTCCAGTTTCCGACCAACCTCATCTCCTCGACGCAGATCGATCTGGCGCTTATGGACCTCTTTGCCCCGGCGACGGCCGCTTCGCACGGCGACTTCAACCGCCTGATGGTCCCCTTCCTCTGCGTGGCCAGCGACATGAACCATCGCCGGCCCGTGGTCATGCAGCGCGGAGATCTGGGGGTCGCCGTCCGCTCGTCGATGTCCATCCCGCTGGTCTTCAAGCCCATGACCATCGACTCGATGCTCCTCTACGACGGCGGCATCTACGACAACTTCCCCTGGAAACCCCTCGACGAGGAGTTCCACCCCGATCTGATCATCGGTTCGATCTGTACCGGTGGAAACACCCCGCCCAGCGAGAAGAGCAACATCCTCGATCAGGCCTTCATGCTTGCCATGCAGGAGACCGACTACACGCTGCCCGAGGAGCGCAGCGTCACGATCCGCCGGGCCGTCGGGGTCACGATGCTCGACTTCGACCAGGCCGAGGCGATCATGGATGCCGGTTACGAGGATGCCATGGCCGCCATGCCGCAGCTCCTCGAGAAGATCGGAGAACGTCGTGACTCGCTCTGGTTCGACCGCCGCCGGCGCGCCTTCCGCGACAAGTGCCCCCCGCTGGTCTTCAACGACTACCATCTCGAGGGGCTCAAGCGCGACCAGCGCGAGTATATCCGCGACTTCATGCATGTCGACCGCCGCACCCCCGGACGGCAGCGCCCGATGGGTTTCGTCGAGCTGCGCGACAACCTCTACGAGGTGCTGGCCGGCGGCGACTTCACGATGGACTTCCCGAAGGTCCGCTACGATTCGCTTTCGCGCGGGTACGCCTTCGAAGCCCGCTTCGCCACGCGCCCCAACTTCCGGATCACCATCGGCGGCAACATCTCCTCGACGGCCTTCAACCAGGCCTACATCGGCATCAGCTACCGCCGCATCGGACGCGTCTCGCAGCAGCTCGGTGCCGACCTCTATCTCGGTCCCCTCTACACGTGGGGCTCCCTGGGCGGCCGCACCGACTTCTACGCCATCGAGCCCGTCTTTGTCGACTACTCCTACAACTTCTTGGTGAGCAACTTCCGCCACGGCTATTTCGGAAACATCACCCGCATCCGGAACGCCGAACAGGTCAAGAGCAGCGAGAGCTTCTTCACGCTCGGCGTCGGCCTGCCGCTGACCCACCGCAGCGTCTTCGCCCTGCGCACCAATATCGGCCATGTCAACTACCGCTACGATGCCGAAGATCTGTTTGCCGACGATACCGACCATTCGCGCTTCACCTTCTTCGGTCTGCGTGCCGGCGTGGCGCGAAACACCCTCGACAAGGCGCTCTATCCGCGCCGCGGCTCGGAACTCTACCTCTCGGCCATCTACGTCAACGGCCGTGACAAGTATCAGCCCTACGATGCCGACCGCTTCCTGAGCCGCGACCGGCGCCGCTGGTTCGGCGGTCGTTTCACCTGGAACAAGTTCTTCGACATCCCCCGCAGCGACTGGTTCTCGCTCGGGGTCAACGTCGATGCCGTGCTGACCGACCACCCCGCGTTCAGCACCGAAATCGCCACGCTCATGTCGATGCCCGAGTATGCCCCCGTCTCCCATGCCCGCATGGTCTTCATGCCCGATTTCCGCGCAAACCGGTTCGTGGCGGGCGGTGTGATGCCCACCTTCGACCTGATGCCCGACTTCTTCTTCCGCACCAGTTTCTACGCCATGTTCCGCGAGATGCACAGCTTCAACCCGCTCGGTGTCCCCGACGAACGCTGGCACTACATTGCCGAGGCTTCGCTCGTCTACCACTCGCCGATCGGTCCCGTCAGCCTCTCGCTGACGAAGTACGACCTGAAGGATTGGAAGAACATGTATCTCACCTTCAACTTCGGATACGCCATCTTTGCCCCGAAAGGGACCTTCTATTGAGTTTTCCCGGGCGGGGTGGAAGAAACCCTCCAGATCGACTTGAAACAGGCGTAAAAGGGCTGTAATGCCAGGCCGGCGGCAATGCCGCCTCCCGCCCGGGGTGCTGGCTGAAGTTCGGGGAGTCGGCTGAAAGTTCGAGGTGCCGGCCGGACGTTCGGGGCTCTGGCCGGAAGGCGTGAAACGTTTGCAACAAAAAAGAGCGTCCGAAATGTCGGACGCTCTTTTCGTATGGGGCCCGGTCCACAGACCGGACGCCTCAGCGGGCTCGCTTTTACCAGATGATCACACGCTCCTGCTCGGGCATGAACATCGCACCGTCGGTGATGCCGAAGGCGTCGTAGAAGTCCTGGATGTTGCGCAGCGTGGCATTCACACGCCACTTGCCCAGCGAGTGTACGTCGAGCTTCGTCAGACGGGCGATCTCCTCGTCGCGGATATTCTGTGCCCACAGCGTGGCGTAGGCCAGGTAGAAGCGCTGTGCGTCGGTGAAACCGTCGATCGGCGCGGGGTGATCCTTGCCCTCGAGCGAGTTCTGGTAGGCCGTGTAGGCGACGCGCAGACCGCCCTGGTCGGCGATGTTCTCACCCAGCGACAGGGCGCCGTTGGCGTGCAGGGCCGGCTGGCCGTCCTTGGCCGGAAGCACCTCGATGGCGTCGAACTGCTTGACCAGAATGTCGGTCTTCGCCTTGAAGGCGGCCGCATCCTCGTCGGTCCACCAGTTGTTCATGTTGCCGTCCTTGTCGAACTGACGGCCCTGGTCGTCGAATCCGTGGGTCATCTCGTGGCCGATCACCACGCCGATGGCACCGTAGTTCACCGCGTCGTCGGCATCCGGGTTGTAGAACGGCGGCTGAAGAATGGCGGCCGGGAAGCAGATCTCGTTCGTCGACGGGTTGTAGTAGGCGTTCACCGTCTGCGGCGTCATCCCCCACTCGGCCTTGTCGACCGGCTTGCCGTACTTCTCCAGGTTATCCTTCGTGAACCAGGCCGAAGCGTTGCGCAGGTTCTCGTAGTAGCTCTTCTTGGGATCGATCTCGAGCGTCGTGTAGTCCTTCCACTTGTCGGGGTAGCCGATCTTCACGGTGAACGACGAGAGCTTCTCCTGTGCCTTGGCCTTCGTGGCGTCCGACATCCAGTCCAGTGCGGCGATGTGCTGCGAGAGCGACTTCTGCAGGTTCTTCACCAGCTCCATCATGCGCAGCTTGTCCTTCTCGGGGAAGTACTTCGCCACGTACATCTCGCCCACGGCCTCGCCCAGCAGCGAGTTGGGCACCGACATGGCACGCTTCCAGCGCGGCTTCTGCTCCTGCTGGCCCGACATCGTGCGGCCGTAGAACTCGAACGAGGCGGTCTGGAAGTCGTCGCTCAGCGACGAGGCGCCCCCGTCGATGATCTGTGCGGCCAGGTAGTGGCGGATCTTCTCCAGCGGAAGCGTCTTCAGCATCTCGTTGACACGCTCCATCACGCGCTTCTGCTGCACGATCATGCGGTCGACGTTGGCAAGACCCATCCCCTCGAAATAGGCGTTCCAGTCCAGTGCGTCGTACGCCTTGGCGAACTCCTCGCGCGTCATCGGGTTGTACTGCGAGGCGATGTCGCGCTGCTCGACGTTCGAGAAGAAGACCTCGGCCAGCGAATCCTCGATCTCGAGGGCATCCGCTGCGGCCTGGGCGGCTGCGGCATCGTCGTAACCGGCCAGCGTGAAGATGCGCACCAGGTAGTTCTTGTAGGCCTCCTTGATCGAGGCGTTCTCCGGGTCGACGTAGTAGTCGCGGTCGCCCATCGAGAGCCCCGACTGTGCCACGTAGAGCGTATTGACGTTGCTGTCCATCAGGTCGGCCATCACGCCGATGCCGAAGAACGGGTTGCCCATCGACATGTGGATCTTGGCCAGCAGCGTCGGGAGCTGTGCCCGGTCGGTCAGCCCCTCGACCAGCTGCAGATCGCCCTGCAGCGGCGTGGCGCCCTCGGCGTTCAGACGCGTCGAGTCGAGCCCCATCTTGTAGAGATCCGAGATCTTCTGCTCGACGCTGCCCGGAGCGGCCTGCAGCTTCGACATCTCCTGGAAGAGTTCGTTGATGCGTTTTTCGTTGTTCTCGCGGAGCACGTCGAACGAGCCGTAGCGCGAGAATTCGGGTTTGAGCGGGTTGTTCTTCTGCCAGCCGCCCGTGGCATACTGGTAGAAGTCGGCATTCGGGGCCACCGAAAGATCGAAGTTATTCAGATCGATGGCCGGAACCTTCGTGGTATTGTTGTTCTGACAGGCTGCCATACAGGCCAGGGTTGCTGCGAAAAGAATGATACGTTTCATCTTGTTCGGGTTTTTGGAAAGAAACGGAGACCTCCGTCTCCCGGAAATCTCCGTTTCGTGTATTCGTGTTCCTTCGGTGCGTATTATTCGCGGATGGCCTCTACGCCGGGAAGCGTGCCGAACTCGATGTACTCGAGCAGGGCGCCGCCGCCGGTCGAGATGTACGATACCTGGTCGGCCAGACCGAACTTGTTGATGCAGGCTACCGAGTCACCGCCGCCGATGAGCGAGTAGGCACCCTTCTTCGTAGCCTCGGCGATAGCCAGGGCCACCTCCTTCGATCCCGTGGCGAACTTGTCGATCTCGAAGACGCCTACCGGGCCGTTCCACAGAATCGTCTTGCAGCCGAGGATGTGCTCGCGGAAGATCTTCTTGCCTTCGTCGGCAATGTCGACACCCTCCCATCCGTCGGGAATGTTGTTGGCCGGAGCCGTCGACGTGTTGGCGTCGGCCGAGAAGGCGTCGGCGATCAGCGCGTCGGGCGACATCACGAGCTGTACGCCCTTCTGCTTGGCCAGCTCGAGGATCTCCAGGGCTACCGGGAACATGTCGGGCTCGCAGATCGAGTTGCCGACCTTGCCGCCCTGGGCTGCGGCGAACGTGTAGGTCATGCCGCCGCCGATGACGATCGAGTCAACCTTCTCGATGAGCGACTTGATCACGCCGATCTTCGTCGAAACCTTCGATCCGCCGATGATGGCGCAGAACGGGTGCTGCGGTGCCTCCATGAGCGACGAGATGGCCTTGACCTCCTTCTCCATCAGGTAGCCGAACATCTTGTCGTTGGGGAAGTGCTTGGCGATCAGGTAGGTCGATGCGTGCTTGCGGTGAGCCGTACCGAAGGCGTCGTTGATGTAGCAGTCGGCGTACGAAGCGAGCTTCTTGACGAACTCCTTCTGCGGACCCTCCTTCAGGGCCTTCTTGGCGGCATCCTTCTCCTCCTTGGTGGCGTCCTCGGCCAGACCGCGCGGCTTGCCCTCCTCCTCGGCGTAGAAGCGCAGGTTCTCCAGCAGCATCACCTCGCCCGGCTTGAGGTTCTTGGCCATCTCGGCGGCCTTCTCACCCATGCAGTCGCCGGCGAACTCGACCTTCGTGCCGAGGTTCTTCTCGATGTCCGGGATGATCTGCTCGAGCGAATATTTCGGATCCGGGTTCTTCTTCGGACGACCCATGTGCGACATGAGGATCACCGATCCGCCCTCGGCCAGCACCTTCTTGATCGTCGGCATGGCGGCACGGATACGCGTGTCGTCGGTTACCTCGCCCTTCTCGTTGAGGGGCACATTGAAATCCACGCGGATGATCGCGCGTTTGCCTTTGAAATCGTAATTGTCAATCGAGATCATAGCTCTTTGATTTTAAGTATTTTGTAGAAACTCTTGTGCGGTTTGGATCCGCGTGGGCGCAACCCGCCGCGGAATCTGCGACAAATTTATGAAAAAAATTCAGAAAAACTGTTATCCGAATAACAGGAAATTGGTTTTCACCCGGAAAACACCCGGCCGGGGGGGTGGATATCGCCTCCGGCCGGGGTGCCGACGGGTCAATATTTGTAGCGGATCCACTTGAGGAGCTCCTTCAGCGTCGGCTTCTTGCCGTACATGAAGATGCCCACGCGGTAGATCTTCGCCGCGAACCATACCATCGCCACGAACGAGGCGTAGAGCACCGCCAGCGAGAGGACGATCTCCCACAGCGGAATGTCGTAGGGGATGCGCGCCATCATCACCACGGGCGACGTGAAGGGGATGATCGAGAACCAGAAGGCCAGCGACGAGTTGGGGTCCTTGATGACGGCGAGCATCATCAGCAGCGCCAGGATGATCGGCAGCGTGATGGGCATCTGCAGCTGCGAGGCGTCCTGGACGTTGTCCACGGCCGACCCCACGGCGGCGAACATCGCCGAGTAGAGCAGGTAGCCGCCGAAGACGAAGAGCAGCAGGCAGACGAAGATCTTGACGATGTAGCCCAGGTCGGTCATGGCCGCCATGGCCTGCAGCATGTCGGGATCCATGCCGCTCATGGCAGCGGCGTCGGGTGCGCCCTGCTGCATGGCCTGGATGCTGGCCATGGCGTCGGCCGGCATCAGCTGGGGCATCACGACACTGCCCGCAACGACGATCAGCACGCCCCAGATGAGCACCTGAACCACGGCGACGGCCGCCACGCCGAGGATCTTGCCCAGCATCAGGTCGAACGGCCTGACGGACGAGACCATCACCTCCAGTACGCGGTTGTTCTTCTCCTCGATCACCGACTGCATGACCATCGAGCCGTAGATCAGCAGGAACATGTAGAGCACGAAGCCCAGGATGAAGCCCAGTGCCGTGGCCACGGTCGACGACTGCGCCTGCGTCTCCCCCTCCTGCGACTTGTCGTTGCGGAAGGTCTGCAGCGTGACGGTGGTCTTCACCTCGTCGAGGATCTGCTGCAGGTTGTCGATGTCGTAGGCCTTGAGCTTTTCGGCCTCGAGGATCTTCTCGATCTGGCCGGTGATGTCGCTCTCGATCGAGAGCGAGGTCGACGAGTTGGCGTAGAGCCGTACGTCGGAGGGGTTCTGCAGGATGTCGGAGCCGATGTAGAGGATGCCGAAGAGGTCGGTGAGGTCCTTGCGGGCCTCATCGGTCGTCAGCGAGGTCGTCTCGTAGGCGATCTCCTCGTTGCTCTCGAGCCGCGGGGCGATCAGTCCGCTGTCGTCGATCACGGCGATCCGCTTCTGTTCGCCCTTCGAGTACTCCATGATGAGGGCCGGAGCCGCCATCAGGGCCACCATCAGCACCGGCATCAGAATCGTGGTGATGATGAAGGACTTTTTCCGCACGCGCTCGTTGAATTCGCGCTGGATGATGATGAATATGTTGGACATGGTGTGTGGGTTTTTTATCGGTTTACATTCTCTTTTTCGTCCCGGGGGGCGGTGTTTCGCGCGCGGAGCAGCAGCACGAGGCCGCAGCACAGGGTGATGGCCGAAAGGGTGATCGGCAGCGTGCCCTCCTCCGCCTTCAGACCGTGGATCACGCCGTACATCCCCAGCCCCAGGCACAGCCCGGCGAGCGTCTGTGCGGCGGCCGTTCCGAGGCGTTGCGGTTGGCGCTGACGCTCCTTTCCGGTGGTTGTTCCCATGGCGCGCCCGGTTACAGCTGGCCGTTCACCGCGCGGATGAAGATGTCGTTCATCGAGGGGATGATCTCGCGGAACGAGCGCAGCTCGACCGCCGCGTTCACCGCCGCGATGACCTCGCGCACCTCCTCGTCGCGCTCGACATGGAGCTTCAGCGTGCGGTAGACCGACTCCTCGGCGGCCCCTTCGAGGATCTCGCAGCGTCCCTCGACGGCCCGGCGCAGGGCGGTCTCGTCGCCGCGGTAGGCCACCTCGAAGATGTTGGCGCCGTGGCGGCGGCGGATCTCGTCGACACGCCCCGAGAGGATGTTCTTCGACTTGTTGATCAGCGTGATGTGGTCGCAGATCTCCTCCACGGAGGACATGTTGTGCGTCGAGAAGATCACCGTCGACCCCTTGTCGCGCAGGGCCAGGATCTCCTCCTTCAGCAGGTTGGCGTTGATCGGGTCGAAGCCCGAGAAGGGTTCGTCGAAGATCAGCAGCCGCGGTTCGTGCAGCACCGTGACGATGAACTGCACCTTCTGGGCCATGCCCTTCGAGAGCTCCTCAACCTTCTTGTCCCACCAGTTCTGGATGCCGAACTTCTCGAACCACACCTTCAGGCGGGCTGTGGCGTCGCGGCGCGAGAGCCCCTTCAGACGGGCGAAGAAGAGGGCCTGTTCGCCCACCTTCATCTTCTTGTAGAGGCCGCGCTCCTCGGGGAGGTAGCCGATGCGGTAGATATCTTCGGGGGCGATTTCGTGGCCGTCGAAGAGGACCCGGCCGCTGTCGGGGGCGGTGATGCGGTTGATGATGCGGATGAGGGTCGTTTTGCCGGCGCCGTTCGGGCCGAGCAGGCCGTAGACCGAGCCTTCGGGGATGGTGAGCGAGACGTCGTCGAGGGCCGTATGGTTGGCGTAGCGCTTCGAGACGTGTTCTGCCGTGAGTAAATCCTTCATGAGCGTAAGTTTTCGGATCGTTACAACCGCAAATATAGAAACAAATTTTGAATATCAAAAAATATTTATCGTTTTTCGATAAAATTTTAACGGTATCTTCATCGCCGGCCCCGCTTGGCGCGGCTGCAGGGCGGGTGGAGAGTTGCCCGGGAGCGGAAGATTCCCTATCTTTGGCCCCGTGAAGGAGTCCAAATTCGTCAAAACCAAGATCGTGGCGGGATATGTGCTGCTCGTGGCCGTCAGTATCCTCGCCATCGCCTATGTCTATCGCGCCGTGGTACGCTTCTCGCGGCCCGACAGCGACTACGCCCTCCTCCACACCAAACGCACGGCCGTCAACCGCACCCTCTACCACCTCTATCAGGCCGAAAGCTACGGACAGCTGATGATCGCCGGATACCTCTCCTACGAGAACCGTTACCGCCGCGAACTGCGCACCGTCAGGGACTGCATCGATTCGCTGCGTGCACTCTCCACCGAGGAGGACTCCCTGCAGACGATGCGCCTGGACAGCATTACCCGGCTACTGGCCGACAAGGAGCGCCGCACGCTCAGCCTGCGGCGGACCATCCGCGCCGGATCGACGGCCGGACTGCTCGACAAGAGCATCCGCGAATTCATCGGTCCGCAGGCCAGCATTGCAGGCGATACGATCCCCTTCCGCCGCAGCGTGCGGCGCGATACGACCGGGCGTGCGGTGCGGGAACGCGGCTCCGGAGGGTCGATGCTGCCCGCCGGGGTGGTCCGCGATACGATCGAACTGGTCCTCCAGGCCCTCCAGGACAGCGTGACGAGCAACCGCCTCTCGATCTACGACCGCGCCTGGCGCGAAGGACTCCGCCTGAGCTACAGCAACGACCTGGTCAACATGAAGATCTACAGCCTGATCCTCGACTACGAGGCCGAGGATACGGCGCTGCTCATGCGGCGGATTCACCGTTCGGAGGCCATCCGTCGGCGGACGTCCCACATCCTGGGCGGCGTGACGGCCTGTTCGGTGGTGCTGATGCTCCTCTTCGTCGGGATTCTCTGGCGCGATGTCAACCGCGGAAACCGCTACCGCCGCGAACTCGAACGCGCCAACCGCGAAAAGGAGGCCCTGCTGGCCGCCCGCGAACAGCTGATGCTGGCCATCACGCACGACATCAAGGCTCCGCTCGGGGCGGTGATGGGGTATATCGATCTGATGTCGCGCCTGACGACCGATCGCCGGCAGGGGCTCTATCTGCGCAACATGAAGGAGTCGTCGGAACACCTGCTGGCGCTGGTCAACAGCCTGTTGGATTTCTACCGGTTGGATATCAACAAGATCGAGGTCAGCCGCGTGGTCTTCAATCCGGCCCAGCTCTTCGATACGATCCGGGCGGGGTTTGCCGCTGCGGCGGCCGCCAAGGGGTTGGAACTGCGGCTCGAGGTCGGCGGCGGGGCCGCACGGATCGTCGAGGGGGATGCCCTCCATATCCGTCAGATTGCCGACAACCTCCTCTCCAACGCCCTGAAGTTCACCGACCGCGGGTGGGTGCGGCTGCGGGTCGATGTCGTGCGGGGCGAGCTGATCTTCTCGGTGCGCGATACCGGGCGCGGAATCGCCCGCGAAGAGCGCGAACGGATCTTCGGCGAATTCGTCCGGCTGAGTTCGGCACGCGGCGTCGACGGGTTCGGTCTGGGGTTGTCGATCGTCGACCGGCTGGTCAAACTGCTCGGCGGGCGCATCTCGCTCGAGAGCCGTCCCGGCGAGGGAAGCCGGTTCATCGTGACGGTCCCGGTCCGCGAGACGGGGGCTGTCGGAAGTCTGACGGGGATCGAGCCCGCGGGTGTCCCGGAGGCGAAACCCGCGGCGGAACAACTCCCCGCGGCGGAGGGGCTGCCCCGGTTGCGGGTGCTGCTGGTCGACGATGATCCGCTGCAGCTGGAGATGACCGCTGCGATGTGCCGTCGGGCCGGGTTGACGGCCGAAAGCTGCCAATATCCCGAATATGTGCGAAAGGTAGTCGGCGAGGGGCATTTTGACCTGGTGCTGACCGATATCCAGATGCCGGCGGCCGACGGCTTTACGGTCCTGAAGGCCGTGCACGAGGTCGACGCATCGCTGCCCGTGGTGGCCCTCTCGGCCCGCGGAGAGATGGATGCCGCCGACTTTACGGAGCGGGGCTTTGCCGGCTGTCTGCGAAAACCCTTCACGTCGCGGGAGCTGCTCGATGCCATTCGGAAGGCCTGGCGTGCGGCTGGAGGCGGGGAGCCGGAGGGTGTCGCCGGCCGTACGGAGGCAGATCCCCGAAACCCGGACCCGGAGCTGGCATCCGCCTCCACAGTGGTCGATTTCCGCGCCCTGACGGCCTATGCGGGTGACGATGCCGAGGCGGCGCGCACGATCCTGCGTACCTTTGTCGAACAGACCGCGGAGAATGCCGGCGAGATGGAGCAGGCGCTCCGGGACGGGAATTGGACCGCGATCCGCGCACTGGCACACAGGATGGTCCCGATCTTCACGATGCTCGGGGCCCGTGACGTGGCCGAAGCGCTGCGCCGGGCCGAGGCCGGCGATGAGGCCTCCCCGGCGGCCGGCGGAATGCTGGGGCCCGAACGGAGCGGCGAACTCCGCAAAACGCTTGCCCGCATCCGGTCGATTGTCGAGGATGCGGAAAAAACGCTAAATTTGTAACATGATGGAACGAATTCTGATCGTAGACGATGATATCACCTTTGCCCTGATGCTGCGTACGTGGCTCTCGAAACGCGGTTTCGAGGTGGCGACGGCGTCGACCGTGGCGGCGGCCCGGACAACCCTTGCCGGGGGCGAATTCTCGCTCGTGCTGAGCGACATGCGGCTGCCCGACGAGGACGGTATCGCCCTCCTGCAGTGGATGGCCGGGCAGGGAATTGCGGCCCCGGTGATCGTCATGACGAGCTATGCCGAGATCCAGAACGCCGTGCGCTGCATGAAGCTCGGCGCACGCGACTACGTGGCCAAGCCGGTCAACCCCGACGAGCTGCTCAAGAAGATCCGCGAGGCGCTCGACCGTCCGCAGGAGGAGCCCGCGGCGGCCAAACCCGTGCGGCGCAGTTCGCCGGCCCCCAGGGAGTCGGCCGCACAGCTCAACTACATCGAGGGGCGCGGCGATGCCTCGCGGCGGCTCTACGAGTATATCCGGCTGGTGGCGCCGACCAACATGTCGGTGCTGGTCAACGGCGCCAGCGGCACCGGCAAGGAGCATGTCGCACGGCTTATTCACCAGTACAGCAAGCGCGCCGAAAAGCCCTTCGTGGCGGTCGACTGCGGCGCCATTCCCCGCGATCTGGCCGCCTCGGAGTTCTTCGGCCATGTCAAGGGGTCGTTCACCGGCGCCGTGAGCGACAAGAAGGGGGCTTTCGAGCTGGCCGACGGCGGCACGCTCTTCCTCGACGAGGTGGGCAACCTTACCTACGAGACCCAGGTGCAGCTGCTGCGCGCCCTCCAGGAGCGGCGGATCCGTCCCGTGGGGGCGAACCGCGAAATCCCGGTCGACATCCGTCTGGTGGCCGCCACGAACGAGGATCTCGAGGCCGCCATCGCCCGCGGTACCTTCCGCGCCGACCTCTACCACCGCATCAACTCCTTCACGCTGCGGGTCCCCTCGCTGCGCGAACGCCGCGAGGATATTCCCCTCTTTGCCAACTTCTTTCTCGATCAGGCCAACCGCGAGCTCGACAAGCAGATCGTCGGTTTCGACGCCGCGGCGCTCCGTGCACTGACGGCCTGCGACTGGCCCGGAAACCTGCGGCAGTTGAAGAACTGCGTCATGTCGGCCACGCTGCTGGCCGCCGGGGAGTATGTCACCGTCGGCGACCTCCCGCGCGAGGTGACCGAGGAGACTGCCGCTCCCGGATCGCTCTCGCTGCGCGATCCGGCAACCGAGGAGGAGCAGATCCGGCGGGCGTTGGCCGCGGCCGGCGGCAACAAGTCGCAGGCCGCCAAACTCCTCGGAATCGACCGCAAGACGCTTTACAACAAGCTCCATTTCTACGGTATCGAATAGCTGCCGCAGGGGCGGTTGTGGAGGCGGAGTGTGGAATATCTCCACACCGGTTGTGGCTTTTCCACAGGATTCCACACGGCGGCTGAAAATCGAAAAACAGAGGCATCCGACTGACAATCAGTCGGATGCCTCTGTTTTTGAAAATCTGGCATCCGGCTTGACCTTTTGGAGGACAGAACGCGGCGGATAACCCGTTCCCAGAGAGTGAAAGTTCAACCTGTTAAAAACTTAGAGTTATGAAAAAGACGATTGTATTGTTGGCAGCCATGATGTTGATGACCGGCGGACTGGTCGTAGCCCAGGAACCCGAAGGACAGCAACCTCCCCAGCAGGAGCAGCCCGCTCCCGAAGAGCAGCCCGCTCCCGAAGAGCAGTCCGCTCCCGAACAGACCCCCGACGAGCAGCAGCCCGAAACCTCGACCCCGGACCAGTCTTCGGATCAGACCCCGGCGGAACCCGATTCGCAGATGCCCGTTGAGGAGTAACCGATCAGGATGGTGGCCAGCGATGATCCTGGTGTGGAGAGTGTGAATGATAGAGATCGTCGCTGACCGCCGTCCCCTTTACTTATAGTTAAACAATTGTTTGCCTGGTTCCCTGCCTTCGGGCAGGGATTTTTTGTGTTTGTGCCCTCCGGGAGGGGGGGGATCGTGCGGTGAGATTGTGTGGTTTGGGGGCGCGTCGCGGCCGCAGCGGCCGCGGCGGGCGGTGCCGTATCCGACAGAAAGAGGCGCCTCATCTCCACTCTTCGGAAGACGGGGCGCCTCTGTATGGAACGGATCCGAAGCGGGCGGATCGTCCGCCCGCCGGGGAGGCCCTGGCTGGCCGGTTTCACCCGGTCGGTTTTTCCCGTCGGATGCCCTGGCTGGCCGGTTTCACCCGTCGGTTTTCCCGCCGGATGCCTTGGCTGGCCGGTTTCGCTGACCGGACTCTTTGGCCGCCGGTTACCTGTCGGCCTTTTGGCCCTTTCGGGGTCCTTTCGTGCTCTTCGTGATGCGCTCGAGATGCTCGCGGAGCTGTTCGCTGAACTCCTCGCGGCGATGCTTCAGGTTGGCCCGCCAACCCTGCCAGCGCGTGTAACGGAGCCGTTTTTCCGGATAGATGTCCCGGATCGTCACCAGGATGCCCGTCTCCTCCACCCCGCCGAAATCGGGATTCGACACCGTGTCGAAGACCCGCATCGTCGGCGAGAGATTCATGTAGGCGTTGATCAGCGGCGGAACATTCTCGTTGAACTCCCGCACCTTCTGGATCAGGATCCGGTAGTTCTCCATGTAGGTCTCGCCCGAGAAGAGCTGCTCGTAGTAGGGGTCGTCCAGATCGAGCTGGATGGGGTGGATCCCCTCGACCAGCCCCTCGCGGTCGGGGAAGTAGCGGCGCAGGAACCAGATCAGCGCATTGCGCGCCACGGCCTTGTAGGTGGTATACATGGTAACCTTGCCGAAGAGGTATTTCGCCTTGGGATTCAGCACGATCAGTGCCCCGAGACCGTCCCAGAGGTTGTCCAGCGCGTAGATGCTCTTCGAGTTGGCGCGCGCCTGGTAGGCGGGCTGTACGAACGAGCGGCCGAGTTCGATCGTGCGGGGCAGGTATTTCTTGCGGAAACGTTCGCTGAAGCGGAAGTAGTGCTCCGTCGAGAGGTGGCGCGGATAGGGCGTCGTGCAGACGATGAAGCGGTAGCCGCCGACGATCTCCTGCGCGGCGGGGTCCCAGACGATCAGCTGGTAGTAGCCGTCCGGAGCGAGATCCTCCTCGTCGATGTCGACCTCGTGGCCCGTGCCGCCGCCGGCACCCCGGAAGGCCTCTTCGCGCAGCCGTCCGATTTCGCGCATCAGCGCCGGACACTCCGAAGCCGGGAAGATATAGATTTCGTTACCGGCCTTGTGCGTGTCGCGGACCTTGCGGGCGGGCGTCAGTTCGGCCAGAAGCAGTGCCCGATCGACGGGTTCGATGATGGGTTCCATGCTGTTTTCCATTGCTTTGACGCGGCAAAAATACCACAATTGGCGCTATTTTGCCGACTTGCCAAGGGTTTTTTCCAAAAAATACGCCTTTTTGCGTACCTCTTCGGCCTGTTCGCGCAACGATCCGCAGCGCTGCAGTTCGGCGACCGGAATCGGCTCGCCCACCACGATGCGGAAATGGCGCCCCTGCTGCGAGAACATCTCGTCGGGAAGCCACAGCATCTCGATGTTGAACTTCACGCCCAGCGCCTTGCGCAGGTGGTAGACGCGGTAGAAGAAGTTCGACAGGCGACCCTCGACGAAGACCGGAACGATCTGCCGCTGCGAGGCGTAGGCCTTCTTCAGGAAGCTGATCTTCCATTCGGGGTCGGTCACCCGGCCGTTGATCGTCCGCGAGCAGAGTCCCGCCGGGAAGGTCAGGATCGGACGGTCGCCGAAGAACTCCTCGTCGAACTTGCGGGCGTAGGCCGCACTCTGCGAGCCGTGTTTGTTGACCGGGATCCAGAGCGGCCGCAGCGGCTCGAGGTGCATCAGCAGGTCGTTGACCACCACGCGGGCGTCACCGAAGTGCTCGATCAGCTTGTCGGCCAGCATCATGCCGTCCATCCCCCCGAAGGGGTGGTTCGAGACAAAGAGGTAGCGTCCCCGCGGGTCGAGCCGGTCGAGCCCCTGGATCGAGTAGCTGACCTGCCACTCGCGGAAGGCCGCACGGATGAACTCCTGGGGCGGCAGCGTCCAGTAGTTGGCGAGAATGTGGTTGATCTCCTTTTCGTGGATCGTGCGGCGGAGCCACGCGATGACCGGTCGGGGGATCCAGCGGGCCGCCCGCGGGGCCTTTTCCCGGAGTACGGCGCCGATGTCTATCTGAGGCATGGGGTCTGCGAAAATTTAATACGACAAAGATAGGCATTCTTTTTCAGAAAAGCACTAACTTTACACCCCAAATAGACCTTTGTCAACCGCAATGATGTCAACATACCATACACCCGTCCTGCTGGAGGAGTCCGTCGACCTGCTGGGAATCGATCCCGCAGGGACCTATGCCGACCTTACGTTCGGCGGCGGAGGCCACTCGCGCCGCATTCTGGCCCAGCTCGGCCCCCAAGGACGCCTCTACGGATTCGACCAGGACCGCGATACCCGGGCCAACTGCCCCGACGACGCGCGTTTCCACTACGTCGAGAGCAACTTCCGATTCCTGCGCGGGGCGCTGCGGTTGAGGGGCGTCCGCGAGGTCGACGGCATTCTGGCCGACCTCGGCGTCTCGTCCCACCATTTCGACGACCTCGATCGCGGATTCTCGTTCCGCGGCGACGCCCCGCTCGACATGCGCATGAACCAGCGCGGAAGCCTTACGGCCGCCGATGTCGTCAACCGATACCCGGCCGAGGAGCTGACCCGCATCCTGGGCGACTGGGGCGAGGTGGAGACCCCGTGGAAGGTGGCCGCCTGTCTGGTCCGCGCCCGCGAGGCGGAGCCCGTGACGACGACGGCCGGACTGGTTGCCGCCGTGAAGCCCTGCACCCCGGCCAAGGATCCCTCGAAGTTCCTTACGAAGCTCTTCCAGGCGCTGCGCATCGAGGTCAACGGCGAGATGGAGGCGCTCAAGATGGCCCTCGAACAGAGCCTCAAGGTGCTCCGTCCGGGCGGCCGGCTGGTCGTCATCTCCTACCATTCGCTCGAAGACCGGCTGGTGAAGAACTTCCTGCGCAGCGGAAACTTTGCGGGGGAGGTCGTGAAGGACTTCTACGGACGTCCGCAGACCTCCTTCGAACCGTTGACCCGCAAGGCGGTGGTCCCTTCGGCCGAGGAGCTCGCACGAAACCCCCGCTCCCGTTCGGCCAAACTCCGCGCGGCCGTAAAACGTTGATGCCATGTACCAGGACCACGAATTCGACCCCATCACCCCCGAAGAGCAGGCGCGCCGCGAAGAGGAGGCGGAGTTTGCCCGCCGCGTGCGGCGCGAGGTGCGCCGCATGGAGAGCGGTGAGGCCGACGACGACATCCGCGCCGACGAGGAGCGCGAAGCCCGGGCCGAGGCCGAAGCCCGCGAACGCGAGGCCCGCGAACGCCGCCGGAGGTCGAGCACCTTCTGGCAGCTGTTCTCGGGTTCGATCCTCGTGCGCGAGGGGGTCTCGAAGTATTACCCCTATCTGCTGACCATCGCCGGGATGTTCTTCCTGAGCATCGTGGTGATCTTCTGGTCGCTGCACCTCGACATGCGGTATACGCGCCTCGAACGCGACGTGCAGAAGCTGCGCGAACGATCGATCCGTCTCCAGGAGCAGCGCTTCCAGCGAACCACCCACTCGGCCATCATCGAACAGCTCCATGCCCGCGGCATCGATCTCTACGATCCGCTCGCCCCGGGCGAAATCATCGAAAACTGAAGCCGCCATGGAGGAGAAACGTTCGAAAGTCAAAAGTGACATCCTGCTGCGCGTGCGGCTGCTCTACGTGCTCTTCTTCCTGGCCGGAGGCATCGTGCTCCTGCGGCTGATCTGGGTGCAGCTCTTCAGCTCGGAGGTCGCCTACAACGCCGACCGCCTGGCCAGCCGAATCTTCACCCAGGAGGTGATCCCCGCCCAGCGAGGAAGCATCCTCTCGCGTGACGGCGATCCGCTGGCCACCTCGATCTTCCGCTATCAGGCCGCCTTCGACTTCGCCTCGCCGGGCCTCGACTCGCTCGACACCTTCCGCGAACAGGCCGACTCGCTGGCCAAACTGCTGGCCGCCTTCTTCAAGGACAAGCCCGCCTCGGCCTACGCCCGGAAGTTCCGCGAGGAGCATGCCCGCCGCTACCGGCTGGTGCGCCCGCGCGATACGACCTACCTGCGCTCCGAGGGGCGCATCGCCCGTTTCTTCGACCGCCTGCGCGGCGAGGAGTACATCACGCGCCGCATCTACGACACGCTGCGCGACCATACCCCCGTGAACATCTTCCCCCGCGAGGTGGACTATGCCGAGTGGGAGGTGCTGCGGCGCTATCCGCTCCTGAACTGGAACATGGGCATGGTCTACAACCTCATCGAACGCGACGAACGCATCTACCCCCAGGGCGATCTGGCCCGGCGTACGATCGGTCTGACGGGCGACCGCGGTAACTACGGCATCGAGGAGGCCTATCGTGAGGAGCTGGCCGGGCGGGACGGAAAGGCCCTGCGGCAGCGTATCGCACGAGGGTTCTACGGCCGTGTGGCGGGCGGTGACCACGAGGATCCCATCGACGGATACGACGTGGTGACGACGCTCGACGTCGATCTGCAGGACGTGGCCGACAAGGCCCTCCGCCAGCAGCTCGAACAGCAGAACGCCATCTGGGGCACGACGATCGTCATGGAGGTCCATACGGGCGAGATCCTCGCCCTGGCCAACCTCGGCCGGGACCCCGGCGGCGGATACTCCGAACGCGAAAACTACGCCCTGAGCCGCTCGATGGAGCCCGGTTCGACCTTCAAGCTGGCCACGATGCTCACGCTGCTCGACGATGCGCACATGTCGCCCTCGACCGTCTACGACACCCACAACGGCGATCCCGTCACGGTGGGCCCGGCCCGCAACATCCGCGATTCGCACCGCGGCGACCACGAGATCGACTTCCGCCGTGCCGTGGCCTCGTCGTCGAACGTCTACTTCGCCAAGGCGATGTGGGACCGCTACGGAATTACGGGCAAAAAGCAGGAGTACAGCGACTACCTCCACAAGACGCTCCATCTGGGCGAAACCGTCGGCCTCGAACGGCTCGGCGAACGGAAACCCTCGATCACGACCGACTGGAAGGTCCCCGATCCCGGCGTGATGCTCGTCAAGATGGCTTACGGATACCGCGTGCGGCTGGCCCCGATCCAGATGATCACCTTCTACAACGCCATCGCCAACGGCGGACGGATGATCTCGCCGGTGCTGATCCGCGAACTGCGCCGCGGCGACCGCGTCGAGGAGCGTTTCGAAAGCCGCACGATCGCCTCGTCGATCGCCTCGCGGGCCGCCCTGCACGAGGTGCAGCGGTGTCTGCAGGCCGTCTGCACCGAGGGTACGGCCAGCAACTACTTCCGCGACACGACGCGCGTGAGGGTCGCCGCAAAGACCGGTACCGCGCAGATCACCTCGCCGACCGAGGGCGGTCGCCCCTATCTGGGCTCGACGATCGCCTACTTCCCGGCCGATGCCCCCCGCTATACGGTGCTGACGACGATCGAAACCCGCGCCCAGCCCGGTAAGGCCTACTACGGCGGTCCGCTGGCCGGCCCCGTCGTCAAACGCATGGTCGACTACATCTACAACCGCGGCCACGACTGGTACGGACGGGTCGAGTCCGACGGCCCGCGCCGCTATCCCGAGCGCATCAAGGGGGGCGACATCGCCCAGATCCGACGCGTGACGGGCAAGTTCTCGCCCCGTACGGAGTATGACCGCCGCACGGGCTGGGGCACAGTCTCGGTCGACAGCCTCGCTCGGGTCGAGATCGCTGCGCTCGACGAACGGCCCGGCGTCATGCCCAACGTGCGCGGAATGGGGCTGAAGGATGCCCTGTTCCTGCTCGAAAGCCAAGGTCTGCGGGTCCGTTTCACGGGCCAGGGGGCCGTGGCCCAGCAATCGATTCCCGCCGGTGCCCGCATCACATCGGGTGCGACGGTAACCATAACTTTGAAATGAAATGAAAAAAATTGCGGAAATGCTGCAGCACACCCCCTTCGAGGCGCTGCATGGAGATCCGGAGACCGCGGTCACGGGGCTGACCTATGACTCGCGGCGTGTGAATCCCGGCGACTGCTTCTTCGCCATCCGCGGAACGCAGAGCGACGGACACGCATATATCCCGATGGCCGTCGAACGGGGTGCCGCCGCGGTCGTCTGCGAACAACTGCCCGTCGAACCGGCCGAAGGGGTGACCTTCGTGGTGGTGCGCGACTCGGCCGGCGCCATGGCCGATCTGGCGGCCGCCTTCTACGACTTCCCGAGCCGTGAGATGCGGCTGGTCGGCATCACCGGTACAAACGGCAAAACCACGACCGTCACGCTGCTCTACGACCTGGTGCGCGCCATGGGCTACCGCGCCGGTTTGATCTCGACGGTGGTCTACCGCATCGACGGCCGCGAGGTCGAGGCCACGCATACGACCCCCGACCCGATCCGTCTGAACGCCATGATGCGCGAGATGGCCGATGCCGGGTGCGAATTCTGCTTCATGGAGTGCTCGTCGCACGCCATCGTCCAGGAGCGCATCCGCGGCCTCGACTTCGCCGGCGGCATCTTCTCGAACATCACCCACGACCACCTCGACTACCACAAGACCTTCGCCGAGTATATCCGGGCCAAGAAGCTCTTCTTCGACCACCTGCCCAAGGGGGCCTTCGCCCTGACGAACCTCGACGACCGGAACGGCCGGGTCATGGTGCAGAATACGGCCGCCACGGTGAGCACCTATTCGCTGCGCGAAATGGCCGACTTCCGCTGCCGGATCCTCGAAATGCATGTCGACGGGATGTTGCTGCGCATCGACGGGCAGGAGGTCTGGACCGGCCTGCTCGGTCGCTTCAACGCCTACAACCTCACGGCCGTCTACGGCGCCGCCGTGCTGCTGGGGCTCGACCGCGGAGAGGTGCTCCGCGTGCTGTCGACGTTGCACCCCGTGAGCGGCCGCTTCGAGATCGTCCGCGCCGCAAACGGCACGGTGGCCATCGTCGACTACGCCCATACGCCCGATGCGCTGGAGAATGTCCTGCGCACGATTGAGGAGTTGCGAAAGCCCTCGCAGCAGCTGCTGGTGGTGTGCGGATGCGGCGGCGACCGCGACCGCACGAAACGTCCCGAAATGGCGCAGATCGCCGTCAAGTACGCCTCGACGGCCATCTTCACGTCGGACAACCCCCGGCACGAATCCCCCGAGGCGATCCTCGACGAGATGGTCGCCGGACTCCAGCCCGGAACGCGCTACGTGCGCATCACGGACCGCGCCGAGGCGATCCGCACGGCGGTGCTGATGAGCCGTCCGGGCGATCTGATCCTCGTGGCCGGAAAGGGCCACGAAACCTATCAGATCATCGGCGACGTAAAACACCACTTCGACGACCGCGAAGAGGTGCGCCGCGCCTTCGAAATGCTCCCCGGAGCCGTGAAACATTGATTTTCTGTCGTTAATCTTTTCATCGAAAATGCTTTACCATCTTTTCAGATACCTGGACGAAGCCTACGACCTGCCCGGTTCGGGCATGTTCCAGTACATCTCGTTCCGCGCCGCGGCGGCCATCATTCTCTCGCTGCTGATCGTCATTATCTTCGGACGGCGCATCATCGACTTCCTGCGCCGCCGCCAGATCGGCGAGGATATCCGCGACCTCGGCCTTCAGGGACAGCTCCAGAAGAAGGGTACCCCGACCATGGGCGGCGTGATCATCCTCGTGGCCATCCTCATCCCGATGCTCCTCTTCGGAAAGCTCGACAACGTCTACATCCAGCTGATGCTCGTCTCGACCGTTTGGCTCGGATTCATCGGCGGTCTGGACGACTACATCAAGGTCTTCCGCCACCGAAAGGAGGGGCTCAAGGGGCGTTTCAAGGTGGTCGGTCAGGTCGGACTGGGCATCATCGTCGGCACGACCATGTGGCTCTCGCCCCAGATCGTCGTCCGCGAAAAGGTGACGCAGCCCGTACAGACGGTCTACATGAACCCCGACGGTACGGTCATCGAGAGCGTCCAGCGGAACGTCGTCCTCAGCTCCGAAAGCCGCAAAACCACCCAGACGACCATCCCCTTCGTCAAGAACAACGAGTTCGACTACGGATGGCTCACCGGCGGAAACGAAACCGCCACGTGGCTGCTCTACGTGCTGGTGGCGATCTTCGTCGTCACGGCCGTCTCGAACGGCGCCAACCTCACGGACGGTCTCGACGGTCTGGCAACGGGCGTCTCGGTCCCGATCGTGGCGGTGCTCGGCGTGCTGGCCTACCTCTCGGGTCACATCGTCTACGCCGACTACCTCAACATCATGTACATCCCCAACAGCGGCGAACTGGTCGTTTTTGCCGCCGCGCTGGTCGGGGCGCTGGTCGGCTTCCTCTGGTACAACTCCTTCCCGGCGCAGATCTTCATGGGCGACACCGGTTCGCTCTCGATCGGCGGCGTGATCGCCGTCTTCGCCCTCTGCATCCGCAAGGAGCTGCTGCTGCCGCTGCTGTGCGGCGTCTTCCTGGTCGAGAGCTTCTCGGTCATGCTGCAGGTCGGCTGGTTCAAGTACACCAAGCACAAGTACGGCGAAGGACGCCGCATCCTGCTCATGTCGCCGATCCATCACCACTACCAGAAAAAGGGAATCTTCGAAACGAAGATCGTCACCCGATTCTGGATCATTTCGCTGCTGCTGGCAGCCATTACGCTGGTTACGTTGAAGATTCGTTAATTCCGATTCCATGAAAAACATTGTCGTACTGGGTGGCGGCATCAGCGGATACGGCTCCGCGATCCTCGCCAAGAAGAAGGGCTTCGGGGTATTCCTCTCCGATGCCGGAACCATTGCCGCACGCTTCAAGGCCAAACTCGACGAGTGGGAGGTCCCCTACGAAGAGGGTGGCCACTCCGAGGAGCGGATCCTCGCCGCTACGGAGGTCATCAAGTCGCCCGGAATCCCCGAAACGGCCCCCATCGTGCGGAAGGTCCGCGAGGCGGGCATCCCGGTGATCTCCGAGATCGAGTTCGCCGGACGCTACATGGGCCGCGCCCGCTGCATCTGCATTACCGGCTCGAACGGCAAGACTACCACCACGTCGATCATCTACAAGATCCTCCGCGATGCGGGTTACAACGTCGCCCTCGGCGGTAACATCGGCGAGAGCTTCGCCTATTCGGTCGCTACGGGCAACTATGACTGGTATGTTCTGGAGCTGAGCTCGTTCCAGCTGGACGGCATGTACCGCTTCCGCGCCCATATCGGCGTGCTGATGAACATCACGCCCGACCATCTGGACCGCTACGACCACTGCTTCCAGAACTACATCGACGCCAAGATGCGCATCACGCAGAACATGACCTCGCGCGACTGGTTCGTCTACTCGGGCGACGACGAGGTGATCCGCGAACAGCTGCCCAAATACGATCTGCGGATGCGTCAGCTTCCGTTCATGGCCCACAGCGCCGTGGCAAGCGGTGCCGGCGACGCCTTCCTCTGCGACGGACGGTTCACGGCCGCCGTCGGCCGGAAGTCGGTCGAGATCGATACCGCCAAGCTGCAGATCAAGGGGCTGCACAACGCCTACAACGCCATGGCCGCCTCGCTGGCGGCGCTGGCCGCCGGAGTCCCGCCGACGAAGATCCGCCGCTCGCTCTACGACTTTGCACCGGTCGAACACCGGCTCGAACCCGTCCTGGAGAAGGACGGAGTGCTGTGGATCAACGACTCGAAGGCCACGAACGTCGATTCGGTCTTCTACGCCCTGGAGAGTATGACGCGCCCCGTGGTGTGGATCGCCGGCGGAACGGACAAGGGCAACGACTACACCCCGCTCAAGGCCTTCGCCCGGGAGAAGGTCCACACGCTGGTCTGCATGGGGCTGGACAACGCCAAACTCGTGCGTGAGTTTACGGGCGTCATCCCCGAGATCGTCTCGACCGACTCGCTCGATGCCGCCCTCACGGCCTGCAAGAAGGCCGCCCGGCCGGGTGACGTGGTGCTGCTCTCGCCGGCCTGCGCCAGCTTCGACCTTTTCAAGAACTACGAAAACCGCGGCGAACTCTTCAAGGAGTGGGTGCGGACGCACGCTTAGACGATGATGGAGCGCGACGAATACGGATACGACGAACGCACGGTGGCCGAACTGGCCCGCGATGCTGCCCGGCGCGGGGACGATCGGCCGCGTCATGCGGCCGACGACCGGGCCTTTGCCCGCGACCGGGGCTATCACCCCGATGAGGAGCGGCCCGGTGAGGAGGAGCTCCCCGATTTCGAACGTCGCAGAGGCCGACGGATGCGCGGGGAGGGATCGGAGGATCCGGATGCGGCGGGGACGCGCTCGCGTGACGGCGGATCGGCGGATCGGGACGATGTGGCGGACGGCGGACGCGGCGGCCGTTCGGGCCGGGGATCCCGTTCGGACGGCGGGTCGGGGAGCGCACGCGCTGGCGCGGCGGCCCGGACGGAAGAGAGGCCCCGCTCGCGCCTCTTCAACGGCGACCGCGTGCTGTGGATCATCATCGCCGCCCTCGCCGTGATCTCGGTGCTGGTGGTCTACTCCTCGACGGCCAAGATGGCCTACGACGCCCATACGGCCCGCACAACGGCCCACTTCCTGCGGCAGCAGCTGATGGTTCTCGTCTTCAGCCTCGTCGTCATGGTCACCGTGCAGAAGATCAACTGCCGCGTCTACAATCGCTTCGCGCAGGTGATCTACTACGTCTCGGTGGCGTTGACCGTCGCCGTCTACTTCATCGGCGCCACGACCAACGGCGCCGCCCGCTGGTTCCCGATCGGCCCGTTCCAGTTCCAGCCCTCCGAGGCGCTGAAGGTCGCCACGGTCCTCTTTCTGGCCCGGCAGTTGGCCGGACGGCAGTCGAAGATTGACCGCATCCGCATCGTCCCGAGTTGGAAGTTCTGGACCTGGCGCTCGTCGGCCCTCCAGCGCAAGATCTGGCGCGAAGGCACCCGACCGCTGCTGCTGCCGGTCATCGTCTCGTGTCTGGTGATCTTCCCGGCACACACCTCCTCGGCCGTGCTGGTCTTCCTGGCCTCGTGGGTGATGATGCTCATCGGGCGTGTCCGTTTCAGCGAGCTGATGAAGCTCGTGGGGTGGTCGCTGGCCGGCATCGTCCTCATCATGACCCTCAACCTCGGCCGAAGCGAAACGGCCGAAGGGCGTGTCTCGACCTGGATCCACCTCTGGACCCGTTCGCAGACCGAAAAGCCGATCGAACACCTCACCGATACCGAACGCTCGATGATCGCCATCCACAACGGCGGACTGCTGGGCGAAGGGGCCGGGCAGAGCGCCATGCGCGTGGAGATGATCCATCCGGAGAGCGACTACGCCTACGCCTTCTTCGTCGAGGAGTACGGCATCATCCTGGCCGTGCTGCTGCTGATGCTCTACCTGTGGATCTTCTTCCGCGCGATCGAGATCTTCCGACGATGCGGCACGGCATTCCCGGGACTGCTGGTGCTGGGGCTGGCGCTGCTGATCACGTGTCAGGCCCTGCTGCACATCATGGTCACGGTCAACCTTATCCCCGAGACGGGGCAGACCTTGCCGCTCATCTCGCGTGGCGGTTCGTCGGTGCTCTTCACCTCGATCGCCCTGGGGATGATTCTCAGCGTCAGCCGCCAGAACGAGGAGCAGTCGCACGACCGTCCGAAAAGCGAAGAGCTGAGGCTGACCGAGAAGGAGTGAGGGCGCAAGGAGGCGGCCGATCCGTCCGGGACGTGAGACCGGGACGTGAGGCTGGGACGTGAAACCGGGTGGGAGTCCGGGCGTGAGACCGGGACGTGAGGCTGGGACGTGAAACCGGGCGGGAGTCCGAGCCGGGAGTCCGAGCCGGGAGTCCGCGCCGGGAGTCCGCGCCGGGCCGCCTGAAATTCGAATACTGAACTTAGAAAACAACGATATGGAAGATATCCGTCTGGACAAATACCTTTGGGCCGTGCGCGTCTTCAAGACCCGCAGCGATGCCGCCGATGCCATCCGTACGAACAAGGTGACGGTCAACGGCTCCTATGCCAAACCCTCGCGCGAGGTGAAGATTGGCGACGTGATCGCCGTGCGCAAGATGCAGGTGACCTACTCCTACAAGGTGCTCGATCTGGTCTCGAGCCGGCAGCCCGCCAAGAATGTCCCCGAATACTGTCTGAACATCACCCCGCAGGAGGAGCTCGACAAGCTCAACGTCCCGCGCGAGACGATCTTCGTCTTCCGCGACCGCGGCACGGGGCGCCCCACCAAGAAGGAGCGGCGCGAACTCGATACGCTCATGGACGAGGTCTACTACGGCGACGACGAGGAGTAATCCCTCCCCGTCGGGTGGTGGAAACAAAAAAGCGGCCCTTGGGTCGCTTTTTTTCGGATTCGGATGTCGTTGTCGGGGCGGCGCTGTTTGCGGGGAGATTCGGCCTCTTTGGCCCGTTTTCGGGCGGGTTTCGGTGGGCCGGGGTCGGACACCGGGCCCGGCTGTCGGATCTTGTCGGATTCCGTCAGGCCCTGTCAGTCGGAACTTCTTCGGATACGATCTTCTCTGCCCTCTTGTCTGCCCCTCTGCCAGCCTTCTTGTCGACTCCTTCTTATTGGTCCCTTCGTACCCCTCCCCTGCTGGCACCCCTGTCGGCTCTTTATTTCTTGTTGAAGAAGTTCATCGTCATGGCGCATCCCTGCGTGGCGAATGAACGGATGGCGTCGACGAAGACCTTCAGCCGTTCGGGCATGGCGGCCCGCTCCTCCTCGGTCCACTGGCCCAGCACGTAGTCGACCTGGTGGCCGCGCGGGAAGTCACCGCCCACGCCGAAGCGCATCCGGGCATACTCCTCCGTTCCCAGCAGTTCGGCGATGTTCTTCAGGCCGTTGTGCCCCCCGGCACTCCCCTTCGGGCGCAGGCGCAGCGTCCCGAATGGCAGGTTGATGTCGTCGGAGATGATCAGCAGGTTCTCACGGTCGATCTTCTCGGCGTCGAGCCAGTAGCGGACGGCCTTTCCCGAGAGGTTCATGTAGGTCGAGGGCTTCAGTAGCAGCAGGGTGCGGCCCTTGTAGCGGACCTCGGCCACATCGCCGTAGCGGGCCGTGGTAAAAACAGCGTTGGACGCCTCTGCGAGGGCGTCCAACACTTTGAAACCGATGTTGTGACGGGTCTCGGCGTACTCGGCGCCGATGTTCCCGAGCCCAACAATGAGGTATTTCATGACGGATCAGTGACTATTTGGCAGCGGCATCGGCACCACGCGAAGCACGCGTTACGCGTACGGCGCAGACAGCCGTCGTGGCGGGGGTCACGAACTTCAGGTTCTCGAACTGCAGGTCGCCTACGAAGATCGTCTTGCCCACGCCGAGGTTCGTCACGTCAACGACGATCTCGTCGGGAAGGTTCTCAACCAGGGCGCTCACCGTGAGCTTGCGGGCCGAGAGGACGAGCTTACCGCCGACCTTCACACCCTCGGCGTTACCGGTCAGGCGAACCGGAATGGCGATCGATACGGGTTTGCCGTCGGCGATGCGGTAGAAGTCCATGTGGAGGATCTCCTCGCGAACGGGGTGGAACTGAGCCTCACGCAGTACGGCGAGCTCCTTCTTGCCGTCGAAATCGAACTCTACGATGTAGGAGTTGGGGGTGTAGATCAGGGGTTTGATCTCGCGGGGATCCACGGAGAACATCTCCGTTTCACCGTTTCCGCACAGTACGCAGGGTACCAGACCCTCGCGACGTACGCTCTTGGCGGCCTTCTTGCCGAAATCGGCACGCTTTACGGCCTTTACCGAAATGGTTTTCATGAGTTTTGTTGTTTTTTAAGTGTTACCTGCGGCGGTTCTCAATGCGGCCTCGGCGGGTCGCATCCCAATTCCGCCTGTTTCGGGGTGCAAAGTTAGCCAATTTCTTCGGAATGAAAAACTCCCGGCGGCGGATTTTGCATTTTTTACGGAAAAATTTCCGGGCAGCCTTTAACTTTTGCATCTTTCGGGCGTCTTATCCATGAAACCATGGCGCAACGAGGGCAAATATCCGAGGCTCTGCTGGCCGGGCTGCACGATCCGGCGGCCCGGCGCGAGGCGTTCGACGAGGTGGTCGACTGCTGGATGCGCCCGTTGTACTGGCACGTGCGGCGGCTGGTGGTCCTGCGCGAGGATGCCGAGGATGTCCTCCAGGAGAGTTTCGTGCGGGCCTACGAGGCGCTGGACGACTTCCGGGGAGGGGCCGCCGAACTGCGCGTCTGGTTATACCGGATCGCCACCCGGACGGCCCTCTCGCATCTGCGATGCCGGCGCCGCGGCCTCTTCACCTCGCTCGACGACGTGAGCCGCGAACTGGCCGGGTGTGTGGCCGGGGAGTGCGGACCCGACTGCGACCGGGCGCTGGTGCGCTTCCAGCAGGCGGTGCTGGCCCTGCCGCTGCAGCAGCGGCTGGTCTTCAACCTGCGCTACTACGACGAACTGCCCTATGCCGAGATCGCCCGCATCCTCCACCGGAGCGAGGCGTCGCTGCGGGTCAACTACCACCACGCCGTGGAGAGACTGAAACGAATACTCAGGGAAGAGCTATGAACGAACCTTTCGAAATGAACGATCGGCGCATGCCCTACGAGGTCTCCGGAGAGGCCTTCGAGGCGTTGCGCGTGCGGATCGGCCGGCGGCTGGATGCGGCGGAGCTGTTGCAGCCGGGTGTCGGGCCGGCCGCGGAAATGGAGGCCCGGAGTGTCACTGCGGGGGTACGGATCCGACAGGGTGCTGCGGAGGTGCGGACCCGGCGGGGTGCTGCAGAGGAGCGGACCGGGTGGCTGACCGTCCGGCAGCGGTTATGGCGCTGGGGTGTGGCGGCGGCTGGCGTAGCGGTGGTCGTGGCCGGTCTGGTCACGATTGTCCGCTGGCACCGTCCCGCGGAGCGCCAACTCCCCGATCTTGACCGCCTCCTCACGACGGCTTCGGCCGAAACGCTGCAGCAGGCTGCCGCAGAGAATTACGACGATATCTTCTTCAATCAGCAACTGTAAATACCGAGACTGGACATGAAAACGATTTTATTGGCAATGGCCGCCCTCTGTGCGGCGTTTTATGCGGAGGCTGCCCCCGCCGACCGGGCCATGCGGCGGGCCGTGGCCGAGATCCGGGCCGAGATCGACCGCTCGGAGGCGGCGGCCCGGGAGAGTCAGTCCCTCGAGGAGCTGAACGATGCGGCCCGCGAGGAGGTGATCCGCGAACTGAAGCTCTCGGCGCGTCAGCGCCGCGAGTTCGAACCCCTCTACAAGGCCTATCGCGAGGCGCTCGGACGGGCCGTGCGGGAGGTCCCCGACCCGGCGGTCTCCGATGAGGAGGCGCAGCGTACGGCCCTGAAGCGGCGGCTGGAGAATATCGCCTCCGTTGCCGAGGTCAAGCGCGACTATGTGGACCGCTTTGCCGAGGTCCTCACCGCCGAGCAGATCCGCCGCCTCTACAATGCCGAGGGGCAGATCGGTACGAACATCAAGCGGGCGGCCGGCGAACGCCGCGCGGAGGTGCCGCGTATCCTGTCCGGAAGCGGACGCTGCGTCACGCAGGACTGGGGCCCGGCGGGCGACTACACGGCCATCGAGACCGGTGCCTTCTTCCACGTCGTCATCAGCCCCTCGGCCACGACCATCACGGTGACGGCCGACGACAACGTGATCGACTTCCTGCGGCTCGACCGCTCCGGCGGCCGACTGGCCTTCAGACTCTCGCTGAGCTCGAGCCGCACCCGCCGCATCGAGAATCTCTCGATCTCGGTGGTGGTCCCCGTCTCGGCCTCGCTGCGCGAGATCCGCGTGGACTCCTATGCCGGCCTCGAGAGCCGCATGCCGCTCCGGGGCAGGAACCTCTCCATAGCGATGTCGGCCTACGGATCGGTGAAGGCCGATCTTGTCGATGCGGGCGAGACGCAGCTCCAGGTATCGAGCTACGGCCGCTTCGAGGGGCAGATCTCGTGTGCCGGCGCACGGCTCCTCGTCGCCAGCTACGGCAGACTCAAGGGGGCGTTGACGTGCTCCGGTACGGCCTCCGTCACGGTGGGCAGCTACGGCACCTTTGACGGCAACCTCCGTGCCGCACAGGCACAGCTGTCGGTCAGCAGCGGCGGCAAGTTTACGGGTGAGGTGCGGGCCGATGCGGCATCGGTCGAGGTGGCAAGCTATGCCCGGGTCGACGGCCCGATCCGGGCCGAGGTGCTGAAGGCCCTGGTCAACAGCAGCGGTTCGCTCCGCAGTGACTTCGTCGGCCGCCGCTGCGAGGCGTCGGTGGGCGCCTACGGAAAGCTCGCTCTGACGGGGTCGGCCGAGGTCGAGGAGGTGGCGCTGCAGCTCTCGTCGCAGGGGAGCTTCTCGGCTCCCGAGCTGCGCGTGAAGCGTTACGACATTCAGGCGGGCGCCTACACGCAGGCCGACGTGTGGTGTTCGGAACTGCTGAAGATCGAGGCCGCCTCGTCGGCTCAGGTGACCTACGACGGCCCCTGCCGGCTGGAGATGCCCTCCCGAAACGTCCGGCGCCGTTGAGACGCTTCCTCGGGCGGATGGAACGCGAAAAACGGGCGGAACTCCCATTGAGTTCCGCCCGTTTCGTGTTGGGGGTCGGTGCCGCGCGGGGTGTTATTCGATCGGATAGGGCCCCGTGTAGCTGCCCTTGACGGCCGTGCCGCCCTGCGTCGTGAAGTCGAACGTGAAGCTGTAGTCCGAGCCCTGGTGGGCGACCGTGAACGAGCCTCCGTTGATGAGCAGGTACTCCTCCTGATCCGTGCCGGCATTCAGCGTGCAGTAGGTGCCCACGAGCCCCCACATGTCGTAGACGCCGTCGTAGAAGGTTCCCGGCGTGGCGCTGTAGTCCGTGTCGAGCACGTAGGTCCCTTCGCTGATGACGGGATCGCGGCTCTCGTCGAGAACGTCGTACATGTCGATCGTCAGGAGGGTCTTCGCATCGGCACTCTCGAACGTCAGCGTGTAGTTGGCCGATCCATAACCGTAGAGATCGCCGTAGTAGTATCCCTCGCCGCTGGCAAAGGTCACGTTCACGTCGTCCGAAACGGCCGGTGCCTGGTTCTTGAAGTTCAGCGCGCCCCGGTAGGTGAAGTTGAGCCGGTTGCCGTCCCCGAGCACGAAATAGCCGCTGATGTCGTAGCCGTCGGCCGTATGCTTGACCGTGGCCTCACCGCCCGTGTAGTCGATGCGGTAGCGGGCCGAACCGTCGGGCAGCGTGTAGTGGCCGCAGCTCTTGTCCGAAGCGATGGTGTTCAGGGCGATGTCCCGGCTGAAGGTGTAGGTCCCCTCGGGAAGAACCGCCTGGTCGGGATCCGCCGAGGTCGTTCCCCACAGGTCGAACTCCAGCATGTAGCCCGAGCCGACCGGCGAACCGTCGCTCGAGATGATGTCTCCGACCTGGAAGTAGTATTCGCTGAAGCCGGCTCCGTAGGCGTCGCCGTAGTAGATCACGTCGCTGTAGGCGTAGGTCGCGTTGACCGTGATGTCCTCGCCGTAGACTCCCGACTGGTTGCTCAGAGAGAGAGTCCCCGAGTAGCTGACGCCGATCCGCTCGCCGTCGCGGGTCGTGAAGTGTCCGTCGATCGTGTAGTTGCCCGCCGCATCCGTGGTGACGTTGAGCTCACCCTCGCTGAAGAAGATGTTGTCGGTGATCTCGCCCTGCTCGTTCACCGTCAGCATCACGGTCGACTCGTTGCTGATGCGGAACTGCTCGTGGGTCACTTCATCCACGTAGGTGTATTTCCCCGTCGGAATCAGGGCCTTCGAGGGGGTGGTGCTGGCCGGTCCGTAGCAGTCGAAGTAGATCATCCATCCGGCACCCTGTGCCATGCCGTTCTCGAAGGGGCAGTCCGTGAGCATGAAGTAGTAGTTGGCGGCATCGGCGCTGTATTGGTTGCCGTAGTAGATGCCCATGCCCGAGGTGGCCTGCATCGCGCGCTTCTCCTCGGTGAGGAACTCCTTCTGGTCGCGCACCGCCGTGCCGTCGGCTCCGATGGCAAGGGCGTAGATCGTATAGGAGGTGGAGGCCTTTAGCCCTTCGGACCGCAGATCCGCATTCACACCCTTGGAGAGGCGTGTGCCGATTCCGCTCAGCAGATCGTCGGTCACCTCCGTCGAACCGCTCTCTACCGTCAGGTAGTAGGCTTCGGCGGCGTTTTCCACGGTGATCGTGTAGACGGCATAGCTGCTGTCGGTCTCCGTCAGCTCGATCGCGACGGTCGGTGTTTTCGGCGTGTCATCCGATTCATCCTTCTGGCAGGAGAGGAGCGCCACCGAACATGCGATAAGGGCGGCAAAAAGGGTCCTGTGTAGAAATTTTTCCATGGCAGTAAGGTATTTGAAGTGAGAAGAAAAATAGAGATTTGCCAGTATAGGAAAAAATTTCCATATATAACAGGTTCAGACCCTAAAATAAACGGTTTTTCCCCGTAAAACGGGCGGATGCGGCCGTTGTCCGTCGGGGCGGCCCCCCTTTGCGGCGGCTTCGGATCTGTTTGCGACGGTTTCAGGTCTGTTGTGGCGGTTCCGGGTCTGTTGCGGCGGTTGTGGCGGTTTCGGATCCGCTTGCGGGGCCCTCGGGCCCGTCTGCAACGCAAGGGGACGGAGCGCCGAAGCGTCCCGTCCCCCTGTATCATGCGGCTGATGCGCTGCCGTTATTTGATGCCGCGCAGGTGTTTCTCCCAGGCCCAGGCCGAGGCGAGCGTCTCGTCGAGCGTGCGCCCGGCCTTCCACCCCAGTTCGGTGTTGGCCAGCGTCGGATCGGCCCAGATGGCCACGATGTCGCCCTCGCGGCGCGGCCCGATCTTGTAGTTGAGCTTCACGTGGTTGACCTCCTCGAACTTGTGGACCAGCTCCAGCACCGAAACTCCGCGGCCCGTACCGATGTTGAAGATCTCGTAGGAGTGCTTGTTCTGATCCTCGATCATGCGGCGGATGGCTGCCACGTGGGCCTTGGCCAGGTCGACGATGTCGATGTAGTCGCGGATGCACGATCCGTCGGGCGTCGGATAGTCGTCACCGAAGACCGTGAGGCACTCGCGCAGTCCGGCGGCCGTCTGCGTGATGTAGGGAACGAGGTTCTGCGGCACGCCGCGCGGCAGTTCTCCGATCAGGGCCGACGGATGGGCACCGATCGGGTTGAAGTAGCGCAGGGCGATGCCCTTCAGTCCGTCGTAGGCCGTCACCGAATCGCGCAGGATATCCTCGCACATCTGTTTCGTGTTGCCGTAGGGCGAGGTGGCCGGTTTGCGGGGCGTCTGCTCCGTGACGGGCTGCTTCTCGGGCTCGCCGTAGACGGTGCACGACGACGAGAAGACGATGTTCCGCCGTCCGAACTCACGCATCAGCGTGATGACGTTCATGAACGACGTGAGGTTGTTGCGGTAGTACTCCAGCGGCTTCTGGACCGACTCGCCGACGGCCTTCGAGGCGGCGAAGTGGATCACCGAATCGAACTCGTACTGTTCGAAGACCTTGCGGAAACCCTCCAGATCGCAGCAGTCGACCTGCACGAAGGGAACATCCACGCCGGTGATCTTGCGGACCCCCTCGACGGCTCCCATGTCGCTGTTCGAAAGGTTGTCGACGATGACGACGTCGTAGCCGGCATTGATAAGCTCTACGGTGGTGTGCGAACCGATGTAACCGGCTCCGCCGCTCACCAAGACACACGATTTTTTCATAGAAGACGGATTGTTGTTTCGAGTCACAAAGATACGTTTTTTTCCGGAATCGGTTGATACGGAGAGGTTAAAAAAAATCCCGGGCCGGCGGTTCGGCCCGGGATGAGGGGGTAAAAGGATGCTGCGGTCGGGGCGCTCCGTTGCGGCCGGGGCAATCCCCGCAAGCGATTCCGGGGATGATTCCGGAGGCCAATCCCACGGGTAATCCTTGCGAGGATCCCGGGAGCGATTCCGGCGCCGCTTGCAGGCAGACAAGCCTCGGAGGCGTCTTCGGGAGCGATCCCGGAGCCGCTGTCGGCGTGGCGGCCGCTACTCCTTCCTGCGGTAGGAGATGGTGATGGTCTTGCCGTCGCTGCTCCACGACGAGGCCGAAACCTGCAACTCCTCCGGTTGTGTGTCGTCGTCGGTCCAGACCGTAATCGGGAAGGTGGCCCCGTCGCCGGGATTGCCGTTGCAGGTGAGTTTCGACAGGGTCGTATTCTGACTCAGGTCCAGCGCCTTCAGCTGGTTGTTGTCGCACGACAGCTCGATCAGCAGCATGTTCTGACTCAAATCCAGCTCCGTCAGCCGGTTGTTGCCGCAGTTCAGAAGAATCAGCGACATGCAGTCGTTCAGATCCAGGGCCGTCAGCCGGTTGTCGTTGCAGTGCAGGATCTCCAGCGACGAATCCGGACTCAGCTTCAGCGTCGTCAACTGGTTGCCGTTGCAGCGCAGATCCGACAGCGCCGTACTTTCGCTCAGGTCGAGCGCCGCCAGCTGGTTGTTGCTGCAGTACAGGGTGGTCAGCTCCGTGTTTTTATGCAGATCCAGGGCCGTCAGCCGGTTGTCGGAGCAGTGCAGGTCTGCCAGTGCCGGGTTCTTGTCCAGGGTCAGCGCCGTCAGCTGATTGGCCGCGCAATGCAGCTCCTCCAGATCCGCGTTGGCACTCAGATCCAGCGTGGTCAACCGGTTGTTGGAGCACTCCAGGGTGGTCAGTGCCGTATTCCGGCTCAGATCCAGCGCCGTCAGCTGGTTGTCGGAACCGTTCAGCTGCGTCAGGACCGTGTTTTGGCTCAGATCCAGTGCCGTCAGTTGGTTGTTCGAACAGTTCAGCCGGGTCAGCAGCGTGTTCCGGCCCAGCTCCAGCGCCGTCAGATGGTTGTCGCTGCAGTTCAGAAACTTCAGCTCCGTGTTCCGGCTCAGGTCCAGCTCCGCCACCTGGTTGTAGCTGCAGTTCAGCTCCTTCAGGGCTGCGAGCTGTTCGATGCCCCGCAGCGAGGTCAGGGTCCCGGCCTGCGACTCGCTGCCCGAGACGTCGATCCGGGTGATCGCGGCAAGCTCCCGGGCGGTGATATGCTTCGCATCGGTGAGGTATTTCCGCTCCTGAAGCAGCTGCGCAAAGGCGGGATCAAAGAGCGCGGTGAGCTCCGTCTGGTCGTCCAGACCGCTCTGGGTGACAGTCAGCCGCAGCTTCCGGCCGCCGTACGTCACATCGATGTAGGCCTTGCGGGGGCTCTTCTCCGAATTCATGAGGGCCGTCAGCTGGATCGTCCGCTCGCCGGCCGTGCCCCGCTCCGGAGTCACCGTCAGCCAATCCGGCGCCGATCCGCCGGCGGTAACCGTCAGGCTCCAGTCGACGTTGACCGTGAAGGGAATTGAAACGTTCAGATTGTCAATGGTTCCTAGCGACCAGTCGGTCCGCTCGACGGTGAGTTTGGGGTCCGGTGAGGGAGAGTCGGCCGAGTCGTTTTTGCTGCATCCAGCAGTCGTTAACAGCAGAGGGAGAATCAAAAATAACAATCTTCTCATGTGAAATAAATATTGGTTTGAAAAACTGTCAAGCGGGTGCAAATATAGAGATTGATGCCAATATTTGAAAACTTTTTTTCAGATTTCAGTTTTATTGTGCGGGCCGCCCCTCCCCTGTATCCCGGGACTCCGCACAACTGCCCGATGACGGTTCGTAAGCTGTCCCGCGAAAAAAAAGATTCGAACGTGTCTGTTCTCGAAAAAGTTTCCTATATTTGTAACAAATTGATACCATAACTGCGGAATTTCATCAAAACATTAACGCAATATGTACGGTAAAATCAAAGAGTACCTGCAACATGAACTCGCCGAAATCGAGGCTGCAGGGCTTTACAAGCACGAACGAATCATCTGTTCGCCCCAGCGGGCCGAAATCGAGGTTGCAGGTCGGAAGGTCCTCAACTTCTGCGCCAACAACTACCTCGGCCTCTCGGACAACCCCCGGCTGATCGAGGCCGCCAAACGTGCCATGGATGCCCGCGGTTACGGAATGTCATCCGTCCGCTTCATCTGCGGCTGCCAGGATATCCACAAGGAGCTCGAAAAGGCCATCTCCGACTACTTCGGTACCGAGGACACGATCCTCTATGCCGCCTGCTTCGATGCCAACGGCGGTGTCTTCGAACCCCTCTTCTCGCAGGAGGATGCCATCATCTCCGATGCCCTGAACCACGCCTCGATCATCGACGGCGTCCGCCTCTGCAAGGCCGTGCGCTACCGCTATGCCAATGCCGACATGGCCGAACTCGAGGAGTGCCTCAAGAAGGCCCAGGCCCAGCGTTTCCGCATCATCTGCACCGACGGCGTCTTCTCGATGGACGGCAACGCCGCCCCGCTCGACAAGATCTGCGCCCTGGCCGAGAAGTACGATGCGCTGGTGATGGTCGACGAGTGCCACTCGGCCGGCGTCCTCGGCAAGACCGGCCGCGGAATCACCGAACTCTTCAACCTGCGCGGCCAGGTCGATATCCTGACCGGTACGCTCGGCAAGGCCTTCGGAGGTGCCGTCGGCGGATTCACAACCGGCCGCAAGGAGATCATCGACATGCTGCGCCAGCGGTCGCGTCCCTACCTCTTCTCCAACTCGCTGCCCCCTGCCGTCGTCGGCGCCGGAATCGAGATGTTCCGGATGCTCGCCGAGAGCAACGAACTCCACGACCGGCTGGTGGCCAACGTCGAGCACTTCCGCAAGGGAATGATGGCCGCTGGGTTCGACATCAAACCCACGCAGTCGGCCATCTGCGCCGTGATGCTCTACGACGCCAAACTCTCGCAGGATTTCGCTGCACGGCTCCAGGACGAGGGGATCTTCGTCACGGGATTCTACTACCCCGTCGTGCCGAAGGGCCAGGCCCGTATCCGCGTGCAGGTTTCCGCCGGCCACACCTTCGAGCAGCTTGACCGTTGCATCGCCGCCTTCACGAAGATCGGCAAGGAGCTGAATGTCCTTAAATAACCAATTCGCACTACAGAGATGGCTAAAACCACATTGGATGCGATCGACCGCAAGATCCTCAAGTACCTGATCAAGAATGCGCGCATGCCCTTCCTGGAGATCGCCCGCGAGTGCGGCATCTCGGGAGCGGCGATTCATCAGCGTATCCGCAAGCTCGACGAGGCGGGGGTGATTCTGGGCAGCCGGCTGATCGTGGACCCCAAGGTGATGGGCTTTGATGTCTGCGCCTACATCAGCATCCTGCTCAAGGACCCGCAGCTGCAGGCCCGCACGGTGGAGGAGCTGAAGAAGGTGGCCGAGATCGTCGAATGCCACTACATCACGGGCAAGGGTAACATTCTGGTGAAGCTCTATTGCGTGGACAACGAGCACCTGATGCACACGATCTTCGACGGAATCCTGCGTATCCAGGGTATCGCCACGACCGAAACGAACATCTCGCTGCAGGAGGTCTTCCAGCGCGAGGTGAACATCGATTTCATCGAGGAGTAGATCTACGGTCCCCGAGGGGACTAAAAATTGTACGGAGCGGCAGTTTCAGCGACTGCCGCTCCGTTTTTTTGTGCTTGTACGGGGAGTCGGCAGACTATTTCCGCAGCAGAAGCAGGAAGATAAGCATCGGCAGATAATCCTTCAGGGCATGACGGAGCACCTGGAGTGCCGTCTGAATCTCGCGGGCTACCTTCCATACCGAAATGTCGTATTTTCGGGCGATCTCCTCGTAGGTCATGTGTTCGAAGCGGTTGTCTCGGAAGATGCAGCGGGTGAGTTCCGGAAGTGTGCGGAGCTGCTGGTCCAGAATCTGCTGGATCTCGCTCGAAAAGATCAGATTGGGGTTGTAACTCTCCAGAGAGGCCAGATCGTACTGCATCAGCCGGTAGGTGGTGTCCTGAAGATCGTCCCGTATCTTCGACCGGGTCTGCATGTCGCGCAGATAGTTCAGACATCGGTTCTTGACGATGGTATAGAAGTAGGCTTCGCAGACGGTGTCCGCCGCCAGACTCTCCCGCCGTTCCCAGAAGGTGACGAAACTGTCGTTGATCAGATCCTCGACTGCGGCCCGGTCTCGCACGAAGCGGAGGGCAAAGTTGACATATTTGGTTCGTTCCTGGTGGAAGTTGTCGCAGAATGTGCGTATGTTCGAGTCCAAAGTCATCGTGTAGCAGGTCCGGATTGGGTCTCAAAATTACTATTTTTTCGACAAAAAAAATCTTTCCCGTTTATTCCCGCCCCTTTTGGTTCGGAAAATGGAAGGAAATCGATCCTGCATATCTTTTTTTTGAACCGGCAGGAGAACTTTCGCGTTCCGTATGAGTCTGAATTTCAAACCGGTAAATAATTAAAAAATCTGCATAATTTATTAAAATAATTTAATTGCATTTTCGATGCCAAACATCCTGTTCCGGCGTGTTATATAGACGAATCGACCATCGAAGATAGAGGAATGAAGGAGGAACTGCTATACCGATATTTGTCCGGTCAAACAACCGATTCGGAGAATGCCGAGATTCTGGCCTGGCTTGACAGCGATCCCGAAGGGCATCTGCGCGAACTGAACCGCATTCGCTACATCTGCCAGGCGGTTGACGAGTCTCTCCTGCCGGCTGCCGCTCCGAAACGCCGGCGGGCTCCGTTGCTCCGTCTGGTCCGTTATGCCGCGGGGGTTGCGGCTTCGCTGCTGCTGTTGGGCGGAGTCTGGTATGTGGCTTCGCGAAATACGGCCGATACCATCTCCGATCGTATGGCCGTAATCGAGGTCCCCGACGGACAGTATATCCGGATGACGCTCGAGGATGGAACCTCGGTCTGGCTCAACGCCGGTACCCGGCTGGAGTATCCGGTGATCTTCAACCGCCGGAAACGACAGGTGAAGGTCTCGGGCGAGGCGATCTTCGAGGTGACGCACGAGGCCGACCGACCCTTTCTCGTGAAGACCTTCGTCTCCGAAATCGAAGTGCTCGGAACCCGTTTCACCGTGCAGGCCGACGAAAACCGCAATACATTCTCTACCAAACTGATGCAGGGACGCATCAAGGTGGTCAACCTGAACGATCCCTCGCAGACCATGCTGATGGAGCCCAACGACATGGTGAGTCTGGTCGACGGCCGTTTCTGCAAGAGCCGCGTGCGGAACTTTGCCGAAACCTGCTGGACCGAAGGGCTGATCCATCTGGAGAGCATGCCTTTCGACGAACTCATGGCGCGCTTCGAACGGGCCTTTGCCGTGCAGATCGTCCTGGAGTGCGATCCGCTGCCCGTCGTGGATATCATCAGCGGCGAAATCCGCGTCTCGGACGGCATCGACAATGCCCTGACCGTCCTGCAGCAGATGGTCGACTTCACCTTCGAACACGACTATACCCACAACACCATACGAATCCGATAAAAAGCCGTCAGTCTATGAAATAACGAACAACCCGAATCACTCCCGGCTGTTGTCTGAAAGAAACGGCTCCGAAGATGTGCGAGATCTCCGGAGCCCGGATAATAGCCAAGTCACCTGAACTCAGTAACCTATTACCTTGTAACAAAAGTATGGAAAAAATAATATTCCGCCAAATCAGGAATATATTTCTTGCATTCTCCATCTGTTTGATCCTCTTGCCGATGGCTTTGAGGGCCCAGACCGCGAACATCACCCTCGACATGAAGAACGTGCCGCTCGAGGAGGTGATGAACGAAATCAAGAAACAGACCCGCTATCTGTTCATCAACCAGAATGTCGAAGACATCACCCGCCGGGTCAGCATCCGCGTCGAGAACTGCCCCGTCAGCGAAACTCTGAACAAACTCTTTGCCGGATCCGACATCGACTACAAGATTCAGCAGACGAACATCATCATCTTCCAGAAGAAGACGAAGAGTCCGGCGGCATCCGGCCCCGTCACCGTATCGGGCGTCGTGCGCGATGCGGCGGGAAATCCCGTGATCGGTGCGGCGGTGATCGTCAAGGGTACGACCGTCGGCACCAGTACGGGCATCGACGGCGACTACGTCCTGCAGATCCCCGCCCCGGAGGCCGGTGATCCCGTGCTGGCGGTCAACTACCTGGGCTATCAGCCCGAAGAGTTCCGCCTCGACGGCCGTACGCGGCTCGACTTCACGCTCCGCGAGGAGGCGCAGAGCCTGGATGCCGTCGTGGTGACGGCTCTCGGCATCAAACGCTCGGAAAAGGCCCTCTCGTACAACGTCCAGCAGGTATCCTCCGAATCGATCACCTCGAACAAGGATGTCAACTTCATCAATTCGCTCTCGGGAAAGGTGGCCGGTGTGACGATCAACGCCTCGTCGTCGGGTGTGGGCGGCGCCTCGAAGGTGATCATGCGCGGACAAAAGTCCATTTCGCAATCCTCCAACGCCCTGTATGTCATCGACGGCGTGCCGATGTTCACCACCGCCCGCGACGGCGGTACGGAGTTCTCCTCGCAGGGTTCGACCGACCCCATTGCCGATATCAACCCCGAGGACATCGAATCGATCTCCGTCCTGACGGGAGCCGCCGCTGCGGCCCTCTACGGTTCCGATGCCGCCAACGGCGCCATCGTCGTGACAACCAAACATGGACAGGCCGGCCAGCTCTCGGTGAATGTGGCCAGCAGCGTGGAGGTGATGTCGCCCTTCGTGCTGCCCGAGTTCCAGAACCGTTACGGAACGGGCGACCTCAATTCGGCCATCGGTTCCGAGGTCCGCAGCTGGGGCCGGCGGCTCAACGCCTCGAACCGGCACGGTTACGACCCGGCAAAGGACTACTTCCAGACGGGGGTCACCAACACCGAAAGCGTCTCGCTCTCGGCCGGCACGGAGAAGAACCAGACCTATTTCTCGGCTGCGGCGATCAATTCGCGCGGGATTGTCCCCAACAACCGCTATGACCGCTACAACTTCACGTTTCGCAATACGACCGCGTTCCTCAAGGAGCGCATGAAACTCGACGTGGGGGCCAGTTATGTCCTGCAGCAGGACCGCAACATGGTCAATCAGGGCCTCTATTCGAACCCTATTGTCGGGGCCTATCTCTTTCCGCGCAGCGGCGACTGGGACGATATCCGCATGTACGAGCGTTACGATGGGGCACGCCGCCTCTATGCCCAGTACTGGCCCGTGGGCGATGCCGGCATGACGATGCAGAACCCCTACTGGATCAACTACCGCAACCTGCGCGAAAACCGAAAGGACCGCTACATGCTCAACGCCCAACTGTCGTACGACGTGCTGGAGTGGCTGAATCTTTCGGGCCGCATCCGCATCGACAACTCCCAGACGCAGTATACCGAGAAAAACTACGCCACCACCAACACGCAGCTCACCGAAAAGTCCGAGCGCGGTCTCTACGGCATCACGAAGATCAACGACCGGCAGGTCTACGGCGATGCGCTGGTCAATATCAACAAGACCTTCGGCGACGACTGGTCGCTGCAGGCCAACCTGGGTGCCTCGTTCTCCGACATGAAGAACGATGCGCTGAAGAACCGCGGCCCGATTGCCGACGGCAAGATCTCGGACGAGGATCCCGGACTGACGAACGTCTTCAACGTGCAGAACCTGAGCAATTCGCGCAGCACGCAGCGGCTTCAGAGCGGCTGGCGCGAACAGACCCAGTCGGTCTTCGCATCGGCCGAGGTGGGCTTCAAGGGAACCTACTACCTGACCCTCACGGCCCGCAACGACTGGCCCTCGCAGCTGGCCGGACCCCACTCCAAAGCCTCGTCGTTCTTCTATCCTTCGGTCGGACTCTCGGTGGTCCTCTCGCAGCTCATCCCCAACATGCCCGAGAACCTGTCGTATGTCAAACTGCGCGGATCCTATGCCTCGGTGGGCGTGGCCTTCGAACGCTACATCGCCAACCCCCTCTACCGCTGGGACGAGAGCGGACTGAAATGGCAGCTCCAGACGCAGTATCCGATCTATGACCTCAAACCCGAACGGACGAGCTCCTTCGAGATGGGTCTGACGATGCGCTTCCTGCGGCATTTCAACCTCGACATGACCTACTACCGCTCCTACACCCGCAACCAGACCTTCAGCCCGCAGATCTCGATCGGTTCGGGCTATTCGGACTGGAAGGTGCAGTCGGGAAACGTGCTGAACCAGGGTGTCGAACTGGCTCTCGGCTACACCAACACCTGGAGCGACTTCTCCTGGTCGTCGAACTTCACCCTCTCGATCAACCGCAACAGGATCCTCTCGCTGGCCGGACGGATCTACAACCCCGAGGCCAACGAATACATCTCGGTGGATCAGCTCGACATGAACGGTCTGGGGCAGGCCCACTTCATCCTCAAGGAGGGCGGTACGCTGGGCGACCTCTACTCGCTCATCGACCTGAAGTATGACGACAACGGCCGCTACTACATCAACGAGGAGGGGACGATCCCGACCGAAACGATCAAGAACTCCTCGGAGTATGTCAAGCTCGGCTCGGTGCTGCCCGATGCCAACCTCTCGTGGCGAAACGACTTCCGATGGAAGAACCTCTCGTTCGGATGCATGGTTTCGGCCCGTCTGGGCGGCGTGGCGTTCTCGCGCACGCAGGCCCTGCTGGACTACTACGGTGTCTCGGAGGCCTCGGCCGCAGCCCGCGATGCGGGGGGCGTAAGGATCAACGGCGGCGATGTGATGGATGCCAACAGCTGGTATTCGGCCATCGGCGGCGGTACGTCGGTCCCGCAGTACTACACCTATTCGGCCACGAACGTGCGCCTGCAGGAGGCCTCGATCGGATACACCATCCCCCGGAAAAAACTCGGCGACGTCTGCGAAATCACCCTTTCGCTCGTGGGCCGCAATCTCTGGATGATCTACAACAAGGCTCCGTTCGACCCCGAATCGGTCGCCACGACCGGAAACTACTATCAGGGTATCGACTATTTCATGATGCCGTCGCTCCGGAACGTCGGTTTCAACCTGCGACTCAAATTCTAAAGATCCGCAACAATGAAATACAATCTTATGAAAACGGGGGCGCTCCTGGCGTCCGTCCTGGGCGTGGCATGCACCTCGAACTACATGGATATCAATACCAACCCCTACGAAGTCTCGAAGGATCAGATGCAGACCGACGGCTATGCCGTGTCGGCGGCCCTGAAGGCGCTGTGCAGTACGGTGATCTCCACCGACGTCAACACGGCGCAGTTTACCGACTGCCTGCTGGGCGGTACGCAGGGCGGATACTACGCCGATTCGAACAGCGGTTGGGCAACCACCATCTCCAACTACAACCCGACGGACGACTGGTCGCGGGTCTTCATGGCCAGTGACAAGATCATCCCGACGCTCTACCCCAACTTCAAACTCCTCGAAAATCTGACCGAAGATCCCGTGATGCTGGCCATCGCCCGCGTCATCAAGGTCTGCGCCATGAGCCGCGTGACCGACGCTTTCGGCCCGATTCCCTACTCCCAGATCGGTGAGGACGGGAAGATTCAGGTCCCCTACGACGCTCAGCAGGAGGTCTATCGCAGCATGTTCCGGGAGCTCGATGCCGCCATTGTCGTACTGACGGAAAACCGCAGCAGCACCATCTCCGCCGAGGTCGATCCCGTCTATGGCGGCCGTGTCGCAAAGTGGGGCCGGCTGGCCAATTCGATGAAGCTGCGGCTGGCCATGCGCATCGTCTATGCCGATCCGGAGACGGCCCGCCAGATGGCCGAGAGCGCCGTCAGCCTCGCTGACGACGGACTCGGAGTGCTGGCCTCGAACGACGACAACGCCATGCTCCCCGCTACGGCCTTCGGAAAGGACGGAAACCCGCTGATGGCCGCCTGCAAGTACAACCAGCCCGACGGTACCCTCACCGGCGGCGATACCCACGCCGCTGCCGACATCATCTGCTACATGAACGGTTACGGCGACCCGCGCCGGGAGAAATACTTCGTCAAGTCGGAGTGGCCCGGCGTCGATTACGTCGGGATGCGCCGCGGCATCGAGATCCCGTCGCTCAACTCCGTCGGACGCAAGTATTCGGGTGTGAACTTCGTGAACGGAAGCTCCACGCCGCTCTGCTGGATGAATGCCGCCGAGGTGGCCTTCCTGAAGGCCGAGGCCCGGGCCGTCTTCGGCTTCGACATGGGCGGCGAGGCCCGGGACTTCTACTACGAGGGTATCCGCCTCTCGCTCGAACAGTGGGGTGTCGGGGCCGGTTATGCCGCCTATACGGCCGATGACGGACGCCGCCCCCAGGCGTATACCGATCCCGCCGGCACGAACTCCTACAGTACGCAGCTCTCGACGCTGGGCGTGGCCTGGAACGACACGGCCTCGAAGCAGGAGATGCAGGAGCGGATCCTCATCCAGAAGTGGATCGCCAATTTCCACCTGGGGAACGAGGCCTGGGCCGACTATCGTCGGACGGGATTCCCGCACCTGATCCCCGCCACGGAGAAGGGCAACAAGAGCAACGGCAAGGTCAAATCCGAACTCGGCGCCCGCCGCATGCCCTATCCCATGGCCGAGTACACGAACAACGGTGAGAACGTCCGTCAGGCCCTGACGCTTCTCAACGGCCCCGACGAGATGGGTACGCGCGTATGGTGGGACTGCAACCCCGCAACGATGAGCGAATAGGCCCGTCGGTGACGAATCATGAAAAAAATGCATTTCGATATGAAAAGAGTTTTTATGCCGGTCGTGCTGGGTGTGCTGCTGCTGAGCGGTGCATGCGGCGATTGGACCGAATCGGAGAATCTGGATTTCCGCCGTCCGACCCCCGAGGAGCAGAACCCCGAGGCCTATCGGCTCTATCTGGCTGCCGTCCGCGCCTACAAGCAGCAACCGCACAAGGTGGCGATGATGACCGTAAAGGGGTCGGCCGAACGACCCTCGCTGCAGAATCAGCACCTGATGGCCATGCCCGACAGCGTGGACTTCATCTGTGTGGAGGGGACCGAAGGGCTTCATGCCGACTGGTCGGCCGAGATGGCGGCGCTGCGCGAAACGAAGGGTACGCGAACCCTCTGCATGGTCGATTATGCCGCCATCGAGTCGTCGTGGAACCTGCTTGAGGAGGCCCGCGAGGAGGCCGGAAAGCCCCTCGGTACGGATGAGGAGTTTGTCGCCTACTATACCGAACAGACCCGTCGGCAGCTGGCTGCGTGTGACGGATCGGGTTTCGATGGAATTGTCGTCTCCTACCTGGGACGTCGGGCCACGGCGCGTGATATCAGCAGTCAGAATGCCTTTATGGGGGCCGTCCGCGAGTGGCGCGCGACGCACGCCGACCGGCTGATGCTCATCCGCGGCAATACGCAGAACCTGCTCGATGAAAACAAACCCCTCCTGAAGGAGTGCGACTACATCATCGTCCTCTCCGAGGAGTTCAAGACCCCCGAGGAGCTGACGCGCGCCGTCCGCCGGAAAATCGACAGCGACGACCAGTTCCCCTCGGACCGCTTCCTGCTCGAGGTGAGCATCCCTTCGCTGGAGGATCCCGCCCAGGTGGGCGCTGACGCCCGGGTGGGTGCCGAATGGGTCGTCGACAGCGAGGAGGGTTTCTCGAAACTCGGACTGGGTTTCTCCAATGCCCAGGACGACTATTTCAACGCCGTGCGGATCTACAACAACATCCGTCAGGCTATCCGTATCATGAATACTAATACCGGAAACGATCATGAAGAGATACAGTAAATTCGGTTGGGCCGCCTGCGCCGCGCTGCTGATGCTCGCGGGCTGCAGGCAGAACGACGAACTCGAGCACCATTACGACAACCATGTCTTTATCTCGGCATCGTCCTTCTCCAGCGACGTACGTGTCGAGCGAACCGCGGATCACGTGGACAAGGAGCTCTCCCGCTCCCTGACGGCGGCGATGGCCCGCCCCGAGGGTTTCGATGTCGAGGTGGCCTTCCGGGCCGCTCCCGAACGGCTCGACTCCTATCGCGAAGGGTATTACGACGAACAGGTGGAGTTGCTCCCTGCCCGCCACTACGACCTTTCGGCTGTTTCGGCCCGCATCGCTGCCGGCAAGGTGGCGAGTGATCCGGTCGAGATCCGTTTCGTCGGTCTCGACGAACTCGATCTGACCAAGCGCTATGTCCTTCCGGTAAGTATTTCGTCGCCGGACATGGCGGTGCTGCCCAGTGCCGGAACCCTCTATTTCGTCTTCAAGAAGGCCTCGCTGGTCAACGTCGTGGCCGACCTGAACGGCAACAAGGCCTGGCCCGAATGGACCGAAGCCACCGAACCCGTCAAGGATATGGAGCAGTTCACGATGGAGGGGCTGGTCTTTTTCTACGGCTTCAATACCGATGCGACGAGCCCCATCTCGACCATTATGGGCATCGAGGATACCTTCCTGATCCGGGTGGGCGATTCGACGATCCCCAAAAACCAGCTGCAGGTGGCCTTCGGCAAGCAGAAGGAGGGCGCCGAACCCGGTGCCACCCCCGATCGCGGTACGGTGACGGGCTCCTCGCTGCAACTCAAGGTCAACCGCTGGTACCATTTTGCCGTTACGTTCGACCGCGGCGAGATCCGCATCTATCTCGACGGCCGCGAGCGGGCTGCGGGCAGCTCCTCCGCAATCGGTCTGACGTCGGTCAATTTCGCCGTGTCGCACTCCGACGAAACCGATTACAAGCCGCGCTGCTTCTGGTTCGGCTACTCCTACGACGAGAAACGCCCGCTCAACGGCCGGATCGCCGAGGCCCGGATCTGGAACCGGGTGCTCTCCGCCGACGAGATCAACGCCGAGAACCACTTCTACCGCGTCTCGCCCGAAACCTCCGACGGCCTGGTGGCCTACTGGAAGTTCAACGACGGTGCGGGAAAGAGCGTGAAGGATTACGGCCCCAACGGCTACGATCTGACGGCCGACCGGGAGCCGGGATGGGTCAGCGTCGAACTTCCCGCAACGAAATAGCGTCTATTTACTAATTACTAACCTTTCATAATCTAAAAAACCGCAATGAAAAAGAGATCATTATGGATGTTGCTCCTGGCAATAGCCGGATTTGCCGGAGCTTTTACCTCGTGCAAGAGCGATGAGGGAACCAACAAGATCAACACGCTGGATGTGATGCCGTCGGCAACCATTCAGTTCAAGGCCTCGGGCAACGAACCCGTTGTGCTGACCGTCAAGACCGATGCCGAGACGTGGAACTTCTCCGTGCCCGAATGGATCGAGGGCAAAAAGGAGATGGCGACTCTGACGCTTTCGGCCAAGGACAATACCACCGACGGCTCGCGTTCGGGACGTATCGAGATCACGGCCGGTACGGCTCAGAGCGTGACGATCAGCGTGACGCAGAGCAAACGGGCTCCCGAGGATCCCGATGCGCTGAGCGTCGATCCCTCGGACGACATCACCTTCCAGGCAGCGGGTGGTGAACCCGTCGTGCTGACCGTCAAGACGAACGTCGAGGCGTGGGAGTGCAAGGCTCCGGAGTGGGTCACCGTCTCGAAGGAGGGCGACAAACTGACGCTCGGTGCGCAGCCCAATACCACGACCGATCCCCGTTCGGGCCGGATCGAGGTCATGGCCGGTAAGGCGCAGCCCGTCTACATCAACGTGCTGCAGAACGCTGGTGACGGAATGGCCGAAGAGGAGGTCAAGGGTTCGCTGGTGAATGCTTCAGAGGGCGATCTTTCGACGACCATCACCTCGATCGAACCGCTCAAGAAGAGCCTTCGTTTCGAACTTGCTGAGGCGGCCGCCAAGACTGTCGGTGTCGAAGTGGTAGTTGACAAGGATTATGTCGCCGAGTACAACTTCATCCACAAGACCAGCTACGTGCCCTATCCCGCCGACGAGATCTCGATCGAGAACGGCAACGTGTCGATCAATCCCGGCGAAAAGCGTTCGGGCGAGATCACCGTGACGATCAAGACCGACAACCGCGAAGCGTTGCGTAACAACGTCGACTACATGCTTCCGCTGACCGTGAAGGCCAAATCGGGCAATGTCGCCGTTGCGGGTGACGACTGCCGGGTCAACTACATCTTCTCGCGCCAGTGCAAGAAGGAGGTGAAGAACATCCTCTTCTTCGAGGTCAACAGCACCAACCCGCTCAATGCGCTGGAGTATCGGCTCGCCGACGGTTCGATGTTCTTCGACGCCGTGGTGCTCTTCTCGGCCAACATCCGCTGGAACGGCATGACGGACGAGGTCTATCTGCACAACAACGCCAATGTCCAGGCGCTGCTCTCCGAGTCGGAGGTCTATCTGCAGCCGCTGCGCAAGGCCGGTATCAAGGTGCTGCTCGGTCTGCTCGGCGACCATACGCCCGCCGGACTCTGCAACCTGACGGATTACGGTGCCAAGATGTATGCCAAGGATGTGGCCAATGCCATCAAGCAGTACAAACTCGACGGTGTGGCGCTCGACGACGAGTACACCGAGGGATCGGGCTCTTCGGCCTGCTTCGCCGGAAACTCCACGACGGCTGCGTCGCGTCTGGCCTACGAGCTGAAAAAGGCCATGAAGGAGAAGTGCGAATGGGAGACGAGCATCTGCGTCTACCAGTATGGCACCTACAGCAACTCGCTGCCCGCCTACAGCGGCTCGCAGCCCGGTGAGTTCATCGACATCGCCGTGGCCGACTACGGGGCCGGTGCGGCATTCACCTACTACGGCATGCTGAAGGATGGCTGTGCCGCCCAGTCGATCGAGCTGAACCTCAATCGCGGCAACGTCAGCGCGGCCTACGGCGCCAAGGAGAAGGGATACGGTTGGTTCATGTGGTTTGCCTTCGACCCGAGCCCCACGTCGGATATCGAGAACAAGGAGGGTTCGGTCAGCGCCTTCAAGGAGGCGGCCGACGGACTCTACGGCATGAAACTCGTTGATCCTACGGGTTACTACAACAAGCTCGGTGAGGGCAAGTACGATCCGACGCGTTACGAATTCTGATCATCCTTGATTTAACGTTTTGACGGCCTCCGTGCGTGAGGTGCGGAGGCCGTCTTTTCAAAACCTGAAACAGACCGATGAAAAAATTATTACTTTTTGCTGCAGCCCTGATGCTCTTCAGCGGCTGCAAAAAGGAGGACAACGATGTCAATACGCCTCCGGTTGTCGACAAGGTGCAGATCGCACCCGAGAGCGAATCATTCACGAACGAGGGCGGCTCGACCGAGGTGATCGTCACCTCGTCGGGCGAATGGACCCTCACGGGCGACTACGACTGGGTCGAGGCTTCGCCCCGCAAGGGTAAGGACGGCGAAGTGGTGAAGTTCACCGTGCAGCCCAACACGACGCAGGAGGAGCTTCAGGGCGAATTCACCTTCACGGTCGGCACGGCGACGGCTGCGTTCAAGGTGACCTGCGCCAAGGCCGAGGAGAAGCCCGTGGAGGACAAGGTTTCGGTCTTCCCGAAGAGCATCGAAGCGGAATCCGACGGCGGACGTTTCGAAGTGACGGTGACCAGCTCGGGTCCGTGGGAGCTCTCGGGCGAGGCCGATTGGGTCGAGGCGACGCCCCGCAAAGGCGAGGATGGCGACAAGGTGGTCTTCCTGATCAAGGCCAACGAGGAGCTCGAGGCCCTCTCCACGACCTTCACCTTTACGGTCGGTGAGCAGAAGTTCGAACTGCCCGTGAGCTGCAAGGCCTCGGACTACTTCCTGAAGCTGACCTCCGAGAAGGAGATTGCGGTGCCGCAGACCGGCGAGCGCATCGAGGTGCTGCTCGACACGAGCGATTCGTATCGCGATCTGACCTATACGATCTCTCCGGAGGCCCAGTCCTGGCTGACCTATGACATCACTCTCCCCGGAGAGGGCGGAAAGGGTGCCAAGATGTATTTTACGGCAACCGAGAATCAGCAGCTCGAAGGCCGCAAGGGTACGATTACGATCAAGGGTACGCGCGAGACCTCCGTCGAGGTCCAGGTTTCGCAGGCTCAGAAGGACGAGATCTCGACGACGCAGACCACCATGAACATCGGTCTGGAGGGCGGTATGATCGAAATCCCCGTGACGGCGAACGTCGCTTACGAGGTGAAGCCCTCCGACGACTGGATTACCTACAGCGGCAAGCAGGGTGACGTGGAGCGTTTCACGATTACCGCGGCCTCGGCCCGCCGTGAAGGCTCCATCACCTTTACCGGCGGCAGCGCCTCGCTGGTCGTTACCGTCGTGCAGAAGACCCAGGCGCTGATTGAGTGGGTTGTCGGCATGGAGGGCAACTGGGCCGGTCCTACCTCCTGGAAGAACCCCTCGGTGCTGAACAACCTCTCGCAGTTCACCATGGAGGCGACGGTGAACCTCTCCGATTTCAAGTCCACCAAGGAGATCACGACCATCATGGGTGTCGAGAACTACTTCCTGCTGCGTCTGGGTGACGGCGCCGGTGTGAACAACAAGATGCTCGAGGTGGCTCACCGGAATGGCGCTGTGATCGCCCAGTATGAGTTGGTTCCCTTTAAGATGCTGGACAAGTGGACCCATTTCGCCGTAACCTTCGACAAGGGGCTGGTGACGCTCTACGTCAACGGCATGTCATACGGTTCGGGGCGGATCTCGGCGTTGAGTTCGGTCAGCTTCGGCACTTCGCGCGCACGGCCCGATTCGGAGAGCAACCGCCTCTTCTGGGTGGGTTACTCCTACGGTCCCGACCGTGACCTCAAGGGCAAGATGTGTGAGGTGCGTATCTGGAACAAGCTCCTCACGCCGGCCGACTTCAAGGCTTCCAACCACTATTACCAGGTCGATCCCGCTTCGGAGGGGCTGGTGGCCTACTGGAAGTTCAACGAGGGGCAGGGTTCGACCATCAAGGACCACACCTCGAACGGCAACGACATGGAGATGAACAAGGCTCCCCAGTGGGTATCGGTTTCGCTGCCCTAACCGCTTCCGGCAAAACCATGAAAAAATCCCCGAACCAACCGGTTCGGGGATTTTTCGTGACTGGGGGTCTCTCAGCACGAGGCGGCCAGCGTCGAGGGGGTTACGCCGTGCGAGTCGCGGGCCCAGTCGCCGTGGGCGCGGAGCACCTGCTCGACGATGTCGCGCACGGCCCCTTCGCCCCCCTTGAACTCCGAGACGTAGCGCGATGCCTCGATCACCTCCGAGGCCGAATCCGCCGGGCAGACCGGGATCCCCACCGCGCGCATGCACTCCAGATCGGGAATGTCGTCGCCCATGTAGATCACGTCGGCCGGGTCGACCCCTTCGCGGGCGAGGTATTCGCGCAGGGCCGCGATCTTGTCCATGCAGTCGAGGTAGTAGTCGCGGATGCCCAGCATCCGGAGCCGGTATTCGAGTGTCTTGCCGCGTCCGCCGGTGATGATGCAGACCCGGTAGCCCATGCGCAGGGCATAGGCCAGGGCATAGCCGTCCTTGGCGTTGTAGCGGCGGATGAAGTCGCCGTCGACGGTGGGGATGATCCCCCCGTCGGTCATCACGCCGTCGACATCGAAGATGAAGGTCCGGCAGCGTGCTATCGATTCCTTGAAGTTTTCCATATGTTGTTGCTGATTTGGGTATAGATCTCCTGCAGGGTGGGCTCTCCGTCGAGCAGTGCCAGGTGGCGCTCCATCGTCGGGGTGTCGTTGCGCACGGCGGGGCCCGTCTGTACGTCGCGCGGCGAGCGGGCGTCGCAGGCCTTGGCGGCCGTCTCGGCAACGAGCGGCTTGAGCACCTCGAAGTCCAGTCCGGCACGGCGGGCCACCTCCTCGCCGATGGCGTACATGTGGTTGGCGAAGTTGCAGGCGAAGACCGCCGCCAGATGGATCCGGCTCCTCTGTGCCGAATCGGCCCAGATCACGTGCCGCGAGAGGGCCCGGGCCGCCGCCTCGAGCTCTGCCCCCCACTCCTCGGGCGAGGAGCACTCAAGAAAGATCGGAATTCGCGTGAAATCGACCTCGCGCCCCTTGGTGAAGGTCTGCATCGGGTAGAAGACCGCCCGGCGTGCGAATCGCTCCGGAATGGCCTCCAGCGGGACGCTGCCCGCCGTATGGGCCACGGCCGCCGTGGCGGGGATTGGCAGCGTTGAGGCCACCTCGGCCACGGCGCGGTCGCTCACGGCTATTATGTAAAGGTCGGCATCGCGGCTCAGTTCCGCCGGGTCGGATGTCCACGGACAGCCGGACAGCCGTGCCACGATGGGGCCGCGTTCGGGGTTGCGGGCATAGAGCTGCACCGCTTCGAGTTCGCTTTTCGATACGGCGCGGGCCAGCGCTTCGGCCAGGTTGCCGCTACCGATGAGGACGATACGTTTCATTTCGTTCGATTCGTTTTACAAAAGGTCCACGAGCCGCGCGTTGTTCGGCGAGCGGCGGACCTCCTCCCGCAGCTGCTCCACTTCGCGGTTCATGCACGACAGCTCGGGGGTCTGACTCAGGTCGAGGGTCGTCTGCCCGGTCCGTTCGACCGCCTCCAGAATGCCGTAGACGGTCATCTGCGCCAGGTCGTGGGCCGGCGAGAAGGCGACGTCGCGTTCGCCCTCGCCGCTGCGCACGGCGATCAGCTGCCCGGCCTGCACCAGCTGGAAGAGGATGTCGTTGACGATGCGCGTCGGGAGGCCCAGGCGCCGGCGGATCTCCTCGGCGGGGAGTGTGCCGCCCCGGTCGCGGAAGTTCCGCGCCACGAGGATCATCACCGCCAGGATCACCTTCCGGCGCTGGTCGTAGCTGATGCGCAGCGACTCGCGCTCCTCGGCAAAGCGGGCGATGTTCTGGTAGGCGAACGAGAGCTCGCCGCCGAAGAGGAGGATCTCCCACGAGGTCTGCATCCAGATCAGGAAGAGCGGCAGGGCCGCGAAGCTGCCGTAGATGGCATTGTAGGAGGTCATCCAGCGCTGGACGTAGACGTAGCCCCACTGGAAGAGCAGGAAGATCGTCCCGGCGACGATGCCCGCCATCAGGGCGCTGCCCAGGCGGACGCGGGCGTTGGGGATGATCAGGTAGAGCAGCGTGAACATGGTCCAGATGACCACCATCGAGGCCATGCGCGAGAGGGTCGTGAAGTACCATTTGTCGTAGAGGCCGAGCTGCTGTTCGAGGTAGTTGCCCACGGTGCTGGCCAGGATCCACAGCACCGGAACGATCATCACCACGGCGATGTAGTCGGTCCACTGGCGGGCGATGCTGCGGTCGACTTTGACCTCCCAGATGTTGTTGAAGGCGTTCTCGATGGAGCTGAAAACGCGGATCACGGCCCAGAAGAGCATCACCAGACCCACGGCTGCCACCACTCCGCCGCGTGTACGTGCGAGGGCGTTTTCGGCAAAGCCGACGATGTAGTCGACGGTCTCGGGATAGCGCGGGAAGAGTTCGTAGAGATTCTCGACCAGTCCGTCGGCCAGTCCGAACCCCTTGACCACGGCGAAGACCAGCGCCACGAGCGGCACGAGCGACATGAGCGTGTAGAAGGTCAGGGCCGCCGAGCGGACGATCGTACCGTGTTCGAGCAGGCCGCGGGCCGTGTAGAAGAGCAGCCGGTACTGCTGCACGAGCCACCGCACGACGGGGTTGCGCCATTCGTTCACGTCCTGACGGAAGATCGTGTCGGTGAAGTAGGTGAAGAGTCTGCGGAGTTTCATGGGCTGCGTGCGGCGTTGTGGAGGGCCGTACCTACAAAGATAGCGGTTTTAGGCGGATCACCCAAAAATCGTTCCCGATTTTCGTGAAGGCCAGCCGGAGGTCGGCCCCGGCGTGGACGCCCAGGCGCCGCATCAACTCCTCGCTACGGAGCGGAAAGTCGCGTTTGAGCAGCTCGACGCCGAGCCCCTTCAGCGCGTGTTTGAGCCGTTTCGGGTCGTAGGGCTCGATCGCCTCGATGGGCAGCGTGCGGCCGATCACGCCGCGGGGCTCATCGGCGGCGAATCCGAATCCGTTTTCGCTCCAGCAGTCGGCCTTCCCGGCCAGGTGGAGCCGCACGAGGCGTGCCTTCTGCAGGGCGACGTCCGGCACGACGAGCCAGCCGTAGCGCCCCGGGTCGAACGGCGGGGCCTCGGGCGGCAGCATGCCGGGTGCGGCTGAGAAGCTCCCCAGGCCGAGGGCCGTGGCCTCGACGAGCGGTCCCGAACCGTCGGCGTAGACCATCACCTCCTTGCACTCGTCGTCCAGCGAGACGACCTCGACCCGGCTCCGGGGGAAGAGCCGCAGCGCCTCGTCGACGTCGAACAGCGGCGAGTTCTTCACGCAGAGCCGTCCCGCAACGCGGTCGATTGCCGGCTTCAGCGCCACGATGTCGGGCGAGCAGGCCTCGAGCCGCACCTGTTTGCGCCCCTCGGCCGAACGGCGGTCGGGATCGGCGTAGACCCAGTCGAAACGGTCGCACGTCCCGGCGAGGAACTCCTCGGCCGCGACGTTCACCACTTCGACGTTGTGCACCCCCATTCTCGAAAAGTTGTCGGCCGTCACGCGGGCCAGCACCGGGTCGCGCTCGAGGGCCACCACGCGGCGGAACCGCCGGCTCAGGCTGAGCGTATCGACCCCCAGTCCGCAGGTGAGGTCGAGCACCGAGTCGCCCGCGATGCGCTTGTGGGCGGCCGTCGCCTCGCTCGAGGCCTGTTCGAAGGCCCGGGGCGGAAGGATGCACTGTGCGGCGGCGTAGGTCGGCAGTTTGCGGGCGGCCCGCGCAAGGTACTTGACCTGCGTGGCCACCAGCCGGGCCTCGGGCACCGTGCGGTCGAGCGCCACCTCCAGCGGGTCGCGCCCCCGGGCCGCGGCGATGGCGCGCTGCACCTCCGGACGCAGCAGCCGTTCGTATTCTTCGGCGGTCATCATCTTCGTTGTGGGGTTTTTATCCGCCGCAAAGGTAGCCTTTTTTTCGGTTCGCGGCACCCGGCGGCAAGTGTCGCCACGAGCATCAGGGCGTAGAGTACGACGGTGGTTGTCGTGTCGAGCTGCCAGTTGCCCGCACCGCCGGGCAGCGAGGCGGTCATCCGGGCCAGGGTGTTGATCGCCCCGGCGCTCCATCCCGTCACCGCCCCGAAGAGCGGCGCGAGCCACCCGACGGGTGCCAGCATCCAGAGCGCCCCGCCGAAAACCACCACCCCGGCCAGGGCGATGGCCACGGGGTTGACCGCCACGCCGGCCAGCGGGACGATGCCGAAGGTGTGCGAAACGAGCGGAGCGGTGGCGATCGTGGCCGTCAGACCGATGGCGTAGGCATCGATGACCGCATTCAGCCAGCGGCGGCGGCTCCGCAGCCGGCGGCAGAGCGGAACGCCCCAGACGAGAATCCCCGCCACGGCCAGGAACGAGAGCTGGAAGCTCAGGTCGCCGATCCAGGCGGGATTCCAGAGCAGCATGCCGAAGGCGGCCGTGGCCAGGGCGTTCATCCCGACATACTCCGAGGCCGAAGCGAGTGCCGTCTGCAGCACGGTGCACATCACGGCGGCCCGCACGGCGCTGGGCGGGAACCCGGCCGCCGCGACGAAGAGCCAGACGGCTGACGCCGCTAACAGATTTTTCCACAGATGGCCCCGCCGCACGAGCGGCAGCCACCAGAGCAGGAGGTTCACCACGACGAAGACAATCCCCGTGTGGAGCCCCGATACGGCCAGCAGGTGGGACATCCCGCTGCGCGAATAGGCCGTGCGCAGCTCCCCGGTGATGCCGCGCCGTTCGCCGGCGGCCATCGCCTCGACCACGGCCCGTGCCTCCGGAGCCATCGGCAGCCGGTCGAGCCGTTCGACGGCCCGGCGGTGGAGCGTCGTGCGGTTGGTTGCCGAGCGTTCGAGGATCTGCCGCTCGCCGATCCACAGCGTGCCGGCATACCCCCGCCGCTCCATCAGCCGGCGATAGCTCTTCGCCCCGCCCCGAAAGGGGCGTACCGTCCCCCGGCAGCGGATCCGTTCCCCGTCGCGGAGTTGTGTCAGGGTGTCCGTGTAGAGGCGGATCCGGCTCTGCGAGGGGTGCCAGCGGCCGGTTGCCGGATCGCGCCAGGCCTTCGCCTCGGCATCGGCCGTCGTGTAGCGCTCCCGCTCGACGGGAAACCCCGTGACGACCACCTCGAAGAGCGTCGGAACCTGCTGCGGGAGGTCCGCCTCGGGCGTGCGGAGCTGTGCGGCGGCGAATCCGGCGGTGAGCAGCAGCATCCCGGCCGCCGCTCCCGAACGCATCAGCAGCGCCACGACCCCCGCACACACGAAAGCCCCTGTGAGAAACCACAGGGGCAGTTCGTAACAGTCGGCCAGAGCGATCCCCGCGGCGAACGGCGCAAGGAGCTTGACCATCGGCATGCGGTCGAGCCGATCGGTGAGGCAGGCGATTTTCATACCTGCAAGATAGTCAAAATCGGCGGGAGTTGCTCAATCCCGACCCAGAAAAAGGTCCCATCCGGCCGCCACCTGCTGCGGATCGGCCGGCGTGCCGTTCTCCACGCGGGAGATGGCCGCCGCCAGGGGAATCATCGTCTGCGGGTCGTGCGTATCGAGCTGCTGGTCGGGGTCGAGGCCCGTGTCGGCGGCACGGCGCGGATGTAGACGTCGGTGTGGTTCTCCGAGGGCGGGGCCCAGCGCGAGATCATCCCGCGGAGGGTTGACAGTCCGTAGCGGATGCGGTAGGTGTTGAGCAGCACGAAGATGGCGCGGTAGCCCCAGGCCAGCGTCTCGAACTGCTTGAAGTCGGGGTCGCGCGAGGGGCGCACCTCGCCCCGGTAGCGGACCTTCGAGCGGCGGATGTTGCCCGGATTGCGGTTATCGAGTCCTCGGGCCATGGTCGTCGTCGTTGAGGTGAAGATGCGTCTCCACGCGGCGTTTGGCGTAGCGGCGCAGCCAGCGGAAGAGCGGCGCCTCGGAGAGCTGGGCGGCATTCTCGAGAAACGACCAGAACTCCACGCCGCAGGTGAAGCCGGTGAAGAGCCGGGCGAGGTTCAGCTCCATGAAGTCCAGTACGAAGCGGTCGAGCAGCCAGGCCATGACGATGGCCGTGATGACGAGTGCTGTCTTGACGACCGTGCGCCAGGCCTTGCAGCTCTCGAAGTACCACGTCCGTCCCTCGCGTCGGGCAACGGCCCGGTCGGCGAAGATCCCCGAGAGGAAGTCGACGCCGATGAAGAGCAGGGCCGTTGCCACGAGCGGATGGATCGGTGCGAACAGCGCGGCGATTCCCGCCGCGGTGCCGCTAATGAATCTGTACAAAGCCTCCATCGGTGGTGCAGCGGTTGAGGATGTTTCTGTCGGAACGGTAGGCGGGGAACTCGTCGCTGTGGCTCTCGAGGTAGCGGACGGCGCGGCGCATCAGGGCCCGGGCTTCGCAGCGCAGGGCATGACGCTGACGGCGCAGCGCCTCGTCGTCGGCGGGCTGGCTCCACGAGGATTTCGGAGCCGTGGTTCCGGCCTCGCCGGTGCGGATGTCGAGCCGGGGCTGGAGCAGCAGCCGCGTATAGAGGGCCAGCGGTGCGGCGAGATACCCCTGCCGGAAGTCGGCATGGTCGCCGGCGAGCAGCTGCTCGTAGAGCTCCGGGCCGATGACGGGGAGGATGTAACGCTGCTCGGCGGCCGAGATATCGGCCTCGGCGAGGGCGTCGGGTGTCAGGTACTCGCCGTGGGAGAAGGCGAGCTGGAGAAGTTGGGTGGTGGTGATCAGGGTATTCATGGCGGATTGCGGTTGGTCGGCGGTCTGCCGTGCGACGCCCTCCGGTCGGGACCGGAGCGCGCCCCGCACGGCGGGGATCAGCCGATGCTGGTGACGTTGTATTTGGTGATCTCCGAGAGGAAATACTGCTGTTTGGGATCCTCCGGGTCGTAGTCGAGTCCGTCGGCCTTGCGGGCCTCCCAGACCTTCATGTAGATGGGTTTCGAACGGGTCGGCGGGCGGTTGACGATCTGCAGCGACTCTGTGTCGAGCCCCAGGATGGAGGTGATGACGTCGCGGATCGGTTCGGTGAGTTCGGCCTGTTCGGCCAGGATCACCGTGTTGAGCGCCACCTCGTATTCGTGGAGGATCCGCTCGGCGTTGAATCCCGAGGCGTAGTCCAGACCGCTCAGGGTGCGGAACCACGAGTGGGCCACGACGATGTCACCCACGGCCTGTTCGTGCAGCGCCTGCCAGTCGCCCTCGTTCTGGGCGGTGATGGGGATGAAGCGCGAGTTGTCGTCGTCGCCTCCGTCGCGGATGACGAACATCACCTGCCCGGGGTTTCCGGCGAACTTCCGCTCGGCCATGCGGACGATGCGTTCGGCTTCGGCCTCGTTGTCGACCGACGAGTCGAGCATCATCACCCCCGAGAGCTGGAACGAGTTGTCGAGCCGCGAGATGTTCCACCGGTCGGTCTTGTAGGCGATGGCCGAGACGCCGAACCCGGCGATGTAGGTCGGGACGCCGTAGTGTTCGAACATGGGTTCGTAGTCCTTGTAGTGGATCATGGCGCGCAGGGTTCCGTCCTCCTGCTGTTCGAAGGCGGGATAGAGGGGCAGCGACCGGGCCTCGGAGGGTTTGAAGGCCGACCAGTCGTGGTGGAGCAGGATGTGTGCCGAGTCGCGGGCCACGCGGCAGCGCGAGGCGTCCTGGTGGTAGAGCGAGAGGAACGAGTGTCCGGCGTCGGTGACCACCTCGAGGAAGGCGTTCCCGAAGAGCGACTTGTCGTAGGCCAGCTTGTTGAGCAGCTGCCGCAGACTCTCGCCCGAGCCGTTCACGCGGCGGACGAAGGCCGCCAGGGCGGGCTGCCGGGCCTCGTCGCAGATGAAGCCCTTGCCGGAGATGTAGTCGGCCTTGTCGTTGATGATGCGCCGGTGGGTGGTCGAGCGGCGGGCCATCAGGGCGAGCGCCGCCGGGAAGAGATTGTCGTCGCCCCAGCGCCAGAAACGGTCGCTCTCGACGCGTACGGACCCGAGTTGCATGTAGGGATCCGTGCGGTTGGCGACCCCTACGGCGGTTTTGAAGGTGTGTGTTTTGCTCATGACGTGCAGTCGGTTTGGGGGGGTGGCGCCGTGCGGGGCGGGGCTCCGGCGGCGTCACTCCCCTCCGGTTTTTTACTGTTTGTAGGCGTAGGTGATCAGCTCCTCGTCGAGCAGCAGGCAGCCGGCCATGAAGACCGCGCGCTGACGGTTCTCCATCTCGTCGGGGTTGTACCACATGCGGACCTCGTTGCCGGGCATGCTGGCCGTGTTGACGGCCATGACTAGGTTGCGGCGGTCGGTCAGCATGGCGAACGACTGGTGGAGCGACGTGTTGGCCAGGTAGCTGCCCATGCGCACGTCGACGATCGGGATGCCGTGGTAGGCCAGCTGCGGACGGCCGTTCACCGAGTCGATGTAGGCGGCGTCAACCCCCTTCTCGTCGAGATACTTCTCGTAGAGGTAGCAGATGTCCGACGAAACGAAGTAGGCGAGCTGGCCTTCGGTCTTGAGATCCTGTGCGCGGGGGTCGGCCTCGCTCCAGAGTTTGTCGAAGATCTGAGCGGCGTAGCTGTTGTCCGAGAGGTTCGAGGCCGAGTAGGTGAAGCTGTGGTGGATCGAGCCGAGCTGGTCCTTGAGCAGCTTGAGGAATCCGTCGAAGGTGTTGTAGCCCTCTCCGGCCGAGGAGTCGCCGGCCCACATCGTGGCGCGGATGTTCTCGGCCAGGGCCTTGCGGAAGAGTTCGGTCTCGGCCTGTTCGAGGATCGTTCCGGAGAGGTCCTCCATGTTGACGTCGACGATCGAGGAGATCTTCTCGTAGACCATCGAGAAGTAGTCGGCGGCGGAGAATCCGAGTTCGGCCTTCACGCGCTGGAGGTCGATCGTCTTTTCGGTGCGGGTGGGGGCTGTGCTGCCGTTCCAGCCGGCGGAGGTGAACTTCTGGAGGATGTTGCGCTGTCCGTCCCAGAGCTGGATGTGGGTGGCCTGGGGCATGTTGTAGAGCACGCGCACGCCAAGGTCCTTGGCCGACTGCCCGGTCAGGATCGGGCGGAAGAAGATGTTCTCCAGATCGGAGCCGGTGTACTGTTTCGAATTTTCAAGGTAAGTCATGGTGTTTTTGTTTTTTTGAGGGTTTTGTGAATGGTCTTGCGGGTTTTTGCGGGGACCCGTTCCCCGTGGTGGATTCGGTAGATGGCGGGGGCGGACTGGCGGAGCTCCCGCTGATGGGGAGACATCTCCGGAACGGAGGAGGCCCCACCCCTGCCGCGGGCGGCCTCCTCTGCGCCGCGGGGGGTGTCAGTTGCGGAAACACTTGGCATCCTCGGCATAGGCGCGTTCGTTGGCCGAACGGACCGTATCGCCGTACGAGGGGTCCTCGCAGGGGAGGACGCGGGTTGGCGTAAGGTGGCGGCGGGCCTCCTCGGCGGCCACGGCCGATCGCCGGTGGAGTTCGTTCATCTCCCCCTCCGAATGGAGGATGTTGCGGTCGACGACCGGTTGCACGGCGGGCCGGATGCCGAGGTCGGAGAGGAGCCGTTTCCAGCCGCGGGCGATGTTCCGCGTCAGCGACTGTGTCTCCTGTTCGCCGCCGGCGATCACCCGGTCGGCCAGTCCGGCGGCCACGGCCTCTTCGGGTGAGAGCCAGCGACCGTTGCCGTTGTTTTCGGCCATCAGGGTTTCGAACACCTTGGCCGGGCGTCCCGAGCGGGCGGCATAGAGGGCGGCGAGCCGGGCATCGGTCTGGCGGAGGAGGTCGATCTGGGAGGCGATTTCGACGGCATTTCCTTCGGTCGAGCAGATGGCGTTGTGGATCAGGTAGAGGGTGTTTTCCGAGATTTCGCGATCGCCCTCCGAGGCGGCCTGGGCGATGATCGTGGCGGCCGAGGCGGTGTAGCCGTAGCAGCGGGTGATGATGCGTGCGGGGAGCTGCCGCAGGGCGTCGTGGATCAGCAGGGCGTCGTTGACGTCGCCGCCTGTCGAGCGGATGTTGACGATGACCTCGCGGGCCTCGATTTCGGTGATGCGGCGCAGGGCGTCGCGGAAGCGGTCGTAGGTGGCGACCCGTTCGTCGGGGTTGTCGAACTGCCACTCTTCGGGGATGCCGATGGTCCCCTCGATGTCGATCTGGCAGCGGTCGGCCGAGTTCTTGATTTGGATTTCCGATTTCATGGATTCAGGATTTGAAAGTGTTGTAGATGGCGTTTCTCGCCTTTTCGTAGGAGCAGCAGAAGGTGCGGGCGGTGACTTCGAGGGCTTCGCAGCGGGGGATTCCCTGCCGCTGGAGGCGGGCCACCTCGTCGCGGATGGCCTGCCTTTCGCAGGCGCGGCGGTCGATCATACCCGCGTCGAGCAGGTGCAGGACGGCCTGCCGGGCGGTCAGACCGCGGACCTGACGGAGGAGGACCTCCGCCAGTCGTTCGTCGAGACGTGTCATGGCGGTTCGGGTTTGAGGGTCAGACGATATCGGTGCGTTCGAAGGTGCAGGAGGCCTCGCCGCTGCGGGCGTCATACTCCTCGATGCTGCAGAGGATGGCGGTAACGACACCCGTTCCGATGTCGATCCGGAAGGCCGACCGGAAGTCGGGCATGCCGGTTCCGGGGGCGAGTATCGTTTCGAACTCGTGGGGTTCGATGTGCAGCGTCAGCGAGATCCGTTCGCCGGAGGCCTCGCGGTTCAGCTGACGGTCGTAGAAGTTGTGCTGTCCGTTGGCCTCGCCGCGGTCTTCGAATCCCAGCGTGAAGGACCTCACCTGGGAGTCTCCGGGGAAATAGAAGGCCGCCAGCGGATATCCGCTCTGCTGAACGGGATACCCCCAGTGTTCGCCCTTGGCCAGCGGGACCATCCCGATGTAGCGGACGATCCGCGGTGAGAAGTTTGTCCCGTCCCCGGAGGCATCGTCGCGGTCGCCGACCTGCAGGATCCGGGCCGAGGGGGCATTCAGGTAGTGGCCGACGGAGCTGAGCGTCGGGGCGAAGAGCGGGTTGCGGCTCACCTCCTCGCCCTGGAGCGAGGCGCGGGAGGGCGAGTGGAAGCTCCAGGATCCCAGCGTGGACTCCTCCTCGTTGTTGAGGCGGGTGACGGCACCGTCGCCCTCCTGCAGACAGAAGGTCCGGATTTCGTGTATTTCGGTGTCGGTTTTCCGGCGGAGGATCGGTTTCGAGCGGACCGTACGTCGGCTCCAGTCGACTGGAGTTCCGATTCCGAGGAGGAGGCTTTCGGGTTCGATCCAGACGGTTCGGGTCTCCTCTTCGGTGAAGAAGCGCAGGTTGAAGAGGTGGGCCAGTGCCTCGAGCAGCTCCGACTGCCGGATGTTGTGCTGGGCCACGTCGGCAAAGTCGATCTGCTGGCCGAAGGTCGGCCCGGCCTGAAAGAGCGGACGGAGCGAGCACTCCTTGTGGAGGGTGATTTCCATCCCCTCTTCGGCTCCCGAGAAGTAGATTTGGTCGAAATACTTGGGATCCTCGGGCGAGATTGATTCCGAAGGGGTCCGGAGACGTACCTCGACGAGCGTCTGGCCGGTTTCGCCGATATAGCCCTTGTAGAGGGCCCAGTCGCCCGAATAGGTGGTCCAGCCCTGGCCGAAGGAGATTTCGAGTGCGGGGTGGGAGTAGGTGCCGGTGGAGGTGCTGACCAGGGATGAACGGTCCGAAAACGTGGCCCATGCGGTCTTCCGGATCCCGTTTCTGGTGCAGGTCAGGCGGTAGCTGGTTCCGGGCTGATGGTCGAAGACGATGACCCGGTAGGAGAAGTTCGGCTGGAGGTTGTCCCGCTGATCCTCGTAGCGGTTGGCCAGTTCGAAGTCGTATTCGGCGCCGGTTCCGAGGTAGATGGTGTCGAATCCGGTCAGACGGGTCCGGGAGAGGATCCGGTGCTGGGTGGTGTACTTCAGGTAGAATTCGAATCCGGCGGAGACGGTTGTCGGAGGCGTGAAGAGGATCTTTCCGTCGGTTGTCGAGAAGCAGTTGCCGTTGTTGTAGAGTTCGGTGAGGACCGTACCGTCGCTGTCGACGCTGAGCGGGGTGGCCGAGTCGACGATGTTTCCCACGCTGTTGGCCAGAGCTTTGGGGTTGGCGAAGACACGTCCGAGTTCGTTTGCCGTGGCCGAGGCCTCGTCGAGGCGGCGTGCCAGGAACCCCATGCGGTTGACGGCAGCCGAGGTGTCCCGCGAGGCGTAGGCGCCGCTCATGTAGAGGCCCCGGAAGATCTCCGATTCGAGGAATTCGCTCTTCACGTTGTAGTTGGCCCGTTGGAAGATCTGCTTGACGAGGGTTTTCAGATGGAGGAACGGGTGGTAATCCTCGACGGCCAGCAGGCGTTCGGCGGGGAGGAGGTCCGTCGGGTTGTTCTGCTGTTCGTAGTCGTCGCGGTGGATCGGGAAGAACTTGACGGGCGAATCGTCGGTCCAGCTCTGACAGACGGCCGTCGGGGAAAGACGCGTGCTCCAGTCGATCTCGAGTTCATCGAGACGGCTTCTGGCGGCCATTTCGGCCCAGTCGGCGCCGCCCTGCCGGATTTCGATGCGGTATCCCTCCCCGTCGATGGCGAGCAGGCGGACCTTTCCGCCGATGAGCCGGGCTCCCCGGTACGAGAGTTCGGCGACGTTGTCGAGTTCGTTGAAGCGGTCGGCCGAGTTGGTTTCGGCCGCGAACGCCAGGGCCTGGTCGTTTCGCGGAGTACGGGGGATGGTGAGGGTCAGCGAGCGTCCCGTACGGGCCTCGTCGATGTTCCGGATGCGGGCGATGTCGTACCCCGGGACGGAGATCCGGAGCTTTCCCGCATCGCATTTTTGTCCGTTGATGGTCAGATCCATTGTTGGTCGTTTTTGGGGCGTGAGACGATCTCCAGCGTGCGCAGCACGCCGTATTGCCGGATGACGGCCTCCTCGGAGAGGATGTCGAGCGGGATGAATCCGCCGTGGCGGTTGATCCAGACATTGGGCGACGAGAGGATTTCGCAGAGGGGCTCCAAGACCGCTTCCCGTTCGAGCGCCGAGACGAAGGTCATTTCGCGCGACGATTCGATCTGCGTCACCAGATGCCCGTCATACCCTTCGGCGCGTTGTTTCGAGGTTCGCAGCGTGGTCGATTGCGTGACGGGGAAGGAGTACTGTTCGACCGACCCGGCATGGCTCTGCCAGGCGATGCGGGTGAACTCCTCCGAGGCGGGGACCACCGTGTAGCGGATCTCACCGTAGCGGCCCGCATCGAGGGTGAGGGTTTCGCATCCGGGGAAGTCGGCGGGCGAGAGGTAGAAGATGTGGAGACCGGCTCCGGAGGCGCTGTAGCTCTGTATCTGGGTGCTGTCCGGTCCTTCGGCCGTGATGTAGAGGGTGCAGTCCTCTTCGGTGAGGAGCGAGATCTCGTCGGAGGCATCGGCCGGGATGATGCGTTCGAGGGGCATGGTCGTACGGATTCCGGGGATGATGACCTGCTGGTCGCCGATCAGGAAGGTCCGCACCGGGGAGGTGTCGACGAGGAGACCGCTGTCGGTTTCGACGGCTTCGACGCGGATGGTGATGCCGCGGTCGGTCAGATTCCGGAATCCGCTTGCGCCGAATCGCGGCGTGAAGGCGATCTGGCTGCGGAGGATCGAGGCGATGTTGATCGTGACGGAGGTTGCCGGGAGGGGGCGTTTGACGCCGATGAGTTGGTTGTAGGTGTTGTTGATGATTCGGAAGTCGATGCTTTTGGCTTGGTCCTGTTCGAAGGTGTAGTTGATCTCGCGATCGAGCGGGAAGAACTGTTGGGGAACGCTGGCAAATGGCATGGTCGATTGTTTTTTGAAGGATGAAAGGGTGCGGGGCGGATGCCGGGGAGGCCGGGCTGTGACCGGCGGCAGACGGGAAAGACGGTGCCGGTCGGCGGGCGGAAAGGGCCTGGTGCCGGTCGCGGAAGGATCGGTCGGGAGGGAGGCTCCGAAGCGGGAGATGCGGAATGGGGCTGACGGTTGTCAACAATACCCCGAGAGGGGGCGTTCTTGTGTCGACAAAATGTCTACAAATTGTCGACAGTCTGTTGAAAACGGCTTTTTGATTTCGGCAAAGCTGTGATTTACAGCGATAATAAAAATGTTGATAACTTGCCGAAACGAGGCGAATGCCTGTTGATTGCATGACAAATATACGACGACGCCACCCCCCTTGTCAAGAGGTCGGCGCACTTTTTCCAAAAAATATGGAAAAGTTTCCGGAATTTTATCGTACCTTTGTTTCTCGAACCAACATTTTTATACCTTATGGATGATGGTCACAGTACCCCGTATAGCCGTTGTGTCGTGCCTGAGCACGACGCCATTCATCTATGGTATCCAGCACGAGGGTAATCTCCGTGCCGAATTGTTGCTGTCTACTCCCGCCGAATCCCTTCAGCGTTTCATCGATCGCCAGGCCGACATCGCCCTGATTCCGGCCGCCGCCTATCCGGGTCTGAAAAGCGCCCGGCTGGTCACCGAGTACTGTGTCGGAGGCGTACCTGCGTCGTTGACGTCGCTGCTCGAAATCGAGGATCCGCTCCTCGAGGCGTGGAAACCCTACGGCAAACTTCCGTTTGCCTTCGCCCTGTGGGTGGCCCACCCGGAGGTGGAGCCCGAGACGGTGGAGGCGCTTCAGTACGCGCTGACCTACGGTCTGGAGCGCGGTTACGAAGCGATACTGGAGTCGCCGTATACCGACGATCCGGGACGGGCTTACGAAGGGCTGGCCCATTTCGATTACATTTTCGACAATCAGAAAGACAAGGCACTCAAGAAGTTCTGGGACTCGGGCCTGAAGGTTGCCCCGAGGACCAATCCGGGCTGAAGAGGTTAGCGGACAGGGATGTGTCCGCCTCTCTTGACCACGGATTCACGAACTTTACAGAGAGCCTTACATGATTACCATCTATCTCAAGCAATACAACAAGATCATCCGGAATGCGGATACGAAGCTCTTCGACGAGCTGGGTTATGACGACATTCTCTGGATCGACATGTTGTCGCCCACGATCAAGGAGCAGAAGGCCGTCGAGAACTTCATGGAGATCAGTCTTCAGACGCGTCAGCAGGTCGAGGAGATCGAGTCGACGTCGAAGTACTCGGAGAACGAGAACTCGATCGTGTCGAATGCGAACTTTTTCATTCCGACGGGCGATTCGTTCATCGTGGAGCCGGTGTCGTTCATCATCTCGAACGAAGGCGTGCTGGTTTCGGTGCGCAACGCCGAGTTCCGGACCTTCCGCGAGACGGAGAAGCGGCTGCAGATGAACTACCGGAGCTACTCGACGGGTTATCACCTGTTCATTTCGCTGCTGGAGGTGCGCATCGACTTCGATGCCGACCTGGTGGAGCTGATTGCCAAACAGGTTGCGGCGTTGTCGAAGGATGTGAACTCGGAGGATTCGATCGACAAGGAGGTTCTGCACCGCATCAGTGCGTTGCAGGAGAGTACGATGTCGCTGCGCGAGAACATCTTCGACCGACAGCGGGTGCTGTCGGGGATCCTGCGTTCGGAGCGCTTCCCGAACGATATCTACCCGCGTCTGCAGCTGATGATCAAGGACGTGAACTCGCTGATCAACCATGCGGACTTCAGTTTCCAGCGATTGGACTACATCCAGGATGCGGCGCTGGGTCTGATCAACATCGAGCAGAACGGCATCGTGAAGATCTTCTCGGTGGCGGCGGTTATCTTCATGCCGGCGACGCTCATCGCGTCGATCTACGGCATGAACTTCAAGACGATGCCCGAACTGGAGTGGACCTGGACGTTGTCGAACGGCTGGGTGGTTCCGGTGGGCTATCTGTTTGCCATTGCGCTGATGATCATCGCTTCGATCCTGACGATCTGGTTTTTCCGCTACAAGAAGTGGCTTTAGGAACCGCCGGGGACGGTGCGCGGCGTCAATCACCGGCAGTCGTGCCAGGAATTCCGCAGGGGGGCCTCCCATGACTGCGGGGCGTGCACGACATCAATCACCGGCAGCCGTGCAAGGGATCCCGTAGCGGGATCGCCCATGACCGCGGGGCGTGTACGACCTCGACCTCCTGTGCCCGGATGCCGGACGCGGCAACGGCGCCTCCACCCCACATGCTTTCCGCCCGACGATACCGTCCGCACCCGCTCCGGCGTGCGGACGATTTTTCATGCCCTTCTTTCGGAGAAAGAAGCGGAAATGATGCGGGCAATCCGGTTAAAATTTGTATCTTTGCTGCCTATATAGCCTTCGTATGCTCGAAAAACTGGCCAAACAGACTGCCGTCTACGGCATCAGCACCATCGTGGTGCGGTTCCTGAGCTACCTGCTCACGCCCTACTATACGCGTGTATTCGGACAGGAGACCTACGGAATCGTTACGGACGTTTACGCTCTGATTCCGCTGGCGCTGACGCTGTTGACCATGGGAATGGAGTCGAGCTACTTCCGTTTTTCGGCCAAGGCCGAGGAGGCCGGCGGCGACGTTCAGGGGGCCAAGCGACGCCTCTTTGCCACGACATGGGGCATCACGTCGCTGGCCGCGGCGGTCTTCTTTGCGCTGGTGGCGCTCTTCCGCAACGGCGTGGCCTCGCTCATGGGCGAAGCCTATACGGCCCATCCGGAGTATGTCGTCTGGGTGGCGCTGATCATCCTCTTCGACGTCTGGGGCTGCATCCCCTTCTCGCGGCTGCGCGAACAGGGGCGTGCGATGACCTTCGTGGGTCTGAAGGCGATGAACGTGGTGCTGAACGTGGCGCTGGCCTTCGGTTTCGGCGCCGCGGGGCTCTTTGCGACGGATTTCGGCGTGGGGTGGGTCTTCGTGGCCAACCTGGTGGCGAGCGTGGTGACGTGGCTGGTGATCCTGACGACGACCGACCGCACCGTGCCGCGGATCAACTGGGCGCTGCTGACGGCGGTCTTTGCCTATTCGCTGCCGCTGCTGGTGGGCGGCCTGGCCGGTACGGCCAACGAATTCATCGACCGTCAGCTGATCAAATACCTCGTTCCCGAGGGGGCAATGGCGCAGTTGGGCGTCTACGGCGCCATCACGAAGATCGCCGTGGTGATGATGCTCTTCTACCAGATGTACCGCCTGGCGGCCGAACCCTTCTTCCTGTCGAACTTCAAGAAGTCGGACTTCGTGGCGATGAACGCCGCGGCGCTGAAGTACTACGTCATGGCCTCGATGCTGATCTTCCTGGGCATCGCGCTGTTCCGCGACCTCTTTGCGCTGATCGTGGGTCGGGATTTCCGCGAGGGCATCTTCATTCTGCCGGTGGTGCTGGGGGCCAACGTGCTGACGGGCGTATGGCTGAACCTCTCGTTCTGGTACAAGCGTGAGGAGCGGACCTCGCTGGCCATCGTGGTGACGGGATCGGGACTGGTGGCGATGACGCTCTTCGGCTTCGGTCTGATCCCGACGTGGGGCTACTACGGCGCCGCCTGGGCGCGCCTGGCGAGCGAATCGGTGATGGTGGCGGTGAGCTGGTGGCTCAACCGGCGCTACTTCCCGACGCCCTATCCGTGGCGCCGGATCTGGGAGTACGTGATCACGGCGCTGGCGGTCTTTGTCGTGTGCGAGGCGGCGACACGCCTGACAGACAATAAGTTTGTCATCTATGCGTTTAATATAGTGCTGTTTGCGGGCTACGGCCTCTACCTGATCCGCCGCGAACGGATCGACGTGGGGGCGATGCTCCGCTCGGTCATCAAACGGGGATAAGGGGATGCGATTTGCGGATATCATCGGTCAGGAGGATCTGAAGCGGCATCTGGCCCGGTCGGTCGATGCGGGGCGTGTGAGCCACGCGCAGCTCTTTACGGGGGCCGCGGGCTACGGCACGCTGGCGCTGGCCGTTGCCTACGTGCAGTACCTCTGCTGCCGCCACCGTCACGACGGTGATTCGTGCGGCGAGTGCCCCGACTGCCGGCAGATCGCGGAGCTGGCCCATCCGGACCTGCATCTGGTCTTCCCGGTGAACAGGCAAGGCAAGAAGTCGGGCGAAGCGATGCTGAGCGACGAGTTCCTGACACCGTTCCGGGCGCTGTTTGCCGAGCGACGGGGCTACTTCACGCCGCAGGAGTGGTACGACCGGCTCGACCTGGGCAAGACGCTCAAGGGGATGATCTCGGCGCGCGAGGCGGACGAAATCATCCGCAAACTCTCATTCAAGAGCTTCGAGTCAGACTACAAGACGATGCTGGTGTGGCTGCCGGAGACGATGAACGAGGAGGCGTCGAACAAGATTTTGAAGATCCTCGAGGAGCCGTGGGAGCGGACGCTCTTCATTCTGGTGAGCGAACAGCCCGACCGGCTGCTTCCGACGATCCTCTCGCGGACGCAGGAGGTGGCCGTGCCGCGCATCACGCCGGAGGTGCTCGAGGCGGAGGCGCGACGGCGCGGAGTGAGCGATCCGATCCAGGCGCGGAACATGGCGCGGCTGGCCGGCGGCGACGTGATCGAGCTGAGCCACCTGGCGGCCGGCGAACACGACGCGCTGCGGAAGGAGAACTTCGACCTCTTCTGCAGCCTGATGCGGCTGAGCTACAACGACCGGCACCTCGAACTGATCGGCTGGGCCGAGGAGGTTGCGCAGCTCTCGCGCGAACAGCAGCGGGCCTTTCTGCGCAATGCGGCTCGGCTGCTTCGGGAGAGCTTCATGCTCCACGCGGGGATTCCGCAGATCGGCTATCTGTGGGGCGAGGAGTTGTCCTTCTGCTCGAAATTTGCGCCGTTTGTCGGGCCGCAGAACATCGAGCCGCTGATCGCGGAGATCGAGCGGGCCGGGGCGCAGATCGCGCAGAACGGCAATCCGACGATCGTCTTCACGCACTTTGCGCTCACGGTGAGCAAGATGATAAAACATTTGTAACGGTATGGCACGCGTGGCATTGTTAATGGGAGGAAATCTGGGGGACGTGAAGCGGACCCTCCAGACGGCACAACAGTTGATCAATTCGCGGGTAGGCGCAGTACTGCGGTGTTCGCACCGCTACGAAAGCGAGCCGTGGGGTTTCCGGAGTACGGAGCGCTTCTCGAACCAGGCGCTGGAGATCTCGACGGACCTCACGCCGCACGAGGTGCTTGACGCCTGCCAGGCCATCGAGCGGGAGCTGGGGCGCAACCGGGCTGCCGAGGCGATCGAGAAGGCGTCGTCGGGAGCGGCCTACTGTTCGCGGCCGATCGACATCGACGTGATCTTCTACGACGACGTGGTTCTGTCGGACGAACGGCTGACGCTGCCCCATCCGCGGCTGGCGGAGCGGGAGTTTGCGCTGGTCCCGCTGAACGAAATCATGCGCCAGCGGCGTCATCCGGTGACGGGACAGACGGTCGGCGAGATGCTCGCGGCGCTCAGAAACAACGCATAGAGACAACGATGAAGAGATTACGAATCGGACTGCTTGCGGGTTTGGTCCTGCTGGGATGGGGATGTTTCAAGGACACCTCGATCCGGACGAACTACGTGATCAAGCCGCTGTCGCAGACGCTGTCGACGGATCCCTACGAACCCTTCGAGGGGCTGAAGGCCTATGCCTTTTCGGCGGATACGAACCTCTATACGGTGGCCAGCTACGAGGATGCACTCAACGGGGTGATCAGCCTCAAGAGCCGCCCGTCGGAGCAGATCACCACGCCCGTTGCGACGTCGGAACCCTACGCACAGGAGGGGACGACCGGCTGGGTGAAGCTGTCGCTGTCGTCGCCGACGCAGATGATCGTGGCGGTGGATCCGGTCCACCGGCTTTACGCCTATACGCAGCAGGAGGTGGAGGTGAACCTGCCGAACCTTTATGTGACGCTTCCGTTCAAGATCTGGAAGGAGGGGACGTCGTACAAGGACGGCAACTGGAGTTTCTACAACGAGTTCTACGCGCCGCCGGTTTCGCGCGAGTGCTACGTGGATGCGAAGTTCCAGCTGCTGGAGGGGGCCGAGCCGACGCAGATCTCGAAGATGGAGGTCTACGCCTACGCTGCGGACACGACGGCGTGGTACATCGCCTCGTATGACGATGCAGTGAGCGGCAAGATCACCTCGAAGACCGATCCGACCGATACGCGGACGATCCCGAGCTTCCAGGGCTATGCCGACGGGACGACGGGTCTCTACCGGATGACGGTCAGCTCGGAGAACCTGATGTTGGTTGTTGCCGACCGCAGCGACCGGATGTACGCCTATACGCAGCAGACGGTGGATCTTTCGCAGAAGGATGCCCTGACCTTCCCGGCGCTGATATTCCGGCCGTGGCGGGGCGTCTGGATCGATACGAAGGATACGAACGGCTGGGCGGTGGTCAACCCGACCTACGAACCGGCGAAGCCGACAACGCAAAACGAACGACGATGAAGGAGAGAGCCATGCGCCATAAGATGAATTTTCTGCGCCTGGTCGTGTCGCTGCTGTTCGTCTCGGCCTTTCTGAGCCGGTGTGCGAGCATGATGACGCCGACGGGCGGACCGCGGGATTCGCTGCCGCCGGTGATCGTGACGATGCTGCCGGACAACTTCTCGACGAACCGTCCGACGACGAACCACGGCAAGATCTATATCGAGTTCGATGAGTTCGTGCAGATCAAGGATCAGCAGAAGGAGTTCTTCACCTCGCCGCAGATGAAGAAGAAGCCGACGATCACGCAGCGCGGCCGGGGGATCGTGATCCAGCTGCGCGACACGCTGCTTCCGAATACGACCTACGCGCTGAACTTCGGCAGTGCGATCCGCGACAACAACGAGGGCAACCCGCTCTACTCGATGCGGTATGTCTTCTCGACGGGTCCGGAGATCGACTCGATGGTCATGTCGGGCTATACGGCCGACGGTTACGAGGCGGATTCGGTTTCGAAGTCGTTCATCTGGTTCTACCCGGCCGATTCGGTGAAGGAGGTGGCGGAGTACGACTCGACGGTCTTCAACTACAAGCCGGCGGTGATTGCCCGCGCCGAGAACAACGGTATCTTCATAGCGCAGAACCTCAAGCCGATCCCCTACCGGATCTACGCCGTCGAGGACAAGAACGACAACCAGATGTACGATCCGGGGACCGACCAGGTGGGCTTCATCGAGGGGACGTGGAATCCGGCCGAGATGCCCGACTTCGCGATGTGGTACGATTCGGTTCGGCAGTACGTTTCGGCCGAGCCGCAGCTCTACTTCCGCATGTTCATGGACAAGGCCTTCAAGCGGCAGGTGCTCTCGGAGAGCCAGCGTCCGAAGCAGCATCAGGCGATGCTCTACTTTTCGGCGGCACATCCCGAGATCCGCTCGCTGCGCTTTGACAGCATTCCGGCGGACCGGGTGATCATCGATCCGCAGACCGAAGGGAAGGATACCGTGGCCCTGTGGTTCAACGTTCCGTCGGCGATGCTTCCCGACACGATCAAGGGCGAGATGATCTACCTGAAGCACGATACGCTGAACCGGCTGCAGCCGGATACCATGTCGTTGAAGCTCTCGTGGCGGCTGATCGAGACCAAGGAGCAGGAGCGCGAGCGGGAGAAGATCGAGCGCGAGCGGAAGAAGGCCGAGGCGGCGGGCGAGAAGTACGAGGAGCCGAAACAGGAGAATCCTTTCGTCTTCAACATGCCGACGTCGGGGGATCTGAACCCGGAGAACCACCTGACAATCGACTTCGACTACCCGCTGGTGTCGATCGATTCGGCGCGGATGCTGCTGACGCGCCAGCTGGAGGACAATTCGATCGAGGATGTTCCGGTGCACATGGTTCACGACACGGCAAAGCTTCGGCGGTGGTATATTCGTGCCGACTGGGTTCCGGGCGGGCAGTATACGCTGACGATCCCGGACAGTGTCTTCCGCGACGTGGCGGGTTATGCCAACGACTCGATCGTGGGGAAATATACGGTTTACGATCCGGAGAAGTTCGCTACGGTGAAGATCCACGTCCAGAGCCGCGATCCGCAGATGACCTACATCGTGCAGCTGCTCGATGCGAACGGTTCGATGAAGCAGGAGCGCCGCGACGTGAAGGCGGGTGACATCCAGTTCAACTACGTTCCGGCCGGAGAGATCCAGTTCCGGGTCATCGAGGACCGCAACGGCAACGGCCGCTGGGATACGGGCGATCTGGTAGCGCGCCGTCAGCCCGAACGAGCGGAGATGTACGTGAACGATGCGGGGGAGAACACCTTCGCGACGAAGACCAACTGGGAGATCGAGTTCACGATGAACATGGACAAGATCTTCGCACCGGTGACGATGCAGTCGCTGTCGCGGATGCTCGACGAGCAGGAGATGCAGCGTCTGCGCCGCGAGGCGGAGAAGCGGGCCGAGGAGGCGGCCAAGCCGCGCCAGCAGAACCGTCAGACCCAGGGCCAGAGCCAGGGGATGATGAACAGCAGCTTCGGGTCGGCGGGCAGTATGTTCAGTAATTTCAGATAGCAGAGCATGACGAAGAAGAGAGATATCCGGCGATGGCTACTTGCCGCGGGGGCACTGTTCTGCCTCGAGGGGGCCCTGGCGCAGCATACGCTGGGCGTCATCGGGGGCTACGGCATGGGAAGCGGACGCTTCGACCCGAAACAGGAGACACGGGCCACATGGGGGCTCTACAGCGGCGGTTTGACGTGGCGTTACTACGGCAAACAGCGTTACGTGGGGGGCTTCGGCGTGGACCTGGAGTTCCAGCAGCAGGCCTATTCGTTCGCGACGAACGCCTCGCAGGTGGATGACAAGAAGCCGGCGAACCTGCTCTACTATACGCGGCGGATCAATTCGGTGGTGATGCCGGTCGTGTGGCAGCCGCACATCTACCTGGTCAAGAACCACGTGCGGGTCTACCTCGAGGCTGCGGCGACCTTCTTCTACAACTTTTCGTCGACGTGGGAGCAGGAGTATTTCGTCAATACGGAGACCAAGGAGAAGGGGACCCGCGGGGGCGACTACGCCTTCAAGCTTCCGCGTGACAACCGCTGGGGTTACGGACTGGCGGGCGGCGGCGGTGTGGCGTTTCTGATCCGGCGCTTCGAGCTGAACTTCCGGGTCCGCTACTACTTTGGCTATTCGGATATCCTTCGCAACCGCAACCGCTACTACGACAACAGCGACGACGGGCCGGAGAATCCCTTCTATACGACGCCGATGCGGTCTCCGCTCGACAACCTGACGATCTCGGTCGGGCTGAGCTACCGCTTCAACAAACAGGGGTTCGAGACGTGGAAGCCTCGGGCGAAGCGGCAGAAGAACCGCGAAGTATTCAAATTTGGACTGTAAAAAGAGAGGAACATGGAAACAACGCGTCAACAGAAAATTGCCAAACAGATTCAGAAGGACGTAGCCGATATTTTCCAGAAGGAGGGGGCGTCGCTGGTCCGCGGGGCGCTGGTCACGGTGACGGGCGTTCGCGTCTCGCCCGACTTCAGCTACGCGAAGATCTACGTGAGCATCTTTCCCTTTGAGCAGAGCAAGGCGCTGATGGAGCGCTTCGAGCATCAGAACTGGTTCATCCGCCGGGCCTTGGGGCAGCGGATCCGCAACCAGCTGAAGAATGTCCCCGAGATCCAGTTCTTCCTGGACGATTCGCTCGAGTATATCGAGCATATCGAACAGGCGCTGAAGGAGGACTGAAAGCGGTAGAGCCATGCTGCCCCGGTTTTTTGCCCGCCGTTACCTCTTTTCGCCCCGGTCGCGATCGGTCGTGAACCTGATTTCGCGGCTGAGCGTTGCGGCCGTGGCAATACCCGTGGCGGCGATGATCATCCTGCTGTCGGTCTTCAACGGCTTCGAGTCGCTCGTCCGGTCGATGTATTCGGCCTTCGATGCCGATCTGACGCTGACGCCGCGGCGGGGTCAGACCTTCTCGCCGGGGGATCTCGATACGGTGGCGCTGAGCTGCCTGCCGGGTATTGCGGCCCTCAGCTTCACGCTGGAGCAGAGTGCGCTGCTGGAGCACGACGGGCGGCAGGCCACGGCGACAATCCGCGGTGTGGACGACTCCTACGGGCGGATTTTCGACCTGGAGGATGCCGTGGTGACGGGCGAATGGCAGGTGCGTCTGGGCGATCTGGAGCGGCTGGTCATCGGGCAGTCGATGGCGTGGATGCTGGGGATCCGCTCGCTGGCGGATGCCGACGTGACGCTCTATGCGGTGCGTCGCGGGAGCTTCTCGACGCTGCTGCCGATGGAGAACTATACGCGCCGCACGGAACCCGTAGGCGGGGTCTACGTGCTGGATCTCGATACGGAGCGGACCTACGTGCTGACCTCGCTGCGGCTGGCGCAGGCGCTGTTTGGGACGCCGGACCGGGCCTCGGCGCTGCTGCTGCGGACGACGCCGGGAGCCGATCTCAACCGGACGCGGCGGGCGGTGGCCGATGCGGCGGGCGACGCCTTCGAGGTGCGCACGCGCGAGGAGCTGCGGGCCTCGTTCTACCGGATCATGACCTACGAGAAGTGGGGGATCTTCTTCATTGCGCTGCTGGTGCTCGTCATAGCGTCGTTTTCGGTGGTGGGGGCGCTGTCGATGCTGATCGTCGAGAAGCGCGACGACATGGCGACGCTGCGGGCCCTGGGGGCCGATACGGGGCTTCTGCGGGCGATCTTCCGGACCGAGGGGTTGCTGATCTGCGGTCTGGGCGGCGTGATCGGACTGGTGCTGGGCGTGGGGCTGAGCCTGCTGCAGCAGCATTTCGGACTGATCGAGATTCCGGCCGAGACCTTCGTGACGAAGAGCTACCCGGTGGAGTTCCGCTGGGGCGATCTGCTGGCCGTTGCGGTAGCCTTTTCGGTTGTGGCGACGCTGCTTGCGAACATCACCGTCCGCAGCATGATTAAAAAATAGAATCCGTTCATGAAACGACTCCTGACAGGCCTTCTGGCCATACTGATTCTGGGGGGCTGTGCCCGCCACAAGATCATACCGGACGACGAACTGGCGATGATCTTCCACGATGCGTTCCTGACGAACGCCTATCTGAACGTGGAGAACCGCCCGGTGGATTCGCTGCGGCTCTACGAACCGATCTTTGCGCGTTACGGCTATACGGCCGACGACCTGCACTATACGATCGGCAACTTCTCGAAGCGCAAGAGTGCACGTCTCGGGGATGTTGTCGAGCGGGCGATCGACCTGCTGGAGGCCGAGGGGAAGGTCTACGACCGGGAGGTTGCGATTCTGGACACGATCGACAACGTGGCGCGTCGGACCTTTACGCGGCCGGTGGTCTCCGACACGCTGATCCGGGTTTCGGCGCTCCGCGACACGTCGCGTCTGAGCTATTCGATCGACGTCGAGCCCGGCGAATATACCTTTTCGCTGAAGTATGAGATCGATTCGCTGGACCGCAATCCGCGGGGGCTTCGCGGGGTGATGTGGCTTGAGCGGCGGGACTCGACGCGTGCAAACCTCTATACGACGACGCTGCGCCGCAACCGCGAGGAGAACTTCACACGGAGCTTTACGACCGATTCGACCCACCGCCGCCTCTGCATCCACTTCCTGACCTTCGGGGAGAAGCCGCAGCGTCCCTCGATGACGGTCCGCGACCTGAAGGTGGAGTATACGCCGCCGACCCGCCGGGCGGTGGAGCAGCTCTACGACCAGCAACTTGATATCCGGATTTTTGCCGATGAATTCTTCCGCCGGGCCCTTTCGCCGCAGGATAGCCTCTAACCTGCTCTGGACGCCGCAGGGGCTGGTCCGCCGGCCGCTGGTGACCTTCTACGGGGACGGTACGTACCTCGTGGAGACGTGTGCGGCGCCCGACCGCCTGCCGGCCACGGAGTTCTATGCGGGGCTGCTCGTCGCCGACTTTCCGGCCGACTACCGCCGGGCTTTCGAACGGCTTCGGGCGGCTTCGGACGACCTGTCGACGACCCTCCCGCAGACGGTTGTCGAGGGGGGGATCTGGGTGGTGCTTTCGGGTCTCGACTATGCCGCCCTGCGCCTCACGCCGCAATCGCGGATCCAGCCGCTGTAGGATTGCCTCTTCCCGGCGTCATTTTCCGACTTCCATTTTTCGACTTTCACCTTCCGGTCACGGAGTCAGACGGGCAGATGCTCTTCGACGGTCTGCCGCAGATGGCTGCTGTCGAGATGGGTGTAGATCTCGGTGGTGAGGATGCTCTCGTGACCGAGCATCTCCTGCACCTGCCGGATCGAGGCGCCGCCCTCGAGCAGATGGGTGGCGAAGGAGTGGCGGAAGGTGTGCGGGCTGATGTGCTTGTCGATGCCGGCCCGCCGCACGGCCTCCTTGAGCAGCGTGAAGACCATCACACGGGTGAGCTGCCTGCCGCGGTTGTTCAGGAAGAGCACCTCCTCGTTCGAGCGGGCCCCGGGCCGTTTTTCGAGATAGCGGCGGATGCGGTCGCGGGCGACGGAGCTGATGGGGACGAGCCGCTGCTTGTCGCCCTTTCCGATGACGCGGATGTACCCTTCGTCGAAGAAGAGGTCCTGCAGCCGCAGCGAGGTGAGCTCCGAGACGCGGAGTCCGCACGAGTAGAGCACCTCGAGCATGGCCTGATCGCGCAGCCCCTTGACGGTCGAGGTGTCGACCGAGGCGATGATCCGGTCGATCTCGTCGACCGAGAGGATGTCTGGGAGCCGGCGTCCGAACTTTGGCATCTGGACGAATTCGGCGGGCGAGGCCTCGATCCGGTCGTTGATCATCAGGAAGTTGAAGAAGCTCTTGATGCTGCTCAGGGCGCGTGCCTGGGAGGATTTCTCGCGGCCCAGATCGAAGAGCCGGGCCATGAACTGTTCGATCATCGGCCGGTCGACCCTTCTCGGCGGCACGTCCCAACCGTCGACGACGAACGCGGCGAACTGCCTCAGATCGCGCACGTAGGAATCGACGGAGTTTCGGGCGAGTCGTTTTTCGAGTTTGACGTAGGTGGCGTAACGCCGTATCTCGTCCTCCCATTTTTTGCTGTTTTCGGCCATGATCGGGGCTCTTTTTCGGGAAATATCGTAACTTTACCGGACGAAGATACGAAAATTTTACCTCATAAAATTCGAGAAGATGGACTACATATCGTTGCAGATTCCGGTGGCGGATGCCGAACAGGGCGAGATCCTGACGGCCGAGCTGGCCGACTATCCGTTCGAGAGCTTCGAGACCGAGGGTTCGACGCTGAAGGCCTACATTCCGGGCGACCGCCTGGCCGACTGCAAGTCGGAGGTCGATGCGCTGCTGGAGCGCTACGGGGTTTCGGGGCGCTACATCGCCATCGAGACGCAGAACTGGAATGCCCTCTGGGAGCGGAACTACCCGGCAACGGATGTCGAGGGGCGGCTGCGGATCCGTGCACCGTTCCACGAGGCGGCCCCGGCCGGCGAGCTGGAGGTGGTCGTGATGCCGAAGATGTCGTTCGGCACGGGTCACCACGCCACGACGTGGCTCATGTCGCGTGCGGTGCTCGACCTGGGGGTCTCCGGACGCCGGGGGCTCGACATGGGCAGCGGCACGGGCGTTCTGTCGATCGTGGCGGTGAAGTGCGGCGCGACGCACGTCGATGCGGTGGATATCGACGACTGGGCCGATGCGAACTGCCGCGAGAACATCGCCGCCAACGGCGTCTCCGACCGCATCACGCCGATGCTGGGCGACGTACGGTGCATAGCCGGCCGGCACTATGATTTTATCCTGGCCAACATCAACCGCAACATCCTGCTGGCGGACATGCCCTCCTATGCGGCGGCACTCAACGCAGGGGGTGATCTGGTGATGAGCGGCTTTCTCGAGGCGGATGTCCCCTCGATCGTTGCGGCGGCCGGGGAACTCGGGATGACGCTGGTGGAGCGGGCCGAACGCAACGGCTGGATGATGGTCCACGTGCGGAAGGCGAACTGACCGCGACCGGCGTGAAGAGCTACAAGGGGCGCGGCATCGTACTGCACACGCTCAAATACGGCGACACGTCGCTCGTTGCCCATGTGCTGACCAACGTCTGGGGACGGCGGAGCTACATGGTCCAGGGGGTCCGCAGCCAACGGGGCCACGGGTCGAAGCTGGCGCTGTTCCAACCGATGTTTCCGCTGGAGTTTGAGGGGCTGGAGTCGCCGCACCGGCAGATGGACCGCTTCCGCGAGGTGCGTTTGGGCTTCACGCTGGAGAATCTGCCGTTCGACGTGCGGAAGACGACGATTGCGATGTTCATGGCCGAGACGCTCTACCGGCTGATCCGCGAGAGCGAGCCGAACGAGGAGCTGTTCCGTTTCGTCTGGGACTCGGTGGGGGCGCTGGATGCCCTGGAGCGGGGAGTTTCGAACTTCCACCTGTGGTTTTTGGTCAACCTGAGTCTGCTGCTGGGTTTCCGTCCCGGGAACGACTACCTTCCGGGCAGCTGGTTCGACACGCGGGAGGGGCTCTATACCCCCACACCGCCGCTTCATCCCGGTGGGATGGAGCCTTCGGAGGCGTCGCTGCTGGCCGAACTGCTGGGTTTCGAGGTGGGGCGTCTGGACGAACTGGAGCTCAACCGCGAGCGACGCGGACGGTTTCTGACGGCGATGCTGAACTACTACGGCTACCACCTCGAGGGGATGGGTCTGGTCCGTTCGGCAGACATACTACGGGAGGTCTTCTGACGTTAGATAAGAAAGAAAGGGGGGATAAGCGATGAAGAAGCAACTGTTAACCATTGTGATGTTTTGCAGCGCTTTTGCGGCGCTGCCGGTTCTGGCCCAGATTCCCGAGCATGGCGGCGGGGAGTCGCATGCGGAGTTTCGGCCCGACACGGTGCTGCGGCGGCCCGTTGAGACGGGTTTCACCTTGCCCGACTCGCTGTCGCACATGACGCCGTGGCGTCCTGAATACCGGAACGATACGCGCAGGGGGAAGCCGCAGGTATCGATGACCTCGGTGGTTGTGATCCAGCGGGGGAATCTGCCGTCGCGGGTGACGGTGATCGACAACAACACGTTGCGGCTGGGGCCGCGGTTCACGCTGTCGAACGGACAGGCGTGGAACTGGAGCCCCTTCCCGGATGCCTATCTGGATGCCCGGACGCTGTCGTTTCCGACGCGGTGACCCCCGGATGCGACAGATCCTTTACAGTACAAAAAAGCCGCCCCCATCAAGGGGCGGCTTTTTCAGCCTCTCTTCGGTCCGGATCCTTTTTGTGGATGCCCGGGCCCTTTTCTATGCGGCCCCCTGCTTCCTGGCCGGTTTCGGCTCTCTGCCGGGCCTGCGTGACGCTTTTCCGACCCGGCATGGAATGACTGCTCCCTGGAATTGCGGGCCTCCTCCACTCTCTTTCCGAAACCTCCTCGCCGGAGGCTGCCGGAGCCCTCGGCCGGGCGGCTGAAGAAGTAGCTCTTCTGCCGCCGTTTCTCCTCCTGCGAACGGGCCACATAGACCTTTTCGTGGGTATAGGGGTTCTCGCCCGTGTAGAACATCACCGACGAGAGGGTCATCGGCGTGGGGGTGAGGTCCTGCACCTGCTCCAGATTGAAGTGCAGCTTCCCGAGGACCTTTTCGGCCAGCGCCTTCATGTCCTGCTCCGTGCAGCCCGGATGCGACGAGATGAAGTAGGGAATCAGCTGATAGGGCAGATTCTCTTCGCGGCAGATGCGGTGGAAATCGGCGTTTAGCTTCTCGAAGAGGGCGAACGGCGGTTTGCGCATGAGCCGCAGGACGCTCTCTTCGGTGTGTTCCGGGGCGACTTTGAGCCGGCCGGAGGTGTGGTGGACGAGCACCGTGCGCAGATAGGGCGAATCGTCGAACAGGTCGTAGCGGATTCCGCTGCCGATGAAGGCCTTCTTGATGCCTTTTACGGCGCGGATCTTCTCGTAGAGGGCCAGCAGCGGCCGGTGGTCGTTGTCGAGGTTGGGGCATTTCGCCGGGTGGAGACACGAGGCTCTCCGACAGCGGGCGCAGAGCGAGCGGTCGCGGCCGCCCATGCGGTACATGTTTGCCGACGGGGCTCCGACATCCGAGAGATAGCCCTTGAACCCGGGCATCTTCACGACGCGTTCGACCTCGGCGAGGATCGAGCGTTCGCTGCGCGAGTGGACGAACTTGCCCTGATGGGCCGAGATCGTGCAGAACGAGCAGCCGCCGAAGCATCCGCGGTGGATGTTCACCGAGAACTTGATCATCTCCCAGGCCGGGATCTCTCCGCGGCCGTTGTAGCGGGGATGGGGAGCCCGCTCATAGGGGAGGTCGAACGAATGGTCCAGCTCTTCGGTCGAGAGGGCGGCGTTCGGCGGGGTCACGACGACATAGCGGTCGCCGACCGGTTCGACGAGCGTGGCGACGGGCTCCATCAGGTTGCTCTGGGTCTCGATGACGGTGAAGTTTTCGCCGAAGGCCTGCTTGTCGCCCGTGCACTCCTCGAAGCTGTGGAGGCGGATCGTGCGTTCGGGATCGAGCCTCGCGACATACCCCTCGTCAGCGAGGAAGGCCACCTGCCGGATCTTGCGCAGCTGTTTGGCGTTGTAACCGTTCTTCATGGCGCGTGCGACCTGCTGGATGACGCGTTCGCCCATGCCGTAGATCAGCAGATCGGCGCCGCTTTCGACCAGCACCGAGGGCTTCAGCCGGTTGCTCCAGTAGTCGTAGTGGGTCAGCCTCCGCAGCGAGGCCTCGATGCCGCCGATGACGACCGGCACGTGGGGATATAGGCGTTTGAGGATCTGCGCATAGACCGTCACGGCGTAATCGGGACGGAATCCGGCCTTTCCGCCCGGAGTGTATGCATCGTCGTGCCTCAAGCGGAGGTTTGCCGTGTAGTGGTTGACCATCGAATCCATGGCACCGGCCGAGATTCCGAAGAAGAGCCTCGGGGCGCCGAGTTTGGTGAAGTCGCGCAGATCGTCGCGCCAGTTGGGCTGGGGGACGATCGCCACGCGATAGCCCTCGGCTTCGAGCAGCCGTCCCACGACGGCCGCCCCGAATGCCGGGTGGTCGATGTAGGCGTCGCCCGAGAAGAGGATGACGTCGAGCTGGTCCCATCCGCGTTCGCGGACCTCCTTGATGGTAGTGGGCAGAAACATCTTGGTTGACAGTATGGTCATTCGATCGGGGCCCTTCGCCCCGGGTTATTGCTGCACTTCGGGTTATTGCTGCTCATCCGCGCCGCGACCGCCGGCGACATAGGCATCCCACTTGGCCAGCAGGGCCTTGAAATCGTCGGGCAGTTCGCTGTCGAAGAGCACCTGCTGATGGGTGGCCGGGTGTTCGAAACCGAGCAGCCGGGCGTGGAGCGCCTGACGGGGCATCACGGCGAAGCAGTTCTCGATGAACTGCCTGTATTTGGCGAAGGTCGTACCCTTGAGGATCCGGTCGCCGCCGTAGCGTTCGTCGTTGAAGAGCGGGTGCCCGATCCAGGCCATGTGGACGCGGATCTGGTGGGTGCGACCCGTTTCGAGGCGGCACTCGACCAGCGTCACGTATCCATACCTGCGCAGCACCTTCCAGTGGGTCACGGCGTGTTTGCCGTCCGAACCGTCGGCGAAGACATACATCTTCTGCCGGTCCTTGGGGCTTCGGCCGATGTTTCCGGTGATGGTCCCCTCGTCCTCCTCCAAGTTGCCCCAGACCAGGGCGACATACCGCCGCTGGATCGTGTGATCAAAGAACTGCTTGGCCAGCCGGGCATGGGTCTGTTCGTCCTTGGCGATGACGAGCAGTCCCGAGGTATTCTTGTCGATGCGGTGGACCAGTCCGGCGCGGTTCTGCTCTTCGGCCGTGATCCCCTGGGCGTTGAGGTGGTACATCAGGGCGTTGACCAGCGTTCCGGTATAGTTTCCCACACCGGGGTGGACGACCATTCCGGCGGGTTTGTTGACGATGAGCAGGTGTTCGTCCTCGTAGGGGATGTCGAGCGGGATATTCTCGGCGACGAGCTCCGTTTCGCGGCGCGGATAGGGCAGTACGATCTGAATACGGTCGAGCGGTTTGACCTTGTAGCTCGACTTGGCGGGTTTTCCGTTGACGAGGATGTTTCCGCTGTCGGCGGCGGCCTGGATGCGGTTGCGCGAGCAGTGCTCCATCCGCACGGTGAGGAACTTGTCGAGCCGCATCGGGGTCTGGCCCTTGTCGGCCGTCACGGCGAAGTGCTCGTAGAGCCCCGCCTCCTCTTCGTCGTCCGCCTCCTCGTCACCGATCTCATCGGCCGGACCGGCCGCCGCGTCCGCTTCCGGCATCGCCTCCACGGCTCCGGTCGTCCGCAGCTCTTCGTGCTGGTTGTCAGATTGCAGGGTCGTCATCAGTCGAAAAATCCTTCGTTGTCATCCTCCATACGGTGCCGTTCGGCGGGGTGCTCTTCGGCGGGGTCGGTCAACCCCTCCTCCACGGCGGTGCGGGCCAGCGAATCGGCCAGCAGCTGCTCTTCGGCCTTGCGGGCTTCGGCCGCCTCGACGGCGCGTTTTTCGGCCTCGGCGCGGTGCTTGCCGATCTTCTCCATATCGAGTGTCAGCAGCAGATCGACCCGTGATCCGAGCGTCGCGGCGTGTTCGGCGCCGGGGGTCTGGATGTAGACGCGTGCATCCTTCTGGTTGAGAAGGTTGACCCCTTCGTCGAAGTCGATGCGTCCGACGTTGAGACCGAGCTCCCAGATACGACCCTTGGCCTGGGCGAGGGGCTGCCCCACCACCTGCGGGACGATCGTCGTGGCATACCCCTCCTCGACGCCGACATAGAGCGTCACGCCGGAGCCCATTTCGGCCTCGATGCGCGAATGCTGCGTGACGGGGTGGCCGTCGCAATACTCCTCGAGGACGTAGTTCGTGGCGATGTCGGGACGGTAGACGAGCTCCTCGATTCCCAGACCGGCGATTTCGAGCATGTTCTTGGCCTGCCGCAGCGATCGTCCGGCGACATAGGGCACGGGAACCATCTTCTGACGGAAGGAGTTGATCGTCAGATAGACCGTCCGACCGGGCTTGACCTCGACGCCCCCTTCGGGCAGCTGGTCGAGGATGATTCCGCCCTCGTATGCGGGGACGAAGAGCGAGTCGTTGATCTGGAGTTTGAGGTCGTATTTCCGGGCCAGGCGCTGGGCATCCTTCAGGGCGACGCCCGAGAAGTCGGGGACGGTGCGACGGGCGCCGTGGCGGGTTCCGATCTGCATAAGCAGATGGGCGACGATGGCCATGGCGAGGATGATGAGGGCGATCAGGATGAGATTCCAGAGGATCTTGTGCTCCTCCCGCAGCCGGGAGATGAAGCTGGATGTTTTCTGCATGGTTTACGGGATTATTTCGGGGCCTTGCGGTAGAGGTATACGGCGATGAAGAGGTAGATGATGTTTGGCAGCCAGACGGCCAGACCGGTCGGGAGGGTACCGCTCTTGGCGAACTCTTCGAAGAAGCGGTTGAAGAGGATGTACGAGAAGCAGAGACCCGTACCGATACCGATGTGGAGCCCCGTACCGCCGCGGACCTTCCGCGAGGAGAGCGACACGCCGATGAGCGTGAGGATGAACGTCGAGAGCGGGTAGGCGTATCGGGCATGCTTTTCGACCTCGATGATGTTGATCGAGTCGGAGCCCTTGGCGCGCTGCTGGTCGAGGAAGTGGTTGAGTTCGGTGATGTTCATCGTCTGGATGAGGTCGTTGATGGCGCCGAGTTCGGCCACCTCGAGGTTGATCAGCGTATCGAGGTTGCGGTATTGGGCGAACTCCTCGCTGCCGTCCGCTCCGAATTCACGTTTGGTGTAGCGAGGGGCGGTCCATCGTTTGGTTTCGGGGTCGAACTTGACATCGGCGGCCTCGAGCGAGCGGACCATCGATCCGTTTTCGTAGCGTTCGAGCACGAAGAACGAGGCCTGCTGCCGGGCTCCGTTGTAGCCGCGGATGTAGGCGAACGTACCGGGTTCGATCTGGCGGTAGATGTGGCGGTCGTACTGCGTGTTCTGCTTTTTGGGGATGTAGAGCTGCTGGAAGGCGATGACCTTTCGCTGCGAGCGGGGAATGACCCAGAGGTTGAGTGTCAGCGAGAGCGAGGCGATGATCAGCGCACCGAGGAAGTAGGGCCACATGAGGCGCCGGAACGACATGCCGCCCGAGAGCATGGCGACGATCTCGGTCTGGTAGGCCATCTTCGAGGTGAAGAAGATGCAGGCGATGAAGGTGAACAGGCCGCTGAACTGGTTGATGAAGAACGGAATGAAGTTCAGGTAGTTCTGCAGGAGGATGGCCTTCATCGGGGCATGCGTCGCGGTGAAGTCGTCGATCTTTTCGGCGTAGTCGAAGATGACGACGATGACGATGATCATCGCGATGGCGAAGAAGTACGTCGAGAGGAACTTGCCGAGTATGTACCGGTCCAGAATCTTGAACCCGGGGAAACGGATTTTCATCGCTCAGAGTCTTCTTGTGAGTTTGGCGACCATCTCCTCCTTCCAGGGCAGGAAGTCTCCGGCCAGGATGTGTTCGCGGGCCAAGGTGACCAGCCGCAGGTAGAAGGCGATGTTGTGCAGCGAGGCGATCTGCGCGGCGAGCATTTCGCCGCATGCGGCCAGATGGTGCAGATAGGCCTTCGAGTAGAGCGTATCGACGAAGGCGGTGCCTTCGGGGTCGATCGGGGAGAAGTCGTCCTCCCACTTCTTGTTGCGGATGTTGATAACGCCGTGTGCGGTGAACAGCTGGCCGTTACGGCCGTTTCGCGTGGGCATCACGCAGTCGAACATGTCGACGCCGCGGGCGATACCCTCGAGGATGTTGACCGGTGTTCCGACCCCCATGAGGTATCGGGGGCGGTCTTCGGGGAGGATGGCGTTGACCACCTCGATCATCTCGTACATGACCTCGGTGGGTTCGCCGACGGCCAGACCGCCGATGGCATAGCCGTCGGCGTTGTACTGCTGGACGTTTTCGGCGGCATGGGCCCGCAGATCGGGGTAGGCGCACCCCTGGACGATGGGGAACAGCGCCTGATAGTGGCCGTACTTGGGTGCGGTCTGGTGGTATCGGTTGAAGCATCGGTCGAGCCACCGTTCGGTCAGGGCCAGCGACTTGGCGGCGTAGTCGCGCGGGGCGTCGCCCGGGGGACACTCGTCGAAGGCCATCATGATGTCGGCGCCGATCGTGCGTTCGGTGTCGATAACGCTTTCCGGGGTGAAGAGGTGCTTCGATCCGTCGATGTGCGACCGGAAGTGACACCCCTCCTCGCGGAGTTTGCGGCAGTCGGCGAGCGAGAAGACCTGGAATCCGCCGCTGTCGGTGAGCATCGGGCCGTCCCAGGTCGAGAAGCGGTGTACGCCGCCGGCCCGTTCGAGGATCTCCATACCCGGACGCAGGTAGAGGTGGTAGGTATTTGCCAGGATGATCTGGGCATGGGCCTCGTTTCGCACGTCGCGGTGGAAGATACCCTTGACGGTAGCGGCTGTACCGACGGGCATGAAGATCGGGGTACGGATCGTGCCGTGGTCGGTGACGAGTTCACCGGCCCGGGCCTTCGAGGCGGAGTCTTTCTTTTGCAGCGTAAATTTCATAGGCATCTATTCGGCAAAAATACACAAAATATTCGTATCTTTGCGCATATTTTGTCAATATGCGTTTCTTCGAACAAATTCTGGTCTCGTACGGCTGGGAGGGCGTCGCTCTCGCGGGCGCCATCGTACTGATGTTCGGCGTACAGCTCTACTACTATATCTTCGTCTACGGGCGGATCTCGGGCTACAAGAACAACCTGCGCAAGGTGATTCTCGAACGCGAGCCGCCGGTTTCGGTGATTGTTCCGCTCTTTGCCGAGGACTACACGTTTGTCGAGGAGCGGCTGCCGCTGATTCTGGCGCAGGCCTACCCCGATTTCGAGGTGGTGATCGTCTACGTGGGGCACGATACGGACTTCTACGCCGACCTGACGCAGCTCAAGCAGTCGTTTCCGCAGATCACGACGACGAAGATCCACCTTGATCCGCGCTTTCCGATTTCGCGCAAGATGGCGCTCAACGTCGGCATCAAGTCGGCGCACTACGAACACCTGATCTTCACCTCGACGGATGCCGTGCCGCAGACCGACCGGTGGCTGTCGCTGATGGCCAAGGGCTTCATGCGAGGGGATATCGTCGTGGGCTACTGCGGCATCGAGCGCCGGCGGGGCTTTACGAACTACCTGATGCGGACGTGGCGGCTGATGCACTCGGCGGACTGGATTGCGCGGGCCGTGCGACGCCGGCCCTACCGGGGCACGCTCCACAACCTGGGCTTCACGAAGAGCCTCTACTTCGGGGTCAACGGCTTCGACCACCTGAGCATGAACATCGGCGAGGACGACCTCTTCATGCAGCGGATCATGACGCGCGAGAACGTGAGCGTGATTCTTTCGCCGCGGGCCACGCTGCGCGAGAAGACCTGGGGCGGCATGAGCTGGTGGATGAAGCAGCTGCGCTACTACGGTTCGGCCTTCCGCTTCTACCCGCGCGACGTGAAGAGCTTCGTCCGCTGGGAGCTGGGTTCGCGGAGCCTCTTCTTCCTCACGGCGCTCTGTGCGCTGCTCTTCCTGCCGCTGGAGTACAAGCTGGGTGTCGCCGTGCTGGTGCTGATCCGCTATGGGGTGGTTGTTGCCGAGGTGCGGCGGCTGGCGCTCCGCGTAGGCGAGGGGGGCATCCTCGGACGTTACTTTCTGTATGACCTGCTGAGTCCGCTGTGGGCTGCGGCGCTGGGCGTGCTGCTGCTGCGCCGCGACGAACGCGTATGGAGATAGCCGACTATATCGTAGCCGATGACCGCGAACTGGTTGACCGGGTCCTGAAGGGGGACGATACGGCCTTCGAGTACCTCTTCAACCGCTACCGGGATGCGATCCACCGCCTCTTCGTGCAGCGTCTCGGGGGGACGAACGATGCCGACGACCTGCTGCAGGAGACCTTCATCAAGGTCTATATCAACCTCCACCGCTACAACCGCAGCTATACCTTCGGACAGTGGGTCTATACGATTGCGCGCAATACGTTCATCGACTTTGTCCGCCGGCGTCAGGAGGATCTTCCGATCGACGATCGCTTTGCGGCGCCGGCGTCGAGTGCGCCGACCCCGGAGGAGAGCGTGATCAACCTCCAGCAGCGGACGCAGATCGAACACTATCTCGAGCAGCTTTCGCCGCGTTACCGGCAGCTGATCGTGATGCGCTTTTTCGACGAATACTCCTACGAGGAGATTGCGGCGAAGCTGTCGCTTCCGCTCGGGACGGTGAAGACGCAGATCCACCGGGCTCGCGAGCAGATGTGCCGCCTGATTGCCGAGGGGGAGAACCGCTGAGCATTGTCGCGAGGCACCGTAGCTGCCTCTCAACCCCCAATCTTAACGAAGCCGGTCTCTGGCCGGGAAAAACTAAAAAAACGATGACAGACCTGGAAAAGATCTACGGATACTTCCCCGAACTCGACGCCGTCCAGCGCGATCGGCTGGCGGCGCTGTACGACCTCTACGCCGACTGGAACGCAAAGATCAACGTCGTCTCGCGCAAGGATTTCGACCAGCTCTACGTGCGCCACGTGCTGCATTCGCTGGCCATAGCCAAGGTGTGCCGGTTTGCCGACGGGGCGCGGATTCTCGACGTGGGTTGCGGCGGCGGTTTTCCGTCGGTGCCGCTGGCGATTCTCTTTCCGGGGGTACACTTCACGGCGGCGGATTCGATTCGCAAGAAGATCACGGTGGTCGAAGGGGTTTCGCGGAGCCTCGGGTTGGAGAATCTGACGCCGCGCTGCGTGCGTGTCGAGACCCTGACCGAACGTTTCGACTATGTGGTTTCGCGGGCCGTAACGGCGATGCCGGAGTTTGTCGGCTGGATCTGGTCGAAGATCGAGCGGGGCGAGCGGGGGACGCTGCCCAACGGCATTCTCTACCTGAAGGGGGGTGATCTGGCCGAGGAGCTGGCCCGCACGGGCAAGCGGTGGACGATCTACGAGATCTCGGACTTCTTCGACGACCCCTTCTTCGAGACCAAAAAGGTGGTCTATACGCCGCGCTGATGCGCCGTGCCGGCACTCCGCCACACGGAGCAGCCGTTCAACGCTTTCATTTCGCTTTTTGTCCGCCGGACAGTCGATCCGTTGTCCGGTTTGGCTGCCGGTCGAGAATGGTTCGGAGATTTCTCAGAAGGGCTTCGGCCGAGGAGGCGCCGGTGATGCGTCCGAGCAGCTCGCCCTGCGGCGAGAAGATCAGCAGGAGGGGGATCGATCCGCTGCCGTAGCGGTCCATCAGTTTGCGGCCCGTCGCCCGGTCGACGTTGTAGCGGGCGGCAACGAAACGGTCGTTGATGAACTCCCCGACCTCGCGGTTCGAAAATACCTTGCGTTCCATCATCCGGCAGGGCTGACACCAGTCGGCATAGAGGTCGATCAGGACGGGTTTCCCCGTCTGGAGCGCTTTTTGGTGGAGGGAGTCGGTTGATCCGGTCTCGAACCGGACCTGGGCGCCCAGTGGTGTTATTCCGATCAGCAGCCACAAAAGCGGCAGCAGCCGCCTTCCCGCGTTTTTCCAAAACGGATCTCTTTTCATGTGAGCAGTTTTTTGTGCCCGAAGCAAAAACCGGGCCCTGCGTTTCTTTTGTCGGCACCTCTTTCTTTGGCGGGTTTCTCCTCCCTCCTGTCGGCCTTTCCTTTGGTGATCTCCTTCTCTCTTTTGTCAACGCTTTTCCTTTGGTGGTCTCCTTCTCTCTTTTGTCAGCGCCTTTCCTTTGGTGGAATTCTTCTCCCTCTTGTCGGCACCCCTCCGTTGGCCGACTCCCCTTCCTCTTTTGCCGGCAATCCTTCACCTCCGATACCTTGTAAATCTTCCCCGCTGTCTGCGCCGGGAGACATTCACTCCCCCCCCCAGCGGGCGAACCTCTTCTTTTCGGGTTCTCGGAACGGGGAAAGCCTTGCCGCCCCTCCTTTTATAATCCGGCTTTCAGCCGCGAGGTGCTCAACAGTCCGCAGGCGGCCTGAATATCCTCGCCGCGGGATGCCCGGATCGTGGTCTGAATGCCGCGGGCGGTGAGGGCGTCGCGGAAGCGGATCATCGCCTCGGCGTCGGGCGAGAAGTAGGGCGAATCGGGGATCTTGTGGAACCGGATCAGATTGATCCGGCACTTGATGCCGTTCAGCAGGCGCGACAGCTCGCGGATGTGGCGCGGGGAGTCGTTCAGCCCGCTCATGACGATGTACTCGAACGAGACGCGGCGCTGGTGGGAGAAGTCGTATTGGCGGAGGATCTCGACGACCTCGGCGATGGGCCAGGCCTTTTCGACGGGCATGATTTCGGCGCGTTCGTCGTGGAAGGGGTTGTGGAGGCTGACGGCCAGATGGACCTTCGTCGTATCGAGGAACCTCCGCAGCTGCGGCACGACGCCTGAGGTCGAGAGGGTGATGCGGGTCGGCGACCAGGCGAAACCCCAGTCGGCGGTGAGGATTTCGAGGGCCCGCAGGACGTTGTCGGCATTGTCGAGGGGTTCGCCCATCCCCATGAAGACGAGATTCGTGAGGCGGTCGCGTTCGGGCAGCGAGACGATCTGGTTCAGGATTTCGGCCGTGGAGAGCGACTGCTGGAGGCCCTGACGCCCGGTGGCGCAGAAGCGGCACCCCATTCGGCATCCGGCCTGTGACGATACGCAGAGCGTGGCGCGTTCGCCGTCAGGAATATAGGCCGACTCGATGAAGAACCCCTGGAGAGTTCGGAAGAGGTACTTTTTGGTTCCGTCCGCCGAGCGGGTTTCGTGTTCGGGGGCGGCGAGAACCTGCGCGAAACGGTCGGCGAGCCGCTGTCGGTTGGCGGCGGAGATATCGGTCATGCACAGGGGATCCTCCGTGTGGCGGACATAGAGCCAGCGGGCGATCTGCCGGGCGGCAAAACGGGGCAGTCCCAGTTCGTTGCAGACGGCGGTGAGTTCCCCGAGATTTTTTCCGTAAAGAGGCTCCTGGGCGGTCATTTTTGCGTGTATCGTTTGATTTCGGGAGCAAAAGTAGGCAAAAAATAAAGATTTTTCCCTTTGAACGTTCATTTTTGGATTTTTATCTCTATATTTGTGTGCTGCATAGCGCGTCCGCCGCACCCCGGGGGCCGAGCGAGAGAGCCGGGCAGAGATCTGACGGGGATCGGACAGAGATCTGGTCAAGGTCTGAAAATGGGCTGGAAAAAGGCCGGAGAGAGGTCTGGCTGAGGCTTGGACAAGGCGGGGATGAAAATCCGGGACGCAGACGATTTGGGGATGAATGAATAATGAGTGTGAGACAGAATCTCCGGTCGGAGCCGTGCGGAAAACTTGAAACGAACGAAGGAACAATTAAAACTTGAAATATGGAAATCAAGAAATCACCCAAAGCAGATCTTAAGAACAAGCGGGGCCTCTTGCTGGAAGTCGGCCTTGTTATTTCGCTCTTGCTCGTGATTGTCGCCTTCTCCTATACTCCGAAGGAGAAGCGCGTCGAGAAGATCGACCTGCAGGTAGCACCCATCGAGGAGCAGATTGTTGAGATCACCCGTCAGGATCAGAAACCCCCCGAGGCTCCCAGAAAGGTGGAGGTGAAGGTGATTGCCGACCTGCTTCAGGTCGTGACCAACGACACCAAGATCACCACCGAAGTTGACTTTACGGAGTTCGACGAGGATGTCGAGGTTGTCCAGACCGTTCCCGTTGAGGAGGAGGTTGTCGAGGATGACCAGCCGTTCCTGATCGCCGAGACGATGCCTTCGTTCCAGGGCGGAGACCTGAATACGTTCCGTAACTGGGTTCAGCAGAACGTCAAGTTCCCGCAGATCGCTCTTGAGAACGGTATCCAGGGCCGCGTGGTTCTGTCGTTCGTGATCGAGAAGGACGGTCGTCTGACCAACATTCAGGTGCTTCAGACCCCCGACCGTTCGCTGTCGGAGGAGGCCATCCGCGTGCTGAGCAAGTCTCCGAAGTGGAGCCCGGGCAAGCAGCGTAACCAGGTGGTACGTGTGAAGTACACGCTGCCGGTAGACTTCCGAGTACAGAACTGATCCGCACATTGTCGGATCTTAGATATAGGGTATCCTGCTTCGTGGAGGATACCCTTTTTGCAGCCTGAGGGGGAGAGTTGTCACGCCGGAATCCGCACCCCGGGAGGCGAGGAGCGAGCCGGGACGGATTCCGGAGACATAGAAACAGCAGATTTTGGAAGAGAACAGACAAACGCTTCAACCGAAGGAGATCCCGGCCGGGGATCTCCGCGAACGGGCCGTGCTGGTTGCCGTGGTGCGCGACGGCCAGGATGCCCGGCAGACCGATGAATACCTCGACGAACTGGAGTTTCTGGCCGAGACGGCCGATATCCGGGCCGTCAAGCGATTCACGCAGCGGCTACCTCAGCCGTCGGCGCGGATCTACGTGGGGCCGGGCAAACTGACCGAAATCGCGGAGTATTGCAAGGAGCAGGAGATCGACGTGGTGATCTTCGACGATGAGCTGAGCCCGTCGCAGACGCGCAACATCGAGAAGGAGCTCCCCTGCCGCCTGCTTGACCGAACGCGGTTGATTCTGGACATATTCCTTTCGCGGGCCCAGACGGCCTATGCGAAGACGCAGGTCCAGCTGGCCAATTACGAATACATGCTGCCGCGGCTATCGGGTCTGTGGACTCACCTTGAGCGGCAGCGAGGCGGTACGGGAACCCGAGGCGGAGCCGGCGAGCGCGAGATCGAGACCGACCGCCGTATCATCCGCAACCGCATTGCCAAACTGAAGGAGGATCTCAAGAAGATCGACCGCCAGATGGCCGTACAGCGATCGAACCGCGGATCGCTGGTCCGTGTGGCGCTGGTGGGCTACACGAACGTCGGCAAGTCGACGCTGATGAACCTCATCTCGAAGAGCGACGTCTTTGCCGAGAACAAGCTCTTCGCGACGCTGGACACGACGGTGCGCAAGGTGGTCTTCGACAACCTGCCGTTCCTGCTGTCGGATACGGTGGGCTTCATCCGCAAGCTGCCGACCGAACTGATCGAGTCGTTCAAGTCGACGCTCGACGAGGTGCGCGAAGCGGACCTGCTGGTCCACGTGGTGGATATTTCGCATCCGCAGTTCGAGGATCAGATTGCGGTGGTGAAGCAGACGCTGCAGGAGATCGGCGCCGGGGACAAACCCGTCTACCTGGTCTTCAACAAGGTGGATGCCTACCGCTGGGTCGAGAAGGAGGAGGACGACCTGACGCCGGCGACGCGGGAGAACCGCTCGCTCGACGAGCTGAAACAGAGCTGGATTGCGCGGGCCAATACGCCGTGCATCTTCCTTTCGGCCCTTGAGAAGATCAATCTGGAGAAGTTTCGCTCGGATCTGTATGGCATGGTGCGTGAGATTCATGCCGGGCGCTATCCGTTCAACAATTTTCTTTATTGAGAACCAATACACCGAATTTATGACACTTCACGTACTTTCGCAGGAGAACACCGTTCTGAACAAATTCATCGCCGAGATCCGCGACAAACGGATCCAGAAGGATTCGATGCGATTCCGCCGCAACATGGAGCGGATCGGCGAGATCACGGCCTACGAGATCTCGAAGACGCTGAACTACCGTCCGCAGGTGGTCGAGACGCCGCTGGGCGAGGCGACCGTTCAGATGATCGACGACCAGGTGGTGATCGCCACGATCCTGCGGGCGGGTCTCCCCTTCCACCAGGGCTTCCTGAACTACTTCGACGATGCCCAGAATGCCTTTGTCTCGGCCTACCGCAAGAGCACGAAGGACGGCAAGTTCACGGTGAAGGTCGAATACATTTCGTGCGGCAGCCTCGAGGGGAAGACGCTGCTGCTGGTCGATCCGATGCTGGCGACGGGGTCGTCGCTGGTGCTGACCTACAATGCGCTGTGCGAGCGGGGCGGCGTACCGGCCTGCACCCACGTTGCGGCGGTGATTGCCAGCGAGCAGGGGGTCGACTACGCGATGAAGAACATGCCTCACCAGAATACGACGATCTGGACGGCGGTGGTCGACGAGGAGCTGACCTCGCGGTCGTACATCGTGCCCGGCATCGGCGATGCGGGTGATCTGGCCTACGGCGAAAAGATCTGACGGCGATGCGGCGCAAGATCGGGTTTGTCCTTGCGACGTTTGTCGCCACGGTGGTGATGATGGCCGTGCAGAAGCCGGTTTTCATGGCGTGGTACGCCGTGGAGTCGGCGGGAGCCGGCGTGGGCGGATGGTTGGCGGTATTGTGGCACGGGTTGTCGCTCGATCTGACCGTGGCGGGGTATGTCACGGCGCTGCCGCTGCTTGTGATTCTTGTTTCGCTGTGGGTGCGCCTTCCCGAGCGGTTGTGGCGCGGGATTCTGACGGGCTATTTCGTGCTGGTGGCCGTGCTGACGGCGGTGATCTTTGCCGTCGACGTGGCCCTGTATGAACACTGGGGCTTCCGCCTCGACTCGACGATCCTGATCTACCTGGCCGACCCGAAGGAGGCGATGGCGAGTGTGGATTTCTGGCTCGGGGTGCGTCAGACGCTGCTGGCCGCGGTCTATGCCGGACTGATGATCTGGCTCTACCGGCGGGTGGTGCGGCTCTTCGACGGTGAACCCGTGGGGTGGCGTGCAGCCGCGGCCGGGAGCCTGGCCATGGTACTGTTGGCGGGGCTCGATTTCCTGGCGATCCGCGGCGGACTGGGGGCCTCGACGGCCAACGTCTCGAAGGTCTACTTCAGTTCGACGATGTTCCTGAACCACGCGGCGATCAACCCGGTCTTTTCGTTCCTCTCGAGCCTGGGCGACCACAATGTGGATTATGCATCGGAGTATCCCTATTTCGAAGAATCGGAGCGTGCGTCGCGTTTCGAGGCGCTGCGCGGTAACGGCCCGGCAGCGGCCCCAACGGCCGAACGGGTGCTGACGACCGACCGCCCGAATGTGGTGCTGGTGATCCTGGAGAGCTTCGCCCGCACGGTGATGGATGAGACGGTCGACGGCGAGGCGGTAATGCCCAACATGCAGCGCTGGAAACGGGAGGGCATCTGGTTCGAGAACTTCTTTGCCAACTCCTACCGCACGGACCGGGGCGAGGTGGCGATCATGAGCGGTTTCCCGGCGCAGACCCGGATGTCGATCATGAAGCTCCCGACGAAGAGCCACAATCTTCCGTCGGTGGCGCGGTCGCTGGCCGCGGCGGGCTACGCGACGAGCTTCTCCTACGGCGGCGACCTGAACTTCACGAACCAGTCGTCGTACATGTACGCCACGGGGTGGCAGGAGCTCGTCTGGCAGAAGGATCTGCACTTCGACGCGCAGCCCTCGGACTGGGGTTATGACGATGCGCTGATGTGCGACTGGTTTGCCGACCGGGTGATCTCGCTCGATGCGGCGGGAGGTCCCTTCCTGGCGGGGCTGCTGACGCTGAGCAGCCACAAGCCCTTCGACGTTCCCTACGCGAAATTCGAGGATCCGGTGCTGAACGCCATGGCCTTTTCGGACGAGTGTGTGGGCCGGATGCTCGACCGGCTGAAGGCCTCGCCGGCGTGGAAGAACCTGCTGGTGGTGCTGGTTGCCGACCACGGCTACCCCTACCCGCGGACGCTGACCTACAACGAGCCGCTGCGCCACCGGATCCCGATGATCTGGACGGGCGGAGCCGTAGCTTCGCCGCGCGTGGTGACGACCTACGCCTCGCAGATCGACCTGGCGGCGACACTGCTCGGACAGCTGGGCCTTCCGCACTCGGATTTCGACTACAGCAAGGATATCTTCGCCCCGGCACCGCCGCGCAAGTTTGCCTACTACACCTTCAACGACGGCTTCGGAGTGGTCGATTCGCTCGGGGCCGCAGTGTGGGACGAGACGGGCCGGCAGGTGGTCATGGCGACGAATCCCGACCTGCTCGACGTCGGGCGGACGATGCTCCAGACGACCTATACGGATATCGGCCGGCGCTGAAAATCCCCTGTTTTAGGTATTGCGGCACGGGGGTTGCGCTCGTATATTTGCGGCTGAAAAAATACCTGAATCTATGTATAAATCCGGAGGATACGGCGGCGATGACCGCATGTGCGACCTGGTAGGTGACCGCTATGCGGTGCTGCAGGTGATGAGCCGCTTCGGCATTGCGCTGGGGTTCGGCGACAAGACGATCGCCGAGGTCTGCGCCGACAACGAGGTCGATACGGCGACCTTCCTGGCGGTGGTGAACCTGCTGATGAATTTCGGCAACGGCGAGGAGCTCTCGCGCGAGGTTTCGGTGCGGTCGCTGACCGACTATCTGCACAATTCGCACGGCTATTTTCTGGAGTTCCGGCTGCCGGCCATCCGCCGGAAGCTGATCGAGGCGGTGGATTGCTCGCAGAGCGACGTTTCGTTTGCCATCATGCGCTTTTTTGACGAGTATGTAGCCGAGGTCCAGCGCCACATGAACTACGAGGAGAAGACCGTTTTTCCCTATGTGGAGTCGCTGCTCTCGGGGGAGAAGAATACCTCCTATTCGATGGAGATCTTCCGTCGGCAGCACGACCAGGTGGATGCCAAGCTGCGCGAGCTGAAGAATATCATCATCAAGTACTACCCTTCGGGGAGTACGAACGAACTGAACGGCGTGCTGTTCGACATCTTCACCTGCGAGCAGGAGCTGGCGTCGCACAACGCCGTCGAGGACGAGATCTTTGCCCCGGCTGTGGAGCGGCTGGCGGCGCAGGGGCCCCGGGGCGAGAAACCCGAACCGCTGAGCGCCCGCGAGAAGGAGATCATCGTCTGCGTGGTGAAGGGGATGACCAACAAACAGATCGCCGAGGCGCTCTGCATCTCGGCCCATACGGTCATCACCCACCGCCGGAACATCGCGGCGAAGCTGCAGATCCACTCGGCGGCCGGACTGACGATCTACGCCATCGTAAACAAGCTGGTCGAGCTCTCCGAGATCAAGAAGACGCTGCCCGACCCCTGAATCGGAAAAACCTGAACTTAAACACATACAACCATGACAGCACACGCTTCTGAACCGCATCCCCATCACCACCAGCATACCCATGCCATCACGTCGTTGAACCGGGCCTTTCTGTGGGGCATTTCGCTCAATGCGGGTTTTGTCGCGGTGGAATTTGTCGTCGGCCTGTTCTACGGGTCGATGGGGCTCCTGTCGGATGCCGGACACAACCTTTCGGATGTGGCGAGCCTGCTGCTGGCGATGCTCGCCTTCCGGCTGGCGCAGGCACACGCCACGCCGCGCTATACCTACGGGTACAAGAAGAGCACGGTGCTTATTTCGCTGCTGAACTCGGTGATTCTGCTCATCGCCGTGGGGGTTATCATCGCCGAGAGTATCGGCCGGATGCTCCATCCGACGCCCGTCGTGGGCGGGGCGGTGGCTTGGACGGCGGGGATCGGCGTCGTGGTCAACGGCTTTACGGCCTGGCTCTTCATGAAGGATCGCCGACGCGATCTGAACGTACGCGGCGCCTATCTCCACATGGCGGCCGATGCCCTGGTTTCGGTGGGTGTACTGCTTTCGGGGGTGGTGATTTCGTGGACGGGCTGGACGCTGATCGATCCGATTGTCGGACTGGTCGTGGCCGGGGTGATCGTCGTGTCGGTCTGGTCGCTGACGCGTGACAGCCTGCGCCTGTCGCTCGACGGGGTTCCCGCGGGGCTCGATGTTGCGGAGCTTGGCCGGCAGATCTCCTCCGTCGAGGGGGTGCAAGCGGTGCATCACATTCATGTCTGGGCCCTCAGTACGACGGAGAATGCTCTGACGGCCCACGTTGTGGTGACGGACCTGGCGTCGCAGGAGCGCATCAAACACGAGCTCAAGGCACTGCTGCACGAGGCGGGGATTTCGCATGCCACGCTCGAGTTCGAGACTCCGGCCGAGCGGTGTGCCGATCTGAGCGACTGACCGGGCTGTATAGCGGACGGCCCTTCCCGACCGGCCCTTCTCGTTTGTCCTTTCCCGACTGTCCTTTCCCGACCGCATTGTCCTGTCTTCACCCCTGACGGATCCCGGATTGGGCCCGATTATGCCCCTGCCTCCTCCGACGGCATCGTCCCTTTTCCTCCTCTGACGGATCGCTGTCTGTTCCTTTCGGGCGTAAAAATTGAAATCGCGATCCGAACAGTTGGGGTCGCGATTGTTTTTGCGGGGAAAGGGTACGATCTTTGCGCTCGGAACAGATGAATTCGAATCGTGTGAGTGACGCAACTTTTTCAGGCCGGTCCGGTGACGGATCGGCCCTTTTTTGCCGCCTTTCCGATCCTCTTCAGTATCTACCCTTTCCGGGACGTTCACGCGGCCTGACGGCCCGCAAAAGGCCCTCCTGGAGTGTTGCCGGCATCTTCGCGCTGCGGGATTTCCCGTTCAGCCTCCCGTTCAGCCACCCGTTTTGCCTCCTCTTTGGCGCATTCCCGGATCGCAGCCCTCTTTTCTCGCTTTACGGAACGGGATCATACCCGCTGCCACCCCAGGGATGACAACGCGCAAGCCGCCGGATTGTCAGCCAGAGACCCTTCAGGGGGCCGTACTTGCGCAGCGCCTCGAGGGCGTACTGCGAACAGGTGGGGGTGAACCGGCACGATGGAGGTGTCAGGGGCGAGATGCAGAGCTGGTAGAAGCGGACCAATAGGATGAGCGGCAGTGCGCAGATCCGCTTAAAGATGCTCGGCAACCGATTCCAGAATCCGTCGGACGGCATGGGAGATGGTTTTTGCGGAGAGGACCTCTTTCGAGGAGTAGATGAGGGCCAGATCGAGGTTCAGCGGGGCTTCGCCGTCGGTCAGGATCTGCTTCTGGAGTCGATAAGCCTCCTTGGTCCGTCGGCGGACGAGATTGCGCTTGTTGGCCCTTTTGTGGAACTTTTTGGGGACGGAGAAGAGTACTTCGACCGAGCGCCGGGTGTCGGGTTCTGCGAACCAGACATACCGGAACGGGAAGATGAATCCGCTCTGCCCCGACTCAAAAAGTCGGCGCACCGCCCCCAGCGAGCGAAGTCTTTCGTTGCGGGATAGCGAGTGCGCGGACATGTTGTTTGTTTTTTTCAGGGGTACGGCCACTATTTGCGGCTTTCGGCGGCGGGAGTACGGCGGACACGGCTCTTTTTGGCGAGCTTGTGCTGCTGCGTGCGGATGAACTCCTCCTTCCGGGCGTCGGTGACGAGCTCGACGGGGGAGATCTCCTCGCCCTTTTCGACCTTCTGCAGGAAGAGGTCGATGGCCTTGACCATCGAGGGGGCCTCCGGAGTCGGGGCGTTTGCCAGGACGGTCAGACCGGCTTCGAGAGCTGCCTTGAGGGTTCCCTCGCCGAAGACGGCGACGGCCGGGAGACCTTCGTTTCCGAACTTTTCGACCAGTGCCTTCACATCCGACGGGGAGTAGAGAGCCAGCAGGTCATACTCCTCCATCTTCAGGGCCTCGAGATCGCTGGCTACCGTACGGGCCAGGATTACGGGGTCGACCGCCAGTTTGAGTTTGGCGAGTGTTTCGGGGAGTTCGGGTTTGTGGGGTTCGCTCAGGGCGAGGAGGAACTTCTCCTCCTTGTGTTTGATGATGAGCTCGACGAGCGAGGTGAACGAACCGTCGGCGAACGAGATTTTGCGTTTGCGGTAGACGATGTACTTCTGCAGGTAGAGGGCCACGGCCTCGGTCTGGCAGATGTACTTCATGGTTTCCGGCACGGTGATACGGGCCTCTTCGCAGATGTGGAAGAAGCTGTCGACCGTCGTCCGCGAGGTGAATATGACTGCGGTGTGCGTGAGTATCTCGACCCTTTGGGCACGGAACTCCTTCAGGGAGACGCCTTCTACCCGGATGAATGGCTTGTAGGCCACCTCTACCTGGTATTTCTGGGACAATTCGTAGAACGGGGACTTTTCGATTACTGCGGGCCTCGGCTGCGAAACCAGTACACTCTTTACTTTCAAAGTTGCGGATGTTTAGGTTTTTGTCTTTGTAATATCATCTTGCCGCAAGGAGCCATAATAGGCTGATTGGGAAGACTTCCACGGTGCAAAGGTACAAAATCCAGAGCAAAATCGAAATTTTTTTAGAAATAAAGAGATTCAGCGATTCCCGAAGGTACAGGACGGCCGTTATGATCAGTTCGACGGCTCCGACGATGAACCATGCGCCGCCGGTTCCGCGGGGGCAGAGGGCGAAGAGGAGCAGCGTGGGAGAGGTGATGATGACCCCGAGGGCGAAGTAGGTTCTTCGCAGCAGGGAGAGTTGGGCGATGAATGGCTGCGAGAGGGTGACGGCCGCGATGATGCGGATGATCACGGCCTGGAAGATCACCACGCCGCACCAGGCCAGCGTGGCGAGCAGGCTCAGTGCGAGTACGGCTCCGTGAGAGAGGGCCCGGCCGAGTTCGGCGGAGAGGAGCGTGTCGCCGTACTTGACGACGATGACCCCCATGAAGAGCATGCCGATGGCCGTTGTGACGTTCAGGAACCGGGAGAATCCGCTGCTGCCGGGCTCTTCGGCGATGCGTTTGCTGGATGCCGTATCGCGGAAGATGCGGCTCAGGAGTGTCTTGACATCGCCCAGATTGCGGTATAGGAGCGTGGCGTAGGTGGCGGCCAGCAGCAGGACGAACCCCTGGAAGACGGCGTTGTCGGTGAGCGATTCGCCGACGGGGCGTTCGATTCCGGCGGGCTGTACCGTGCAGGACTCGCTGCCGAAGAGGGCCGTTGCGGTGGTATCGCGCCAGGGGCCTTTCTGGATGGAATCGGCCTCGTGCGGCCACTCCCCGATCCGGGCGTAGACCAGCGAATCACCCTGCATGAAGCAGACCGAATCGCCCCGCAGGCGGAGCGTATCGCCCTGCATCCGTGCGGCGGAGTCGGCTCCGGCAGCGAGCGAATCACTCCGTATGGCTCCGAGCGTATCGGTCCGGTTCCGTTGCGGGACCCGATGTTGGCCCGCAGCGGTTGTTGCCGGGCTGCCGTGCAGCGTATCGGTCCGGTTCCGTTGCGGGACCCGATGTTGGCCCGCAGCGGTTGTTGCCGGGCTGCCGTGCAGCGTATCGGCCCCGGCGGAGGTCTGAGCCGGGACGCTGTATGGATGCGTTGCGATCATGCCGCGAAGGTGCGTTTGAGGGTGATCCGGATGGTCGTACCCTTGCCGATCTCCGACTCGATGACGGCGATCTTACCCTGGTGATACTCCTCGACGATGCGTCGCGAGAGGGAGAGGCCGAGTCCCCATCCGCGGGTCTTTGTGGTGAATCCCGGCTCAAAGATCCGCTTCCAGTTGCTTTTGGGGATCCCCTTTCCGGTATCCTTGACGTCGATCATCACGTGTTTGTCGTCCGACGAGATCTTGACCTCGATGGCGCCGTGGCCCTGCAGGGCGTCGAGCGAGTTTTTCATGAGGTTTTCGACCACCCATTCGAACAGGGCGGCATTGATGTTGGCCTGCACCGGGGCGATGGCCAGACCGTTGTAGTCGAGCGTGACGTTCCGCGGGATGCGTTTGCGAAAGTACATGACCGACTCGCCGACCACCTCGTTGATGTTTTCGGGGGTGAGCGGGGTTTCTGAACCGATTTTCGAGAACCGGTCGGTGATCTTCAGCAGGTGGGCCAGATCCTTGTTCATCTCCTCGACGGCCGTCTGGTCGATATCCTGCGAACGGAGATACTCGATCCACCCGAGCAGCGACGAGGTCGGGGTTCCCAGCTGATGGGCGGTCTCCTTGGCCAGACCGATCCAGACGCGGTTCTGCTCGTCGTGTTTCGACGAACGGAAGGCGATGAATCCCAGGGCGATGAATGCCGTGATGACGAGGATCTGGATGTAGGGGAAGTAGTAGAGCGACTTGAGCAGGGCCGACTTTCCGTAGAAGATCAGCAGGTAGTGCTCCGACGAGAACCGGAAGCGCACGGGAATGGGCTGATTTTCGGAGATGAACTTGTCGAGCTGTTTGCGGAGCCGGTCGGGGTGGTCGATGATCTTTTCGGGGACGAGGTGCGAGTTGACCACCTCGAGGTTTTCGTTGGTGATGATGAACGGGATGTTGTTTCCGTTGGACATGATGTCGGCGACCAGCGGATCCTGAATCGTCCCGAGCACATCGCGGCTGACGCGTTCCATGGCGTGGGCCCAGAGGGCGACGTCGTGCTGCTCCTTTCCCTTGAGTTTTCGGGCCATGTCGTTGGTGTAGAGCAGCGACAGGGTTCCGAGCAGGACGCCGACGATGATGACGACGACCCGGTTCCGGAACGAGAATTTCTGCGCATGGAATTTCATGACCTTTACGGTTTTTGCGGGTGTTTATTTCCGGGCGGTATCCTGCTCCGAGGTGATGCGCGTATACTCTGCGGCATCGTTCAGCACCTCGATGGCCCGCTGCACGCCGGAGTCGCCGGGCAGCGAGTGTTCGATGACGCCGGCCTGATAGCCGTGGCGCATCACGATGTCGTTGTTGATCGTCTCCACGACCTGTTCGCGATAGGTCTCCAGATTGGTCTGCGTATCATCCTTCAGCTCGGCCTCGAGTTTTTCGAACCGCTCCTTCAGGTCGGCGAAACGATCCTCCTCGGCGGCCTTTTTCAGGGCCTTGAGGGCCTGTCGCGTATCCGACTCGTAGGGGACCTTCTTGTCCTTCATGAAGGCGGCGAAGTCCGCGTAGTCGTCGTCCGTGATCGAGAAGGTGCGAATGTCGATCTGCTGTCCGGGGTGACGGCGGGTGTACTCGTCGCCGAAATCCTCGATGAATCCCAGGGCGTAGAGCGTCATGGCGAAACGCGAGATGTATTCCGGATCGATGCGGATGTCGGGCATAATTCCGCCGCCGTCATAGACCTTTCTTCCGGCGCGGGTCTTGAACTCCGAGATGAGCGAGTCGGGCACCGTTCGGACGGCCCCCTCCTGCGAGCGGGAGTAGTCGATGGCCTGGATGCAGCGTCCCGAGGGGATGTAGTATTTGGCCGTGGTGAGTTTGAGCATGGTGTTGTACCCCAGCGGGCGGGTCGACTGCACGAGGCCCTTTCCAAAGCTGCGCTGGCCGATGAGCACGGCGCGGTCGAGGTCCTGCAGGGATCCGGCGACGATTTCGGCGGCCGAAGCCGTCCCGCTGTTCACCAGCACGACGAGCGGCAGGTCGGGCAGTACGGGTTCCGACTGCGTACGGTAGACCTGTTTCGAATCTTCGGTGCGGCCCTTGGTGCTGACCACCTCGGTGCCTTTCGGGACGAACAGGCCGACGATCTTGACCGCCTCCTGCATGATTCCGCCGCCGTTCGAGCGGTAGTCGAGCACGAGCCCCTTCAGCTCGCCCTCGCTGCGGAGCCGTTCGATGGCGGCGCGCATCTCCTCGTAACACCCTTCGGTGAAGTCGTTGTGGCGGATGTAACCGATCCCGTCGGCCACCCATCCGGCATAGGGGACCCCGGGGATGGCGATACGTTCGCGGCGGATGGCTTCGGTCTGCTGCGAGCCGTCGAGGTGTTCGACCGTGACGCGGACCTTGCTGCCGGGCTGCCCCTTCAGCCGCGAGGAGACCTCCTCGGTGGTGAAGCCGCGGGCATCCTTTCCGTCGATGGCGAGGATCTTGTCGCCGATTCGCAGCCCGGCGCGGTCGGCCGGCGAGCCCTGATAGGGCTGTGCGATGCGGACGTAATCCTCCTTCTGGCGGATCAGGGCGCCGATTCCGCCGTACTTGCCGGTGGTCAGCAGCTCGAAATCCTGCATGTTTTTCTCGGGGATGTACTCCGTGTAGGGGTCCAGATCGCTCACCATGCCGGCGGCGGCCCCCTCCATGAGTTTGTCGGGATCGACCTTGTCGACATAGTTGAGCGAGAGTTCGCGCATCATGTTGACGGTGATCTCCATGTTGCGGCCGAGCCCGAAGTCGTTTCGGGCGGCGAAGATCGTCAGGACGACTACGGCCACGGCCGCAGCGGTCACGATCAGCGGGCGGTATTTTCTGTTATTCATCGCGCTTGCACATCTCCAGATACGAATCGAGGCGATACTGCACGCGGGCGACGCTGCGGCGAATCCCCTCGATGCGGATCCATTGTCCGTATTGTGAAACTTTCAGTTCGTCTTCTCCGAGCAGGAGGAGTTTTTTGCTCCAGTTGTCGGCCCGGAAGGTCATCACGCCCTCCTCATCGCTGCGGAGCGAGTATCCCTCCGACTGGAAGGCATTGAGGATCTGCTGGCGGTTTTCGTCGATGTCGCCCTCGACCTGCCGCACGATGAACCCGAATTTGGGATAGAGGGCCGCCAGGACGACGATCACCACCGGCAGCAGCATGCCGCGTGTGGTGTGGAACATCACGTAGAAGGTCTCTCCGACGGTGAGACGGGCGGTCCCGGCCAACTGGTTCAGGTACATGATCACCGCACATAGAACGCACAGTGCGCAGAAATATTTTAACGAACGGATGAAGTATTTCATGGTTTTCGGTATTGGTTGTTTTCGTGTATTATGCCTCTTTCTGCGGGCGGGTCTTCTCGGCGACGGCTTCGGCGACGACCTGCATGAGCCACTTGGGGGTGGACGTCGCGCCGCAGATTCCGACGCTTCCGGCGCCGTCGAACCATTCGGCGTCGATCTCCGCGGCCTCCTCGACGACATGGGTTCTGGGGTTTGCCCGGCGGCACACCTCCGAGAGGACCTTTCCGTTCGAGGACTTGCGGCCGCAGACGAAGATCACGACATCGAACCGTGCGGCGAACTCCGTGAGATACTGCTCGCGGTTGGCCACCTGGCGGCAGATCGTGTCGTCGATGCGCACCCGGTCGGGATCCGCTGCCCGTCGCTTCATCTCGGCACCGAGCTCCTCGAAGAGGGCGATGCTCTGGGTGGTCTGTGAGAGGAAGTGGATCGGCCGCGAGAAGTCGATCAGCTGCAGATCCTCGGCCCGTTCGATGACGATGGTCGGGGCGTCGACCTGCCCCGTGAGCCCCACGACCTCGGCATGTCCGCGTTTTCCGAGGATGACGACCTGTCCGCCGACGGGGCGCATCTCCTCGTGGGCCTTCATGACGCGGCGCTGGAGCCGGGCGACGACCGGACAGGTGGCATCGATGACGCGAATCCCCAACTTCCGTGCCTCGGCATAGGTGGTCGGGGGTTCTCCGTGGGCGCGGATGAGGAGCCGGCTGCCGGCGATTTCAGGCATCTCGGCGTGGGTGACGGTCCGCAGTCCGAGCTCTTCGAGGCGCTGCACCTCGATGCGGTTGTGGACGATGTCGCCGAGCGAGTAGACCGTGCCGCCTTCGGCGAGGGCCTCTTCGGCCTGGGTGATGGCGCGGACCACGCCGAAGCAGAATCCCGATTTTTCGTCGATTTCGATGCGCATGGCTATTTTCCGTATTTGGGCTGCTGACCGGTGACGCGGGTGAAGAGTTCGAGGAACCACTTCATCTGTTCGTCGACGGTCATGTGGCTGTTGTCCAGAACGACGGCATCTTCGGCCTGCCGCAGCGGCGAGACGGCGCGGCTCATGTCGGCCTTGTCTCGTTCGCGGACGTTGCGTTCGATCTCCTCAAGCGAGACCTCCATGCCCTTTTCGCGGAGCTCCCTGTATCGGCGCTGGGCCCGCACCTCAGGGTCGGCCGTCATGAAGAGCTTCAGTTCGGCATCGGGGAAGACGACCGTGCCGATGTCGCGGCCGTCCATCACCACGCCGCGCTGACGCCCCATCTCCTGCTGCATGGCCACCAGCTTGTGGCGCACCTGGGGGATGGCGCTGACCTGGCTCACGCAGTTCGAGACCTCGATCGTGCGGATCTTGCCCTCGGCCAGATCGCCGTTGACATAGATGTCGCTGGCGCCGCGTTCGGGGTTGAATCGGAAGGTGATCGAGATATCGTCCAGGAGTCGTACGACGGCCTCTTCGTCGACCATGCCCGAACGGATGGCGCCGTGTTCGAGGGCGTAGAGGGTTACGGCGCGGTACATGGCGCCGGTGTCGATGAAGATGTAGCCCAGCCGAGCGGCGATGGCCTTGGCGAAGGTGCTTTTGCCGCAGGAGGAGAATCCGTCGACGGCGATTATGATCTTTTTGTTGGTGTTAGTGTCCGACATTGGGGAAGATGTCAAAAAAGGTGGATAATATGGTATAGATGCCCAGCACGCCGATGATGATGCCGGCCACATGGTTGATGGTGAGCATGTGGCGCGGTCGGAAACGGCGGCGGAAGAGGTTGATGACGCAGGCCAGCAGGGTCCACCAGGCGGAGGCTCCGCAGAAGAATCCGGCGATGACGAACAGGGCGCGGAAGAATCCGCCGACGGTATGGTCGGTCATTTCGCCGCTTGAGATTTTGAAGACGGCGAAGAAGGCGAGGATGTAGGGGACCACCATGATGAAATTGGCGATCGTCAGTCCGAAGATGGAGACGAAATCCTGCCAGAGGGAGGTTTTTCCGGCGCGGTTGCGGCGGATTTGCGGGACGGGGTTCTGGGCGAAGATGAAGACGCCGACGATGACGACGAAGATTCCGCCGATGACCCTCAGGAGGGTGTTGTACTGCTCGATCTGGGTTTGGAGCATCGAGTAGAAGAAGAGGGCGGCCATGGCCATGAAGGTGTCGGCACAGGCTACGCCGATGCCCGAGACGATTCCGGAGCGTCTGCTTTTGGAGAGGGTCCGCTGGATGCACAATACGGCTACGGGGCCGACGGTAATGGAAGCTGCGACACCCACGCAGATCCCGCGGAACAGGGTTTCAACGATCTCGAATGCCATATTTCCGGATACAGGGGTTTAGACGACAAAGATACGAAAAAGCGCAATATCCGCGGCAAGAAAAACGAAAAAAGGGAATTTCGGGTTGGTCGTCGGGTCGGAACTGTTGATAAAAAATCGAAAACTTTGGCTTTGGGATTGCATATCGAGGGGATAAAGCCGTTATTTTTGCAAAAACCAAATCTTCCGAAGGATATGGCAGAGATGAAACAATTCGGTATTGACCTCGATCTGGACGATGAGGTGGCCCAGGGCAACTATTCGAACCTGGCGATCATTTCGCACTCCACCTCGGAATTCATCATTGATTTTGCGACGGTGCTTCCCGGCGTGCAGAAGGCGCGCGTCAAGAGTCGCATCATCCTCACGCCGGAACATGCCAAGCGGCTGCTTCGTTCGTTGCAGGACAACATCGTGCGTTACGAGAGCAACGTGGGCAAGATTGAAATTCCGACTCCGAATCCGATACCCGATACGGGGCCCAAGATGGGAGAGGCCTGACGAAAACGTCCGGAACCTGAACAGGTTCCGGACGTCTCTTTTTTCCGGGGGGCGGGATCTTCGTGCTGCCGGGTCGGGAGCGGGTCAGAGGCAGCCCGGGGCGGATTGTGCCCGGGTCGGGGCGGATTGGGCGCGGGTTAGAGGGCCTCGGCCACGACGTAGGTGCTGCCGCCGATGAAGATCATGTCGTCGGGCGCGGCCAGTTCGCGGGCCCGCCGTACGGCATCGGCCACCTGCTCGACGGTTTCGCCCTGCAGGCCGTAGATGGCGGCCTTGGCGGTCAGGTCGGCAGCCGGCAGAGCCCGTTCCGAACGGGCCTGGGTGAAGATATAGTGGGCTTCGCGCGGGAGCAGCGGCAGAATGTGGGCCAGATCCTTGTCGCGGACGAATCCCATGACGCAGTAGAGCTCCTTGTGGGGCGTCGCCTTGAGCTGTTCGGCCACCCAGGCGATTCCGTGGGCGTTGTGTCCCGTGTCGCAGATCGTCAGCGGGGCGTCGCCGATCTTCTGCCAGCGGCCCATCAGCGAGGTGTTGGCTGCGGCGTTGCGCATGCCCTCGAGATAGGCGCGGCGCGAGATGGTCAGCGGGGTCTCCTCGTGGAGGAAGTCGACGGCGGCCGAGGCGGTGACGATGTTGCGGCACTGGTAGTCGCCCTGCAGGTCGAGTTCGGCATCGAACTCCTGGTTGTCGCGGTTTCGGCGCAGGCGGAAGCACTGCCGGTCGCCTTCGCGGTGGTGCTCCTCGCAGGAGAACTCCTGTTCGGCATAGATGACGCGCGACTTGTTGGCGGCGGCCACCTGTTCGAAGACCTCGTTGTAGCGCGGGTCGGCTTCGCCGATGATGACCGGGATGCTCTTCTTGATGATGCCGGCCTTTTCGCGGGCGATCTTCTGGAGCGTATCGCCGAGCAGGGCGGTGTGTTCGAGTCCGATGTTGGTGATGACGCTCAGGATCGGGACGATGATGTTCGTGGCATCGAGGCGGCCGCCGAGGCCGGTTTCGATGACGGCGACCTCGACATCGCTCTGGGCGAAGTAGTCGAAGGCCATGGCGGCGGTCATTTCGAAGAACGAGAGTTCGAGTTCGACCATCTTGTCGTGGTGCTTGTCGACGAAGTTGACGACCTTCTGTTTGGGGATCATCTCGCCGTCGACACGGATCCGTTCGCGGAAGTCGACCAGATGGGGTGAGGTGAAGAGTCCGGTTCGGTATCCGGCCTGCTGCAGGACGGAGGCGATGATGTGAGCCACGGAGCCTTTGCCGTTGGTTCCGGCGACATGGATCGTGAAGAAGTTCCGCTGGGGGTTTCCGATGTGCCGGCAGAATGCGGAGATTCGCTCCAATCCCGGCTTGTAACCCGTTGCGCCCTGGGTTTCGAAGGCGGGCAACGATTGGAAGAGGAATTCGAGAGTCTGGTTATAGTTCATGACAGCAAAAGGTTTTTATTTCACAAGATAGTTTCGCCGTTTGATCCGGTAGGCCACGAAGTAGAGTACCGAGAGCAGCAGGACGTATTCCGCGATGCGCGCCACGTAGTCGCCGTAGCGCGTATAGAAGGTCATCTGGGAGTTGAGGGGCACCTCGGCCGAGAGGACGCCGCGTTCTTCCCAGCCCATCGTCTGGCCCACGTCGCCCAGCGGGGAGATGAATCCCGACTGACCGGTGTTTGCCGACCGGGCGATGGCGCGGCGGTGTTCGATGGCGCGCAGGCGCGAGATCGAGAAGAGGTGGCGGTACCCGGGGGTATCGCCCCACCAGCCGTCGTTCGAGACGATGGCCATGAACTGGGCGCCGCGGCGGACGAAGTCGCCGTAGAAGTCGCCGTAGAGCCCCTCGTAACAGATGGCGGGGCCGACGCTCACGCCGTCGTGATCGAAGGCGGTGCCGTGCTGACCCTTGCCGATCTGGCCGACGACGCCGCCCAGGTCGATGACCAGGAAGCGCAGCACGTCGAAGACCCACGTCGGGGTGTTTTCGACGCCGATGACGAGCCGACCCTTGTGGTGCAGCTGCATGCGGCCGGTCGAATCGAGCCCCACGGCCGAGTTGAAGACGTCGTAATAGCCGTTTCCGAACCGGTCGCGTCGGGCCGTTTCGGTCTGAGCTCCGGCGGCGTAGTGGCGCAGGGTGTTGGCTCCGGTGACGAGCAGGGCTCCGGGATGGTTCCGACAGAGCGAATCGCGCAGCTGCTGCCAGAAGAGGCCGGCCTCATCGCCTGCTCCCCAGGGGTAGTCGCTCAGGAGGGGTTCGTTGTAGTATCCCGGGACGGCGGTTTCGGGGAGCAGGATGAATTGAGCGTCGCCGGGGACTTCGCCCAGCAGCTGGAGGATATTCTGCTCCTGCCATTCGCTGTCGCCGTGGAACTTGTCGTAGCAGTCGACATTGGGCTGGATGATGCTGACGCGGACCGCCCCTTCGCCGGGCTGTTTCCAGCAGCCGCGGACGACCGCCGAGAGGATCATCGGCAGGGCGATGGCCGCCACGACGCTCCCCCACTTGCGGAGGTTTCGGCGGGCCTTCCAGGCCTCGAAGAGGAGGATGTTGACCACCAGCACCCAGAGCGAGCCGCCGAATACGCCGGTGTATTCATACCACTGCACGGCCCAGACTTCGTGCGAGAAGCCGTTTCCGAGGATGAGCCACGGCCAGGAGAAGTCGCCGACGGTGTACCAGTACTCGGTGGTGATCCATGCGGCGACGAGCGTGACGTATGCCAGTGCCTTGTGGGCCCGCTTCGAGACGGTATGGAAGAGCATGAATGCAATCAGGTTGAGGGTGGTCGAGGCGAGCGTGGCGGCCACGGGCCCGACGGGCGTGGCGTACCAGATCCACCAGACGGTCAGCGCGTTCCACAGGACGAACGCCAGGGTTGCCCACCCGAACATGCGCCACCAGTCGCGGCGCGAGGGGCCGTATGAGTCGCTGATCCACAGCAGGGGTACGAAACCCGCAAAGAGCGTCATGCCCGAGAGTCCGAGCCAACCCGGAGCGAGCAGGATGGCCGAAAGGATTACCGCTGCAAATCTGCGCAACATGGAAGGTGATTTTTATGACCGCAAAAGTAGTCAAACGCGCGCATATTTCAAAATATTTCCTACATTTGTCGTACAACGAACCAAACTGTCTGAACAATGAAGAGATACCTTGTTTTGTGGTGCGCCGCGGTGGGGCTTCTGCTGAGTGCGTGCCGCGGTACGGAGGGGTACCGGATCGAGGATGGAATTCTCGTAACGGAAGTTCCCGAACGCGAAGCGGGCCAACAGTCGGTGCTGGGGCTGCGGTGCGAACCGATGGATACGGTCCGCGTGGGCTTCATCGGGCTGGGCATGCGCGGGCCGGGGGCGGTCGAGCGCTTCACCCACCTCGACGGCGTGTCGATCCGGGCCTTGTGCGACCTCTACCCCGAGCGGGTCGACAGTGCGCAGGCCATCCTGACGCGGCGCGGTCTTCCGGCGGCGGCCTCCTACAGCGGGGATGACGGGTGGAAGGCGCTCTGCGAGCGAGAGGATCTGGATCTGGTCTATATCTGCACGCCGTGGCAGCTGCACGTTCCGATGGCGGTCTACGCCATGGAGCAGGGCAAGCACGTGGCGGTGGAGGTTCCGGCGGCCACGTCGCTCGAGGAGTGCTGGCAGCTGGTCAACACGGCCGAGAAGAGCCGCCGTCACTGCATGATGCTCGAGAACTGCGTCTACGACTTTTTCGAGCTGACGACGCTCAACATGGCCCAGCAGGGGCTTTTCGGGGAGCTACTCCACGCCGAGGGGTCTTATATCCACAACCTCGAGCCCTTCTGGGACTACTACCAGGGGAACTGGCGGCTGTCGTTCGACCAGCAGCACCGGGGCGATGTCTACGCCACCCACGGACTGGGTCCGGCCTGCCAACTGCTTGATATCCATCGCGGTGATCGGATGAACTACCTGGTCTCGATGGATACGCCGTCGGTCAACGGGCTGGCGATTGCGCGGGAGAAGATGGGGGCCGACCGCTTTGCCAACGGCGACCATACGCTGACGCTGATCAAGACCGAACGGGGCCGTACGATCCTGCTCGAACATAACGTCTATACGCCGCGTCCCTACAGCCGGATGTACCAGGTGACCGGGACGAAGGGTTTTGCCAACAAGTATCCGATCGAGGGCTATGCCTTCGAGCCGGAGCAGCTGACGGCTTCGGAGGTTCCGGACCACGAGAACCTGAGTGCGCACAGTTTCGTGCCGGAGGAGGTTCGTAAGGCGCTGATGGAGCGATACAAGCATCCGATCACGAAGGAGCTGGAGGCGAAGGCCCGTGAGGTTGGCGGCCATGGCGGGATGGACTTTATCATGGACTACCGGCTGATCTACTGCCTGCGCAACGGCTTGCCGTCGGATCAGGATGTCTACGATGCGGCTGAATGGTCGTGTATCGGGGCGCTGACGGCACTGTCGCTCGAGCACAACAGCATGCCGGTAGCGATCCCGGACTTCACGCGGGGCGACTGGAACCGGATCCAGGGCTATCGTCATGCCCTGTTGGAGAAGTAGCGGGAAGATCCGGTCTGCCTTCGACCCGCTTCTGCCCTGCCTCTGATCCGCTTCCGATTTGCCTCCGCTGACCGAGACAGCCTTACCAACAACGGGCGCAGCATCTTCTTCCGAATGCTGCGCCCGCTTGTTTCGTGGATTGGAAACCGTTCTCCCCTTTCCTTGTGCCGAGACCGACAGGAAGTTTCAACGGTTGTCGGCCACGATACCGATCCCCAACTTTTCGTTCCAGAGCCAGATTCGCGTTCCTTCGCTCTTCAGAGCCTGAAATTCGGCGCTGCCGGCCGTCAGCGGAATCCCCACCCCTTCGTATCGTACCGTGACGGCTGCTCCGACCTGCGGACGGGCCGAGAAGGTACAGTTCAATACGCTGATCTGCTCCGTATCCTGAATGCGGAGCGTGGTTCCTTCGCTGTCGCGGACGATCTGATCTTCTGTTCGTTGGAAGATCCGCACCGGGGTCCCGCCTCCGTAGATGCCGTATTGGACGGCGGAGGCAAGGAAGGCTTCACAGGCGGGAGAGTTCGAGCCCATGTCGCCGTTGTTGGCGCAGGCCGTCGGAAGGCTTGCGACGAGGACGATTCCGAAGAGTTGCGCGAGGATATGGAGGATGGATCGTTTCATGTTCGATGCAGACTGTTTTATTTTACCGTGATGTATTTCGTGATGATTTCGGTGTGGCCGGAGGTCGAGATGTGCAGTTCGACTTCATGCTCTCCGGCGGGGAGTCGGACGCTGTTTTGGCTTACGGCCTCTCCGTCGATAAACCACTCCTGGCGGGCACCGTCCGGGATGTTGACGGCTTTCAGCAGTACCGGCGTGTCGGTCTCGTACTCCGCCTGCAGGGCCATGCCGGTAAAGCGTCCCAGAGGCTCGGCCGTTGAGAAGTAGACCATCCTGTATTTTGATTCGGCTCCGTCGGATTCGGTGATCCGGACGGCGTATTCCGACCGGGGCGACAATCCGTCGATATCGATCTGCGGCGTTTCCACGCTGCGGGATCCGGCGTAGAAGGCCGTCTCCATCGGGCGCCACTCCACCGTCCAGCGGGTTGCGTCGGAGCTGCTCCAGTCGATGTAGACCGAGTTCTGGAACGGTTGTACGGAGACCTCGAAATCGGCATCACCGCGATCCATCTCCTCCAACTGTTGCAGCGTCAGATCAAGCCGTGTTGTTCCCGCCCCGATCCGTGCGGCGACAGCCTGTGCGGGATACCCCTCTCCGCGAAGCTGCAGCGAATAACTCCCTTCTGACACCTCGTTTTCGCCACTGGCGAAGCACCCCTCTTCATCGCTCGTGAAGGTGGCCAGACACTCACCGGACTGGTCGCTCAGTTCGATGCGGACCCCTTCCAGCGGACTCTTCGCGCTGTTCCAGACGCGGCCGCGCAGCAGCGTCCCCTCCACGACCGAGAGCTGGAATCCGGCAGAGGCACCCGTCGAGGGGGCGGTGACCCGAATGGTCGTCTCGCCGCTCTTCAGACAGGTAACCGTTCCGCTCCGGACATCGATCGTGGCCACGGCTTCGTTGTCGCTGCTCCACTCCAGATCACCGGATGCCCCTTCGGGCGAGATCACGGCCCGCATCTGCACCGTATCCCCGACGATGGCCCGTTCGCGGCCCTCGATGCGGAGCTCTTCGATGCTGCCGGCGGCCATGCGCACCGAGAAGCGGATGGTTCCGTCCGTCGTTTCGGTGATGTCGTACACCTCGGCGGGGAGCGGGGCTCCGGACCAGCTGCGGGCTGCCGGACGGCTCGAGGCCGAGAATTCGCGGTTGCCGGTCTGGCCGGGATAGGGCATGAAGGCTTCGTACCCCTCTCCCGAATCGGGTCGGGCCGTGATCAGACGTAGACAGGGGTGGGCCGCGATGTTGTTGGGAATGTTGTAGATCCAGCGGTCGAGAGCCGTGTAGCCTTCGACCAGCCGTTGGGAGCGGTCGACGTGGTAGATCAGCAGCCCGTGCCCCTTGAGGGCCTGGTCCCACCCCGTCAGTTGGCGGTTCTCCAGGAGGAAGAACTCCCCCTCCGTGTCGGTTCTGATCAGACAGGCCTCGTTCTCCTGGATCGGCTGCAGCGTGTAATCGCCCGATCGACTCAGTACGGTCGGGGTGAGCCATCCTGCCAGCATGCGCTCCACGGCCGTCAGGGCGGGCGGGATCCGTCCGCCGTCGTTCAGACTGCCGCGGCACATGAGCGACCAGTTGAAGATGCCGCTGCCCGTTCCGGAGTCGCTGCCGTCGGTATCGTAGAAGTCGGGCCATCCGAGGACGTGGCCGAATTCGTGGCAGAAGGTTCCGATGCCGGCCATGCGGCTGTCAAACCCTTCCGAGCCGCTCAGCTCCGAGGTGCAGGCATAGACGCAGAGCGTCTTCCCGTTGAAGGTTTCGCCCGAGTCGGATACTTCGCCCCGATGGGGCCAGACGGTATTCGAACCGCCGCCTTCGGATTCGTTGTATCCGGCATAATAGACGAAGACGTTGTCAATTTTCCCGTCATTGTCGAGATCATACTGCGCGAAGTCAACCCCGGCTGCAGCGGCCTTGCGGCAGGCATCGACAATCATCTTTTCGGCGTTGGGATCTCTATAGTCCGTGTTGGCGCCGTAATAGGCGACAGGGTGGTCCAGCGTGAATGGGCCGACGACATCGAAGGTCGGACGGAACCGTTCTCCGGAGTTCTGGAGATAGTAGTCGCGGGCACTTCCGATGGCGCCGTTGTCGCTGTAACCCTTTTCGTTGAGCATGCGTTCAAAGGCGCGCTGCGGGCCGGCTGTAGTGAAGGTCACGTCGTTGAAATTGACCAGGATAACCAGCGACCGTACGTCTCCGGTCGTGGGGAACCCCGTCTCCAGACCGGCACGGGTTTGACTTTGCGGGGTGCGGAGCCGGGCCGATGCGGCGACTCCGCGGGGGAGTGTTGCCAGCAGCCGGAGCTCTTCGGCGGTTCGGCGGTTGCGGGCGGATACCCGGACGGCACTGCGAACGGAGCGCCCCTGAGAGTCAGTCAGGTAATAATAGAATCCGTCGGGTCCCTGAACGACGGGATAGCCGTCGATCGTCGTTTCGTAATGAAACCGTGCATCTCCATGGATCTGCACCGGCAGGGAGGATCCGTCGGGCAGCCTGACGGTAGCCGTATTGGATTGTGCCGTAGTTGGTTGAACGGTTAACAGCATTGCAAAGAGAAGGCCGATGACAAGCCATGCGGGGCTGACAGTTCGAATCATAGTATTGGATTTGTGGGTGGCATTCGTGTCTTGATTCGAGTTTAAATGTATGAAAAAAATATAAAAAGGCGGAATTTTACAAGAAAAAAATTTGTTTAATAGCTGGTTTTGTATAAATTTGTTTTCGTTTTATCGGTTTAATGTTATAATATATTATAAACTGATAGAATGTATTTAATCTTTGCCTCTTTTAATCAAACACCTCATATAATCTTTTATTAACTATGGATAAATTGTACCCAAACCCCAGGAGAGCGAGGTGTCGAGCGACAACCCGTCTCTCCCTGTACGGCTTTGTGCTTTGGTCGGCGGTCGGCCTGCTGATGGCCCCGTCGTGTACAACCGCGGAATCGGATGTGGCGGATTTCGATTCGAAACTCCGCATTACGTTGGCACCGAGTATCATGACTCGTGTATCCGGAACCGCTTTTGATCAGGGAGACGCCATCGGATTGACTGTTGTTCCATGGGAGAACGGCGCAGAGCAGCCTCTTTCAGGTGTCCGTTAGGAGGATAACGTGAAGTTTGAATATCGTGACGGTTGTTTCATTGCGACGGCCACGGCCTATTTCCCGGATGCGACGACCCCCAATACATTCTATGCCTACTATCCCTATGATGCGGTTGGTTTTGATGCAGGTTCCTCGACGCTTGCAGTCGGGGTGGCTGTGGACCAACGGGATGCGCAGGCCCGAATGACCTCAGACCGGCTGGTAGCCGTTGCCCGTGAGGTAATACCCGACGGAGAGGCCGTTCCAGTCTCTTTTCGCCATGTGCTGAGCCAGATGCTGATTCAGGTGAAGGCGGGTGAAGGGGTTACGGCCGATGAGTTGCTTGATGTGGATGTGCAGCTGAAATCATTCTCAACGACAGCGCGTTATGATGTTGATGCAGGACAGATCGATCAGCTTTCCGATGTGTCCGACATCCAGCCTTTCGGACATCTGTCGAAGGCGAGTGACGGCATGCTTTCGGGGCTTTCGGCCATCGTGGTTCCTCAGACCCGCCTGGCTGGTGAATCGGTTCTCTATTTTACATTCCGGGGGAAGACATTGGCCTATAAACCGGGTTCGGACTTTACGTTCGAATCGGGTCGAAGTCATCTCTTTACCGCAACGATCGGAATGACATCCCAGGGTCCGACACTTCGTGTGAGCACCCAGATTGCAGAGTGGCAGGAAGGGGACGTCATCGTGGGTGATGCCAATCGTCCCGAACCGTCGGGTGAGACGGTTCTCGATGCCGACGGAAACGAGTATTCGGTAGTCGAAATCGCGGGAAAACGATGGTTGACCTCCAACCTCCGCACGACGCATTACAACGATGGAACGGAGATTCCGGTTGTTGAGGGAGGTACGGAGGAGTGGATTGCATTGACTTCGCCGGCGGCCTGCGCCCCGGAGAACAACGCCGACTACCGCGACCGTTACGGTCTGCTTTACAACTTCTATGCGGTCGAGCCGGGCAACCTCTGCCCGAAGGGGTGGAAGGTCCCCTCGCGCGAGGAGCTGGAGACGCTGCCCTTCTCCACGATGAAGGGGAGTTATTCGCTGATGGCGCCCGACGAAAACTGGAGCAGCATGTATGAACCGACCAATACGACCGGATTCAGCGCTCTGCCGGCGGGCATGCTGTTCGACAACAGCTGGTTGTTCGGCGACGCCTATTTTTGGAGCTCCACCTTCGACGATACGCAGAGCTTCCCGGCCTCCTACCTCTATCTGAGCATGTACTCCTATATGGATACCCATTACAAGCGGGTCGCCATGTCGGTACGGTGTGTGGAGGATGACTCGGCCGTCGAACCGGAACCGGATCCGGCTCCGACCTCGGTGACGGATGTCGACGGCAACGAGTATCCCGTTGTCGAGATCGGAGGTTTGACATGGATGGCGGCCAATCTGAGGACGCTCCACCTGACGGACGGCACGGAGATTCCGATAGCCCTGGGCAACGATATGTCGTGGGACGAGAAGACTTCGCCGGCGGCCTGCGATTTCATGGACGATCCGGATAACCGTCCGACCTACGGCCTTCTCTACAATTACTATACGGTCGATACGGGCAAACTTTGTCCCGAGGGTTGGAGCCTTCCCGACTGGGATCAGACGCAGTCGCTGCTTGACGCCGTGCCCTCGGCCGCGGATCTGATGGCCCCCGACAGCCGGTGGGATTATTACAATCCGACCAATGCTTCGGGCTTCGGGGCGCTGCCCGGAGGCATCGCTTCCTGCTACTACTGGTATATGACGGAAGCCGGGTTCTGGACCTCCTACAAGAGCGGCGACACGCCCTATTACCTGTATCTGAGCAATTCGCCCTATATCGACTCTTATTACATGACCTCGGGCATGTATGTTCGTTGTGTAAAAGTCAACTAAAAACGATCGGTTTATGAAACGACATAACAACTATCAGCGGCTGTTTGCCCTTGCGGGTGCAGGCGCACTGCTTGTCGGTGTGACGGCATGCGGTGACGGTTCGGACAATTCGACAGAGCCTGTCGCGGCCGAGCCGATCCGCATCGAAGGGAAGATGGTCTCGTGGGACGGTTCAACCGCCGGGGATCGCTTTGAGGAGGGGGCCACTCTGGGCCTATATGCCGTCGAGGGCTCTTTCACGGCCGATGCACCCCGGTATATTGACAATGCCCGACTGACCTGCACGGGTCAACTGTTCGAAGGGCCCTCCACCCTGACGTATCAGGATACGGAGAGCACCTTTGTGGCCTATGCGCCCTATGCCGCGCAGATGCTTGGCTCCGGGACGACTGTGGCGGCCGTCTCCGTGGCGGAGGATCAGTCGGATGCTGCGCGCTTTGCCGCGTCTGACCTGATGGTGGCGACGGCACGTGTCGAGGCCGGCAGGCAGGGAGCGGTCGAGATGGATTTCCAGCGGCAGTTCTCGCGCATCGATCTCTCCTTCGCCGGAGCGGACGGAGAGGCGCTGTCCGGATGGGCGGATGCCCGGGTGACGATGCTTCTTCGGACCGCGGCGGAGGTGGATTTCGCCGAGGGGCGTGTGACGGCTTCGTCGAATCCCCGGGAGATACGGCCCTACGGAACGCTGACCTCCGACGGCGAACGGCTCTCCGGACTGTCGCTGATTGCGGTTCCGCAGCGGATCGAGGCTGCGGACGAGGTGATCCGCCTCCAGCTCGGGAACTCGACGAACGCCTACTCGTTGGGCGAGGCGCTGGAGCTCCGCTCGGGCAAACGCTACGAGGTGGCCGTGACGGTCGAGGGGCCGACGATCTCGGTGACGGTTACCGAACGGGACTGGACGGACGGCCTGACGATCGACGAGACGGTCGAGCCGGGGGACGACATGCCCGGGAACGTGACGGACATCGAGGGTAACAGCTATCCGGTGGTCAAGATCGGGACGCAGTACTGGATGGCCGAGAATCTGCGCACCACGAAGCTGAACGACGGCACCCCGATTACGTGCATCGAGGATGCGACGGTCTGGGGCGAGAACGCCGCCGACAAGACGGTCGCCTACTGCTACCAGAACAACGACCCGGCGCAGATTGCCGGTTTCGGACTGTTGTATAACTATTATGCGGTGGCGACCGGACAGCTGTGTCCGGAGGGTTGGCACGTGCCGTCGGTCGAGGAGATTCAGATGATGATCGAGCTCCTGGGCGGCGAGGACGTGGCCGGAGACAAGCTGAAGAGCACCTCCGGCTGGAAGTACAAGGGCGATGAGAACCCGGCCTACCAGGGAACAAACAGCAGCGGTTTCAACGGCCTTCCCGGCGGTTCGCGCGAGGACGACGGAACCTACTGGAACTTCGAGTCCTACGGTTACTGGTGGAGCAGTACGGCGGTGAACGCCTCGCAGGCCAACGGCTTCTATCTCTACTACAACCGTCCGACCGTGCTGATTACCTCGCCGCAACAGCGCACCGGATATTCGGTCCGCTGCATCCGTTACCGAAATTAAACCTATGACCAAGATGAAGAGAATCCATCAAATAGTTTGCAGCGGGAGCCTCAGTCTGCTCCTGCTTGCCGGCGGATGCCAGACGAACGAGGAGTCGTCGGCTCCGGATGTTGCACCCGGCCGGATTGCCGTCCGCCCGTTGGCCGCGAGCGGTCAGACGGACGTTGCGCCCGAATCGTTCGGTCTTTACGTCGTTCAGAAGGAGGCTGCGGGGGCGGAGGCGCTCGCCGGCGAACGGCTCTTTTCGAACGTGGCATTTGCCCGTTCGGGGGATCTCTACCTCTCGACGCCGGAGATCACCTTCCCGGCGGGCGGCGGGAGCCGGTTCGATCTGTATGCCTACGCTCCGTATCGTGAGACGGCCCTCGAGGCGGGTTCGGTTGAACTTCCGTTGACGCTTGCCGCCGACCAGCGAGCCGATGCCGACTTTGCGGACTGCGACCTGCTGCTGGGCAAGGTGACCGATTATGAGGCCGTCGGGGGGAGTGTGCCGATGGAGTTCACCCATGCGATGAGCCGTGTGGACATCGCCCTGAAGGCCGGTTACGGCTATACGGCGGACGACCTTGCCGCGGCGCAGGTCACCCTGCAGGGGATCCGGACCGAGGGGGCCTGCTCCTTCGAGACGGGTAGCTGCACCGCTTCCGGTGCGGCCGTCGACGTGACGCCGCATGGCGAACTGACGTTGCAGGACGGTCTCCTGACGGGGCTCTCCGCGATCGTCATTCCGCAGCGGATCGCCGCCGGAACGACGTTCGTCTCGATCCTCGCGGGCGACGAACGGTTTGACTATCGTCCCTCCTCGGAGCTGGATCTGCAGGGGGGCCGGCGTGCCGTGCTGACCCTCACTTTGAGCCAGTCGTTCGAGGGGGTCACCGTGCAGACCGACGTCACGGTCACCGACTGGGTGCCGGGCGGCGATGAGTCGCTGAACGGCGACGAGATCCTGCCTCCGTCGGGGACGAGCGTGGAGGATGGCGACGGCAACAGCTACGGCATTCTGCACATCGGCCGTCAGTACTGGATGGATGCCAACCTGCGGACGACCCGCTACAACGACGGCACGCCGATCCAGCAGATCTCCGACGGCACGGTCTGGATGGCATCCGAAGAGGGGGCCTGCTGCGCGTACGGGAACGATCCGGCGAACGGCGAACGCTACGGTCTGCTCTATAACCGGGCGGCGGTCCGTACGCACAAGCTCTGCCCCGAGGGGTGGCATGTCCCGACCGTTGAGGATTGGGATGCGCTGGGAGCCGCCCTGGGAGGCACGCAGAACGATTTCGGTTCGTGGCTCGGCGTGGCTCCGCAGCTGAAGGCCCTTCAGGGATGGCCCGACGGCGAGTCGGCAACCGACGAGACGGGCTTCGGAGGGCTTCCGGGCGGTTCGCTGCGGGCGGATCCGAACGACCCCACGGTGGCGAAATTCTATTATGCCGGGACGAACGGCTACTGGTGGAGCGACAGTGACTTCTCCGCCGAGATGACCTACTATTACGGTCTGCGGACGCAGGGCGATGCGCTGGATCAGTATGTCGGAGACCGTCACAGCGGGCTTTCGGTTCGCTGCGTGCACGATTTTTAATCTTCAAACGGAACAGTTATGAAAACGAATATAGCGATTTATGCAGCCTGTGTCGCCCTGCTGGCCGGAGCGGCCGGATGCGACGGAACGGACGATGCGACGGGGCGTCCCGATGTCTCCGGGGAGTTGGAACTGCGTTTCGAACCGACGATCGTCCCCTGTACGCGGGCGACGGATACGGCCTTCGAGGAGGGGGATGCCGTCGGTCTGTATTGTGTCGAGTCGACCTCCGATCCGCAGGCGGCCCTCGTCGGAACGCGGTATATCAACAACAAGGAGCTGGTCATGACGATGGGCACCCTCACCGGATCCACCCCTTGTTTCTGGCCGACGGAGTATACGGGGGCCTCGGATTTCTACGCCTATTTCCCGTACGACGAAAAGGGGCTGAGTGCCGACAAGTCGAGTTACGAGATCTCCGTGGCGATTGATCAGCGGGACGACGAGGCCTTCCGCACGAGCGACCGCATGCTGGCCCGTGCGCCGCAGACGGCCCGTACGGAGCAGGCGATCCGGCTCGATTTCAAGCGGCTGATGTCCCGCCTCGACTTCGAACTGAAACCCGGTACGGGCTACAGCGATCCGTCCGGGCTGCTCGGGGCGCAGGTCCGCGTCATGAATGTGGCGCAGGTGGCGCAGGTCGATTTTGCGAGCGGCGAGGTGTCGCAACCCTCGATTGCGGTGAATATCGAGCCCCACGGCACGTTCCGCACGACGGAGGATCGGGCCGTCGGCGTCGTGGCCATCATTCCGCCGCAGGAGGTCGCAGCCCGCTCCTATCTGTTCAACGTCCGGATCGGCACGCGCAACTTCCGCTGCACGACGGAGCGCGATCTGACCTTCGAGCCGGGGAAGCGCTACACCTTTACGCTGACGATCAACCGTACGTCCCAGGGCGAGGAGGTTGCCCTCATGCCGGTGATCGAGGATTGGACGACGGGCTCTTCGTCGGACGAGACGCTCGTGGAGATCGATCCGGACGAGGATGCGCGCGTTGTCCGGGATATCGATGGCAACGAGTATCCCGTTGTACGCATCGGTTCGCAGCAGTGGCTGGGGGCCAATCTGCGGGTGCGGAACTTCAACGACGGATCGCCCATCGCCTGGCTGGAGGATCAGGATGCCTGGGCGGCCTGCGAGAACTCCGAGGAGCCGGCCTGCTGCATGTATGAGAACGATCCGGCGAACGGCGAGCGCTACGGCCTGCTCTACAACTGGCATGCGGCCCATACGGGCAAGCTCTGCCCCGAGGGGTGGCACGTGCCTTCGGTGGCCGAGTGGGAGGTGCTGAACACCTACCTGGGAGGCAATGCCGGTGTGGTACTGAAGTCGACCGAGGGCTGGTGCGATACGTGGGGCGACACCCGACCGGAGTATCAGGGGTCCGACACTTACGGTTTTACGGCCCTGCCGGGCGGAGCCCGCAAGTGGAACGGCTTCGAGACGCTGGGATCCAAGGCGACCTGGTGGACGACGAATACGGCTTCGCTGTCGCCGCTGTCGGCACCTTATGCACGTCTCGATGCTACGGATCAGGCGCTGACGACAGGCAGTTCGTGGGGCAAGGAGACCGGTTGCTCGGTACGCTGCGTAAAGGATTAATCAGAAAAACGAGAAAACAATGAAAAACGGACTTATACTATGTTGGGTCGGTCTGCTGGCGTTGGCGACCGGCTGTTCCCGGGAAGATGAGGCGTTGATGGACGGGCGTCCGACACTCAGCCTGACAACGCGTGTCGAGGCAGCCACCCGGGCTACGGATCTTGCCTTTGAACAGGGGGATCAGTTCGGACTGGTCGTACTGAACCGTACGGGGGACGAAGCACCGTCGCTTGATGGGGTGCGCTATTTCAACAACGGGCTCTGTACGCAGACGGCCGAGGGGGTCGAGATGTCGACGGTGAAGTATCCCGAGCAGGCGGTCGATCTCTATGCCTATTACCCCTACCGGGAGGATTTCACCCAGGGACGGAGCTTTGTCTTCACTGTGGAGCCGGATCAGAGCGTCGGACGGAACTATACGAACAGCGATCTGATGAGTGCCGTGCGGCAGAATGTCTCGCCGACGGATGATCCGGTGGTTTTGACCTTTGCCCATCGCATGTCGCGTCTCGACGTGGTGCTGCAGCCCGGCGAAGGCTTTACCTCGGCGGATGAGCTGGCCGGTGCGACGGTTACGGTGAAGCAGGTGCTGAGTTCGTGCGAATTCGATCTGGGCAGTGGTCTGACTAGCCGGGCCGACACGCCTGTCGACATGATCCCCTCCGGCAACGGAGCTGTCGTGGCGGGCAATGCGACCGAACCGATGCGGCTGCTTGTCGTTCCGCAGACGCTCCCGGCGGGAGAGACGCTGTTCGAGATTGCGCTCGAGGGCGAAACATTTCTGTATGTTCCCGACAGCGAGCTTTTGCTGGAAGGGGGCCGCTTCTACCGGTTCGAGATCCGTCTGAACCGCGCCGCGGCATCGACAACCTCGGCACGGATCTCGTCCATGCCCATGTAGGTTGCCCTTTCACGTAAATGGAGGCAGCGGGAAGTTGAACTTCTCGCTGCCTCTTTTTTGTCTCGGGAAGGCTTTGTGTCTCGGGAGGCCGGTCGGAAGCGGCGTTGGAAGGAGGGCTTGTCTGTTCGGACCGGCGGGGCCCGCGTCGCATCCGGTCTCTGAGGCGAACGGCCGTTCGTTCCATCTTTTCGGGATCGGGAATGCAGACTTTGCGGTCCGGATCGCTCTCCGGCAACAAAAAACGCCTGCCGATCGTCGGCAGACGGTTCAGATACGAAAAAAGAGGAGGCTTCTTTCGATACCTCCTCTCCTCTTTGAGAGCCGAATCCGAGATTTGAACTCGGGACCCCTTCATTACGAGTGAAGTGCTCTACCGCTGAGCTAATTCGGCCTGCAGGGTTTCGGGCTTTCCGGCCCCGGGATTCTCGCCCCTTTCGGGGACCCTCACCCGCCCTTCGTAAGAGGATTACCTCTCGCTTTGGGACTGCAAATATCAGCAAAAATTTTTTTTCATGCAAGAAAATGGTGAAAAATTTCGCATTTATTTTTATATTCGCAGTAAATCTGACCCCGGATAGCTGTTTTATGATTACTTTTCTGGTTTGCCTGGCGCTGTTGATCGGAGCCTATTTCTCTTATGGACGTTTCCTGGAACGTCTGGTCAAGGTCGATCCGTCGGCCGAGACTCCCTGCCACCGACTCTACGACGGTGTGGATTACGTGTCGCTGCCGCGTTGGCGGGTCTTCCTGATCCAACTGCTCAACATTGCCGGTACGGGCCCGATCTTCGGGGCCATTCTCGGTGCCTCGTTCGGCCCGGTGGCCTTTCTCTGGATCACCCTGGGCGGTATCTTCATGGGTGCCATGCACGATTTTCTGTCGGGCGTAATGCTCGTGCGCAACGACGGACTGAGCATTCCCGAGGTGGTCGGCCGCTATCTGGGCGGAGGCATGCGTCAGTTCATGCGTCTCTTTTCGGTGCTGCTGCTGATCCTGGTCGGGGCGGTATTCGTGCTCAGCCCGGCCCAGCTGCTGAACAGCCTTGCACCGTCGGTGTCGATTCCTTCGTGGGTCTGGATCATCCTGATCTACTACTTCATTGCCACCCTGTTGCCGATCGACAAGATCATCGGCAAGATCTATCCGCTCTTCGGCGTGGCGCTGATCGCCATGGCCGTGGGGCTGGTCGGGGCGTTGCTTTTCGGAGGCTGGAGAATCCCCGAACTGACGACGCTGCACAACTTCCAGCTCGATCCGCAGAGCCTGCCGATCTTCCCGACGCTCTGCATCACGATCGCCTGCGGAGCCATTTCGGGATTCCATGCCACGCAGTCGCCGCTGATGGCCCGCTGCGTGGGCAACGAACGTGAATGCCGTTCGGTCTTCTACGGGGCGATGATCTCCGAATCGATCATTGCCCTGATCTGGGCGGCGGCAGCCATGGCCTTTTTCGGCGGAGCCGGCGAACTTTCAACGGCCCTGGGTCAACACAGCGGCAGTGCGGCCTGGGTGGTTGATACGGTGTCGAACGGCATGTTGGGGATTGTCGGGGGGATTCTGGCCCTGCTCGGAGTGGTAGCGGCCCCGATCACGTCGGGGGATACGGCTTTCCGCTCGGCGCGGCTGATCATTGCCGACATGCTCCACCTCGAACAGCGAAGCTATTGGAAGCGTTTTGCCATCTGCATCCCGCTCTTTGTCGTGGGATACTGGATCACGACGGTCAATTTCGACATCGTGTGGCGTTATTTTGCCTGGACGAACCAGACGCTGGCCACGCTCGTGCTGTGGTCGATCACCGTCTACCTTGTCCGCCATCGGTGGAACGTCTGGGTGGCGCTGCTGCCGGCGATCTTCATGACCTACGTCTGTGCCTCGTTTCTCTTTGTTTCGGGGCAGTTTTTCGGGATGGAAAACCGCCTGCTGGCCTACGTGCTGGGAGGGGTGCTGACGCTGGGAACACTTTTATTGATGATTTTCAAATTACGACGCGAATATGCAAAAGGCAATGCTTGAACCTACGCCCGATCAGACCTTCGAGGTGATCGGCGAGGGGCCCTATGATTTCGAGAAGGTGCTGGCCCGCACGCGGCAGATGCAGCGTGAGGGGGATGTGGAGGGGGCCTGCAACGCCCGTTTTCAGGCTTTTCAGCGCCTTGCGGAGCTTATCCCCGAGGACGAGGAGGTGAATCTCGAGTGGAACCACCGTAATTCGCGGGCGGCGCTCGAATTGATCCAGGCCTCGGCCATCGACCATTTCCTGATCAACGATTTCGAGATGTCGGCGGCGCTGCTCGAGATGCTGCTGGAGCTCGATCCGGAGGACCATCTCGAGGGGAGCCAGCTGCTGGCCTTCGACTACCTGGCCATGGGCGAGGATGAGCTCTTCGACGAGGTGATCAACGATATTTCGGACAAATCGGCGGCTCGCGAACTGTTGCTGCTGTGGTCGGCCTACCGGCGCGACGGCAAGCTTCCCGAGGGGGAGCTGAAGCGCTTCCGGACACATTTTGCCCCGTGGTTCGAGGAGTTCACCGCCGCGGAGCATCCGGCCGACGAGGCCTACCTGCGCGATATCGAGAGCGAACGCCCCTCGGCGCAGGCGCAGGCCCGTGAATTGTGGCTGCAGACCGAGAATCTGTGGGCATTGTGGCCGGTCTTCATCGAGGCGCTGCGAGCTGCCCGCTGATACCAGAAGCGGATCGGTTGACGAAAGCGGGACGGACCCTTTTCAAAGAGTCCGTCCCGCTTTTTCTCTTTCGTTCGGGCAGAGCCGGTCGGCGGTCATTTCTGCCCCTTCTCCTCGGCCATCCGCAGTTCGCGGAAGCAGTGGCGGCAGATAGGTTCGTAACTGTCCTGGGCACCGAGCATCACCTGCTTGTCGTCACTGGTCAGACGGTGGGAGTGGTGGGCCAGGTTGCCGCACCTCACGCAGATGGCATGAACCTTGGTGACGTATTCGGCCGTGGCCATCAGGGCCGGCATCGGACCGAAGGGCTTCCCGGTGTAGTCCATGTCGAGACCGGCGACGATGACGCGCACGCCGCTGTCGGCCAGCTGCCGGCAGACGTCGACAATGCTGTCGTCGAAGAACTGGGCCTCGTCGATCCCCACGACATCGACATCGGAGGTCATCAGCAGGATGTTCTGCGGCGACTCGACGGGGGTCGAACGGATGGCGTTGGCGTCGTGCGAGACGACCTCCTCCTCGGAGTAACGGACGTCGATGCGGGGTTTGAAGATTTCGACGCGCTGGTGGGCGAACTGGGCCCGTTTGAGCCGGCGGATGAGCTCCTCGGTCTTTCCCGAGAACATCGATCCGCAGACCACTTCGATCCAGCCCTTCCGGCTGGCATTTTCGAGAAACATAGGTTTTTCTTGCGGTTTGGAACAACAGGCCCGGCCGCCGGCCGGTTTACGGCTGCGGCCGCCGGGTGACGGGTTGGTTACTTTTGCAGCAGGCTGCGGTTCTATTTGCGGATTTCGCACTCGTCGATGCGCGTGATGCGGGCGCCGAGGGCGTTGAGCCGGACATCGATATCCTTGTATCCGCGGTCGATCTGCTCGATGTTCTGGATCGTCGAGACGCCGTCGGCCGACATGGCGGCGATCAGCAGGGCGACGCCGGCACGGATATCGGGCGAGGTCATGCGCGTGGCGCGCAGACAGATCCGGTGGTCATGGCCGATGACCGTGGCGCGGTGGGGGTCGCAGAGGATGATCTGGGCACCCATGTCGATCAGTTTGTCGACGAAGAACAGACGGCTTTCGAACATCTTCTGGTGGATCAGCACGGCTCCCTTGGCCTGGGTGGCGACGACCAGGAAGATCGACAGCAGGTCGGGCGTCAGGCCGGGCCACGGGGCGTCGGCAATGGTCATGATCGAACCGTCGAGGAAGGTTTCGATGCTGTAGTGGTCCTGCTCGGGGATGTAGATGTCGTCGCCGCGCTGTTCGAACTGGATGCCCATGCGGGCAAACTGGGCGGGGATGATGCCGAGGTTCTCGTAGGAGACGTTGCGGATGGTGAGCTCCGAGCGGTTCATGGCGGCCATGCCGATGAAGCTGCCGACCTCGATCATGTCGGGCAGCAGCGTATGTTCGGTTCCGCCGAGGGAGTCGACCCCTTCGATGGTGAGCAGGTTCGAGGCGATGCCCGAGATGCGGGCTCCCATGCGGTTGAGCATGCGGCAGAGCTGCTGCACGTAGGGTTCGCAGGCGGCGTTGTAGATGGTCGTGGTGCCGTGGGCCAGAACGGCGGCCATGATGATGTTGGCCGTGCCGGTTACGGAGGCTTCGTCCAGCAGCATGTAGGTACCCTTGAGCTGACGGCCCTCGACCATGAAGAATTCGTCGGCGATGTCGAAGTTGAACGTGGCGCCGAGCTTCTGGAATCCGAGGAAGTGGGTATCGAGCCGTCGGCGGCCGATCTTGTCGCCGCCGGGTTTGGGCATATACCCGACGCCGAACCGGGAGAGCATCGGGCCGATGATCATCACCGAACCGCGCAGGCGGGTGCAGCGCTGACGGTAGTCTTCGCTGTGGAGGTATTCGAAGTCGATGTCGCGGGCCTGGAAGGCGTATGTATCGTCGGCGAGCTGTTCGACGATGACGCCCATGCGTCGGAGCAGTTCGATGAGCTGCATGACGTCGAGGATCCTGGGGATGTTTCTGACGACGACGCGTTCTGGGGTGAGCAGCGTGGCGCAGAGGATCTCGAGCGCTTCGTTTTTGGCGCCCTGCGGGGTTATGGCACCGTGGAGGCGGTGACCGCCTTCGACCTTGAAGATAGCCATTTCGAAGAGTGTTAAGGGTTTTCGGAACCGGAGGCAAAAGGGGTGCCGACGTGAAAGGTCGGGGGATCCGGAGCCTGCCGTTTTACTACAAAGATAATCGAAAAACGGGCTTTTTCCCCGGCGGGACGAAATATTTTCGCGAAAAATTTTTGTGGATCAGTTTTTTGTTGTACTTTTGCAATCCGTAAAAATGTCTGAAACAATAAAAAACAGATAGAGCTATGGCAATGAAGAGAACTTACCAGCCTTCGCGTCGCAAGCGTATCAACAAGCACGGTTTCCGTGCTCGCATGGCTACGGCCAATGGTCGCAAGGTGCTGGCTGCGCGTCGTGCAAAGGGACGCAAGAAGCTGACCGTATCGGACGAGTCGACGTTCAAGTACGCTTAGTTTTTCGCAGGAAAGATTTAAGGCCGGCTTTTTCGAGTCGGCCTTCTTTCGTTGGGCCTGTTTAAATCCGAACAATCATGATCGAATCCTTGATGACACGACGGCTGGAGCTTCGTCCATGGCGGGCGGAGGATGCGCCCGATCTGTACGCCATAGCGCGGGATCCGCAGGTGGGACCTGCGGCGGGTTGGCAACCTCACCGCAGTGTTGAAGAGAGTGCCGAGGTGATCCGTACGGTCTTTGCTTCCCCTGAAACCTATGCCGTGGTGCTGCGGGAGACGGGGCGGCCTGTCGGTTGCGTCGGACTGCTCTTTCCGTCGTCGAGTCATTTTCGGATCGGAGCGACCGAAGCCGAGGTCGGTTATTGGATCGGTACGTCGTGGCGTGGCCGTGGACTGATGCCGGAGGCCTTGGGCGGGTTGGTTCGCCGCGCATTCGAGGAGCTGGAGTTGACGGCTCTCTGGGGCAGTTGCTTTGTTGGTAACGCTGCTTCGCGACGCGTGATGGAAAAGTGCGGCTTTCGTTACCTTCGGACTGAATCCGGGTTGCAGGGTCTCGCTGGCGGTTCGCCGCAAGCGGGTGAGATCCTGTGCCTGACGCGTGATGAATGGTTGACTTTGCAGCGCGTTTATCTCCGCCCGGCCACGGAGGCCGACATTCCGCAGATCCGCGAGGTCGCTGCGGTGGCCTTTCCGGTCACCTATCGCGAGATCCTCACTCCGGAGCAGCTCGACTACATGATGGAGTGGATGTATTCCGAGGAGAGTCTTCGCCGGCAGTTCCGCGAGGGGCATTGCTTCTACCTGGCGCTGCTCGACGGCCGTCCGTGCGGATATGTCTCGGTGGAACGGGAGGGGGAGCAGCTTTTCCATCTGCAGAAGATCTACGTCCTGCCGCAGGCACAGGGTCTTGGCGTCGGACGTCGGCTCTTTCAGCAAGCCGTGGAGCATGTCCGGCGGAACGCTTCGGGCCCCTGCCGCATGGAACTCAATGTCAACCGTCACAACCGGGCGCTGCACTTCTACGAACACATGGGGATGCGGCGCCTGCGCGAGGGGGATTTCCCGATCGGCGGCGGCTTCTACATGAATGACTATATCATGGGGCTGGATCTGGCGTAATGGGCTTGCCTCTTGCATGAAAAAACGGATCAACCTTTGTGGCGATCCGTTTTTTTATTTTTCACTCTTATTTTTTTCTCTCTTCCTCCTCTCTTTCGCGCGCTTCCTCTCTCTCCCCCCTCCTTGTATTTCGATACCTCTGCCGCCTTGCCCGCAGTCAGCGGCATCCCCAGGTTCGATCCTGCGGCCTCCAGGACCCACTTCCTCGCTTCCCGTCCAGCTCGGGAGCTATTTTTCGTCGGAGGCCTCCGGAGCGTTCTTGTAGAGGTCAATTTCGCCGCGCTCGACCTTTCCGTACATGGCGGCCAGTTCGGCGATCACCGGGGAGATGAACTCCAGCGTATCGGTCACGGCGGACTTGTTCCCCTCGCCCTTGATGCGGTAGAGCATGGCGGCGTAGAGGGCCCGGAAACAGAGCTCCGTGTCGCTCATGCCCGGATTCCCGATGACGGCCCGCAGACGCGGCAGTTCGGGCTCGAGCCGGGCATAGGTGCGGCGGTAGTGTTCGCCGACGGGGAGCTTCAACAGCTGCAGATGCAGGTCGTGGAGATCCTGAATCAGGTGGAGCGTATGTTCGAGATGCCCCTTCTCCTCCTTGCCCTCCTGCTGGAGCAGGGTGGCCAGGTCGAGGTACCACATCAGGAAGATGGACTTCTGATCTTCGGCAATATCCTTTCGCGGGGCGATCAGCGTCGAGTAGATGGCCTCGGGGCTGAACTGCAGGGCCCGCAGCAGATCCTCCAGCTGCCAGAGGTAGAGAATGTATTCGGCGATGTTTTCCCGCCGTTTGGCTTTTGCAATATCCATTTTCGTTGTTTTTTGACCGCCGCGGCTTTTGCTATTTGATCCAGTTCTTGGGGCCGGAGAGGTGCTTGAGGAAGTACTGCTGCGACTTGAGCAGGTTGCGCGACTGGAGCACCATGTTCTTCGTTTCGGTGAGGATCGTCAGGTAGAGCATCGAGGCCTTGGTGTTGGACTTGGCCTCGTTGATGCGGGTCAGTTCGGACTTGATGGCGTCGGCGATCGACTCGAAGAGCTGGTCGCGCATCGTCAGGACGGTCTCGATCTCCGAGAAGTCGCCCTCGCGCAGCATCTGGTTGATGCGGCGGTAGATCGACTCGACATCGTCGTTGATCGACATCAGGTCGCGGGTCTGATCCATCGACATACCCTCGTGGTTGTTGTCGATATGTTCGAAGGCCGGGCGGGTGATGTGCATCAGGGCCTTGGTCATCTCGTTGAGGTAGTCGACCACCTGCACGTAGTAGTGGGCCGTATTGACATCCTCGCCCTGGAGCTTCTTGAGCGTGGGGAGCAGCGAGTATTTGCGTTCGCGCGAGTGGTAGAAGAGGTCGTTCGACTCCTTGACCATGTCGCGCAGGACCTTGCGGTTCTCCTTGAAGACGGCGATCAGCGTACGGTCATAGATCTTCGTGGCGGACTCCATCGTCGAGCAGACCTCGTCGCGCAGGTCGGTGATGATGTCCTCGTTGGTCTTGATCTGCTGACGTTCGGCGGCATTGGGTTTGTCCTTCTTGAGGAAGTTGCTGTGGACGAGCATCCAGCCGCAGAGGATCGTGATGACGATGAAGGCGGGTGTTCCGCCGTAGATGAGGGCGAATCCGACAACCAGGGCGATGAGGAACCCGCCCAGCGCGGTGATGAACCATCCGGCGACGACGGTCATGACGCCCGAGATGCGGTATACGGCGCTTTCACGGCCCCAGGCGCGGTCGGCGAGCGACGAACCCATGGCTACCATGAAGCAGACGTAGGTGGTCGACAGAGGGAGTTTGAGCGACGTGGCCATGGCGATCAGCAGGGCCGAGGTGGTCAGGTTGACCGTAGCGCGGATCATGTCGTAGGGGGCGCCGCTGTGCTCGACATCTTCGTATTCGAAGCGGCGCGAGATGGCCTGTCGGACCTTGGGCGGGATGACGCGTTCGACGCCGGCATTGATGTTGATGGCGGCGCGGACGATCGTGCGCGAGAAGAGCGACGAACCGTACTGCTCCTGTTGGGCCTCATCGCCCTGAGCCGAGAGCGAGATCTCCGTTTCGGAGACGTGCATGGCCTTTTTCGAGGTCCAGAGCGTGATGATCATCATGACGCCTGCGGCCAGCAGGATGAGGAAGTTGGCCGGGACGTTTTCGTTGAGGGGCTCCATGAGCATCGAGGCGTCACCCGAGTGTCGTGCGATCGAGTAGGCGTCGAAACCGGCGACGGGGACACCGATGAAGTTGACCAGGTCGTTTCCGGCGAAGGCCAGAGCCAGGGCGAAGGTTCCCGAAAGGATCGTAATGCGGAGAATATTGATCTTGAGGCGCTGGATGAAGAAGAGCACCAGCGAGCAGACGATCCAGCAGATGAAGATTGCCGCCAGCAGATGGGCGTCGATCCACTGGATGAAGGCATGTCCTGCGAGGATGGATTTCAGCCCCTTGAAGACGGCGAAGTAGACGATGGCCGTGAGCGAGGCTCCGCACCAGAGCGAGCCGTAGCGGTGGAAGAGGGCCGTGTACCGGAACGAGAAGATCAGGCGGGAGATGTACATGATGATGGTTCCGCACGTGAAGGCGATGACCACCGAGAGGAGGATCGCCGAGACGATACCCATGGCTCGCGAGGTGTTGATATACTGCCCGATGGAGGTGATTCCCTGCGCGGGGTCGTTCGAGATCTTGTAGATCGAGACGGCGATGGCCGACCCCAGCAGACAGAAGATCAGCGAGACGGTGGTCGACGTTGGTAGTCCCCAGGAGTTGTAGAGGTCGAGCAGGATGACGTTTGCGAACATGACGCCCAGATAGAGCATCATGACCTCGTGGAAGGTGAAGAGTCCGGGGTTGAACATGCCGCTTCGGGCGACCTCCATCATGCCGCTGGAGGTGACGACGCCGACGATGATGCCGATCGAGGCCACGGCGAGGATGATTCGCATGGGGGCGGCTTTAGAACCGATGGCGGAGTTGAGAAAGTTGACTGCGTCGTTCGTCACGCCGACGAAGAGACCGGAGATGGCGAGAATTCCCAGAATACCGACGATGAAGGTGTAGATTTCGCTCATGGCAGGTTTCAGTACAAACAGTGAACAAATTTACTGGAAATTTCCCGATGAAACGGTTTTGCAACGGATTGTTAACAATTATTTAACGTGATCCCCCGCTGTGTGAATCTCCCGCGCGGGTATGGGTTTTCGGGCGGCGGCCGATCGTGGTGGCAGTTGTGGCGACGGATCGTGGCAACGGGTCATGGCTATAGATCGTGGCGGCAGGTCTTGATGGCAGTTGTGGCGCCAATCAGCGCGTTCCGATGCCGTAAAACAGCGGAGCGGACCGCCGTCATGCGATCCGCTCCGCCGCGTGTATTCGGGAGGCGCTGTTCTCTCCCCCCCCCGGTGTTTACTCCTCGTCGGTGTCGGTGTAAGCCTTGAGCAGCTTCTCCTGCACGTCGGAGGGCACCTGCTCGTAGGAGGAGAACTTCATGGTGTAGGTGGCCGATCCGGAGGTCAGCGACGAGAGGGTGGTCGAGTACCGGTAGAGTTCGGCCAGCGGGACGAGGGCGTTCAGGCGGTCGAAACCCTTGTCGGACTCCATGCCGGCGATCATGGCTCGGCGGTTCTGCAGGTCGCTCATCACGGCGCCCATGTACTCGCTCGGCACGAGGACCTCGACGTTGTAGATCGGCTCCATGATCTTCGGGCCGGCATTGCGGAATGCCTCCTTGAAGGCGTTCCGGGCAGCCAGTTTGAACGAGATTTCGTTCGAATCCACCGGGTGCATCTTTCCGTCGTAGATGATCACGCGGATGTCGCGGGCGTAGGAGCCTGTCAGCGGGCCCTGGTCCATCTTCTCCATGATACCCTTCAGGATGGCGGGCATGAATCGGGCGTCGATGGCGCCGCCGACGATGGCCGAATAGAACTGGAGTTTTCCGCCCCACGGCAGATCGTACTCCTCCTTGTTCTTGATGTTGACCACCATGTCACCCTTGCCGGGGACCTTGTAGTTCTTCGGTTCGGGCATTCCCTCGTAGTAGGGCTCGATGATCATGTGCACCTCGCCGAACTGGCCGGCGCCGCCCGACTGTTTCTTGTGGCGATAGTCGGCCTGGGCGACCTTGGTGATCGTCTCGCGATAGGGGATCTTCGGGGCGATGTATTCGTAGGGGAGCTTGTTCTCCTTCTCGATGCGCGAGCGGAGGATGTTCAGATGGTGCTCGCCCTGTCCCTGGATGATGGTCTGCTTGAGCTCCTTGGAGTACTCGACCAGAATGGTCGGATCCTCGTATTTGGCGTCGTTGAGCAGTTTGCCGAGCTTCTCCTCGTCGCCCTGCTCCTTGCACTTGATGGCGGCGCGGTAGCGGGGCTCGGGGAAGACGATGGGTTCGATCGTCACGGGGGCAGCGGGCGACGAGAGGGTGTCGTTCGTGCGCGTGCCCTTCAGCTTGACGGTGCATCCGATGTCGCCGGCCGAGAGTTCGGTCACCTTGATGCGGTTCTTGCCGGCCACGGCGAAGAGCTGCGAGAGCTTCTCCTTGTTGCCCGTGCGGGTGTTAACGAGTTCGGTGCCCTCGGTGATCTTGCCGCGGATGACGCGGAAGTAGGAGATCTCGCCGATATGCTGTTCGAGCTGGCTCTTGAAGACGAAAGCCACGGCGGGAGCCGTCTCGTCGGCGAGGATCTCTTCGCCCTCGGTGGAGAGGAAGGCGGGGGCCTTGAGCGGGCCGGGAGCGACGTTGATGATGAACTCCATCAGACGTTTCGTACCGATATCGCGTTTTCCGCTGGCGCAGAAGATGGGCATCACCTCGCGGCGCGAGACGCCGATCTTCAGTCCGGCGCGGATATCGTCCTGCGTGAGGGTCCCCTTGTCGAAATAGAGCTCCATGAGGGCCTCGTCGTGTTCGGCGGCCATCTCGACGAGCTCCTTGTTGAGCTCCATGGCGCGTTCCATCTCCTCGGCGGGGATTTCGAGCTCTTCGCGGTGGCCGTCGTTGTCCTTGAAGCGGTACATCTTCATCAGCAGCACATCGATGAAGGCGTTGAATCCGGCACCCTGGTTGATGGGATACTGCACCAGGACGGGTTTTACGCGGGAAGCGGCCTTGATCGACTCGAATGCGGCCTCGAAGTTGGCCTTGTCGGCATCGAGCTGGTTGATGACGCCGATGACGGGCTTTTTGAGCAGGCGGGCGTAGCGGGCCTGGATTTCGCTGCCGACCTCCCATCCGTTCTGGGCGTTGAAGAGGAATACGCCGACGTCACCGACCTTGAATGCCGAGAAGAGGTTTCCGCAGAAGTCGTCGGATCCGGGGCAGTCGATGATGTTGAGTTTTCGGTCCATGAATTCGGTGAAGAGAATCGTGGAGTAGATCGAGCGTTTGTATTCGTGCTCGATGTCCGTATTGTCCGAGAGCGTGTTGTTGGTCTCGATACTACCCCTGCGGTCAATGACCTTCCCTTCGTAGGCCATGGCTTCCGCAAGGGTAGTTTTACCCGTGCCCGGGGCACCGATAAGTACAATGTTCTTGATCTCTTTGGCTGAATAGTTTTTCATATTCCGAAAAGTTTTAGGTTTTGGTTTCGTTTTGGTTGGTTTGCGTCGCTTCTGCGGGTAGCCTTGGTTTTGTAGGTTTGCGGTTTTCGGTTTTGCTTGGGGCCACCCCGTTTTGGCGCGCGACTATAAATATACGAAATAATCGGGAAAAACAACGGCCGTAAACGAAAAAATCGCCCGCAGGGGGCGATTTTCATTCGGGAGATCCGGCCGAAACTACCGTTTCGCCGACCGACACGCTTCGATCACCGGGACGATGACACGCTCCATGATGTCGTAACCTTCGCGCAGGGGGTGAACTCCGTCGCGGGTCAGCTCGCTGCGCATCGAGCCGTCGTCGGCCGCCATGGCCGAGTAGTAGTCGACCCAGGGGATCTGCTGCTCGTCGGCATAGGCCTTGAGGCGATCCCTGAGCGTACGGATCTGCTCGGCTACCCCCTTGATCTCGGGCCGCCAGGGGAACTGTCCGGCGGGGAGCGGCGAACAGAGGATGGGCTGAATCCCGGCCGCACGGGCCAGTTCGGCCATCGAGACGATGTTCTCGACAATGTGTTCCATCTCGATCGGGCCGTTGTTGAGGGCCAGGTCGTTGACGCCGGAGAGGATCACGACCATCCGGGGATGGAGGTTGATCACGTCGGCGCGGAATCGGCAGAGCATCTGCGAGGAGACCTGGCCGCTGATGCCGCGGCAGGCGAAGTTGTTGTCGGTGAAGAACTCCGGATGGGCATCGTCCCACCCGTCCGTAATCGAATTGCCCATGAAGACCACTTCGGGGGCCTTTGTCAGTTGGGCATTTGCGGCGGCATAGCGGCCGTAGTCGGCCCAGTCTCTGTTCTGGGCGGTCGTCAGCAGCGGCATGGCGGCCAGCACGATCATCAGTATCCGTTTCATGGGTGTGCTTCTTATTTGCCGACGACGGCCTCCAGCTCCTCGACCGTCACGGGGATCTTCCGGTCGCCGAGGATGCGGCTGCCGGTTTCGGTGACGAGGATGTCGTCCTCGATGCGGATGCCGCCGAAATCGCGGTAGGCCTCGAGGGCGTCGTAATCGACGATACCCTTGTAGAGCCCTTCGGCGCGGCACTTGTCGATCAGGGCGGGGATGAAGTAGAGTCCCGGTTCATCGGTGAGGATCGTACCGGGTTCGATGCGCCAGGCGGCGCGGTAGACGCACGTTCCCGACTGGGCGGCGCGTTCGGCGATCGTCGAGAAGTCGAACGAGCGTTCGCCCATGGCCTCGCAGTCGTGGACGTCCATGCCCAGTCCGTGCCCCAGTCCGTGGGGCATGAGCATCGTCATGGCTCCCGAGGCGACGGCATCGGCGGGCGAGCCCTTCAGCAGCCCCAGTCCGACCAGCCCTTCGGCCATCACCGTATAGGCGGCGTTGTGGACCTCGGTGTACATCATGTGGGGTTTGACGATGCGGGCGACGTGGTCGTGGGCCGCCAGCACGATGTTGTAGATATCCTTCTGTTTCTGGGTGAAACGTCCGCTGACGGGATAGGTGCGGGTATGGTCCGAGCAGTACCCCTCGATGCTTTCGCCACCGGCGTCGCAGAGCAGCAGCCGGCCCTCTTCGAGAACCCCTTCGGCGTTGAGGTTGTGGAGCGTTTCGCCGTGCTGCGAGACGATCGAGGGGAACGAGACGCCCTGCCCCATCGACTTGGCGACGCCCTCGATGGCGCCGGCGATTTCGCGTTCGACGACCCCCGGGCGGCACATCTTCATGGCCAGCGTGTGCATGGCGTATCCGATGTGGAAGGCGCGCTCCATGGCTTCGATCTCCTCGGCGCTCTTCTTTTCGCGCATCTCGGCAACGGCGAACATCAGGTCGACCGACTTGTAGTCGTGCAGGGCGGCGGGTTTGATGCCGAGCAGGTCGGAGAGGAGCAGCTTTGTTTCGCCGCGATAGGGGGGCAGATAGTGGATCTTTCGGCCGAGGGCGATGGCGCGGCGCAGCCGTGCGGCCAGATCGGCGAGCGGGAAGGTGGCCGTCACGCCGACCTCGGCACCCATGTCGCGGAGCGTGGGCTGAGGACCGGTCCAGATGATGTCCTCGACGGTGAAGTCATCGCCGTAGAGGGCCTCTTCGCCCGAATCGGCATCGATCAGGCCGACGACCGAGGGGACGTTCAGCCCGAAGTAGTAGCGGAACGTCGAGTCCTGACGGAAATAGTAGGCGTTGTTGGGATAATTGTTCGGAGCGAGGCTGTTGCCGGGCAGCAGGATGATGCCCTGTCCGATCTTGGTGCGCAGCTCGCGACGGCGCGCGGTATAGGTCTTTGCGGAAAACATAGTGCGTAGTGTTTTCCACAAAAATAGCAAAAAATCGGTTGATGCGTCAATTTGCGGGGGAGAAATCGAGCGAGGCGCCCGCCTCGTCGACGCGGACCGTGACCTCGCGGCCCAGATAGAGGGCCCGGTTGGGTTCGTCGTGGCCGGCCGGGAATCCGTAGACGACCGGGATTCCCAGCGGACGGAGATAGGCGTCGAGGATCGATTCGGCGCTTTCGACACCGAACTTTTCGCAGCCGATCGTCTTCGTGAAGTGACCCACGACGACGGCCCGCAGCTGCCGCAGCACGCCGCAGCGTTCGAGGCTCTGCATCATGCGGTCGATGCGGTAGGCGAATTCGCCGATCTCCTCGATGAACAACACCGTCGGTCCGTCGCACCGCAGGGCCTCGGGCGTGCCGTTTGCGGCGCAGATCACCGTCAGGTTACCGCCGGCCAGCCGTCCGCGAGCCTCGCCCGGGCAGTTGAGCGGATGGGGTGCGACGTCGATGCGGCTGATCTGGCCGAAGAGGGCCTCGCGCAGCGATTCGGAGGAGTCCTCCTCGTCCTCCTCGAAGCGGAATCCGACGGGCATCGGTCCGTGGATGCTCTCGATGCCCATGCGTCGCAGGACGAGGTGGAGCGTGGTGATGTCGCTGAACCCGACGATCCATTTCGGATCCCGGCGCAGCGGTTCGAGATCCACCATCGGCAGCAGCCGGACCGACCCGTATCCGCCGCGGCAGGCGATGATGGCGCGGATCGAGGGGTCGTCGACCATCCGTTGCAGATCGGCCGCACGCAGCGAGTCCCGGGCGGCGAAGTAGGGCTCTTCGCGGCAGGCGCAGTAGCGGCCGAATCGGACGTGAAGCCCCCACCCTTCAATCCGTTCCCGGATCCGGGCCGTGTCGATCTTTTTGGGGAGCTTTCCGGCGGGTGAGACCAGCGCTACGGTGTCGCCCTCCCGCAGCCAGCGGGGACGGATAAAGTCCTGCGAAGCGAGCGAGTCGGCCGGCCTGGCCATTGCCGTCGTCACGCCCGTTGCGACGATTGCCAGCAGCAGCGCGACGCGTCTCATTCGTGTCGGGCGTGTTTGCGGGTGAGACCCTCGGGCAGGGGCAGCGAGAGGCGCGAGAAGCTGACGACGGCGGCGGCGATGGCGAAACACCCGGCGAGCATCAGGGCGGCGTGGGTGCTGTTCTGGGGGACAAGGTGGAAGAGCAGGGCCATCAGGGCGGCGCCGGTCGTCTGCCCGACGAGCCGGGCCGTAGCCAGCATGCCGCTGGCCGAACCGCTGCGGGTCGGGGGGGCCGAGGCGATCAGGATGCTGTTGTTCGGCGACTGGAAGAATCCGAATCCGGCGCCGCAGAGCATCAGCCTCCAGACGATGTCGCCGTGCGAGGGGTTTTCGGGTAACCAGGCCAGCAGGAAGAGTCCGGCGGCCATGGCGGTCAGTCCGACGCCGCCGAGCAGCCCCGCGTGGACGCGTTCGACGAGCAGTCCGGCCACCGGAGCGACGATCATGATGATGGCGGGCCAGGCCGTGAGCAGCAGTCCGGTCTCGACGTCGCTGTATCCGCAGGTGTGCTGCAGGTAGAAGGGCAGCGCCACCATGGCGAGCATCTGTCCCAGGAACGAGCAGATCGACGTGAGCACCGAGACCGAGAAGATCGGGATGCGCAGCAGGTCGAAGGGCAGGATGGGATAGGTTTCGCGCAGCTGGGAGCGGATGAAGAAGAATCCGATGATGAGCATTGCGGCGATTCCGAGCGAGAGGATCCGCGGGTCGAGACCGTGGGAGAATCCCTCGATGGAGGACATCATCAGACCGAATGTCAGGGCATTCATCAGGGCGTCGCGCCAGCTGAAGTGGTGGGCGGCGTCCTTGACGGGGTTCGAGGGGAGGAATCGGTGGCTGAGGGTGAGGGCGGCCACTCCGACGGGGATGTTGACGGCGAAGAGCCAGGGCCAGTCGGCCACGGAGAGGATACCGGCGGCGATCGTCGGGCCGGCGACCGACGAGACGGCGACGACCGTAGCGTTGATGCCCAGACCGCGTCCGAGTCGGGCCCGGGGGTAGATGAACCGGACCAGTGTGGTGTTGACCGAGGTGACGGCGGCGGCTCCGAAACCCTGCATGACGCGGGCCAGGACGAGGGTTTGGAACGATCCCGAGAGGGCGCAGCCGACCGAGGCGACGGTGAAGAGGGCCAGCCCTCCGATGTAGATCTTGCGGTAGCCGAGGACATCGCCCAGGGCCGAGAACGAGAGCAGCGAGACCATGATGGCCAGCTGATAGGCGTTGACGATCCAGATGGAGTCGGCGGCCGAGATACCGAGTTGGGCGCTGATGGTCGGGAGGGCGACGTTGGCGATCGAGCCGTCGATGACCGAGAGCGAGACGCCGAACGAGACGGCGAGGATGGCACCCAGCCGGCGGGGCATGGGCAGACCGTCGGCGGGTGTGGAGATATGGGGATTCGTGTACATCGGCGGCAAAGGTACGAATAAAAAGCGAGAGGTGCGCCTGGCGGGGTGCACCTTTTATCTTATTGATCGGACCGGTTGTTGCGGACCGACGAATGACAGATGTTCAGCAGTCCGATGGCCAGCAGGACTGCGATGGGGAAGTTTCCTGTTGGTTCGCAGTCGGGGAAGAGCAGGCGGGTGGCTGCCCGGATGGCGATGGCGATGATGATCAGCGAGACGATCAGGATGCGGATAACCTTGTCGATGTCCATAAGGAGACGTGTTTGGGGGTTGTCGTACCGCAAATATAAAAATAGATTTATCGAAAAACAAATTAAATTTATTGTTTTTCGATAAATCTATGGGGCGATAGCTCCTGCCCTGCAAACGTTTCTTCTGGCCGGACTTTTCGGGGCGGGAATTTTTCTCTGTTCCGTGACAGCCCTGTTCATCCGGCTCTGTCTTCCTGGTCCTATTCATCCGGCTCTGTCTTCCTGGTCCTGTTCATCCGGCTCAGTCCTTCCTGGTCTTGTTCATCCGGCCCCGTCCTTCCTGGTCCTGTTCATCCGGCCCCGTCTGTGCCGGCTCGTTCGCCCGAGCCTGATCGCCGGTCTTTCGAGGCGACCCTCACTCCGCCCCCTCCCCTTCTATTCTATTCGGCGTCGACGAACTTGTAGAGCTGGTCGCCGCGGCGGATCACACCCGGGGTATGGATGGCGCAGAGTTCGCCCTGAACCACCTTTTCACAGGGCTTTCCGTCGGGACCATGGAGTTCGGTGAGGGGCTGTTCGGCCACACCGGTTGTGGCACCGAGGAAGAAGATCTCCTCCCCGACCTCGAGGGTCGAGGCCTCGACGGCCACCTCGGCCACCGAGAGTTTCTTGTAGAAGTTCACCACCTTGCCGACATAGACCTTGCGCTTGGTGGCCGACGAACCGTAGGCGGTACTGTGCTCCGCCACGGGGCGTCCGGCGTAGTAACCCTCCCAGAATCCGCGGTTGAAGACCTCGCGCAGACGCTCCTTGAGTCCTGCGGCGAACTCCGGGGTGTAGCTGCCGGCCTCCAGGGCCCGGAGCGCCTCGTCGTAACAGCCCACCACGCGCTTGACATACTCCGCCCCGCGGGCACGCCCCTCGATCTTCAGCACGCGCACCCCCGCGGCGATCATCTTGTCGAGGAAATCGATCGTGCAGAGGTCCTTCGGCGAGAGGACATACCGTCCGTCGATATCGAGCTGGGCGCCGGTCTCCTTGTCGGTGACGGTGTATTTGCGGCGGCACAGCTGGCGGCAGGCGCCGCGGTTGGCCGAGCATCCGGTCTCGTAGAGCGAGAGGTAGCAGCGTCCCGATACCGACATGCAGAGGGCGCCGTGGGCGAACATCTCGATCTCGACCAGTTCGCCGCGCGGGCCGCGGATCTGCTCCGCCTCGATGCGGCGATGGATCTCGGCCACCTGTTCGAGGGTCAGCTCGCGGGCCAGCACCACCGTGTCGGCCCACTGGGCGTAGAAGCGCACGGCCTCCGAATTCGAGATGTTGCACTGGGTCGAGATGTGCACCTCCTGTCCGATCTGGCGGGCGTAGAGGATGGCGGCCATGTCCGAAGCGATGATGGCGTCGACGCCGGCCTTCCGGGCGCGGTCGATGACGGCGTGCAGGTCGTCGATCTCATCCTCGTAGACTACGGTATTGACCGTCAGATAGCTCTTGACGCCGGCCTTGCGGGCCAGACCGACGATCCGTTCGAGGTCGTCGAGCGTGAAGTTGGCGGCCGAAGCCGAGCGCATGTTGAGTTTCCCGACGCCGAAGTAGATGGCGTCGGCGCCGGCCTGAATGGCAGCGGCCAGCGATTCGTAGGACCCCACCGGGGCCATGATCTCTATGTCGGATCGTTTCATTTCCGGGTTGTCAGTGTTTGCGGCCCATCAGTCCGGCGGCGAAGTCCCGCATCTGGCGGGTCCGTTCGGGATTGGCCGTGAGGGTATCGAGTTGGGCCAGCGCCCGTTCGAACCGCAGCGAGATCTGCTGTTCGGTCAGACGCGGAATGTCGAGCCGGTCGTAGATCTCCTTCACGATCGAGATCTTCTCCTGGTCGGAGAGTTCCGGATTGCGGTAGGTTTTGCGGAGGATTTCGCGCGTGGGTTCGTCGGCATGGCTCATGGCCGTGATCATCAGATAGGTCTTCTTCCCCTCGAGGATATCGCCGCCGATGGCCTTTCCGAGACGTTCGTCCCCGTAGCTGTCGAGCAGGTCGTCCTGCAGCTGGAAGGCCAGTCCGAGTTCGATGGCGAAGCGGCGCAGTTTGCGGCAGTCCTCCTCGGAGGCGCCGCCGAGCGTGGCACCGATGGCGACGGCACCGGCCAGCAGCACCGAGGTCTTCAGTTCGATCATGTGCATGTATTCGACGACCGAGACCTTGGGCTTGTGTTCGAAATCCATGTCGTACTGTTGCCCTTCGCACACCTCGAGAGCCATGGCGTTGAAGATCGTGAGGACCTGCGGCAGGGTCTGGGACGGGATGGCGCTCAGCAGGCGGTAGGCGCAGATGAGCATGGCGTCACCCGAGAGGATGGCGACATTCTGTCCCCATTTGGCATAGACCGAGGGTTTTCCGCGGCGGACGGCGGCGTTGTCCATGATGTCGTCGTGCAGGAGCGTGAAGTTGTGGAAGACCTCGACGGCCGCGGCGGCGGGCAGCGCGTGCTGGATGTCGTCGGTGAAGATGCCGCAGGCGAGCATCAGCAGCATCGGGCGGAGGCGTTTTCCTCCTCCGGCCAGCGAGTATCCGATTGGCGCATAAAGGAGTTCGGGCTCGGCCGGGAATTCGGTCTGGGCCAGGTAATTTTCGATGGTTTGCAGCAGTTGCTCGTTATTTTGCATGGCTCGGGAAGTTTTTTTCGGATCAAAACAGACCCAAAAATACGAAAAAACTTTGGAGTGGCCGAATTTTCGTGTAACTTTGAGTATACGAAATCAACTTTAATCTGAAATACAGCTATGAAAAAACTTGCGATCGGTGTCGATATCGGTGGTATCAACACCGCCTTCGGCCTGGTAGACGAAAATGGCGATCTCTATGCCGAATCGGTCATTTCGACCAAGAAATACCCCTATGTCGACGACTATCCGGCCTATGTCGAGGAGCTTTGCGACTCGCTGCAGGCCCTGGCCCAGAGCCTCTCGTTCGAGTACGAGCTGGCCGGAATCGGCATCGGTGCTCCGAACGCCAACTTCCACAAGGGGACGATCGAGATGCCCGCCAACCTGTGGAAGTTCCGCGAAGGGGAGACCAATCTCGACGAATCGCGCCGGATCTTCCCGCTGGCCGAGGACATCTCGCGCCACTTCAACGGGGCGAAGACCGTGGTGACCAACGACGCCAATGCCGCCACCATCGGCGAGATGATCTACGGCAATGCCAAGGGGATGAAGGACTTCATCATGATCACGCTCGGTACGGGTCTCGGTTCGGGCTTTGTGGCCAACGGCGAGATGATCTACGGCCATGACGGATTTGCCGGCGAGTTCGGCCATGTCATTGTCGAGCGCAACGGCCGCGAGTGCGGATGCGGGCGTCGGGGCTGCCTGGAGGCCTATGTCTCGGCAACGGGTATCAAGCGTACGGCCTTCGAGCTGATGGCCAAGATGAACGTCCCGAGCAAGCTGCGCAGCATTGCCTTCGACGATTTCGACGCCTCGATGATCTCGGCCGCCGCCGAGCAGGGCGACCCCATCGCCAAGGAGGCCTTCCGCTTCACGGGCGAGATGCTGGGACGGGCGCTGGCCGACATCGTGACGGTCACCTCGCCCGAGGCGATCTTCCTCTTCGGCGGACTGTCGAAGGCGGGCAAGCTGCTCTTCGAGCCGACGCAGTGGTACATGGAGGAGAACATGCTCTTCGTCTTCAAGAACAAGGTGAAACTGCTGCCGAGCGGCATCCAGGGCAAGAATGCCGCCATCCTCGGCTCCTCGGCCCTGATCTGGCAGGAACTCGAGCACCAGAAATAGCCGATCCAACCGGCAAGCATGACGGGCGGAGCCTTCGGGCTCCGCTCGTTTTTAAACGAACCTCAAACTTACAGATAACCAAATGAAACGACTGATTTTGTTGACCGCCGCACTGCTGACGGTCGTTGTGGCTGCGGCGCAGGTGCGCTTTGTCGACGCCACGCAACTCACGCTGATCGGCAAGGCGCTGCCGACCTCACACCCCTACCACCGTATCGATACGACCCGCTACAAGGGCTTCACGCGTTCGGAGAACCAGCAGGTCCGCTGTTCGGCGGGGCTGGCGCTGGTCTTCCGGACCAACTCCACGCGTATTGACATCAAACCCCTCTACACGTCGTTTGTCTACCGCGGGACCAGTACGCCGCGGGTTGCCTCGGAGGGTTTCGACCTCTATATCCGCCACAACGGCGAGTGGCTCTATGCCGCCTCGCAGGCTGCAGGCAAACGCGGCCAGACCTTCACGCTGATCAAGGAGATGGACTCCACGGAGAAGGAGTGCCTGCTCTACCTGCCCAACTACAGCGAGCTGCTCTCGCTGGAGATTGGTGTGGACGAGGGGGCCGCGATCGAGCCGATGGAGAATCCCTTCCGCCACAAGATCGTGATCTTCGGCTCGAGCTACACCCACGGCGTCTCGACGAGCCGGCCGGGGATGAGCTACCCGATGCAGATCGAGCGCAACACGGGGCTCTACTTCTGCAGCATCGCCTGCAGCGGCAACAGCAAGCTCCAGCCCTATTTTGCCGACTACCTGCGGGATGTGACGGATGCCGATGCGATGGTTTTCGACAGCTTCTCGAATCCCGATGCGAAGATGATCCGCGAGCGGCTGATCCCCTTCATCGCCCGCATCCGCGAGAAGCTGCCCGAGACGCCGCTGATCTTCGTGCAGACGATCTACCGCGAGAGCGGCAACTTCAACCTGGGGGTGCGTCGGCGCGAGGAGGCCAAGCGTGAGGCGGCCCGCGAGATGATGGCCGAGGCGATGAAGCGCTTCGACAACGTCTACTTCCTCGACCTGAAGAACCTCACGGGCAACGACCACGTCACGTCGGCCGACGGCACCCATCCGTCGGATCTGGGTTACTGGCGCTGGGCGCAGAATCTCCAGCCCGAGTTGCTGGAGGTGCTGCACCGGTGCGGCATCCGTTGATTCCGGATGCGGGTCCGCCCCGCCCTGCTCATGAAAAGGCCCCTGCAACGTTCGGGTTGCAGGGGCCTTTCTTGTCGGGGTCTCTCCGCTGTGCGGGCGGCTATTCGCGGATCAGCGTGTCGTAGTCGCCGGCGGGTTCGTATCCGAGCAGCAGGGGCCGTGGCCGGGTGTTGTCGAAACGGTCGTTGAGGGGGCTCCGCGTGGGGTCGAACCACGGACAGCGGATCCCGGCCAGATCGAACAGCAGATGGGGCAGATCGTCCGACGAGAAGCGCCGGTCGGCGGCCCGGACGACCTGAGCCACGACATCGGGGTGCCGTTCGCGGTAGGAGTCCGACATCCAGATCAGGAACGGGATCTCGAACTGATAGCGGCAGATGCCGGCCGTAAGCGGCGTGTAGGTGCGGCCGAACTGGTCGCGGTAGTCGAACATCTCCTCGCCGTGGTCCGGGAGGTAGATCACGATGGCTTCGCGGTCGGCGAAGCGCTCCATCATGGCGTCGACCACCCGGTCGTTGTAACGCGTGGCGTTGTCGTAGTCGGCCAGGATCTGCTTCTGGCGGCTGTTCAGATCGGGGCGGTCGTAGGATTCGGGGGTGAAGAAGGCCTCTTCGGGCGGGAAGCGGTTGTTGTAGTGGACGTGCTGCCCCATCAGGTGGAAGAGGGTCAGCTCGGCCTTCACGCCCGTCGGAACGATCCGGTCATACTCCCCGATCAGCTCCATGTCGAGCGGATAGCGCCGCGGATTGACCCCCGTGAAGAGGAGGCTGTTGCTGCGGGCGTTGAAGAGGTTCTTCAGCCCGAGGTCGTGGAAATTGGTCACCGTACCGGCGGCCTGGTTGTCCAGATGGAAGGTCTCGTAGCCGGCCTTCAGAAAGAGGGCCGGGAAGAGCGGCGCCTCGTCCCAGCGCTGCCCGGCGTCGAGACTGGCCGGCGAGAAGATCTGGTTGAGGACCGAGGTGGTGAGGTTGGCGGGTGAGACGACATCGTTCAGCCGGTAGAGTTCGCCGCGTTCGAGCCGTTCGGCGAGCCGCGGATTGGTCGGCATTCCGTAGCCGTAGAGGCTCGAGTGGTGCTTGTTGAACGACTCGCCGATGATCACGACGATCGTCGGCGAACGGAACGAGCAGCTCTCCACGCGGGCCGATTCGAGCATCTGCAGCAGCCGCTGGGCCCGTTCGGGCGAGAAGTTGTTCGCCGCCAGGGCCGTGTGGATGCGTTCGAAGGTGGAGATCGGGGTGCTCGGGGCCGAGATGGCGGGGGCGTCGTGTCGTGTGAGCAGCATTTTGCCGAAGATCTGGATCCGGCTGACGGAGATGCCGAGCCCGATGAGCAGCAGCACTCCCAGTGTCGAGCGCAGCACGCGGCTGCGGAGGTGGAAACGAGGGGCATGGCGCCGCAGCATCACGTATCCGGCGATGAGCAGGACGAAGAAGAGCGTCAGCAGCACGAAGGTTGTCGAGGCGCAGTAGGTCTTCAGGAATTCGGTGCTCTCCTGCCTGTCGGTCTCCCAGAGGACCTGGATGACCGATGCCGAGCAGAGGGTTCCGAACCGGAGCTGGAGGAAACTCTCGGCATAGGAGGCCGCGCCGAGGATGAGCAGCAGGGCCGAGACGTAAAGGTTGCGGAGGATCCGGCGCACGGTCGACTCCTCGCCCGAGGCTCTTTGCCGGCGGAGCAGCAGGAGCGGGGCCGAGAGGACATAGGCACGGAAGAACGAGAGCAACAGGGCCAGAATCAGATTCCGCCAGACGAAGAAGGTCATCTCGCGGCTGACGGCGTAGAGGATGTCGGGGAGTGTGGGGACGAGGGCCGCGAAGAGGAAGAATCCGGGATTCTCGCCGATCGGGCGCAGCAGTCGAGAAAAAGTGCTGCCGACCTTTTCGGGCCGACAGCACAGGTGTCGCAGCTTCATGCCTTGCGGGGAACTACTTCATGACGATCTGCGTGGAGCCGATCAGACGACCTTCGCTGTAGAGTTCCACGATGTAGGTTCCGGCGGCGAATCCCGTCGAGTTGAAGTAGATGCCCACCTCGAGGTCCTGATTCTGGTAGTCGACCTCACGCATGGCCGAATAGCTGAGCCGTTCGCCCTCGAATTCGAAGGTCGGCATCTGTTCGGTGGTGAGCACATAGCCGTCGGGCGAGGTGATCCGCACGTAGACGGCACGGTTTCCGGGCGTAGCCAGTTCGTTGGCCGAGAGGACGAAGTCGACGCGCAGACGCGAGGCGTTCTTCACGCGCGAGACGGGTTTGCTGCGGTCGTTGAGGGCCGTCAGACGGATGTCGCGGGCGCGGAGTACGGCTCCGACCTTGACCTTGTTGTCGAGTTCGGCGGCCTTCTCTTCGGCCATTTCGGCGCGCAGACGGGCCGTGGAGATCTCCTTGCGGTAGCCGACGTTCTCCTTGATGAGCTGTTTGTTGAGCGTATTGAGCGAATCGATCTGGCGGACGTAGCCCTTCATGATGGTACGCAGCGTGCCGACCTCCTTCTCGTACTGTTTGATTTTGGCCAGGTTCCACGAGCGCTCCTTCTTCAGGCGGGTCATGAGCGAGTCGGCGCGTTCGCGTTCGATATCGAGGCCGCGGGAGATCGAGTCGTTCGAGATCTGGAGGTTGTCGTAATCCTCCATCAGCCGGCCCAGATCGTTCTGGATCGAGTCGCGGTCGGCGCGCAGCAGTTCGTTGTCGAGCATCTGCTGGCGGTGGATGCCGAAGTAGAGGGCCGAGATAGCCACCAGGATGACCGAGAGGATGATGATGACGATGCGATAGCCGCGGATGGACTTTCCGGCATCGGGCTGCGGCGTCGAGAAGTCGTCGTCTTCGAATTCCGAAGGATCGTATCCCTGTTTGTTTTCCATAGGAGGTTGGTTTTAGCGGTGACGTACGGGCCGGACCGGCCGGCAGCAGCCGGGCTGCGGGGGTGGGTGGCGGTGTTCGACACCGGGATGTTGTCTGGTTTGGCAAAGATAGTCAAAAAATGCGAATCCGGAAGCCGTCGCGCGTCATACTTTGCGAAAGCCCTGCATTCGGGGGATCTCTGTCTACCTGACGAGGCTTGTGAGCGGGTATTTCAGCCCCTTGTAGCCGGAGATATAGGCCTGGATGCTGCCGATCTTGACCGGAGATTCGATGTAGAGCGGGATCTTGTTGTCGTCGTCCGAGATCCAGATGGTGAAGATCGTGCCGTCGGTGAACGAATATCCCTCGGTGGTGCCGAGCTGGCATTCGAACTTCAGCGTGCGGAATCGGCCCATGTTTCGGATCTTCTTGGTTTCGCGGCCCAGGTAACGGTAGTGGATCTGCTTGATGGTGTCCTGCAGGACCATCTGCAGCGTGCCGGGCTCGCCGACGCGGAAATCCTCGGCTTCGGCTGACCGCAGGGTGAAGAAGAGCGAGATGGGGTCCATGCTCTCGCGGGTGAGGGTCATCTGTTTTTCGCGGAAGGGGCGCTGCCGGCTCCGCCAGCGGGTGTGGATCGTCGAATCGGCCCAGAGGTAGGTGTAGTAGCTCTGGAAGGTGTAGTCGCCCTCGTGGAGGTCGCTCTCGAAGCGGACGGGGCGCAGCTCCTGCGGGTCGATCCACACGCGGTAGATATCCTCCAGGTTGAAGAACCAGCGGTAGGTGGGCAGCGTGCGGCCGATTCCCTCGACGCGGTAGCGGGGCGTGCCCTCCGAACGGTCGTCGTAGGTGCAGACCTCGACGCTGCCGACCTCCGTGTTGGGGAACATCTTGGCCTTGTAGCTCACCCGGTAGTAGAGCGCTTCGCCCGGATGGTAGAGCTGTGCGGCGAGGGGCGATGCCGCCGCAAGCAGGAGTATGCTGAACAGCAGTTGTTTGATCTTCATCGTGAGCAGGTGTTTAACGAATAACGTATCGGTCGTGCGGAATATTACGAAATGCGTGAGAAATCGATCTCTTCGCGGCCCGAATAGCGGCGGCGCAGCGCTTCGAGGCCGCGGTTGGGGGGCTCGGAGAGGGTCGGGTCGGCGGCGAGCACCGCGGCGGCGGCTTCACGCGAGACGGTGAGGATCTGCACGTCGGCCGTCGGGCTGGCGATCTTCAGGTCGAAGGCCATGCCGCTCTGCATCGTGCCGTTGATGTCGCCGGCGCCGCGCAGCTTGAGGTCGAGCTCCGCCAGGCGGAATCCGTCGTTCGTCTCGCACATGGCGTCGAGCCGGGCCCGGGATTCGCGCGAGAGCTTTTCGCCCGACATGAGGATGCAGTAGGACTGTTCGCCGCCGCGCCCGACGCGTCCGCGCAGCTGGTGCAGCTGCGAGAGGCCGAAGCGCTCGGCCGATTCGATGACCATGACCGTGGCGTTCGGGACATCGACCCCCACCTCGATGACCGACGTGGCGACGAGGATCTGCGCCTCGCCCTCCTTGAACTGCCGCATCGACTCCTCCTTGTCGGCGGGTTTCATCTTTCCGTGGCAGATCGCCGTGACGTACTGCGGCAGCGGGAAGTCGCGTGAGATGGCCTCGTAACCGTCCGTGAGGTCCTTGTAGTCCATCGCCTCGGACTCCTTGATGAGCGGGTAGACGACGTAGACCTGGCGCCCCTTGGCGATCTCGCGCCGCATGAATCCGAAGAGTTTCAGCCGTGCGGCATCCGTATAGTGGTAGGTCTTGATCGGGCGGCGTCCGGGGGGCAGCTCGTCGATCACCGAGACGTCGAGGTCGCCGTAGAGGGTCATGGCCAGCGTGCGGGGGATCGGCGTGGCGGTCATCACGAGGATATGGGGCGGCTGGGCGTTCTTGGTCCAGAGGCGGGCGCGCTGCTCGACGCCGAAACGGTGCTGCTCGTCGATGACCACGAAGCCGAGGTTCGCGAACTGCACGCGGTCCTCGATCAGGGCGTGGGTGCCGATCAGGATATGGACCTCGCCCGAGGCGATCCCCTCGAGGGCTTCGCGGCGTTCGCGGGTTTTCGAGGCGCCGGTGAGGATGGCCACCCGGACGGGCAGTCCGTCGAGCATCCTGCTGATGGTTGCAAAGTGCTGCCGGGCGAGGATCTCCGTGGGGGCCATCATGCAGGCCTGGTAGCCGTTGTCGACGGCCAGCAGCATCGACATCAGTGCCACGAGGGTCTTTCCGCTGCCGACGTCGCCCTGCAGCAGTCGGTTCATCTGGAATCCCGAGACGGTGTCGCGGCGGATTTCGCGGATCACGCGCTTCTGGGCGCCGGTCAGCGGGAAGGGGAGCTTTTCGTTGTAGAAGGTGTTGAAGACGCCGCCGACCTTCGGGAAGAGGAAGCCGTTGCTCTTCGAGAGGCGGGCCGTGCGGCGCTGCTGGATGTTGAGCTGCACGCCGAGCAGTTCGTCGAACTTCAGCCGGTACTGTGCCTGCCGGAGCAGCTCCTGCGACTGCGGGAAGTGGATGTTGTAGAGCGCCTCGCGCAGCGGGATCAGCCCGTACTGCTGGCGGAGCGCCTCGGGCAGCGGATCCGTAATGCGGTCGCGGGCCAGCGCCCAGGCGTTGCAGACGATCTGGTACATCCCCTTGGCACCGAGGACGTTTCCGAGTTTTTCGGTCGAGGGGTAGATGCCCTGCATGCCGCTTTCGGCCTTGCGCGAGAGGGCCTGTTCGATGGTTTCGAGTTCGGGATGGGCGATCGAGAGTTCGCCGCGGAAGAAGTTCGGGCGGCCGAAGACGAGGTACTCGCGCCCGACCTCGACGCGTTTTTCGATCCACTTGATCCCCTGGAACCAGATCAGTTCGGCGCGTCCCGAGGCATCCTGCACCTGGACCGAGAAGCGGCGTTTGCGTCCCGTTCCGGCGTAGGCGACGCCCATGACGCGGGCGCGGAACTGCACGTAGGAGAGTCCGGCCGTATCGGTGATCTCCGCGATGCGGTAGATGCGCGTGCGGTCGATGTATCGGAAGGGGTAGTGGCTGAGCAGGTCGCCCACCGTACGGATTCCGAGCTCCCGGTCGAGGAGCTTGGCCCGGGCCTCACCGACCCCCGGGACGAATTTGATATCGTTGTCGAGTATCTCCACCTGGCAAATATACGAAAAGGCGGCCGCAAAAGCTCCTTTTTCGGGCTCTTTTTTGCCGGGAGCCGTTCTGGACGGCGGCTGAGGGAGTGCTTGGCCGGTCATGCAGGCAGACAAAACCCTCTCGGGGCTGTTCCGTCGGAGCAGCCCCGAAACGGGATAACGAATGGAAAATACGGGTCATTAACAGGCTTCCGCCTTACCTGGATCCGGAAGGCCTTTTCGGGAGGATTTTTCGGGACAAATTTTCCGGGACAGATTTTTCGGGCTCTTCCTTTCCTCTTTCCTCTTTCCTCTTCCCTCTTTTGCTCTCTGCTCTCCCGGCTCGTCCTCTGTTCCCCGGGCTCTCTCCCCTCCCTGGACTCTCCCTGGACTCTCCCCTCCCCGGATTCTCTCCCCCCCCTCGCTTATTCGGCGTCGGTTGTTTTCTCTTCGAGCGTCACCTCGACACCCGAACGGGCGAAGGCTCCTTGATCCCACATGCCTGCGGATTCAGCCGTACGCTCCTCCTCGGTGAACTTGATTTGGAGCTCCCGGGTGGAGAACTCGCCGCCGTTTTCCGGACCGTCGATGTCCGTGAAGCGGATCTTCGCCTCGTTGAAGAGGCCCCTCCCGGAGATTTCGAACGAGCCGTCGCTGCCGGTCTCGACAGCGGTCGGGTCCTGACTACTCTGAACCTGGATCCCCGGAATCGGGTTTCCGGCCGGATCGCTGACCGTTCCCTTGACCAGGAATCGGTTGTAGGGGGTCCCGTACATGGTCAGGGAGGAGTCGTCGCCGGACTCGCAGGCGGTGCCGAAGCCGAGCAGTGACGCCGCCATCAATAACAGTTTGCCTTTCATGTTACCCATGAATTTTGATGATGTAGCCAAAGCGCCAACAGGGTAGCCGCACTGTCGACACGGAAAGATAGGGAAATTTTCGCAGATTACCAAAACCTTGCTATCTTTGTCTCGGATAAAATGCAAACGATGGATCTTTCGAAATTCAAGCGCCGTCCGACGTGCGAGGTACGGATCGGGCGGGTGACGATCGGCGGCGACCGCCCGGTGGCCGTGCAGTCGATGACCAATACCGATACGAACGATACACAGGCAAGCGTTGCGCAGATCGAGCGCATCGACCGTGCCGGCGGCAAGATCGTGCGCCTGACGGCTCAGGGGCGCCGCGAGGGGGAGAACCTCGGCCGGATTGTCAGCCAGCTGCGGGCCGACGGCTTCGATACGGCCATCGTGGCCGATATCCACTTCGTTCCGGAGGTGGCCTCCATTGCGGCGAAGTATGTCGACAAGGTGCGCATCAACCCCGGCAACTACCGCAACGAACACGGCGAATTCGAGGCGCTGATCGAACAGTGCCGCGAACGGGGTGTGGCGCTGCGCATCGGTGTCAACCACGGCTCGCTGGCCAAACGGGTCTTCGACCGCTGGGGCGATACGCCCGAGGGAATGGTCGTCTCGGCGATGGAGTTCCTGCGCATCTGCCGGGACCGGAAGTTCGATCAGGTGGTCGTCTCGATGAAGTCGAGCAACACGCGCGTGATGGTGGCGGCCTACCGGCTGCTGGTCGAGGCGATGGATGCCGAGGGAATGCACTACCCGATCCACCTCGGGGTCACCGAGGCCGGCAACGGGCTCGAAGGGCGTGTGAAGAGCGCCGTGGGGATCGGTGCGCTGATGGCCGACGGCATCGGCGACACGATCCGTGTCTCGCTGACCGAGGCCCCCGAGAACGAGATCCCCGTGGCACAGATGCTCGTCGAGCACTTCGCCCAACGTCCCGGTGAGTTCGAGGTGCTCCACCCCGAACGCTACTCGCCGACGGCCTACCGGCGCCGTTCGCACGTCACCGTGCCGGTCATTCACACCGAACCGCTCGACGGATTCCGGGTGCTGGAGGCCCGTTCGGGCAACCCGACGGCCGAACTGCGCGCCGCGATTCTCAACCTCGAGCAGGCCGACGACCCCGTCGTGGTTAAACGGCGCTACGAGGAGCGTTCGCTGGAGGCCGTGGCCGTGAAGGCGGCGGCCGACCTGGGCCCGCTGCTGCTCGACGGCCTGGCCGACGGCATCTGGATCGAGGCGCCGGCTCTTACCGGGGCCGAGATCCGCGACGTGGAGCTGATGATCCTGCAGGCGGCGCGCGTGCGCTTCTCCCACACGGAGTATATCGCCTGCCCCTCGTGCGGGCGGACGCTGTACGACATCGAGAAGACGCTGGCCGACATCAAGGCCCGCACGTCGCATCTGAAGAACCTCCGCATCGGCGTGATGGGCTGCATCGTCAACGGCCCGGGCGAGATGGCCGACGCCGATTACGGCTACGTCGGGGCGGGTCCCGGGCGCATCACCCTCTACAAGGGGCGTGAGGTGATCGTCCGCAACATCCCGCAGGAGGAGGCCCTCGACCGTCTCATCGAACTGATCCGCGAAAACGGCGACTGGGTCGACGCTCCGTCCGACACTCCGTCCGACGCTCCGGCGCAGAATTGATCCCGCCGGCCTGCCGTATTGCCATGTTCCGTTAGAATTCCCTGCGCATGACCATTCTGCCGCTTGCCTACCTGCCGTCGGTCTCCTACTTCGTGCACCTGCTCCACGGCGACTGCGTCGTGGACCTGGGCGAACATTTCGTCAAACGTTCCGAACGCAACCGGGCCCGGATCCTCGCCACCGACGGGGTGATGGAGCTCACGGCCCACGTCTGCCATGCCAACCGCCCGCGCCAGCCCATGCGCGACGTGCGGCTCGACTATTCGAAACGCTGGCAGCACCAGCACTGGGGGGCATTGGTCGCCTCCTACCGTTCGTCGCCCTATTTCGAACACTACGCCGCCCGTTTCGAGCCCTTCTACCGCCGCGAGTATACCTTCCTGGTCGATTACAACCACCGGCTGCTGGAGGAGCTCTGCACGCTGGCGCACGTTCCCCTGCCGCGCTTTTCTGAGCGCTACGTCGAACCCCGTCCCGGCGATCTCGACCTCCGTGCCCGACACAACGAGGGCCCGGCCTTCGTGGCCGAGCCCTATTTCCAGGTCTTTTCCGACCGGATGCCCTTTGCGGCTAATTTGTCGTTTGCGGACCTGCTGTTCGCGGAAGGCCCGGAGTCAGCTTCGGTTTTAGCACGTTGCCGATTCGGATCGTGACGCTGTCACGCAGATCGCCGGCCACGGCCTTCACCTCGACCACCCCCTTCATCGTCACCGAATCGGTGCGGTACTGACACGGGGCGTATTCCGTCATCTGAAGCGTGTCGGCCCCGGCCGTCAGCAGCGGCATCCCTGCCGACGAGTAGACGCGGAAGAGCTGCTTTTCGCTGTCGCGCAGCCGGCGGCGCTTGTCGACGATATGGAGTGTCGGCTCCTCGCGGTTCCACATCGCGCGGTAGAGGTAGTAGGCATCCTTGCATTCGCGGCGGTTGAGGGTGACCAGTCCGGCGCCGTTCACACCGTAGGCCCGGCGGGCCGATCCGTAGTCGAACAGGCTCTCGATCCATACGCCCCAGAAGAGCGAATCGTTCTGCAGGTTGCGGGCATACTCCTCGTGGAACCGCGTCTGCCGATCCTCGGGGAGCCAGTTCGAACGGGGCTCCTCCTGAGCCGTGTAGCTCTTGTGGCCGAGGAATCCCGGACCGCCGTAGCAGACCGCCGAACGCAGATAGGACCAGTTCTTCTTCAGCTGGTCGCGCCAGACGATGACGTCGTCGGTCGAACCGCGCTGCCATCCCACCGTCTGTTTCCAGACAATGAGATCCGTTACGAAATTCAGTGCTCCGTCCTGATCACTGCAGGCGACCGTCGGACGCGAGGGGTCCATCTCGTGCGCCGTGTCGTTGAGGCGGCGCAGGTAGGGCGTCACGTCGTCGCCGCGCATCCAGAGTTGCGAGAAGATGCCCCACATGGCCACCGACGGGTGGTTGATGTTCTGGGCGATGATCTCCTCCAACTGCTGCAGGCCGTTCTCCTCGAAGGCCGGGGTGGCGAAATAGGCCATGTCGCTCAGGAACGGTGCCCGGTGCAGCGGCATGTCGATCCAGACGAGCAGCCCCTGCTCGTCGCAGCGGTCATAGAGGTATTGCGCGTGGGGAATGACGGCCGAACGCAGGGCGTTGGCGCCGATGTCATGGACCCGCGCCAGATCGGCATCGTAATCCTCCTCGACGAGCGTACCGCCCGAGAGGCCGTTGTCGTGGTGGAGCACCACGCCGTGGACCGCTGTGCGGACGCCGTTGACGGTCAGACCTTCGCCGGTCGAGACATTGACCGTGCGGAAACCCGTGCGGACAACGACCCGGTCGGTGATGCTGTCTTCGCCGATGGCGGCCGTCACGGTGTAGAGCGACGGATGGTCGGGGCTCCACAGGTCGGGCTCCTCGACGGCGTAGGGTATCAGAACGGGTTTGCCGTCGATGCGGGCCTTCTGGCGGCGCGAGAAGACCTGGCGTCCGTCCGGAGCGGTGATCTCGACGTTGAGCGTACAGGCGTTCTCGTTTTTCGAGGTGAGGTGGATTTCGATGTCACCTTCGGCGCGTTCCGGGGTTGCACTCCGCTGGTGGATCAGCACCCCCTCCGAACCGAGATAGAGCGGAGAGATGGCGGTCCTCTCCGTAACGATGAGTTCGGCGCCGCGGTAGATGCCGCCGTAGAGGTTCATGTCGGTCGAGGTGGGCAGTACGTCGTCGCGCCAGCTGTTGTTGACCATCACGAGCAGGGCGTTGTCCGCACCGAAGCGGATTCGGTCGGTGATTTCGAAGACGAAGGCCGTACCGCCGCCGCGGTGGTTGCCGACATGGTAGCCGTTGACGTAGACGTCGGCGACGCTCTGCACGCCGTAGAACTTGACGAAGAGGCGTTTCGAGGCCCATTCGGCGGGGATGTACATGCCGTTCTGGTAGTTGCCGGTCGTTTCGAGCCAGTAGCCCTGCGCCAGCGGATCGGTGTTCCAGCTGTGGGGGAGGGTGACATGGCGGGCATTGTCGGAGGTGCGTTCCGACTTGAAGAAGAAGCGCCAGCCTTCGTTGATGGGGAAGACTTCGCGGGCGCGGGCCTCGCCGAGGATCCCGCCGAGCAGCAGCAGAAGCGTTATCAGTCGTTTCATGGCAGAACTTTTTTACGGCTCCGCACGGAAATTACGCTCCGACGGTCGTGTCGGCGCACCGTCACCGGGGGAGGCGGGCGGCCGATCGCTGAGCGGGGTGTCCGGGGAGTTCCAAGCGCAAAGATAGCATAACGGCGTCTGAAAATCAAACTTTATTTTCGGGATGTACCCTTCGGCTGTACGTTGGGCTGGGGACAAAAAAAGCCGGGCGCGAATCGGTCTGGTTCGATTCTGCGCCCGGCGGCACCGGGGTTTACCCCACCCCCTCCCTAAAGGGGTGCTCCATTAGATACCCGGTGCGGGTGCGGGGATTTGATGGATACTGAACTGCTTATTTGCCGATCTTGGCCGAAACCGTAACCGGGATGCGGCACTCGACTACCGAGAGATTCTCGAAGGTGACGGTAGCGACAACCGTTACCACGTAGTCCTGAGCCAGCGTAGCACCCTCGTTCTGCCAGGTTACGACACCCGACTGAGCGTCAACCTTGAAGGTCGAGCCGTCCGACAGGTTGCCAACCAGATCCTTGTAGGCCTGCTCGGTCGTGTCGAAAGCGTAGCTTACCGTCGGCATGGCCACCTTGTAGTCGTTCTTGGCCTTGTTCGTCAGATCCAGCTTGGAGTAGCTCCAGCTCAGGATGGCGTCGTTGAACTTGTCGTTGACGCGAACCTGCGAAGCCGTTGCTGCGGTCTGCTCGCCGATCTGGTTGCCGAGGATCGTCACGCCGCTGGCCTTGCCGGCAACGAACGGGTTGACGAATACGATGCTGTAGGTGAAGGGGCAATCCTCGCCGTTAACCAGCGTCGTGGTGTAGGTCATGTCCTTGATCAGATAGGGAACCTCCAGCTCGCTGTCGAGAGCGATCGTGAAGTCCGTGTCCTTCTGAGGAGCCGTCGGCGTTACATCCTTGACAGGCTGCTCGGCCCAGTCGAAGGTGATCGAAGCCACGTTGTCGCGGTCGACACCATCCTCGAGGTAGTATCCGAAGATGTTGACCTCTGTACCCTGAGTGTTCTTCGTCTTGGCGAAGTGCTCGCTGACTACCGAGCTCATCTTCCAGGTCGAGCTTGTGGGATCAACCTGTCCCTTGACGATCACGATATCCTCCTGGGTTTCACCCTCGAAGTCGGCATAGGCACCGTTGATCGTGCTCTTGAGGAAGTGGTAGAGGATGTTGTACGGGTAGGCCATGTGCTCCTCGAGGACGTAGAACTTCTGCGTCAGGATGAAGTTGCCGTTGGCCTTGTTGTCCTTGGCATTGACGCTGATGGTCAGCGTGTACTCGGCACCCTTGCCGTCAACATTCTTGTAGGTGTGCTGCGTCTTGACCTGGTTGTTGGTGTAGATCTCGACAGCCGACGTCGTTACGCTCTGGCTGTTGAGGTTGATCATGACGTTGATACCGTCGCTCGTCTTGTCGAAGAGCTGGTCAGCCTTGCCTTGAGCCTCGAAGATCGTCTTCTGAGCACCGTTCACGTCGGTGACGGTCAGCAGGACGTTGTAGGTCTTGTTGTATGCGTTCCAGAAGTTGGTCGAAGTCAGACCCTCGGCACCGTAGAGCTTGTTGTTGATATCCTCGTAGCTCATCTTGGCCACGGTGTTGACGGCATCCTTCATGTCGGCCGTCAGAGCGCGGTAGAGCTTCTCGGCATCGGCAGCGATCTGTACGTTGTTGTCATCCTTGTCGGGAGCAACCGTAGCGGCGATCGAGAGCTTGATGTAGGACGAAGCGACCATCTGCTTCGTGCCGCCGTTGCTCGGCAGGTAGGCGTCGACGCGGACGATCGGCGTACGGCCGATGGCCTGCGTGTAGGCACCCGTCAGGTTCTCCTTGTTGACCTCTACCACGCCGTCGTTCAGCTGAACGAACCACTGCTGGTTGGTCTTGTCGTTATCCTCGGCGAGGTACTCCTCCGGCAGGCTGAACTCGTAGCTCATGCCCTTGAAACCGAGCGTATAGAGGAAGTTGTCCTTGTCGTTCGAGTAGAGACCTACCAGCTCCTTCAGGTCGATCGAGCCGTTGTAGGCAAACTCGAAGTTGGCGGGATAGTTCTTTGCGCCGACCTTGCCGACGAACTGCTTTACGAACGTGTCATCCTCGGCCTTGTCGTTCGAGATGGCCTTCGTACGCGTGTAGAGGAGTACGGGGTTTGCGAGATCCTTCTTCGTCTCGAGCGAATCGACGATCACGGCGTCGATGGCGGTCGACTTCACGTGGATGAAGTCCGACGTAACGGGGTTCTGACCGGCCCAAACCTGCAGGGCGGCGATGTTGTTCTGCGTCGACAGAGCCATCGGGTTGATCGTGGCAACGATGTCGATGTTGCCGTCGGTCTCGCCGAAGGTGCCCGAAACGACGTTCAGCAGGTCGCTCTCGTCACCGGCGATGGCACGCGTCGTCACGTCGCGGTTGACAAATGCCAGAACGGCACCCTCGACGTAGGCGTTGGTCGGGTTCATGCGGTAAACCAGATCCACCTCGTTCGACTTGTTCCAGCTCTGGGGCAGGAACTCCTTCGTGGCGGCGTTGTACTTGCTCTCGGTCAGGTACGAAGCGATGTGGAGGAATTCGTCGGTCGTCGTAGCATAGGGAACCTCCGAGCTGACAACCTCGGGAACGAATGCTACCGATCCGAGCTGGGCACCCAGCAGGATCTCCACCTCACGGGCGTCGCTGCCGTCGGCCTTCGTGCCGGGGATCGTCAGCGTGAGGATGTTGCCGTTCACGATGCCGCTCACACCCGAAGCCTTCCACGAAATCGTGGTCGACTCGGAGTACTCGCCGTTCTTCCAGATGTCGAAGCAGCCGGTCTCGATGTTGGGCACGTAGTAGATCGTGTCGCCATCCTTACCGTCCTGGCCGTCCTTGCCATCCTGGCCGTCCTGACCGTCGGCACCAATGGCCTTGTACTCGGTCTTGTTGCCGTCCTTGTACCAGTAGCCGTCCGAACCGATCGTCCAGACTACGGCGTTGGTACCGTCCACACCGTTGGTGATGGTGTAGCTCTCGCCGTTGCTCAGCGTGAAGGTCAAGCCGTCGGCGGTGGTAGTCACGGATTTGATGACCGAACCTGCCTCGATCAGAGCCTTGAGCTCGTCGACCGAAGCATTCGATGCATCGATTCGGTTGTTCAGACTCTTGATGTCGTCATCATAGTCCTTGCAACCGGCACCAATCAGCATTGTTCCTGTCAAGAACATTGCCAAAAGCTTAA
>CALLRW010000001.1 GCA_938014215.1 uncultured Alistipes sp. | reverse complement strand
AAAGTTGTTCCTTTGTCAACACCATAAGTCTACTCTTTTTTAGTTTTTGTTGGTTTGCCTCTACAAATCTAAAAAATCTGTAGACTTTTTTATTTATTCCTCCCTAGACACACTATTTGGAACAGTATCAAAATTTTCAAGAATAACACAATAAAATACGCTCCTAAGAATAGTAACTGGAGAATTCAGATTAAAGGAGAAGCTGATGATGGCACGAAAATGACATATCTATCAAGCCCCCGTTTGGGAATTCCTGGAGGGTTGACAAGAAAAATCTTAATTTTTGAGAAAACAGACGTAATAGATAGGTATGTTCTTCATATCTTTGAAGAAGGAGAATTAGAATACTGGAAGTCTATTTCATCAGATTGGGCGAATATGGGGAACAAAAATGGAAGGACTTACGGCTATCTCAATTAAGAGATAGCCGTAAAATAATATAAGAGTTGCTCTATTCGTTCAGGTGTATATAAATTAGGATACTTCTTTGCTATATATTCCAATTCACAATTATTTAAGCCATAAATAAAGCCGACTATACTATCAAGTTGAACAAACAAATCTTCACGATTATTTGCCTTAACTTCTTGAACATCTAACCCACTCCAAAGACTGTTCATACGATTATCGGCAGACAAGAAAGTATAACATATATTTAACAATCTATTGAAGATTGTCATATTTTTCTTATTTATTGTCAATTCGAGCTGTGGAATAGGAATTTGTTTAATAATAGTTTGAGTTAAATCAATGCCAGTCAATTTGTTTTTAATCACAAAATCAAAAATCACAGAGTTAAATAAACAAGATAAATATATTAACTCTTCCACCCTTGTCGTAATTAAAAACTGAACTGATTGAGATGCAGGAATAAATGGTAATATTGTAGCTACACAGGCTCTACTATTAGATGACGAAGTAAGGCTATGCCATGCTAACATATACTTCGCGCTGTAATTCTTCGAAATCTTTTCCCATTTTTCTTTTTTAATAAAGAATCTAGATACAGGTTTTATTCCATTAGACTTATCTTTTAGTGTGAGTTTTTTTGTTGAGGCCTTACTTTTATATCTATCCTCTATTTTAACATCATTAAAGCCAGAATACATACCGTCAAAGGACGAAAAAAACTTACCTTCATATACAGGAATATTATCATCTTGCGGAATTTTATCTAGATATTTTACATGTGTTGTAAAATGAACAATCCTTCCATACTTTAAATCTGGATACATTTGCCCAATAGTTTTACAACTACGGTATAATTTTAATATAAGTTTGAGATTATCAAAACACGAAATGTTCGGAAGCATTTTCGTTTCAGGATTTATTAAGCTTAAATCAATATGACTTAAGTCGAGACATGATGTTTCTATATCTGCTATAGATGTCAAATTCATTCCTACACGAAACGCATGTTGCTCATTATTGCAACCTAAAATCAAAAAACAATATTTTTCGCGACTATCTATATCAAAGTATTTATTAGAATTTATGAAATCATAAACCGCAACAATATTATTCTTTATTTTCATAAAAAATTTCTTATTCACAGGTGAGAGAATGGAAGAACTCTTAATAATAATTCCAACAACACCATGTTCACGCATTTGTTGAAAACAAGAGTCAGCGAACAAAGTACTAGTATTTAACTCTCCAACAGAAGAATAAGTAAAATATTTTGATTTTTTAATTCGCTTTTTACACAATTCAAGATTTAAGCGATAGTCATCTACATAAGATTTTAATTCCATATTGAGTTTTTCACTCGTTTCTATTGATTTTGCTAGATCAAACTTAAAATTCGTTTGTAAAACTTGTTCTGAGAACTGCGCATAAAATTTTTTTTCTTCAAAACGAATTTTCTCCCACGGCGGATTACCAAGAATAATATCATATTCTGTTAAGAAATCAGAACCTACCGCTAAAGACGGATGATATATATAGCCTTTCATACTTAACGCTATCTTCTCTACAGTTACAGGTTCCGAGCTTCCATCATGAATCAAAAAATTTGCATGATAAAAATGCCTAGAAAGAATTTGGTAGTTTTTTAAGTTATTACTTAGATCTAGAATATTTAATTTAGCAAGTTCGAGTGCAATAAAATCGACATCACATGCATATAGATTAGGCACTAAGACATCGATACTAACATTAGGTAAGTACTTAGATATTAATTTTAAAGCCGAGATAAGAAAAACCCCTGCCCCACAAGAAAAATCTACAATTTTAGCTTTTTCTAAACTATCTACACTATTCTTTTGTATATAGTATTCAATACTTGTTTGTGTTAAGTAAGACACAAGTTCATGAGGTGAATAATAACTACCTAATTGATTTCTTAATCCTTTACCCGCAACAACTTCAAAACCTACAGTATCAATAGATAGCATTTGTTCATAAGTATCTCCCATTTCTGATATGACCAGTTCATCTAATGGGAAATTGATTCTTTGCTTTTCTTGGGGCGTTAAATTAATAATTAACTCAGCAATATAACAATTACCACCAACTACTTGTTCAAGCCACATTGCTCCAGAAACAAGATCAATGATTGACTTATCCTTGTTCTTACAAAATAATGATACTATAATTGCAGCTCGAGCTATTAACTTAGCGCGATAAATCAACTCAGGCTTTATAGATTCTTCTTCTTGATGATATAACTCTAGCAAACCTTTTAATAACTCTATATAGTAAGTTATAGCAGTATTATTCATTCTATAGTCAGTATTGGTTTATTAAAAAAAACTTTGATGTGTGTATCCTCCAATACAGTGGCTAACATTTTCTCATTAACGCCCAACTGATGAAATATCAAAGGATATCTAACTCTAATTAGGTCATTAAGTTTTCCTAGATTTATAGAAACCGATGATGCTACATGCGTTAAATCATCAATACCACATAAATGAAGAATTATCTTGTGAATTAGATCATATTTGTAAAGTTCAATTGTTTTATTTAATTCACAAACACGATTATATATGCATTCAATCAATCGACTACAAGGAGATTTTGTTAGGAAAGAAAGAATTTCAAGACAATTTTCGCTACCAATGAGCTTCCCTTCAACTTTTCTACCAAAAGGGAAACAGGATGCCCCTAACATCTTTGAAAGGTACAAATCTAGTATTTTAATATTTACATGGCAAGAAACATCTTCATATTCCTCATAACCTGACATATACTTAAGATAATCTTGCTTCAAACGCTTGCTTAGTCTATATTTTGATAAAATTATTGAATCAATAAGTCTTTCAGCAACTAATCGTTCATACATATTTTGAAAATCTAGTCTTATACAAGACTCTATGTATGACTGTACATTAGTAATTGTACTATAATCTACATGTTTATACTCAGAATTAGGTAATTTATTCCGCAAATATGCAAATTTTAAATTCAAGCACATCTGAGACAAAGCTTTAATTTCATCATTTTCTAAAATACCTCTTGCAACAGGAAGTTTTTGGATATATCCTGCACTTATTGTAAATTTGGGATTAATGATTTTCATGAAATATGACGCCAATTTTGAATTCAAAAAGGCCAAATGACAGAGAACATCTCCTTTTAACACCTTAATCCCTGGACCTGAAGCAATAAAAACCTGATCTTGCAATTTAATCCTAACACTAAGTCCCAGTGTCCCTGTATCACTAAAAACTAATTGGGTAAATGGTATTTCTTTAGAATTCCTGAGCACACCTCCTTGTTGTTTTTTGATAAGTTCACCTCTTTCACCCCACTTAACCTTATAAAAGTTAAGACCCTCCCATTTGCTAAAACCTCCTCCTTTACTAGCTAGTCTCCATTCAGAAGTGTTAATCTCCCAAATGTATTTAACCATTGTTTGATTGTTCCCCGTAGATGTCCCCTGCATACATTTGGCATAATCTCCGTATTTTGGATATTTTTCAATCAGCTGAAGATCCTCAACTAATTGATAATTAAACTCAAATTTATTATTCCTCTTAAATTCCCTTGTATCAACATTATATACCGGATAAGTACCTGTTCTTATTGCATCAATCTTTTCAGATAAAGATAAAGATCTCAGATTTCCAAAGGAAGACAATAACTTAGCAAAACGGCTATCATTTTTTGTAAATATAGCCAATACTATATTTGTTTTTTCGCCATTAATATGCTTAAAAGCATTACTGCCCAAATCTATACAGTTAAGTAGACTGAAGTTATTTAACAAATACAGTCTAAACTCTTTAAGTGAAGAAAGGTTCATCCAACCATTTTGAGCAACAACAGCCAATGTATCATCTTTCCTTAAACTCTCCATCATTTTTAACATAAAAGAGAAACACATATCTCCCTTAGTTATTGGCAATTGCGTTTGAAGATAAGACTTTAGGCATGAATCCATGTCTCTATTTCCCATAAATGGAGGATTTGTCACATAAACGATATGCTTGCTTCCTGATCTTGCAATATTTAAAATACTTTCAAAACTTTCTCCCCCAATAGTATTAGAACGCACTTTATTACTAAAAAATCCTTTATAGTCACTTGTTTGACCTCCAAAATTATATATATTATCTACTGAATCATAACCGTCTTTATTATAAGCTAGCAAAAATAGAGATAGACTAGCTATTTCGGACAACTCTAAATCTAAATCATACCCAAGAATATTATTATTAAAAATTTCACATGATATCTCGTTCGTAGTTGTCCCCTTACTATAATACCAATTATAAAGTCTTACATATATAAAAGCTAAGAAGTTTCCTCCACCAGACGCAGGATCAACAAATAGGACATTTTCCATATCACTATATATTTCGAAGATTCTGTCTAGAAGATATTCGATCATATAACTATCTGTAAAAAACTGGGTTTGATATAGCAGTTCTTTACCAGACTTTTTATTTATTTCTACCTTTTTCGATATAAGAGTATTTAATAAATAAGATTTAATATGCTGATAAATATCAGATATAACAATTACTTTCTCTGCTTCCTCACTATGCGAAAAAGAACGAAGGATAGTTGCTATATCAGAACTCGAAGTTCCTATTTTCTTTTCTATAGATTCATAGATCTTAATAAGTCTAGGATATTTACGATTAAGTATATTATAAAATAAAGCTGGACTTTCTTTATCTGTACAATGGTCATTTTGAGAAAGTATGGCATACTTAATTGATATATATACACTAAGCTCATAAACTTTATTATTCTCAAAGCTTATTTCAAAGGTTTCAGATAAAATATCAACTAATTTTGTTATTTGATTGTTCATTTATCTAATATATCATTAATATTTACACTATAATGTCCCATAGCTTCCAGGCATTGGATTAAAAAAGTTGCACTAAACGTACCTCTACTAATTTTGCTATTAATACTTGACAAAGTGTAATTATAACCTTTGGACAACAATAACCTATGAAGTTCCTCAGTAGAAATGCCATCTTTAAGCATTTCTATTTTGAGAAATGTTTTTGCTTTATTATTATTCATCCTATATTTTTTGTTGTAAAAATAACAAAATATTCTCATATATGCGAGAATAAATGCATATATGAGAATTTCAACACTAAAATCAAACTTTTACCTAACGCGATATGAGATCAAGTTATCATTACTATTTTACTTCTTTGAATCAGAAGGAAGTTACAATCTTTATTAACTTTACTTTGAGATAATTGTCTATTTTGCGGTAATGTTATATCATGTTTCTCCAATACTATTTCAAATAGTGCATTATTCGCAGATAATGCTTTTAATTCCAAGGCCTTAATTTTAACCAATTATTAAACCATATGTTTTAATAATTTTTATACTAGTAGTATTCGCTAGATGTATCCCTCAAATAAGCATTCTTACTATAACCTACAACATAATCTTTCCAACTTATGTCATTTGGATATAGATTCTTTGTACATTTATCAATATCAATGCTTCATCTTACTTGATTAACTTTGCATTTATCACTAATAACCCTCAATAAAAAACTTTTTCAACATCAGCACCTCTTTTTCAATAAAAAACAGGAGAAAATATAACATCTTTAGCTTACAAGAGTACTGAAACAGTGACAGTTTTGGTCTACAAATCTGTTTCACCCACCAAATCTACCAGCAAATATTCCATTCAAAAGCTACTCAGAGACAGATTGCCGTAAGGTAATAGATAAAATTAAGGGAAAAATGCTAAATTTGTATAGAGCGCGATAATAAAAAGCATCTACTCATTTTTTACTTAGAACGGAATCTTCACTAAACTGAACTTGACATCCATACCATGCAAGAGAGCCCCATATTGAACCAATCAGCCGAAACCGGAGCTGCCGAGTCGTCGAATACGACCCGCGCAAGCAGTCGCTCTTCGCTTCGGTATGGTCCGCTGCGTTATGCGGTTGTGGATGTTGAGATTGGACTGACAGACCACCGGATCCACGACATCGGGGCGCTCCGCTACGATGGGGCTATCTTTCATAAAGCCTCAAAAGAGGAGCTGCTACCCTTTCTCGAGCGTGTGGAGTATCTCTGCGGACACAACATCATCCACCACGATGCCAAATACCTCTTCGAGGATCAACCGATTCCCTGGCGGCTGGTCGACACGCTTTACCTCTCGCCCCTACTCTTTCCCGAACGTCCCTATCATCGGCTTGTAAAGGATGATAAATTGGTCAGCGATCAGATGAACAACCCGGTCAACGACTGTGAGAAGGCCCGTGATCTGCTTCTGGACGAGATGGCCCGTTGGGATGCATGGCCCGAACAGAAACGGAGACTCTTTGCCGCGCTGCTGAGGGGGCAGCCGGAGTTCGACGGATTTCTCGATTTGATGGGTGCCGGCCCGAAGGATTGTAACCTCAGCGAACAAATCGCAACTGTCTACCGAGGCCGCATCTGCCAGAACGTCGAACTCGAACCATTGATCGAACACTACCCCTGCGAACTGGCCTATGCATTGGCGCTGATCGACACAACCGATCACCGCTCCATCACGCCGGGATGGGTACTACATAACTACCCGAGCGTGGAGTTCGTCATCAAAAAGCTGCGCCACACCCCCTGCCTTACAGGCTGTGCCTACTGCAACGCCCAACTCGACGTCCACCGCAGCCTCAAGTCGCTGTTCGGCTACGATGCTTTCCGTACCTACGAAGGCGAGCCTCTCCAGGAGCGGGCGACACAGGCGGCCGTCGAAGGACGTTCACTGCTGGCAATCTTCCCGACCGGTGGCGGAAAGTCACTCACCTTCCAGCTGCCGGCTCTTATGGCAGGACGCTCAGTTCACGGACTCACGGTGGTGATCTCACCCCTGCAGTCGCTGATGAAGGACCAGGTGGATAACCTCGCCGAACGGGGCATCACCGAGGCCGTCACCATCAACGGCATGCTGGATCCCATCACGCGGGCACTGGCCATCGAAAAGGTACAGGATGGAACGGCCGCACTGCTCTACATCTCACCCGAGATGCTACGATCGGCTACGATCGAACGCATCCTCCTTGCCCGCAACGTCGTCCGCTTCGTCATCGACGAGGCTCACTGTTTCTCGTCGTGGGGCCAGGACTTCCGGGTCGATTACCTCTATATCGGCCACTTCATCCGCAAATACCAGCAGAAAAAGGGAAGCAAACTTCCGATCCCGGTCTCCTGCTTCACCGCCACGGCCAAACAGAAGGTAATCCAGGACATCCGCGACTACTTCAAACAGACGCTGGATCTGAATCTGGAGCTCTTCGCCTCGAAGGCCACACGCACGAACCTGAGTTATTCGGTGCTGCACGTCGACAACGACGAAGAGAAATACCAGCGACTGCGTGAACTCATTGCCGACTCACAATGCCCAACCATCGTCTATGTCTCGCGAACCCGCCGAACCCGGGAATTGGCTTCACGCCTCACCCACGACGGCTTCCGGGCCCTTCCTTTCAACGGCAAGATGGACTCCGACGAGAAAATCACCAACCAGGAGGCCTTCATGAACGACCAGGTGCGCATCATCGTCGCCACGTCGGCCTTCGGCATGGGCGTGGACAAGAGCGACGTGGGGCTGGTGGTCCATTACGACATCTCCGATTCGCTGGAGAACTACGTCCAGGAGGCGGGGCGCGCCGGCCGCAACCCCCATCTGCATGCCCGCTGCTACGTCCTCTACGGTGACAACGACCTGGACAAACACTTCATCCTATTGAACCAGACGAAGCTGAGTATCGGCGAGATCCAGCAGGTATGGAAGGCGGTGAAGGAGCTTACACGCCAGCGCATGCGGGTCAATTCGTCGGCACTGGAGATCGCGCGTCAGGCCGGGTGGGACGGTTCGGGCCCCGACATCGAAACCCGGGTACGAACCGCGCTGGCGGCACTCGAACAAGCCGGCTACCTCGAACGGGGCAACAACGTTCCGCACGTCTACGCCACGGGCATCACCGTGCGGAATCTCGACGAAGCCCGGCGACGGCTGACGGCCTCACCACTGTTCGACAGCAAAGAGACCGAACAGGCGGTCCGCATCATCAAGTCTCTCATCTCGAAAAAATATATCGCCAAGGCGCAGGACTCGGAGGCCGAATCGCGAATCGACTATCTGGCCGATATTCTGGGCATGAGCAAGCGCGAGGTGATCTCCGCCGTGGAGCGCATGCGCCAGGAGGGGATCCTGGCCGACAGCAAGGATCTGTCAGCCTACCTGCTCGGAACGGGCGATTCGGAACGCAAGTCGCAGCAGCTGCTCGAGCGCTTCATCCAGCTCGAACGCTACCTGCTACATCGCATTCCGGAGGAGGGGCTCAGCATCTCCTGCAAACAGCTGAACGAGGATGCCATCCAGGAGGGAATCGGCACCTCCAAGGAGAAGGACATCCGCACCCTGCTCTATTTCCTTACGGTCAAGGGATACCTCCGCAAACAGGAGGATGCAGATCACAACCTGCAACTTCGGCGACAGACCGACCTACGGTCGACGGAGGCCAGGTCCGACAAACGGACCGAGATCTGCCGCTTTGCCATCGGATGGCTCTACCGCCAGGCCGCCGAGTTGTCGCGTACACTCGCGCAACCCAACGCCACCGGGCAGGAACACACCGTAGCGGACAATGCCGTGCAGTTCTCGATCGTCGAGTTGCTGAATCAATTCAAGGCCGATAACCGGACGATGCTCTTCGGGCGGAACGACCTGCAGCTGGGCGAGGTCGAGGAGGCACTCCTCTACCTCTCGAAGATCGGGGCGCTGAAGCTCGAAGGAGGCTTTCTGGTCCTCTACAACGCGATGGACATCCGCCGGATCAAGGACAACAAGTCGCGCTACAAGGTCGACGACTACCGGCTGCTCAACGCCTTCTACAAGCAGAAGATCCAGCAGGTCCACATCGTGGGCGAGTATGCCAATCTGATGGTCAAGGACTACAACGCGGCGCTGCAGTTCGTACAGGACTACTTCCAAATGGACTACCGGCGCTTCATTGCGAAATACTTCCGCGGCGAGCGCATCAACGAGATCCAGCGTAACCTGACGCCCCAGAAATACGAACAGCTCTTCGGGGCGCTCTCTCCGCGACAGATGGAGATCATCTCCGACAAGGAGTCCCACTGCATCGTGGTTGCGGCTGGACCCGGTAGCGGCAAGACCCGTGTACTGGTCCACAAACTGGCATCGCTGCTCCTGCTCGAAGATGTCAAGCATGAACAGCTGCTGATGCTCACCTTCTCGCGTGCGGCGGCCACGGAGTTCAAACAGCGGCTGATGGCGTTGATCGGCAATGCTGCCCACTTCGTCGAAATCAAGACCTTCCACTCCTATTGCTTCGATCTGCTGGGGCGTATCGGCAACCTCGAAGATGCCCAGGATATTGTATCCCGGGCTGCCCAGATGATCGAACAGGGGGAGGTCGAACCCAATAAGATCGGCAAGACCGTGCTCGTCATCGATGAAGCACAGGACATGGCCGCCGACGAGTATGCCCTCGTAACGGCGCTGATGGCCCGCAACGAGGAGATGCGCGTCATCGCCGTGGGTGACGACGACCAGAACATCTACGAATTCCGGGGATCTGACTCCGGCTACATGTTCCAACTGGCCCAACGACCCGGAGCTCGCCTCATCGAGATGACCGACAATTTTCGCAGTGCCCGTCATCCGGTCACCTTTGCCAACGAGTTCGTCCAATCGATCCCCGGACGGATGAAGCACACGCAGATCCAATCGATGCGCCACGAAGAAGGATGGGTTGGTGTCACCTGCCACACCTCGGCAATCATGTACCGCCCGCTGGTCGACGAACTGCTCCGTAACCGTCATGGGGGTACCTCGTGCGTACTCACCCAGACGAACGACGAGGCGGTCATCCTGACCGGACTTCTGCGCAAGGAGGGCGTCCCGTGCAAACTGATCCAGTCGATGGACGGCTTCCGCTTTTGGAACCTCTCCGAGATGCGATACTTCCTCCGATACCTGGACAAACGGGTGACGACACCCGTGATTCCGGGCGAGCTCTGGGAGGAGGCAAAGCGCGCCACGAGTAAGACCTACGCACGGAGTCAGAATATGGATCTTGTGAAACGCTGCTTCGAACAGTTCGAGCATCTCAACCAAACGAAATACATCAGCGATTTCAAGGAGTTCGTCTTCGAATCGTCGATGGAGGATTTCTGCGATGTTTCGGGCTCCGAGGTGGTGGTATCAACCATTCACAAGGCCAAAGGACGCGAGTTCGACGACGTCTACATGCTTCTAACCGATAACTACACCAAGAATGCGGAGCTAAAGCGCCGCTACTATGTGGGAATCACCCGTGCCAAGAACCGGCTGTTCATTCATACCAACGGACACTGCTTTGACCGACTGACGGCCGACCGTCACGACCGCGACGATCGGAGCTATACCCTACCCGAAGAGATCGTTCTCCAACTCTCCCATCGAGATGTCTATCTGGAGTTCTTCAAGGGAATCAAACGCGAAGTACTGGCACTGCAGAGCGGCGATCGACTGCAATACCGCGACTTCACGCTCTATACCGAGAAAACGGACAGTCCCGTGGCCAAACTTTCAGCCCGGATGCAGAAGACACTCAACGATTGGTTTGCGAAAGGCTATCGGGTCAAATCCGCAACTGTCAGCTTCATTGTAGCCTGGAAACCCAAGGATGCCCCAAAGGAAGAACCGGAAACTGCCGTCCTACTAGCCGACCTTACCCTCACACTCTGATTGAAGACCTTACAAAAAGTCGGGCCACGATTTTCGGAACCCGACTACTCTATCCACAGAGTGTGACGGTTACTTCTTCTTGCGGTACCCGCACTTCGGACATATACACTCCTCATTGGGTGCAACGCCGGACAGCAGACAACTATCGACATCATTTCCGAGCACAATACTCCATAATACAATGATTTATATTCAAGCAATAATTCCCATAAACAAAGGGCAAGTTCGAAATATCTACTTGAATTTTGAATATCTAAAATAGATAGACGCTCTGAATCCCCTCCACTCTTTAAGACCTCTAGTCTTCTCCATAGGATTTTGCTGCCAGACGACCGATCTCAAGGCCCCTTCTTCCGAAACTAATCAACACAATAAATTGAAGACAATTAGTTCTTTTATTCATTCCTCAATTTCTTTTATTTTGTATATTTGTATATGTAGCACATTTCATCCCAATTTGATATGGAAAAAATGATAGACACTGACAAACTGCGAATAACCAAAGAATGGATATCGAAGTTAGCGAATGGGATTAACCCTCTTGATAACAGCCCAATTAAGGATGAAGACATTGTAAACAATGTACATATATCTCGTTGCTTATTTTTTGCAGCCGAAATAATTGACTCCTTCATACAGAAAAACACGAAAAAGGAGAAAGAAAATAAACTTGAATTTAATATTTCCGCTGAAGACTTAAGCAAGGTTTATATCTCTGAAAAGAGTGGTATAACTAATTTTGTCAGGGAAATTAACAAACTTGTTCCTGACAACATGAAACCTATAAACTATACTAAAATATTAGCTTGGTTATCATCTCATGGGTATCTGGAAGAGATTGTCAAAGAAGATGGTGGTAAAACTAAACGCCCTACTGAAGCCGGTCGAGCTGTAGGCATTAGCACTGAAATGAGAGATGGTAGTAATGGAAGATTCTTATTTGTCATATATAATGCTAATGCACAACGATTTATATTAAACAACATTTACTCTATCATTGAAGGGTGAACACCTTCTTGAAGAAATTATTCTATAAAATATAAATACTTTTATTATCAGGCCTTGAGGATAAATTGCACTATATAACCAAAGAAACAACAAAGCACTATATACCAATAAATTATCGAGCCAACTCAGTCCTGACAACAAAATATTATACTCCACACAAAAAGCATATCATAATACGGAGATAGATACGTCAAAGCCTCAATATCTCTGGAGTCACTCTATACTCAATACTCAGCTTACACATTAGTTTCCAGGCTAATATAACGAGAACAATCCTTAGCTTTTACGTATTATACCGCCCAAGCCGGATTATCCCTAAAAAGTTAATGACCAGATCTCGAGTCGCCTATTTTCAAAAAATTCACATTTTGTCGAGTCGTTAAATTCTTGTAATTTTCGTAAAATTTACGGACTAATTTCACGAAGCAATATGAAAAAAGACTTTGGATCGAAGAGTTGGCTCTATCCGATGCCGGTACTGATCGTGGCAGCCTACGACGAACAAGGCGTGCCCAATGTCATGAATGCCGCCTGGGGTGGCATGTTTACCGATGAGACAATCGGAATCTGCCTCTCCGCCGGGCATAAAACCACGAAAAATATCCTTGCGACTCGTGCCTTCACCGTCAGCATGGCTACGGTCGATCAAGTGGCTGCCTGCGACTATGCGGGTATCGTCTCCGGGAACAAAGTCCCCGACAAATTCGCCCGGGCGGGATTTCATGCCACACCTTCGACACACGTCAATGCCCCGATGATCGACGAACTGCCCATGACGCTCGAGTGCGAACTACTCTCCTATGATCCCGCAAGCTGCCATCTGACAGGACGTATCGTCAACATCTCGGCCGACGAAAGCATTCTGACCGACGGACAAATCGACCTGCGTAAGTTGCGCCCGATCAGCTTCGACCCCATCCATCTCGAATATATCGAATTGGGGGCTACGGTCGACAAGGCTTTCTCCTGCGGCAAGAAACTAAAATAGTAAGACCCGTCGCTATTCAGGATGTACGACCCTCGGGAAAACCGGATTATCATTGACGGAGAGGATAAAACCGACTCCGTCGAACGCTGTTGGTACACCTCAAGGCCCAACCGCTGCCAAGTCATTTTCTGCCATTTCCCGAAGACCTACTCCTATGTCCCGAGCAAAGTGTTGTGGCTGAAGGATCCCGTGGTATTCGATCCGCAACATTGCCATCTGCTCCACAAAGGCCGCCGGATAGAGCCCCTCTCCTACATCGCCGCCTTCCAACAAGGCTTGCGGCGATTCTGGTATGTGGAATACGCCAATGGCACCGGAGCCCACTACAAGGGCGCAGATATCGAACTCGTTCGGTCGTGCCTAGAGGAACCACCCGCACAAGATCGCTTCGCCTATCTGCGCGACGTGGCGGAACTCAACCCACTGAAGACCGACGATGGCCAGAAACTGCTGATGATGCAGTATCAGAAGATCGACTTCGTCTCCGACCGTTCGGCGGCGGCCCTCTACCTGAATCCCGGCAAGGACTCGCCCCGACAATTCCCGGTGCCGCCGCTCATCTACCCTTTCGGGTGTAACGCCAGCCAGCAGAGAGCCATCCAGGCAGCCTTTGGAAATCAGATCAGCATCATCCAGGGTCCTCCGGGAACCGGCAAGACGCAGACGATCCTCAACATCGTGGCCAACCTTGTGGTGCAGGAGAAGACCGTGCTGGTCGTCTCGAACAACAACTCGGCCATTGAAAACGTGGTCGAAAAGCTGGAAAAGCAGGGGCTGGGATTTCTCACTGCCCTGCTGGGCAGCCGTGAGCGAAAGACAGCCTTCGTCGAAACGCAGGCCATCGACAAGACCGTCCCGGCCGAGATCGACTCGTGGTATTCGGCCGAAACCGACTCTCCGGAGTTCCTCCGCACCATCCAGTCCGAGGCCGAATCGTTGCAGACGGTTTTCGAACGACAGGAACGGCTGGCTCGTGCCCGACAGGAGTTGACGGGGCTGCAAACCGAACAACTCCATTTCGAGCAGGAGACAACGATTGATCCCTCCATCACACTTCGCCGGCAGATGCCGTCGGTCCGGCTGCTGATGCTGTGGAACGAATTGCAGGCCGCAGTCGAGTGGCAGCCGAACGGTCTCTTCGACCGATGGCGAGAGACTGTCCGATGGTTTTTGCTCAAACGCCGCATCCGCCGCCTCTTCGACGGATTTCCCCGCCAACCGGAGCGGCAGGATCTCCAGCGGTTGATCCCCCGCCTCCAGCGTAGCTACTACCAGGTCCGGCAAGAGGAGCTCACGGCGGAGATCGACCGAATTGAAAAGCAACTTGCCACGTCGGATGCTCCGGCGATGGTGGCCCGGCTGAGCGACGACTCAATGCGATACCTTCGCAGCCGACTGGCCGCCCGTTATGGCAAGGGACACAAACGACCCATTTTTCAGCACATCACCCCCGAGCTGCTCAAGGAGTACCCCGTCGTGTTGAGCACAACCTTCTCCTCGCGGTCGAATTTCCGAGCGGAAACGCTGTTCGACTACGTGATTATGGACGAAGCCTCGCAGGTGTCGTCCGAAACAGGGGCGCTGGCTTTGATGTGCGCCCGCAATGCGGTGATTGTCGGCGACTCGATGCAGCTACCCAATGTCATCACGGATGCCGACCGGCTCCGCATGCAGGCCATCGCCGCCAAACACGCGATCGATCCCCGCTACGACTGCGCCGCGCTGAGTTTTCTGGAGTCGGTCTGTCGGGTCTTTCCCGAAGCCCCGCAGACGCTGCTGCGCGAACACTACCGCTGCCATCCGAAGATCATCAACTTCTGCAACCAACGCTTCTACGGCGGGCGTCTGCTGATCATGACCGAGGATCGCAGCGAACCCGACGTCATCACGGCGTGGCGGACCGCCCCGGGGCATCACGCGCGGGGAGCGTTCAATCCCCGCGAGATCGAGACGATCCGGCGCGAGGTGCTGCCGTCACTCCCCTGCGAGCAGGCCGAAATCGGCATTATCTCCCCCTACAACGAGCAGGTCAATGCGCTCCACCGCGAGCTGGGCGGAGGCATTGACGTGGCCACAGTCCACAAGTTCCAGGGACGGGAGAAGGAGGCCATCATCCTGTCGACCGTCGACGATCAGATTACCGCCTTCACGGATGATCCCAATCTGCTGAACGTCGCTGTATCGCGAGCCAAACGGCAATTCACGCTCGTCACTTCGAGCAACGAACAGCCCGACAGCCGCAACATCGCCGATCTGCTGGCCTACATCGACTACAATGGCGGCAAGATCACGGAGAGCGCCATCCATTCGGTTTTCGACCTGCTCTACGAACCCTACGCCGAGGCACGGCGGGAGTTCCTCAAGCGGCACCGACGGATCTCGGAGTTCGACTCCGAGAATCTGACCTATGCCCTGCTGGAGCGGGTGCTGGCGGCCGACCCGGCATTCCGGCATCTGGGCGTTCTCTGCCACCAACCGCTGCGACTACTGATCCGCGACTGGACGCTTCTCGACGATGAGGAGCGCCGCTATGCCTCGAACGGCGCCACGCACCTCGACTTCCTGATCTACAACCGGGTGAGCAAACGGCCCGTCCTGGCTGTCGAGACCGACGGCTACCAGTTCCACAAACAAGGAACCCGCCAATCCGAGCGCGACCGGATGAAGGATCGCATCCTCGACCGCTACGGCCTTCCGCTGCTGCGCCTCTCCACCACGGGCACTGACGAAGAGGCCAAGATCCACACGCAATTAACCGAACTGTTACAGAGATAGCAGCTGGAGGAATTTATGGCTAAAAATCCATCCAATCCAGTCGAAATTACTATCTTTGTATATTAACACGCTCCCAATGAAAAAAGAAGCAGGATACGTATACATTCTGACCAATCCGAGCTTTAAGGAGGATTGGGTGAAAATCGGCAAGAGTTCCCGCCCGGTAGATGTTCGCTCGAAAGAGTTGGACAATACGGCCGTGCCTATGCCGTTCGAGATTTATGCGACACTCAAAACCTCGAAATACGAGGAGGTCGAGAAGTTGATTCACAAGACCATCGACCGGCTGACCGATTTGCGGATTCGCCAGAATCGGGAGTTCTTCAACGTACCTCCTGCTAAAGCGTTGGACATCCTGCGCGACATATCGACCACGCTCGACGATGCCGAGATTGACGAAGTTCATCTTAAGAATAAGAAAGCGGAGACGGAGGAGCCCACCGAGAACGGGAAGAAACGAGCTCGTTTCAAGTTCAGCATGGTTCATATTCCGATTGGAGCAACTCTGGTTTTCGTGCCGACCGGAACTGAAGTAAAGGTCGCGGACGACGACCATATCGAATACGAGGGACGCCTCTACAAACTCTCGCCCTTTGTGGGGACCTTTATGCCCGAAGAGCGCCGCAATACTTCGGGGGCATATCAAGGCGCAAAGTATTTCTCCTATAAAGGCGAGCTATTGAGCGACCTCCGAGCCCGTTGCGAACACGAGGAATAGTTCTTTACGAAAAATACCGTCTATTTACTTACCCTCAGAAAACGATTGTACCTCTTTCCTCTATGTGTTTTAGAGGGACTCCTTCAGATCTTTCAGATAAGCAACAATTCTTTTAGTCCGACACTACAACGTGCCGGACTAATTTTTCTGGTACCCGAAATATCTGGAGATCCAGTCCAGAGAGAGGAAAGCGCCACATAAAATAGGACTCCAAGCCTGCACTTTACATATTCGTACAAAAGAAGCAATAGGAGCAAATTAGCCCACTAATAATTACGCACTTATATCCACAAATACATATTAAACAGGGAATATGGTGGCAAGAAGAGACATTCTCTTATTTAAACCTAAAACTTCTTTCTATATCATTTCTAAGAGTTTCTGTTTATGACGTAGATAGTATTGAAGGATATGTTGAAAAGCTCTTATCAACCATTTTTTTAAACAGACAGCATACTTAAAAAGGTTCTATTATATCTTTCGTCAAACTAAAAATTACTTGAACTACTACTATTACCCTTACTCTCATGTTCATGATATTTCTATTATTCAAAATCCATGAACAGATGTTATTCGTGAACAAAATGCTATATAGGGATTTTATATTTTATACAGTTTCTTTGTAGATAAAGATTCTGTTCATTATTTTTGTAGTGTTCATAAATTATGAACACATAAAGTTTAATGAACAAAACTTAGATATATGGATGAATTTGTATATGATGCCGTCGCAAGTCTTAAACATATAATGAATTGCAATGATATAGTATTTCTTCCATCAGATTATGAAGTTTTTGATGGTAATATTCTAATAAAAAAAAGTGAATTTGTGGCAGAGCTCAAAAGATTTGTCTCAAAACCAAATTTCATGTCAATTCTGAATAGGTTGAATGAGGTAAAACGTTATACAGATAAACCCATTATATTAATCTCAAGTTATATTTCTCCATCATTAGCAGATAAGTTCTTCAGTCAAGGTATCAACGTATTAGATACTGCCGGCAATGCTAGAATCAAGTCTAAAAATCTTTTTATCCATATCTCAGGTAAGAAAGGCCAAAGTGCGTCTTTGAAAGAAAAAGCGACTAAAGCCTTTAACGAAACAGGCCTGAAACTTGTTTTCTATTTATTGCTCGATGATAAAAATGTAAATCTTAGTTATCGTGAATTGAATGAGCGGACTAAACTTTCTTTAGGGACAATAAAGAATGTTTTTGCAGAATTAACGTCCAAAAGCTTCATTCTTACAAATAAAAAAGGTAGATTCATTGAAAGAAAATCCGAGTTGATAGATTTATGGCAAATGAATTATAACATGTATCTCAAACCCAAACTTCTCTTAAAACGATATACGTTTACAAATAAAGCTGATAAAGGGAGATGGAATAATATAATTCTACCTCCTGGTATGTATTGGGGCGGCGAAGCTGCTTCTTTTTTGGTTAATGGATTCCTCCACCCTGAATATTTTGATATTTATACCGAGGACAACAGCCAAGCTCTTATAAAAACAGGTCGGTTTATTCCAGCAGAAAATGGAGAAGTGAAAATTTACCAGAAATTTTGGACTGATAACACAATAACGAATATTGTTCCTAATCTATTAATCTATGCAGATCTGATGGGCAGTGGAGATAGTCGTTGCCTCGAAGCTGCAAATAAACTTTATAACGATGAAAAACTCTCTATGTAAAGATGAGCTTAAGAATGATTTATTGTATGATACCCTAAAAGCGCTTTCAAAGTCATTACTAGAGATTGATATTCCACTTTATGTTGTAGGCGCAACAGCCAGGGACATAACGATGAAACTCCTTGGCGAATATGAAGTGCGAAGAAGGACGAATGATTTGGATGTGGCTATAGCTCTGCAGAACTGGTCTGATTTCGATAAGGTAAAAGAGAAATTGGAACAGAATCACTTCAAGAAAGTGAAAGATAAGCAAAAGTTTTTTTATAAGGGAGCAGATGGGAATAATGATTTTGAAGTAGATGTTGTACCATTTGGAAGCATTGCCATTGATGAACAAATATGCTGGCCCCCAGAAGGAAATCCTGTCATGTCTGTCAGATGCTTTGATGACGTGATGGCATACAGCATGGATATTTCTATAGATGATGAAATCATCTTCAAAATAGCTCCTCTTTATGGACAATTTCTAATTAAATTTGATACTTGGATTGATCGACATGCAAAAACAGACAAAGATGCAATAGACATGTTCTATTTCCTTAATAGCTATTATAGGGTTAAAGTCATGGATAATAATACTCCGCCAGATCAAATTTACTTAAGAGATGATAATGATCCGGATTATATAATACTTTCTGCTAGGTGGCTTGCCTATGATATATCAAAAATTCTGACAACAGAGCACCTTACATATTATGTCGAAATAATTAAAGAAGAACTGGAGAAAGAGGAAAGAAGCACTCTGTTATATCATTTCACAAATAACTTACCTGAAAATAAAGAAGACAGATACGAATTATGCTTTAATGTCTGGAGTGATATACGAAAATTTTTTATAATGGAACTAGAGTTGAGAAATAATGGAAATTAGATCTTTTTCTATAGAAGGTAAGTTTTCAGAAAATGAGGATAAGGGAGTGTTTGACTTTGTGGATGAAAATGCAGCCTTTGCCATCCTCGCTGATGGCATGGGAGGGTTATCTTTAGGACGGGAAGCCGCCGAGGTTATTTCATTCTCGATAAGAGACTACATTCTGCAGAAATTTAAGAATATTAATAACAAATGTAAGCTTCTTATATCTGCTCTACATCATGCAGATGATGAACTTTCAAAAGTGAGTCTCACAAATAGAAGTAACATGGGTGCGGCTGTCGCAGTTGCATTGATCCATCAATCAACCTTGTTCTATACATGGCAAGGAAATGTAAGACTATACATGTATTCTGACGATAGGCTTAAATGCTTATCAAAGGATCATATACTAGATATAGGATATGGTCAAACAGCATTGTCTCGATGTATTAAAGGTGCTGGTCTTCGTGATGATGTGCCATGCTTAACCCATACTGTGAATAATGGAGACACAATATATTTATGTACTGACGGATTCTATAATCCCTATCAATCTATTTTATCCCTAAGTTCATTTGATGATATTAAATCAAAAGTTGTCAGACCTGAAGATGATGCATCACTGATAGAAATTTATTATTAGGCTCTGGCATACAATATCTACGATCTTGGAAAATCTTAGAAAAGAGTAACGAATAAAAACAAGACCGTAAGAACTTCAACCATCAGACAATGTGAATTTTAACCGAGTCTATGCTAGAACGATTCTTAAAAAAGGTATTTCTGATTCTAAGAACGAGTTCGATGATTTCTGTGATGCTTTATGTTTCGAAGTGGAGGTATCGACCATCCAGCAGGCTAAAAAGCATGAGTTCGACGACGTATACACGTCCTAAACGACAACTACGCTAAGGATGCAGAGCTAGAGGGTGCTACTGCATGGAGATCAAACGCGAAGTGCTGGCACTGGAGAGCGGCGATTCGCTGTAATACCGCGACTTCACGCTCTATACTGAGAAGACGGACCTCCCCGTAGCCAAACTCTCAGCCCGGATGCAGAAGACACTCACCGATTGGTTCGCGAAAGGTTATCGAGTCAAATCCGCAACTGTCAGCTTCATTGTGGCCTGGAAACCCAAGGATGCCCCGAAGGAGGAGCCGGAGACAGCCGTTCTGCTGGCCGACCTTACTCTCACCCGTTGATTGAAGATCCAATAAAAAGTCGGGTTCCGAATTCGGAACCCGACTACCCTATCCACAAAGTGTAACGGTTACTTCTTCTTGCGATACCCGCACTTCGGACATACACCCTCCTCGTTGAGTGCAACGCCGCACAGCGGGCAGCGGTCGATGTCGTTTTTGGTCACGAACTCCGCCGAGGCCGCATTCACACCGCTCGTGAAGGTGATCTTGGCGATGTTGAGCTTATCCTTCAGCAGGTCGTAGACAATCTTGATCATCCCCTCAACCGTCAGCGTCTCCTTCGTGACTACCAGACGGCAATCGGGATAAGCCGTAGCAAGCTCCGTCTTGAAGGCCGGGCCCTTCATCTTGTTCTGCGGGTGTCCGTTGCGGATGCCCTGCTTCTCGTAGACGTCCAGAACAGCCGGCAGCAGCGGATCATCCTCGCGCAGAACCAGCGCATGGTCGAAATTCCGGAGCACGTCCCACGCTACCTTCTGAATCTCGTTGCAGGGGTAAACCATGTTCACACCCGCTTCGATGCTATCCTCCACCTCGATGGTCAACTGTCCCGTGTGGCCGTGGAGATACTGAGCCTCTCCTTGAAAACCGTAGAAACGGTGTGCATACTGCAGATCGAATGTTGTGATACTTCTCATAACAAATTGCGGTTTTAAGTTAGACATTCTTTTTCAGTGTTACCTGTACCTGTACTTTACCGATCTCCTCCGTCGGGAAGTGCTTGCGTTCGAGGTATTCGCGGATCAGCTGCGAGAGCTCCGGATCCGCATAGTCCTCGATCGACTTGCCGTCGAAGAGGTGATGGTGCTCCGCCACCGTGATGTCGTAGTAGCACTTCCCGGTGTCGGGGTGATAGATGAACGACAAAATGTTTGCCGAACGGAAGCTGTCCAAAATCCGATAGATGGTCGAAACGGTCACCTCCTTGTTGCGGGACTGGACCCGTTCGATGATATCCTCCACCGTAGCGTGGCGCAGCTCCTGCATTGCCTTGTAGACCTCGCGGCGCTGCGGGGTCAGCTTCAGCCCCGCCTCCTTGATTCTTTGCAGTCCTTCGTTGTTCATCGCTTTGTTCATTTCTCTGGTGCAAACATAATGCAAATAATTCGCAATTGCAAATATTTTGCATTTATATTTTCGGATTTAGGGTAAGATCCCCCTCTGACACCTCTACGGCCACCCTGCGGATTAAGCACACCAACAGACCATCTTCCCAATTTCGAAGTTTGCCAACTGCCTCAACGTTCGTTACCGCCTGCACGGACAAATCCCTCCAAGCGGCAGCCCTTTTATCCCCCGAAACGCACTATTTGGAGTAACCGGGTAAACGATATTTTTTTATATTTGCGCCGATTAGATAGATGACCGACATATGAAATTCGAGGCTAAACATCTGTTCATCCTGCTGTTGCTGCTTTCGGTGGTGATTCAATGCGCGTTCGGCAATTTCCCGTTTGCCTTCTTCGCCTTCCCGCTGGATGCTCTCATAGCCCTGCTCTGGATTGCAGGAATGGTGTATGCCTACAAGGAAAACCGCTCGTCAAGGTTCGTTCAGATGTGGCTCTCGCCGCAATGCACCTACTGGACGCTGGGCTGGCTCATTGCCGGCAGTCTGATCATCGGGCTCTTCCCGCAGCTCTCGGCCGCGGAGGCTGCCGAGCGTTCGGGGCTGCTCGCCCGACTGGGTTGCTACCACTTCACCACCTCCTGGATCTTCGTGGTGGGGCTCTTCGCCCTGCTGACCCATCTGGGAATGATTACCTTGCGACGGGGCTTCCGCCCGGGGCGCAACCGCTGGCGCTTTGTCCTCAACCATGCCGGACTGTGGCTGGCACTCTTTGCCGGCGTAGTTGGAAGCGCCGAGGAGCAGACGCTGCGCATCCCGGTCTTCCGCGACCGACCCAACAACGAGGCCGTCAGCGAAGAGGGGGCGAAGATCTACCTGCCGAAGGAGTTGCAGCTGAACGATTTCACGGTGGAGCACTACGCCAACGGCACCCCGCGCCACTTCTTTGCCGAGATCTCGATCGACGGGAAGCCGGCCCGGCTGGAGGTTAACCACCCCTATGCGGCCAACTGGGCCGAGGACTACTACCTGACCTCGTACGACGTGCAGTCGGAGCAGCCACGCTACTGCGTGGTGCAGATCGTACGGGAGCCGCTGAAATACGTCATGTGGCTGGGCGTGGTCATGATGCTGTGCGGAGGCTGCCTGCTCTTCCTGGCCGGCCCGAACAGACAAAATAAGGAACTTTGTGAAACATCGCGGTGACGAAAGACGTATTGTAAAAGTGTGCGAGTATGATGTTCACGTGGGATAATTTCGAATGGTTCGCGCTGGTCTCCATCGTACTGTGGGCAGCCGGCGCAGGGGTGGCGTTGTTCAGCAGGGAACGGCGCCGCTGGGCCATTCTGCTGACCGGTGTGGGCACGCTGGTCTTCGCGACATTCATTGCGGGGTTCTGGCTCTACATGCAGCGTCCGCCGCTGCGCACGATGGGAGAGACCCGGCTGTGGTACTCCTTCTTCATGAGCGTATCCGGACTGCTGACCTACCTGCGTTGGCGCTACCCCTGGATCCTCAGCTTCTCGACGGTGGTGGCGACGGTCTTCGCCCTCATCAACATCCTGAAACCCGAAATCCACGACCAGACGCTGATGCCCGCCCTGCAGAGCCCGTGGTTCATCCCGCATGTCACAGTTTACATGTTCTCCTACTCGGTGCTGGGGTGCGCCTTCATCCTGGGCTGCATGGGGCTCATCAAACGTCGGGCCGACTACCTCGAGGCGACCGACAAGCTGGTCTACACCGGACTGGCCTTTCTGACCGTCGGGATGCTCACCGGCTCGATCTGGGCCAAGGCAGCTTGGGGCCACTACTGGAGCTGGGACCCGAAGGAGACCTGGGCAGCGGCGACGTGGGCGGGCTACCTGCTCTATGTCCACCTGCGTCTGTTCCGCAAAAACGCCTCGCGGCCGCTCTACTGGATTCTGATTGTCTCGTTCCTGGCGCTGCAGATGTGCTGGTACGGGGTCAACTACCTCCCGGCGGCCCGGCAGAGTGTTCACATGTATTCACGTTCTTAGTTATATAAACTGTTTAATTTTAATTCATTTGTTATGAAAAAAGGCTCAAAGATTATTCTATCCGTGCTGGTAGTGATAATCGTGCTTTGCGTCGTCTACCGGCTGGTGAACAAGGCACCGTCGGCTGACCTCGAAAGCAATGCGCAAATGGAGCAGATCGTGGCGAGCAGCGGATGTATCTCCTGCCACTCGGCCGATCCGAAGCTGCCTTTCTATGCCAACTTCCCGGTAGCGGGCAAGCTGGTGCAGGAGGATGTGCGGCTGGGCTACCGTTCGTTCGACATGGCTCCGATGATGGAGGCGCTGAAGAACGGAGAGAAGATCAACGAAGTGGACCTGGCGAAGGTCGAGAAGGTGATTGCCGACGGAACGATGCCGCTGGCCAAGTACTACCTGATACACTGGGGTGCGTCGCTCACGAACAAGGAGACGCAGATGGCGCTCGCATGGGCCAAGTCGCAGCGTGAGGCCTTTTACCCCAACCCGCTGGCCGACCAGGAGTGGGCAAACGAGACGATCCGCCCGATTCAGGACTCGGTTCCGGTGGACATCCGCAAGGTGATGCTGGGCAACAAGCTCTACAACGATACCCGTCTGTCGGCCGACAACACCATTTCGTGCGCCTCGTGCCACGGTCTGAACACGGGAGGTGTCGACAACAAGGCCTTCTCCGAGGGTGTTGGCGGACAGCTGGGCGGCGTGAATGCCCCGACGGTCTTCAACGCCTACTACAACTTCGTGCAGTTCTGGGATGGACGTGCCGCCACGCTGGCCGACCAGGCTGCCGGACCTCCGGTCAACCCGGTGGAGATGGCCTGCAAGTCGTTCGACGAAATCTGCGAGAAGTTGAAGGCTGACGCCGCATTCAGCAAGGAGTTTACGGAGGTCTATCCCGACGGCATCAACCAGGCCAACATCACCAATGCCATCCAGGAGTTTGAGAAGACGCTGCTGACGCCCAACTCGCGTTTCGACAAGTACCTCAAGGGCGACAAGACGGCCATGAACGCCGACGAGATTGCCGGATACGAACTCTTCAAGAAGTACAACTGCGCCACGTGCCACGTCGGTGAGAACATGGGCGGACAGTCGTACGAGCTGATGGGCATCAAGCGCGACTACTTCGCTGACCGCGGTACGGAACTCACCATCGAGGACAACGGCCGCTACAAGGAGACCAAGGACGAGCGTGACCGCCACCGCTTCAAGGTGCCCGGACTGCGCAACGTCGCCCTGACGGCCCCCTACTACCACGATGCTACGCAGGCAACGCTGGAGGATGCCGTCGTAGCGATGGCCCGCTACGAAGTCGGCGAGGAGCTGACGCAGCAGGAGGTCGACCGGATGGTAGCCTTCCTGAAGACGCTGACCGGCGAATACCAGGGCAAGCTGCTGACCAACGACAACTTCCCCGAGACGAAATAAGGCCCATCGCCTCATTTTCAGCCCGACACGTTCCGACGTGCCGGGCTTTTTTTTCTTACCGTCGGATCACAGGCCCCGACAAGAAATCCCCGCCGGCACCCGGACAAACGAAGGTCTATAAGACAAACTTCTCCAATGCACCCGCCAATCGCCTACATCCGGAGAAAAAGTTTCACCCTTAACAGATACCGATTGATCAATTTCTCAATTTAATTCCTTATTTTTATGTGGTAGAATAGACACCACAGACGCGCTGGTTCCGAAAAACTCCACAAATGAAGAAACCCGTCCAGCGCCAAACACAAAACATGAAGCGAATTTTACTGGGTATACTGGCCTCACTGATCATCGGAGGCGTCTCGGCACAAGAGCGTCAGGACCGGATTGACTCCATCTATTACAACCGATCCGGGAAAAGCGCGGCAAATCCCGTATTTGCCGAATATCTGCGCATCGCACTCTATCCGGCAGACTCGACCGCCCGCAAGGAGTACAAGGATTTCTATCGCACCGGAGAGTTGCGAAGCGAAGGATATTTCCTTCGTATCGATTCGCTGGACGACAGCCGGACCCTCTTCGACGGCGAGAACAACAGCTATTACAAGAGCGGGAAGATCTTCGAGAAGAAGCACTATGCGAACGGACAACTCAACGGCACTTATCAGCAATACGACGAAAGCGGGAAGCTGAAAATCGACGCCTGCTACCTGGATGGGAAACTGTCTGGGCCATACAAAACCAGCGACGAAGACGGCTCATTCCGGATCGTGGAATACAGTGAAGGGAAGCCGCTTCACGATTATTATCTGCGCACTGACCAGCAAGGCAACACCCTCAAATTCCGCATGGTCGACGACATGCCCGTTTGGGAGACACCCGCCATCGCGGAACGAGTCATGAATTTCCAGGACGGAACGCCCTGGGAGACCTATTTCAAAAACGGACTGATCGTCTCCCTGACGAGCTCCATCGTCAGGGATTACGGGAAATGGCATCGGATCGGCATACTGATCGTCAACAACTCGACCATCCCGATCGAGTTTACACCGGAGACCGACATCGTGGCTTATTCCGCAGACGAGCTCAACCAGACGACCGATCTGCCGATTCTGACCTATGACAACTACATGAAGAAGATCAAGCGAAGTCAGGCCTGGGAAGCTGCCCTGGTGGGATTAAGCGAAGGGTTGGCTACGGCCGGAGCCGGTTATTCGACCTCCACGACCACGGGATACAGCAGTTACGGCGGCTACACCACCTATACCACCACGACATATAATCCGACAGCAGCCTACATCGCCAATCAGGCCTCCCAGCAACGAATTGCCGATTTCGCCCAAGCGCAGGAGAATGAACGAAACATCAAACAGATGGGCTACCTGAAACGATATACCATTTATCCGGGCGATTCCATCTGCGGATATATCTACGCCACATGGGTAAAGGGAAACCGGGTCGTCTTTGTCATCAATATCGGCGGTGCCGAATACCTCTTTGAGTGGGGGTTCGACCGCAAAAACTCCTATCTGCTTAATCACTAAACGGATCATACGACCCTCGGGAAAACCGGATTATCATCGACAGGGAGTACCTCGCCTCGAAACCGCGCAAGGCGGGGCGCTACCAGATTGTCCGATAGCCACGCAAAAACCGCCAACGCCCCCATCCGAATCTCCAAGCCCCGGCGAAAAAAACCTCCGCCAAGGCTTGGAGTTCGCGCAAAAATTACTACCTTTGCTCATGGAGTCACACCCCTCCGGCGACCCGCTCCAGCGAGGGAAAAGAACCGCCCAAAATCGGACTCCAAACCCGAGTTTTACATTTTTCCGAGAATATCGGACCTCTGAAATGAAGCGTCAAACAAGGTTTTGCCGCCTCTTTACAGTGTGCCTTTTTGTGGTATCGGTTAACGCCGTAACTAACAGAAAATTAACGAGTTACAAGGCTTTTCTGCATCGGAAAGTACGCAGACGCCCCTCCAGAGGAACATCCAGAGGCCACAACCATCCACATAAACATCTGATTACCAGTCTATTCACACAACAGAAGCGTCGGGACAGTTGTTCCGACGCTTCTGTTAATCAACGTCCAAAGGCCTACAGTTCCACCGTTGCCTGACGGTCACTCACCTCCAACGCCGCATTGCGGTAGGTCGGAGCCGCCGAGCAGACATGCAGCGTATGTACCCCCTTGAGCAGGGTCCGGCTGCCATCCTCAAGCACCGTCTCGAAGCGCTCCAGCGGGATCTGCACCGACACGCGCCGGCTCTGTCCGGCAGCGATCCGCTCCCGGCTGAAGGCCACCAGTTCCGACCGTGGAGTCCCGTTGCCCGCCTCGGGCGACGCGTGGTAGAACTGCACCGTCTCGTCGATGTCGAACTCGCTGGGATTCTTCAGGTCGACGCTCACCGTCACCGTCCGATCCCCGTTGACCCGGGCCTCGGCATCGCCGTAGATGACCTTGCCGTAGCTCAAACCGTAGCCGAACGGGAAGAGGATGTTGTCGGTCATGTATTTGTACGTACGCTCGCGCATGGAGTAGTCCTCAAACGGAGGCAGCTTCTCGACCGACTCGGGGAAGGTCACCGGCAGCCGTCCGCTGAAGTTGGCATCGCCGAAAAGCAGATCGCTCAACGCCTCGCCGCCGGCTTCACCCGAATACCACGTCATCACGACGGCATCGGCCAGTTCGCAGATCTCGCGCAGATCGATCGGGCCACCGCCGGTCAGCACCACCACAATGCGGCCGCCCTTCGACTGCTTCACGGCCCGCAGATAGTTCATCTGCGATTCTGGAAGACGCAGATCGAGCCGGTCGCCGCGCGACGGACTGGCGATCGATTCGCCCTCCTCACCCTCCATGCTGCCGTTGTTGCCCATGAAGACGATGGCCACATCGGCCTCGGCGGCATCACCCACAGCCCAGTTGATATCGTTCTTCGGCGCATCGGCCAGCAGGAAACCCGGCCGGAACGTCACACTCGTACCGTCGCTCACCTTGCCGACGATCCCCTCCAGATAGGTGCTGTAACGGCTGCTCAGTCCGTAGTAGTTGCCCATCTGATAGAAGATATCCGTGGCGCCGCTGCCCGAGAGGTTCAGCCGGTGCATGTTGCGGTCGAGCGGCAGGATGCCGTTGTTCTTCAGCAGCACCATGCTCTCCGTGGCAGCGCGTTTGGCCAGCTGCCGGTGTTCGGGCGATCCGATGCGGCTTGCGGGGATGTTGTTGTAGGGGCACTGCGGATCGTCGTGCATGATGCCGAGTTTGAAACGGGTCAGCAGCGTCGGGCGCAGGGCATTGTCGAGATCCTTCTCGTCGATCAGATGCAGGGCGTAGGCCTCGGTCAGCGTCCGCAGCGAGCGGCCGCACTCGAGGTTCAGCCCCGCCTTGAGGGCCATGACGGCGGCGCCCATTTCGCAACGCGTGCAGTGGTGACCGCTGTAGATGTCGGTGACGGCATCGCAGTCCGAGACGATGTGCCCCTCGAAATGCCAGCGGTTGCGCAGAATATCCTGCAGCAGGAAGGGGCTTGCCGAGCAGCAGTCGCCGTAGACGGCGTTGTAGGCGGTCATCACGGCCTCGACACGGGCCTCCTTGACCAGCATCTCGAAGGCGGGCAGATAGGTTTCGAAGAGGTCCTTCATCGGGGGGTGGACATCCGCACCGTGACGCGTCGCCTCGGGGCCCGAATGGGCGGCGAAGTGTTTGGCACAGGCCGCCACCTTCAGATAGCGCGGGTCGTCGCCCTGCATGCCCCGCACGAACGAACACCCGAGCCGTCCGGTCAGATAGGGATCCTCGCCGTAGGTCTCCATGCCGCGGCCCCAGCGCGGGTCACGGAAGATGTTGATGTTGGGCGACCAGAAGGTCAGGCCGGCATTGCGGCCGTAGTTGCCCAGCCGCTGGGCCACATTGAACTTGGCGCGGGCCTCTTCGGCAATGGCATCGCCGATCTTCCGCAGCAGGAGCGTATCGAAGGATGCCGCCAGACCGATCGGCTGCGGGAAGACCGTGGCGCGACCGTTGCGGCCGACGCCGTGCAGCCCCTCGTTCCACCAGTCGTAGGGTTTGATTCCGAGCCGTTCGATGCCGGGGGTTGCATTCATCAGCTGCCCGATCTTCTCGTCGACGGTCATCGAGTCAAGCAGCGCCTCGACCTGCTGCGACAGGTCGGGCAGAACCGTTTCGTTTTCGTAGCGGCACGAGACGAGCACCGAAGCCGCACACAGCAATACGAGAAGGGATCTCTTCATGACAACAGCAGATTTTGAGCGGTTATTCGGGTGCATTTTCGTAGACCTTATCGAGTGTATAGGCCTCGTCGCGATCGGTGCAGGCCCGGATGATGCAGCGGACGATCTCTTCGCCGTTGTTGAGGAAATCGCCCGTCGTGTGGTTGATCACGCCGAAGCACTCCTCGCCGACTCCGGCATTGCCGTTGTCCCAGTAGAAGGCGGCGATGCCGTAGGTCGTAGCGGCCTTGCAGAAATACTCGATGTAGTATTTGCGGAAGCTCTCGGCCCGCTCCTCGGCGTGATGGACGCATCCGCACTCGCCGAAATAGACCGGGATGTTCTTCGACACGTATTTGTCATAGAGGTTGGCGCACATCGTGCGGATGAACTCCTCGTCGCCCCACGGAGCCTTCTTGTCGGCAGCGGCCGTATGGCCCCACTCGGAGTATTTGGCGTTGATGGCGAATTCGGCCGGATCGTAGCTGTGGACCGAGACCAGCAGACGCCCCTCGGCCGAATCCTCGGGCAGCACCAGGTGGTCGATCGTCAGCTGCGGATTGGCGCTGTAGCCGGCAACGGCCAGGTAACGCGTCGAGTTCTTGCCGCCGACGGCCCGCACGGCATCGACCGCCAGCTGGTTCCACTCGTTCAGCACCTCGTACTGACGGCCGCCGTCGGTGAGGTTGTCGCCGTGGCCCCAGCCGCCGTCCTGGATCTCGTTCATCATCTCGAAGATCAGGAAGTCGTCCGTCTCCCTGAAGCGCTCGGCGATCTGGCGCCACAGGGCGCACAGCCGGGCCTTGACCTCCTCGTTGTAGGCCTCGTCCGCGGCGGCCTTCTTGATGTTGAGCCAGTAATCGGCGCCGTAGCCGTCGTGGTGGATGTTGATGATGGCGTTCAGTCCGCTCGCATGGGCATATCCAACGACCTCTTCCACACGGTCGAGCCACGCTTCGTCGATCCGGTAGTCGGGAGCCGCCCCCGTCCGGCCCATCCAGGTGACGGGAATCCGGACCGACTTGAAGCCCAGCTGCTTGAGTCGTTCGAAGAGTTCGGGCGTAGTCTCCTGATTGCCCCATGCCGTCTCGCCGGCCACACCGTTGCTGTGGGCATCGAGCTGATTGCCCAGGTTCCAGCCCGGAGAGAGGCTCCTGGCAAACTCGAAGGCCGGGGTCGAGGGGATCGATGGCTGTCCGTAGCGGCGCGGCTGTTTGATCGTCACCGAGCTCTGCTCCTCACCGGAGAAGAACGTCAGCGTAGCCTCGCGCGCCGCCTCGTCGTTGGCCGCGGCCGTAAAGGTAAAGGTCGTGGCACCGTCCTGCGCATGAGAGTCTGTTTCGGTGAGCCACGGCTGGCTGCTCTGCGCCGTCACGGGGAGGGCCGAGGCACACGTGACGGTCACCTCGCCGCCCTCGGCCGGCAGCGTGTAGGCGGAAACCTGCCGGATGGAGAGTCCAGCCGTCTTCTCCGCCGCATCGCTTGTCGAGCAGCTCCCGCACAACGGGCATGCGACAAGCAGAAAAAGCAGTTTCAGGAAAGATCTTTTCATAGGTCAGTAATTAAGTTTCGTCTCTACAAAGATATTCCCGGACCGGGCAATCGGAGGTTTGATTGCTCACACGGCAGGTTTGTTCCCTATCATTTCGCATGATAGCGGCTCGGCGGAACGCCGTAATGTTTCTTGAATACCGTACTGAAATACTTGACGTTGACGAAACCGGTCTTGAGCGCCACGTCGATCACCGCCTCGCCCTGCGCCAGGAGCCGTTCGGCGTGATCGAGGCGGACCATGCGGATGAACTCCTGCGGGGTCTGGCCCATGAGCATCTTCAGCCGTTCGTAGAAGAGCGTGCGGCACATGGCCATTTCGCGGCACAGGTGTTTGATGTCGAACTCGGGATCGCTCAGGTGCATCTCGACGATTTCGCGGGCCCGCTTCACGAAATCGCAGTCGGCCTCGTTGGGCCGCACGTTCGCATCGGGCGCCTCGACGGCATGCGGAGCGTCGTCGCGGTTCAGGGCGATCCGGCTGTAATACTCGTGCAGACGGTGTCGGTTGGCGATGTGCATGTGCACCTTGGCCTTGAGGACCGCCACGTCGAAGGGTTTGGCAATGTAGTCGTCGGCCCCCATCTCCAACCCCTCGATCATCGCCCGGCTGTTGGCCTTGGCCGTGAGCAGCAGCACCGGGATGCCGGCCGTCACGGGGTTGCTCTTGATCAGGCGGCACATCTCGTCGCCCTGCATGCCGATCATCATCACGTCCGAGAGAATGATGCTCGGATACTCCGTCTCGAGGTACTTGAGGGCCGAGGCGGCATCGCCGCGCAGTTCGACCCGGTACTCCGGCGAGAAGAGTTCGTAGAGGAACTGCCGCAGGTCGGCATTGTCGTCGACCACAAGGATCGTATCACGCGATGCGGAGGCCTCCACCGGCTCGTCGCACAGCTCCCCGGCCGGACTCTCCGCCAGACGGGGCGCCGGAAGAGCCGCGGCATCGCTCTGCCGCAGCGTCAGCGTAAAGGTCGAGCCCTTGCCTTCGCGCGAGGTGAAGGTGACGTCGCCGCCGAGCAGCAGCGCGAAGCGTTTGGACTGCAACAGCCCAAGCCCTACGCCCGAGGCCTGCGAATTGACGGCGTTGCTGGCCCGGAAGAAGCTCGTAAAGAGCTTCTGCTGCTCGTCGTCCGCAATCCCGATACCGTTATCCGCCACGGAGATACGCACCTCTCCGCGCGACACCTCGACGCTCAGCCGCACCCATCCGCCCGAGGGGGTGTACTTCACGGCATTGGACAACAGGTTGTTCAGAATCCGGTTCAGCAGCTTCACGTCGGCCTCGACATGAAGCCCCTCCGGCACGTCGCCGACCTTCAGTTCGATCCCCTCGTGCTGGCACAGCGGGACGAAGGCCGTCACGATCTCGTCGATTACCGGCCGCAGGGCGACGGGTTCGCACTGCGGCTTCCGTTCCAGATGGTCCATGCGTTCGACCTCGAAGAGCTGCGACAGCAGGTCGAGCAGCGTATGGAGGCTCCGCCGGGCCAGCCCCACCTGACGGCGGGCATTCCCGTCGAGGTTGCGGTCCATGTCGAGGATGTCGAGCGGGGCCTGCACGAGCGTCAGCGGCGTGCGGATGTCGTGGGCGATGCTGACGAAGAAGTTCATCTTCTCGTTCATGTAGCGCATCTGCAGCTTGCGTCGTTTGTAACGCCACAGGGTGCGGGCACCCATCACGACAATCACGCCGTAAAGGGTCCAGGCCCACCACCGCATCCACCAGGGGGGACGGATCGTGATTGCAACACACCGTTCGTCGAGTCTGTCACCGCTGTTGACGCTGTACGAACGCACGCGGAAGAGGTAACTCCCCGCAGGAAGATTCTTGTACTGGACGTGTTCGTCGCGGCTCAGCGGGCTCCAGCCGTTGTCAAACCCCTCGAGGCAATACTGATAGGCGACATCGTCGCTGTAGCGATAGCAGATACTCTCCAGATTGACCGAGAAGGAGTTGTGTCGATGGCTCAGCCGGATGTCCCCGTTTTCGAGCATCCGGGTCCATTCGGCCCGCAGCCGCCGCTCCTCCGCCTCGTCGATGTTGCCGATGCGGAAATCCGTCAGACGCAGTGCATGGGGTTCATGACCGCTGCGGGCGATGTCGGGGCTGAAGATCAGCAGTCCCGAGGCACTTCCCATGGCGATGCGGCCGTCGGAGAGCAGCAGCGCTGCCGAACGGTTGAAGCTGCGGCGCATCTCCGTCCGGTAGTTGAGGTTGTAGATCGGCAGGCCGTTCTGCGTGATCATGCAGGAGAGACCGTGGTCGGTGCCGATCCACAGATTGCGGTTGCGGTCGTAGACGAGGCTGTAGATCCGATTCGAGGGGAGCCGGTTGTCGGTCGTGATCTGCAGGTATTCGCCCGTCCGCAGATCGAAACGGTAGAGGCCGCCGCCGTCGGAGCCCAACCAGAGATGGTCCTTGTCGGCAAAGGCCAGCGCATGGACGAACGTATTGACATCGTCCCCGGACAGGGAGAGGGCATCGATCTTCCACAGCGCCTTTCCCGTGCGCCGGTCCATCACGGCGACTCCGTCGACCATGCCGGCCGCCATGACCGAATCGCCGTATTCACACAGACTCCGGGCCCGCCGGGCATCCGCCTCCCGCCAGTGGTCCGATGCCGCCTCCAGCACCAGCACATTTCCGTCCAGCTGGGCCACCCACAGATCCGTCCGGTCGTCGTAGGCCACCGCCACGACGCAATTCGACAGCAGAGGGCTGTTTTCCGACTGATAATGAGCCACCATCCGCCGGCCGGTATCGTAGAGATACAGGCCGTTGCCGTAGGTCGCCACGGCCACCCTTCCCCGTACGGGATCGTGGCTCATGCCGAGGCAGACACACCCGCCGAGGATCTGGTGCCAGACATTGTTCTGCATATCGAAGATGCTCACGCCGTCGTCCGTCGCGATCCACAACTCCCCGGGACGGATCTCCACCAGGGCATTGACCGTATTGTCGACCAGCCCTTCGGCGCCGTTTTCGGGCTGTTGCAGCCACAGCACGGGATGCTCCTCGCGGGCCAGCATGGTCACACCGCCGGTATAGGTCGCAATCCAGACATTCCCCTCCCGATCGAAACACATCGAATAGACCCCCATGGTTCTGAGCCGTCCGTTCGACTTGGTGAAGCGGGGCTCCGTCCGCCACGAGGTCAGATCCACGGCATGGACGCCGTCGCCGTCGAACCCCGCCAGCAGGGTCGAGTCGTCCTGCGCCACGAGGCTCCGGATGGGCGTATGCGGCAGGGCATCGAGACCCGGAAGGTCACACATCTCGCAGGAGGCCAGATCCAGCACGCGCAGCCCCCGGCTGAAGGTCCCGACAAACAGCCACGGATGTCCGGGCATGAAACAGAGCGTCTGGACATACACCTCCGGACAAAGGTGATGCAGGCATTGCCCCTCGCGCGAGAGAATCCGGATCCCGTCCATCGACGCCACGGCCATACCGTGCGGAAGTTCGAGAATATCCGTCACGAAACACTCCCCGAGGATTCGCTTCAGCTCGCCGCTCTGCGGGTCGAAACGCCGCAGTCCGTTGCTCATGCCGATCCACAGCATCGACCGGCTGTCGACACAAAGGCTGTTGACGGTCAACCCCTCCCCTTCGTAATCCGAAAGTTTCAGAAAGGGTTCGAACCTGCCGCTCAGGAGATCGAAACGATAGATTCGCCCGGCATTGTCGTAGGCATACATGCGGTGTTCGCGGTCGAAGACCAGCGAGATGGTCCGCCCCGAGGCATCGGAGAACTTCATGTCGCTCTCCAGCTCGTAATGCTTCATCGTCCGGCCGTTCCAGCGATCCACCCCGTCGATAGTCGCCACCCACACGGCGCCCACCGTATCGCAACAGACCTTGTAGGCCCGCTGGCTGCTCAGTCCTTCGGCCACGCCGTAGGACTTGGCCGTATAGCCGTACTCCACGGGATCGGCGCCAAAGGCGAAGCGGACGGTCCCCAGCAGGAGGGCCGCCACAGCCGCAAGGATGATTACAAAAGGTTGTCGCATATCAGGTTTCATCTACAAATATAACAAAAGGTATGATAAAAAACCACGGTTTCCGACCGCCGCGGCAGGAAAAAATGCACGTTTTCAAACCTTATACGTACGCTATCAAACCGGGAAAAAGGTCTTTATGATGAATTTTGCAGTAGGAAAATCCGCGAGGAGATCCAACTAACCAAAAACCTATACTCTATGAACCAATTCTACAAGTGCGTGCTGCTTGCGGCGGCCGCCATCCTCACCTGGACGGGAGGAGTCGGCCGAGTCCATGCAGCCAACAGTGAAGCGAACGCCGCCCTGCCGCAACAGGATGAGACCGTTGTGGTAAAAGGCGTGGTCAAGGACAGCAAGGGCCCCGTAGCCGGAGCCAGCGTCATCGTAAAGGATACGACCCACGGAACGGTGACCGATGCCGACGGTCAGTTCCAGATCAGCGCCGCCCCCGACGCCACGCTCATCGTCAATTTTCTCGGATACAAGAATGAGGAGGTGACGGTCAACAACCGCACCTTCGTCGAGGTGACGCTCACCGAAGACACGCAGGTGCTCGACGAGGTGGTCGTCACGGCCCTCGGCATCAAGCGCGAGCGCAAGGCCCTCGGATACGGCATCGCCGAGGTGAAGGGCGACCTGCTCACCAAGGCCAAGGAGACCAACGTGATCAACTCGCTGGCGGGACGTGTTCCGGGTCTGGTGATCAGCCAGACGGCCGGCGGACCGTCGGGCTCGACGCGCGTCATTCTGCGAGGCAGCACCGAGATGACCGGTAACAACCAGCCGCTCTACGTGATCGACGGCGTGCCCCTGGACAACACCAACTACGGCAGCGCCGGCACCTACGGCGGCTACGACCTGGGCGACGGCATCTCGAGCATCAACCCCGACGACATCGAGAGCATGTCGGTGCTGAAGGGTCCGGCCGCTTCGGCCCTCTACGGCAGCCGCGCCAGCCACGGCGTCATCCTGATCACCACCAAGCGGGCCAATGCCAAGGAGCGCTTCAGTGTCGAGTACAACGGCACGTTCACCGTCGACACGCAGCTGGCCAAATGGGACGACATCCAGGAGATCTACGGCATGGGCAGCAACGGCACCTACAGCTACGACGCCGTCTCGAACACCAACAAGAGCTGGGGTCCGAAGGCCGACGGCAGCAACCTGCTGCGCTACTTCGATGGCGTGGAGCGTCCCTACCTGATCATCCCCGACAACACGTCGGGCTTCTTCCGCACGGGTCTGACGACGACGAACAGCGTCATCGTCGGCACGTCGAACAACAAGAGCGGCATGCGTTTCTCCTACACGAACATGCACAACCGCGACATCGTGCCCAACACCTACATGGACCGCAACACCTTCAACCTGCGGAGCAACACCTCGATCGCGAAGGTCGACCTCGACTTCGGCGTCACCTACACCCGCGAGGATGTGAAGAACCGTCCGGCCCTGGGCGACAGCAAGGCCAACATCGGCAAGAACCTCATGACGCTGGCCACGACCTACGACCAGGCCTGGCTGCGGAACTACGAGGACGAGAACGGCGAATATGCCAACTGGAACGGCATGGACCCCTACAACGTCAACCCCTATTGGGACATCTACAAGAACCGCAACGTCTCGGGCAAGGATTCGTTCCGTCTGAACGGCAAGGCCGTCTGGAACATCGGCCAGCACCTCAAGCTGCAGGGCACCGTCGGCGCCGAACTCAACTGGTTCCAGTTCGAGGACTTCAAGGCCGCCACCACGCCGGGCTACGAGTCGGGATACCTCCAGCGCAGCAACTTCTTCAACCGCATGTACAACGCCGAATTCCTGGCCCTGTACAACAATTCGTGGGGTGATTTCGACCTCAGCGCCACGCTCGGTGCCAACCTCTACAAGGTCGACAACAAGACCACCGTCACCACGGCTCAGGACATGAAGATCCGCGACGTGATCGCGCTGATGAGCTTCAACGAGGTGAGCGTCGAGGAGAGCAGCTACCGCAAACAGATCAACTCAATCTTCGGGGCCGTCAACCTCGGCTGGAAGCACATGCTCTACCTCGACATGACGCTCCGCGGCGACCAGTCGTCGACGCTTCCGACCAACAACAACACCTACGTTTACCCCTCCGTATCGGGAAGCTTCATCTTCTCGGAGCTGATCAACGCCAAGCAGGCGCTGCCCTATGCCAAGGTGCGCGTTTCGTGGGCGCAGGTCGGCAGCGACACCGATCCCTACCAGCTGGGACTCGTCTACACCAAGTCGAAATTCGCCTACCCGGGCTACACGATCGGCTACATCAACAACAACACCGTTCCGAACAAGAACCTCAAGCCGACGATGACCAATTCGTTCGAGGCCGGACTCGAGCTGCGCTTCCTCAACAGCCGCATCGGCCTGGACCTGACCTACTACTCGCAGGTCAGCCGTGATCAGATCATGAGCATGGCCAGCTCCGACACGTCGGGCTATCCCTACCGGCTGATCAACGCCGGCGAGATCGAGAACAAGGGTATCGAGATCGCCCTCAACACGCGTCCCGTACAGGCGGGTGACTTCACGTGGGACCTCAACCTGAACTTCTCGAAGAACAACAACAAGGTGCGTTCGCTGGTCGAGGGGACCGACATGTTCGAGCTGGAGAAGGCCTCGTGGCTCGACGTGCAGGTGGCCGCCAAGGTCGGCGAGAACTACGGTTCGCTGATGGGCCCCGACTTCCTGCGCAACGAGAACGGCGACATCCTGATCGATCCGCAGACGGGTCTTCCGCAGTACGACCGCAACAACCACGTCCTGGGCAACGCCTCGTGGGACTGGACGGGCGGCGTGGTGACGACGTTCGCCTACAAGAACCTGTCGCTGTCGGCCATCTTCGACGTCAAGGTGGGCGCCGATCTCTACTCGATGTCGGCCCGTGCGGCCTACGAATCGGGCAAGAGCCCCGAGACGCTCGAAGGCCGTGAAGGGTGGTACCGTTCCGAGCAGGAGCGTCAGGCGGCCGGCATTCCGAAGGGCGACCAGTGGACCGCCACGGGCGGCTTCATCGCCCCGGGCGTCATCGACAACGGCGACGGCACCTATCGCGCCAACGACATCTACATCAACCCCGAGGACTACTGGTACAGCGTCTGCCGCAACGCCCCCTCGATGTTCATCTACGACAACTCGTACATCAAGTGCCGCGAGCTGACGCTGAGCTATCAGGTCCCGACCGCCTGGTCGCGCGGCGTGCTGAAGGGGCTGACGGTCTCGTTCGTGGCCCGCAACCCGTTCATCATCTGGAAGAACATCCCCAATATCGACCCCGACTCGAACTACAACAACACGACGGGCATGGGTCTGGAGTACGGCTCGCTGCCTTCGCGCCGCAGCTTCGGTTTCAACCTCAACGTCAAGTTCTAACCTAGCGTATCGACAACCATGAAACACAACAAATTACATACAATTCTTTTCTCGGCGGTCGGGCTGCTCCTCTGCGCCACCTCGTGCAGCGACGAGCACATGCAGGACCTCAATACCGACCCCTCGAAGGCCGCCACGCTCGACCCCAACGCACAGCTCACCACGGCCCAGCTGCAGACCTACGGCGATCTGGACCTGACGGAGACCTTCCGCAGCTACATCTACGCCTTCACCCAGCAGACGATGGGGTGCTGGAACACGACCAACTACGGCGGCCGCCACATGATGTCGGATGCCGACATGAGCAAGGTCTGGACACGCTACTACCAGCTGGCCATCAAGAATCTGGTCGATGCCGAGGTTCACAGCGCCGACAACGCCGAGATGGTCAACATCCACGCCGCCGTCCAGATCTACAAGGTCTACATGATGTCGCTGCTGACCGACATCTACGGCGATGTTCCCTACTTCGAGGCGGGCCGCGGCTTCATCGACAACAACCCCATGCCCCGCTACGACACGCAGGAGGAGATCTACAACGACTTCTTCACCACGCTGACCGCGGCCGCCGCACAGATCGGCACCGGAACGGATGCCATCACGGGTGACGTCATCTTCGACGGTGACTGCGCCCGCTGGAAGCGCTTTGCCAACTCGCTGCGGCTGCGTTTCGCCATGCGTCTCTCGAAGGTGCAGCCCGACAAGGCCCGCTCGGAGTTCGAGGCGGCCCTGCAGGACGAAGGCGGCATCATGACCTCGTCGGCGGACGACGCCCTGGTCAAGCACATGGAGGTAGCCTTCAGCTTCGGTTCGGAGGCCTACAGCGACTACCGCGGCAATGCGCTGTCGCAGCGCATGTTCGGCAACGACCCGGTCAACAACCCCACCTACCTCTGCGCCACGCTCTTCGACGAGCTCTACGACACGGGCGACCCGCGGGCCTTCATGATCGCACGCTTCTACTACGACGGCATGATGAGCCTGACGAGCCCCGAGGGCCGCATCGACCTCACCGACGAGATGATCAAGACGGGTTGGGACATGAAGGCCGACGCCCGTGAACCGGGAGCCTACGCCTGGGAGCCCTGGCCGCGTCAGTACGAGAGCGCGCTGACCGAGCAGTACAGCGAGGTCGACCCGACCTTCACCAACAACATGTCCTACGCCAGCGAGCCGAAGGTGGCCACCAACTTCCTGCTGAGCGACAATCCGGGCGTGGTGATGACGTCGGCCGAGGTGAAGTTCCTGCTGGCCGAGGCCAAGCTCAACGGCTGGGCGGTCGACGGCGACGTGACGACCCTCTTCGAGGAGGGTGTAACGGCGGCGATCAACTTCCTGACGGACAACTACGACTGCCGCCAGGTTCCGACCGACGAGATCCGCACCTACCTCGACGGACTGCACTTTGCCAACGTGGACAACAACATCAAGCGCGAGCTGATCAACACCCAGGCGTGGATCCTCCACTTCACCAACCCCTACGAGTGCTGGGCCAACCAGCGCCGCAGCGGCTATCCGCAGCTCAAGTCGCCGGCCGAATACGGCTTCAGCAACTACCTGGTCGACGGACAGGAGATCCCCGTGCGGCTCTGCTACCCGCGTCTGGAGTCGTCGTACAACACCGAAAACTACGACGAGGCCCTCTCGCGCATGGGCGGCACCAACAGCTGGAACACCCCCGTATGGTGGGACGTCGACTGAAACCATCCACATCCTTAAATCTTCAAACACGATGAAAACCAAACACATATTCTTCATAACGGCCCTTGCGGCAGCGCTTGCCTGCGCGTCGTGCAAGGAGGAGGAGCCCTACTCGACGATCACCCCCGATGATCAGCCCTGCATCCTCGACCCGATCTTCCCGGACCGCACCGCAACGGGCGAACTGGCCGTCTACCAGAGCTTCGGCCGCGACACGAACCTCAATCTCGAACTGGTCGTCACCCCGTCGGCCTACACCACCGTCACGTGGCTGCTCGACGGCGAACCCGTCCACACGGGGCTGACGATCGACATGCCGCTCGAGGCGGGCACCTACACCCTGCGTGTCGAGGCCACGACGACGAAGGGCAAATCGACCTACCGCGAATGTCTGATCGAGGTGACGCCGCTGGAGGGCGACCCCTGGTCCGAAGAGAGCGGGCTGGAGCGCTACGTGGCTCCGGGTCTGGAGGCCGCCTTCACGGGCACGGACCTCAACAAGGTCTCGGGGCTGCTGCTGGGTGACATTCCCGTCACGGAGTTCCGCTACAATGCCGGGACCTCGGCCATCGAATACACCGTCCCCGCCGACATCACCCCGGGACGCTACCGCCTCTCGCTGCTCGACAACGCCGGCAACCGCTACGGCGCCAATACGGTCACCGTTCTCGAGGGTGCCACCGTTCTCGACGGCGCCTCGACGGCCGCTCCCGGCGGAACGATCACGCTCTCGGGCGTCAAGCTCGATGAGGTAGCCTCGATCACGATCGGCGACCGGCGGATCGACACCTTCGAGACGCAGACCTCGACCGAGCTCTCGTTCACCTGTCCGGCCACGCTGACCAGCGGCGAGGAGTACACCATGACGGGTACGACCGACAGCGGTGCAGCTGTGCAGTTCGGAGCCGCCGACGGAGCGCTCTACCCCGAGACCACGATCCTGATGACCACCGAGACGATCCTCTGGGAGGGCCACTTCGCCGTTGTCAACTGGGGTGAGGCCAACTTCGAGGGGGCCCGCTACCTGCTCAACGATGCCCGCGTGGGGTCGATCCTGCGCATCTACTACTCGCTCGACACCTCGGCCGACTACCACCAGATCCGCGTGGTCACCGGCGGCTGGACGCGTCTGCTGGGCGAGACCGACGCCGACGACCTCAAGCCGACCGAAGACGGCGTCATCGAGATGGAGATGACGCAGGAGCGCATCGACCTGATCAACAACGACTACGGCTTCATGTGCGTGGGCCACGGCTACTTTGTCGACAAGATCACACTCGAATAACCTTTAAGACTCACCTTTCATGAAGAAAACTCTCATGCCAGCCCTGATGCTCCTTGCGCTCACCCCGGGCGCAAGGGGCCAGCAGGCCACTCCGCTCTATCTGCAGAACGACGCCCCGATCGAACAACGCATCGAGGATGCCCTGCAGCGAATGACCCTCGAGGAGAAGGTGGCCCTGTGCCACGCCCAGTCGAAATTCACCTCGGCCGGCGTGCCGCGGCTGGGGATCCCCGAACTGATGATGAGCGACGGCCCCCACGGGGTCCGCGCCGAGATCGAATGGAACAGCTGGAACTATGCCGGCTGGACCAGCGACTCGATCACGGCCTTCCCGGCACTGACGGCCCTGGCCGCCACGTGGAACCCGGAGATGGCCGCCCGCTACGGCCGGGCCATCGGCGAAGAGGCCCGCTACCGCGAGAAGGATGTGCTGCTGGGCCCGGGTGTCAACATCTACCGCACGCCGCTCAACGGCCGCAACTTCGAGTACATGGGTGAGGACCCCTGCCTGGCGGGCGAGATGGTCGTGCCCTATATCCAGGAGCTACAAAAGAACGGCGTGGCGGCCTGCGTCAAGCACTTCGCCCTGAACAACCAGGAGCAGTGGCGCGGATCGGTCGACGTCGTGGTCAGCGAACGGGCCCTGCGCGAGATCTACCTGCCGGCCTTCCGCCGGGCGGTGGTCGACGGCGGCACGTGGAGCATCATGGGCTCCTACAATCGCTATCTGGGCCAGCACTGCTGCCACAACAGCGTGCTGCTGAACGACATTCTGCGCGGTGAGTGGGGCTTCGACGGCTGCGTCATCACCGACTGGGGCGGCGCCCACGACACGCGCGAGGCAGCGCTGAACGGCCTCGACATCGAGATGGGCACCTACACCAACGGCCTGACCTCGGAGAGCACGTTCGGCTACGACCAGTACTACCTGGCCCAACCCTATCTGGAGATGCTGCGCCGCGGCGAGGTGCCGATGCAGACCGTCGACGACAAGGCGCGCCACATCCTGCGGCTGATCTTCCGCACGTCGATGAATCCCAACCGTCCGTGGGGCTCGCTCTGCACCGAGGAGCACTACGCCACGGCCAAGGCCGTCGGCGACGAGTCGATCGTCCTGCTCAAGAACAACGGCATCCTGCCGCTCCGGGCCGACCGCTATGAGCGGATCCTGGTCGTGGGCGACAACGCCACGCGCCGACTGACCGACGGCGGCGGCTCGTCGGAACTCAAGCCCAAGGATACGATCTCCCCGCTCGAGGCCCTCGAGGCGCTCTACGGCGACAAGATCCGCTATACGCGGGGCTATGCCTGCGGGCGCCCGATGTACGAGCTGGTCGAGGGGGTGCCGGCCGCGACGATGGATTCGCTGCGCCGCGAGGCGGTCAAGCTGGCCCGCAAGGCCGACGTGGTGATCTACATCGGCGGACTGAACAAGAACGCCTACCAGGATTGCGAATCGACCGACCGCAGGTCGTACAACCTCCCCTTCGGACAGGACGAGCTGATCGAGGCGCTGCTGGAGGTCAACCCCAACGTCGTCATCATGAACATCAGCGGCAATGCCTACGCCATGCCGTGGGTCGACCGCGTGCCAGCCATTCTGCACGCCTCGTATCTGGGGAGCATGGGCGGTCTGTCGATCGCCGACGTCCTCAGCGGGCGGGTCAACCCGTCGGGCAAGCTGCCCTACTCGATTCCCGTGCGGCTGACGGACTGCGCCGCCCACGCCTCGGGTGATGCGGCCAACTACCCGGGCATCGAGCGCGGCGAGGTCTCCGAAAGCCGGATCCCGGGGTCGTTCCTCAACGGCGGGGCCGATCCGCAGGTGACCTACGCCGAGGATATCCTGGTCGGATACCGCTGGCACGACACCAAGAAGATCCCGGCGCTCTTCCCCTTCGGCCACGGCCTGAGCTACACGACCTTTGCCTACGGCAAGCCCGAGGTCTCCGCGACGAAGATGCACCCCGGCGAGAGCCTCCGCATCCGCATCCCCGTCGTGAACAACGGTCAGCGTGACGGCATGGAGGTCGTCCAGCTCTACATCGGCGACGAGAAGTGTTCGGTGCTGCGGCCGGTGAAGGAGCTCAAGCACTTCAAGAAGGTCTTCGTCAAGGCCGGCGAAAGCGTCGACGTGGAGTTCACCGTCACGGAGGAGGACCTGAAGTTCTTCGACGAGGCCTCGCACGACTGGGTGGCCGAAGAGGGTGTCTTCACGGCCCGGATCGGCTCCTCGTCGACCGACATCCGCCATACGGTCCGGTTCAAATACGAACGATAGAGGCCCGCCGGGCCACCCCGGCACCAGTCAATACGACATCCGCCTGCCAGTCCGCCCGGACCGGCAGGCTTTTTTTGACGCCTCCACCCGACAGCGGCTCCCGACGCCCCCCGCCCGAAAGCCGGCTTCCCCGAAACCGCAACCGCCCCCGCGGCAGAAATCGCGAACATATTCTCCCGGCGGAGCGGCCAATTTCGCACAAAAACACTATCTTTGCACTCGTTAAACCTGCAAACACCATGAACGCTATCACACGCACCGATTTCACCTTCGAAGGTCAAAAGAGCAAGTATACGGGCAAGGTCCGCGACGTATACGACATCAACGACGAATATCTCGTCATGGTCGTCACCGACCGGATCTCGGCCTTTGACGTCGTTCTGCCCGAGGGCATTCCCTACAAGGGTCAGGTCCTGAACCAGATCGCCGCCAAGTTCCTCGACGCCACGGCCGACATCCTTCCCAACTGGAAGCTGGCCGTTCCGGATCCGATGGTCACCGTCGGCCGCAAGTGCGAACCGTTCAAGGTGGAGATGGTCATCCGCGGCTACCTCTCGGGCCACGCCTGGCGCGAGTACAAGGCCGGCAAGCGGACCATCTGCGGCGTGGAGATGCCCGAGGGAATGGTCGAGAACCAGAAGTTCCCCGAGCCGATCATCACCCCGACCTCGAAGGCCGCCGAAGGCCACGACGAGGATATCTCCAAGGAGGAGATCATCGCCTCGGGACTCGTCAGCCGCGAAGATTACGAACAGCTCGAGAAATACACCCGCGCCATCTACCGCCGCGGCAGCGAAATCGCCGCACGGATGGGGCTGATCCTCGTCGATACGAAATACGAATTCGGCAAGAAGGACGGCGTGATCTACCTCATGGACGAGATCCACACCCCCGACTCGTCGCGTTACTTCTACGCCGAGGGTTACGAGGAGCGGCTGGCCCGCGGCGAGCGGCAGAAGCAGCTCTCGAAGGAGTTCGTCCGCGAGTGGCTCATGGCCAACGGGTTCCAGGGTCAGCAGGGACAGAAGGTTCCCGAGATGACGCCCGAAATCGTTGCCGGCATCACCGACCGCTACATCGAACTCTACGAGCACATCACGGGTGAGAAGTTCGTCAAGGGGGCCGAGGCCGCCGATACGCAGACCATTCTCCACCGCATCGAGAAGAATGTCTCCGAGTGCCTGAAGAGCCTCAAATAGCCCGAGCGGCAGCAACCCGGGCGGCATCTCCTGTCGGATGACAGTTCGCGGCAGGAGGCCGACCCGCAGCCGGAGTGCCGCTTCGGCACGAATCCGGCCCGAAGCCCCGGCAGACAGCGACCGCAAGTATCGGATGATCAAAATGAAAGCGACCATTTAACCGGTCGCTTTTTTTCGTGCCGGGAGCCGTCCGGACCAGGCCGGACCAGACCGGGAGTCTGTCCAGAAGGACGGCCCACACCCGGTCGGCAGCGAGACAAAAAAAGAAGGCGGCAACTCCCTATTTGCCGCCTTCGCCACATTTACCGAGTCCCGTCTCGGCCCGTAGTACATCTACGTTTGTGGATCTTATTTGTCGTTCATCTGCATCCCTGCAGGTCGTCTTTTGTTCTGTTGATTGAGGTTAAAGTACTCCTCGGCCGGGGATACGTTCTCCTTCGTGACGTAGATCTTCCGCCGGAAGACCGGCCCGTAATTGCCGTCCGCATCCACCGCCGCGGCCACCACCGTCAGGTCCGTATCGTAGAACGACTGGTAATCGAAGCTCATCTCACTCGATTCGCCGTAGCTGAGCAGCTGGTTGATCACCTTGATGTCGGGATACTTCTCCGTGTCGGTCATGTCCTCCTCAAAGGCGTAGTAGTAGAATCCGGCAGCCTCACCTTCGATCTTCAGCTTCAGCGGAACCAGGGCAAACGGTGCGGGCGGGAACGAAGGATCGAGCTGCGAAAGTTCGTAGCAGTCGTAGTACTTGTCGAACTCGACCGTCGCCTTCACGTCGGCCACCACCGCCTTCGGCGTCACGAACACCTCGCTGAAACTTATCTCGCCGGCAAACTCGCCCGTCGCATCGTCGATCGCCACGGCAAAGGCCTTGTAGCCCGTATTGTCGTTGAGTTCGTTGAAGGTCTTGTAGGCCATTGACTTCGAGATGAACTGCTTCATCAGCTGGGCCCGGTTGAGCGCATACCCCAGATTGAGGTAGTACTCGACCATCTCGTCCGTCTGCCGCTCGACATCCTCGACCGTAGCCTGCTCGGCGACAACTCCGCAGTAGAACGAGGCGCTGGCCGGTTCGGCACGGATCATCACGTCGGCACCGTACGGCGAGAGGTTCATGACCGTGAAGGTGAAGGTCATCTCGCTGGCCGAGGACTCGCTCAGCGTCGTAAAGCGCTTCATGACCAGATCCGTCGTCGGACGCCCCGCAAAGTAGCCCACCGCCATCACCAGATAGTCGGTTTCGGGCGTCAGGTCCTTGATCGAACCGTCGGCATTGCCGTTGCGCACGTAGCGTTCGAGGTCGTGACGTCCCGAGAAGAGCTCGTCGATCTTCTCCTGATCCGTCGTGAAGGGCTCCCAGTTCGAGGCCTTGTCGATGATCAGCACATAGGGATCCGTATTCGTCGTCACGACGCTGATGTTGGCCCGGTCGGAGCTGACCCCTTCGACAATAAGCGAAATCTGGTTCTCCGAGGGGTTGACATCGCCGGTCTTGAACTCCTTCGAGGCGATTGCCGAGCAGATCAGTCCCGACTCCGACACCGCGAAGGCGTATCCGACGAACTCCGTCTCGGGATCGATCGCCTTGTATTCATACTCGGCCGCACCGCGCGAGCAGATCTCCGAGACGGTCTCCTCGACGGTCATGCCGGTCGACGTTCCGTTGTCGACATACGTCGAGATCATCTTCTGGAACATCGCCTCCATCGTCATGCCCGAACTCTCAAGGTCGGACTTCTTCATGATGTCGTAGTAGTAGTACTTGTCCTCCATCGAGGGGGTTACGCTCATCTTGACGCGGTTGCCCGTAATTTCGTAATCGATCGCGAACTCGATGTCGAGCATCTCGGGGGCCCCCGTACGGAACTCCTCGACGATGACACGCGTCAGGGGGTTGCACTGCAGATCCAGACCGAAGATCACGATGACGTAGTCGGTATCCATGTAGAGGTCGCGCACGTCGAGCGTCTGCACGCCGGTCACCAGCGCCTCGGACTCCGTCAGGAAATCCTCGAGCGACATCTCGTACCGCAGCGCCTCGGACTTGTAGAAGGCCACGATGTAGTCGAAATAGGCCTGGGCACCGCCCATCTGATCGAACGACGATTTCGGAACGAGCGTCGCCACGTAGGTCATCGCTTCGTCGCGGGGGGTGATCCGCAGATCGACACCCGTCTCGAAGATCCGCAGGATCTCCGTCTCGAAGGGCTGCGAAATGGCCTGCGTCACCGTCAGCACGGCGGGTGCGGGCAGCGACGGCACGCTGAGATCGATCCGCCCGACGCGTTCCACATCCTCCGTATTCTCATCCACGCGGAAGCGCAGCACACCCGGCTGCGAGAGGTCGATCTCACGGATCCACTCGACCGACGGCCGGGCCTCGACCTGTGCATTCGAATTCAGGAGTTCGAAGGTGACCACCACCTCACCGCCATCGGCCGTCACCGTCACGGCGGACTCCGACAACGTCATCTCCGGAGAGAGCTCCTCCTCGGACTTGCAACCCGGCAGCAACGCCACGAGCGCCAGCAGTGCCGTCAGCGACAGCACCTTGAAATACAGCTTTTTCATACGGTTTACTCCTGATTAAATTTGACTTCTGCGACGACTCGCACATTCCGATCGAACGGCTTGCCGCTGGCGTACGTTCTGCCATAGTTGAAATTCAGCAGCCAGACATCGGTCTTCGAGCACTCGGTGCTGGTGTAGTAGAATCCGCCGATGCGGGCGCCGCCGGCATCCAGAATCGTCTGGTTGAAGCGGTCGCGGGCCTCGCGGGCCTCTTCCGAATCGTAGCCCGGCATGTCGGTATCGTCGCCCCAGTCGGCCAGCATACCCTCGCCCTGTGCCTCATCGACCAGTTTCAGCCCCGACATCGCCGCGAAGAGCTCCTTCATCTCCCAAGCCGAGGGCATGTACCAGGTGATGTTACCGGCCTGCTGTTCATCGACCCAGACAAAGGCCGGATAGTTGGTCCGCCAGTCGTCCAACGTATGGATCCGTTCCGTATTGGCACGGCCGTCGGCGTAATCCGTCGCGCCGGTCTCTTCGTAGTCCAGCGACCATTTGCTCTGTTTCTGATTCAGGGAGACAATGCGGCAGGTTCCGGCCTGCTCGTCGTAGCTGAAGACAACGCCCACGGCCCGGCCCTCCGAAAGGGGCGGCAGCAACTCCGTCACGCGTCCATTGTCCAGATAATAATAGCCCACGTCGACCGCCTTGCGCGGCTCCTCAACCACGACGCGGCACATGGCGACATGCTTGCCGCTGGCAGCCTTTACCGTAGCCTCGCCTCGGGCCAGGGCCGAGACGACACCGTTCTCCACCGCAGCGACCCGGCTGTCGGTCGACGACCAGACCAGGTCCACATCGATATCCTCGGGCACGAGCGTAACGGCAAGCGTTGCGCTCTGGCCGATCTGCAGGGTGATCTCATCCTGATCGAAGCGGATCTGCTCCAGAACCTTCCCCGGGGTCACCTCATCATCTTTGCTGCAGGACAACAGGCATAGCAGCATGCAGCACACAAACAGGGGCTTCATTTTCATACAAGAGAGTGCATTTTGTTTGATTGGTTTTCACAAAACTAACAATTAACCGCCAATAAAAAGCACTCCTGCAAGCCCGTTCGAACATCAGATCGGCAAATTGTCGTTACAACACTCGATAATCTTTTCCCGATATTTCGAAGGAGTCATTCCGGTCTCCGCCCGGAAGATCTTGAAGAAGGTATTCGGGGTTCCGAAACCCGTTTCGATGGCAATGGCCTTCATCGAAGAGTCGTTGTTCGGGTCCGAAAGGATCTGCAGCGCCTCGGCAATCCGGTAGCCGTTGACGAACTGGTTGAAATTTTTTCCGGTCTTTTCGTTGATCGCCTGCGACAGGTAGGTGCGGTTGGTGCCCAGAAGTTCGGCCACCCGGCTTCGGGTCAGATTCGCTTCGCGGTAGAGACGGCCGAAGGTCATCAGATCCTCGAGCCGTGCGAAGAGTTCGTCGAGCCGCTCCTGATCCGATCCTCCGCAGGCGCTTCCCGTCCCGGCCTCCGGCTCCTCCGCAGGCTCCGGCAGATAGGGCTGCATCCGCTCCTCGAGATCCCGCTTCTCTTCCCGAAGCCGGGAGATGAGCTTCTCGAGTTTCTGCTCCTTGAAGATACTCTCCTTGTACTGCCGCGCCATCGCACCGTACATCCGGTCCTTCTTGCGATACATGTAGAAGACGATCACCAGAATGACCAGGACGGCCGACGACGAGAGGACAAGCACCTGCAGCTGGTTGTTCTTCTTCTGGATGATTGCCTCGTGCCGGGCCGATTCGTATTTGATGGTCAGTTCATTGACAGCCCGTTCGCGCTGGATGTTGAAGATGCTGTCGGACTCCTGCTTGAAGATCCGCTGGTGGCGGTAGGCATCCTCGTAGTCGCCCAGCGTGGCGTCGGCCCGGGCCAGGCCGTCGTAGAGCCGGTAGGTGAAGACGCGATCCTGCTTGTCGGACGCCAGACGCAGCCCTTCACGGAAGATCTCCCGGGCTGTGTCGGGTTTGCCGGTCTTGAGCAGATACTCCCCGTAGGAGAGACAGAGATAGCTCGAACGCGTGGCCTGCTGATTCTCCTTGTGCTCCCAGGCCGAACGGAAATAGTCTCCGGCCCGCCGGTAGTCACCGAGCGCGGTCAGGATATTGGCATAAAGACAGCTGATTCCGATCATGTCGATCTGCGCATAGGAGCTTTCGATCGCCTTGACCACGAACTGCTCGGCCCGTGCATAGTCCCCGGCCACATAGTACATCATGGCGGCGGAGTACTCCCCCATGAAGATCATCTTCTCGCTGTCGAGGGTTTTGCCGTCCTCGTAGAGTTCGAGGGCATATTTCAGACCGGAGGGGTCTTCGCGCACGAAACACGACATGATCAGGTTGTAGTACATCACGGCATAATCCGTCGGAGCCGAATACTGGCGGGCCAGTTCGAGACCGGCGATAAAGAGTTCGGTGGCCGTCTCGTAGTTCATGCGCTCCTTGATTTCGTAGAGGCCCAGCGCGTTGTACATCACGCAGGCCGAATAGAAATCCTCAACGGGAGCATGCTCCTCCTCGAGTCTCTTCCAGATGGCCATCGCCTGGTCCAGCAGCTCCTTGGCATGGCCGTAGCCATCGGTCGCCAGGTAGAGTTCGCCGGCATAGGAGAGCGCCTTGAAATGGAGCCAGCGTCCCTTTTCGCCGTGCATGGCCTTTTCGTCGGCGGAGAGGAGCGAGATCTGATCGGCACATTGAATCACCGAATCGGGCTGATGGGCACGCAGATAGTCCATGGCCTGGCTGCGCAGGGAGTCGATGCGTTTGGAACAGGCTATCTGTTCGGGGTCCATCGAACGCGACGCTCCGCGACAGGGGGAGACAAACGGCAACGAAACAAGGCAAGCGAGAAGGAGGATCAGTTTCTTCATACATTTATCTTTACGGCCGAGGCCGGGAAACAGGGGGCATGCAGTCCGGGACGGTATTTCCATCGCAATACACCGGCATCGGGGCCGGGAATGGTACGAACCGCGGGACCATTTTGCGCATGCAACTCCGCTAATTTAGCAATAAATTTTCAAAAAACTGAAAAACGGGACCTCCCAACGATCTTTTCAGCACAATATCCGCAAAGGGCGCACTCCGGAAGAGGTCCGTGAAGGTCGGCCGGAGGAGGGTGCGCAGCGGATCCGCACGGCAGTTTCCGGTCCGACCGGGATCGGCGATGGTTCAGTGAGAGTCGGCCGGTGACCGGGTCTTCTACGATCAAAACGGAGTCGGCCGGACGGTTTACACCGCCCGACGCAACTCCGTTTTCAAAAGTCGGTCCGGCACCGGATGCGACGCCCCGGATACACGCCCCGAACCGGGGAAGATGGCTTACAATCGGATGATCTCGGCCGTCTGATTGTCCATTCCCGGCATCGTCCGCCCGATGTCGGCTCCGATGTAGGTCGGGTCGCAGACGATGAAGCGGCGGCGGTCGATCTCCAGATAGTCGCCCGTCACCTCCTCATCGAAGCAGACCGCCGTCGCCAGATGGTTCGGGTAGTTGATCAGCACGACATCCAGCCCCAACAACTCGCGGATCAGTACGGAGAAGAGAATCGAACGGTCCTCGCAGTCGCTGTAGGGGTAATTGAGAGTCTCGTCGGCAAACAACGGCCGCTCGTAACCGAACTGCTGCTGATCGGTCTGGTAGTCGAAGGCGCGCTGGACGAAATGGATCAGCACGTTGGCCGCCTCGGCCGGACTCTTCCCGGCAATGGCCTGCCGCAAAGCGGGATAGAGAGCCTGACGGGCCTTGTCGCTCAGCGGGGTCAGGGCGTGCACGTCCCAGCGGCAATAGGGGTAGGTGTCGAAGAAACGCATCAGATTCTGATTCGGGCAGAAGGGAACCCCCGTTTCGGGCAGAGACGACTCGTCGAACACCCGGCAGAACACCTCCCTGTCGGGCAGCGCGGGCAGCCGCTCGATGTAGAGCGAAAACGGCTTCTCACCCGGGAACGCAAAGTCGCAGAGGCGGAGTCCGCCGCCCTGGAACGAGGAGTCGAAGATGTAGAAACGGGTACCGTTGATTTCGAGGAACTTCCGCCCGTAGACCACCACGTCGGGCGGCAGGAGCAGATAGAGGCGGTTGCCGCTGCGGGCCAGCCGCATTGCATAGCCCGACTGCGAGAGCAGATAGGCCCGCAACAATACGCCGTCGTTCGTATCGGCACTTCCGTAGAGCGCCGCCGAGAGGCTGCGGCAGAGCTGCACGTAGGCCCAGTCGCACAGATGGAGGCTGTCGCGCAGGCGGAGACAGTCCTGCAACAGCGCCCGGGAACGGTCGCCGGAGAGCCTCTTCCAGGCCTCGGCCACGCTCCGCTCCGAGGTATCCTCGATCGGCGCAACCGTCTCACGGTCGATGCGTACCGAACACGTCGCCCCGAAGAGGTCGAACGTCATCCGCTCCCCGACCGGATCGACCGGATCGGGAATCGGCTCGACGGGCCGCGGCTGCACGACGGGGTCACGCGGCGGGGTCACCGTGTCGAAGGGGACGGTTTGCGGTTCGGCGGGCCGGTCATCGGGCCGGAAGTGCGGAGCGACCGGCGGATCGGGCTTCGGGAGGGGCAGCGCCGGCCGGCTCTCGACCCGCTTCCAGGGATGGCGGACAAACTCGGCATACTCGGTATTGACCCGATCGCGGAACGAGGCATACTCCTGCAGCGAACGGTTGCGGAAGGCCTCATACTCCTGCTCGGCCGTTGGCTGCTGGGCCCTGACCGTCCCCAGCAGGGTTACGGCCAGGAGGGTGACAAACGCGGTTTTCATGGCACGTTACAATTTCAGATTTTCCCAGTCGGGGATGCCTTCGCCGCTGACCGTCGGGACCTGCAGTTTGTCGTTGACGCGTTTCGAATAGAGCATGACCTGCGTCCGCAGGTAGTTGGCCAGATCGCCCAGCGTGACATCGCCGGAGGTCTCCTGCAGCTTCTTGAGCAGGAAGTAGGTGAACATTCCGTGGCCCTTTTCGGCGTAGGGCAACGCCGTTTCGTCCTGCGAGGTTGCGTTGAAGGCGACGACCTTCGAGGGGACAGCCGTCTCGCGCGGAATCAGCTTCACGGCCCGGGCTCCGGCAGTCGAGGCCAGCAGTTTCGCGTCACGACCCTCGCCGCAGAAGCAGGCATCGAGAAAGACGATCGACGAGGAGATGTTCATCCGGCTCAGTTCGTCGTAGAGCTCCCGCTTCGAGTAGCAGGTCACGGGGTCGACCCCGAAGGCGTCGACCGGCAGCAGATAGGGCTCGTTCGCCGAGCCGTAGGGGGCGCCGTGGCCCGAATAGTAGAAGATGACCCGCACGGGCTCCTGGTAGACCGAGGCCAGTTCGCGCACGTCGGAGACCGCCCGCCGCATCTCGACGAAGGTGGCATCGCGATAGATGCGGATGTTGGCCTCGGGAATGCCCAGCGTACGGTTGCAGTACTTGCGGAAGGTCTCGCCGTCGTTCAGCGCATAGGGAACGGTCGACAGGCGCGTGTAGTTCTCGTTGGAGATGATCACCACGAACGTCTTCTCGTCACTGGCGTAGCAGCTCGGGATGTAGACATCCACGTCCGAACGGGGGACCGTCACGGTCGACTGCTGCGCGGCTTCACCGGTCGACTCGCGGATCCGGACAACGAGCCGGTCGCCCTCGGTCTCGACGTTGTAGGCGTAGTAATCGACCTTGCGGCTTCCCACGTAGGTGCGGCCGGGCGCGCGGAGCGAGATTCCCGAGAGGGTCAGCTCCTCACCCGAGGCCGTGAAGCGGATCTCCTGGCAGCGGATCCGGTTCTGGGTCCACTCGCGGCGGAACTCCATGCTCTGCTCGAAGGGGACCGCCACGGCGATATGACCGATGCGGGACTTGATCAGAAAGGAGCCGTTGTCCTTGTCGTATTCACACAACTCGAAGGGGCGCACGTCGGGATAGAGCCGCAGGTAGAGCGCCACGGCACACTGCGCATAGTACTCCATGGCCATCTGTTCGTAGAGGGTCGACTGGCGCAGCTGATACTCCTCCAGCGACTCGAACTCGTCCTTGCGGATCCAGTTCTCCATGTTGAGCGTCACGAAACGGGTGCAGAACTTGTCGAGATCGATGCTGCGGCGGTCCTTGTCGACATAATAATAGGAGTCGTCGTTCGTCAGATCGCGGTAGACGTAACAGTCGCGCCCCCGCTCCCGACCCCACGAAAGACGATCGTCGAGACGGATCTCCTGGTTCTGCCAGACATAATCGCCGATGTAGTCGACAAAGCTGTAGTTCGTCCCGGTCTGCTCCTCGCGCACCGGGAAGAGACGGTTATAGGGCTGGTGCGTATCGGTGCCGATCAGACGGATCTCGGTATATTTCACGTCGAGCAGCAGGTTGTCCAGCGAATCGGTCACGCCGTACCGGTCGCCGATCCGGACCCGTTTCAGGAGGCCGTTGCCCCGTCGGAAGGGGTGCGTTTCGCTGCATTTCGCGCTCCACGACTGCCGCAGCCGTCCGAGCATGGCGGCAAACTGCCGCCGCTGTTCGTGGTCGGAGCGGATCAGCCGGATCTGCTCGTAGCGAGCCTGATAGGCGGGTTCGAGCCGCCGGCGCTCGGCCTCGCCCTGCCGCCACTCCCGGCCGGACTGAATCTTCGTGACGCTGGCGTAGCGGATCGGCACGACCAGATTGCCCAGAATATCCATCACGCCGTAGCGATAGCGGCCGAGATGGAGGGCGCGAACCAGGTAGTTGTAGCGATCGATCGCGAGGATCTCCTGCGTATAGACCTTCTGCTCGCCGTCGCGATCCGTCGTGAAGAGGATGTAGCTTCCCGAATTATCGTGGCGGACCGTGCGGGAGGTCAGACTCAGCAGGATGTCAAGATCCGGATCCTGCGCATTCTGTCCCGCAAGCGGCAGCGTCAGCCACAGGAGAAGAAAAAGGGTCAAAATCGGTTTCATGGTTTCATCACGGTTTGCGATCGTCGCGATCCGCAACGCGCCGGATTCCCGGAGCTCGAGGTCTCCGGGTCATTCGGCACGGATGTCGACGGTCGAAAGGACGATATATTTTTCGTCGTTGGGGATCAGCGCCATCCACTTCTCGACCTCTTCGCGCGAGGGTTCGGCCTCCAGGAACGGCCGTTCGCTCTTCGTGAAGAGGAAGATCAGGCGGTTGACCTCCGTGGGACGCTCCGTGCACTTCTCCACGATGAAGTCGACCGCCTGCGGGAAGGCCATCGGCTGGTTGCGCCGCAGCTGTTGCGAACGGTCATAGGCGTTAGGATAGAGCGTATAGCTTCTGCCGGACTCCTCGAACAGGAAGATCTTCAGCCAGCAGTCGGCCGCCGGCGTCACCGTGAACTCCAGCCGGTCGCCGGCCAGGTAGACGCTGCGCAGCCCGTCGACGCGGGCGACAAAGTCGGGATCGGGCTCCACGCCGCGCTTCACCTCGACATCGGCCACGCAGTAGAAGATCACCTCCGAGGGGCGCACCTCCGACTGCCGGACCCCCTCGTCGACAACCAAGAAGGAGACCACCTCGCCGTCGATCTGGTGAAGGGTGGTGCTGTTGAAGGTTTCGCCGGCCGACGAGATCTCCATCCGCTCCCAGATGCTCATCCGCGAGCCGCAGACCTTCTCGACGGCCCGGCGCCGGGCGTCGTCGCGGGCCCGCTGAGCCGCCTCGCGCCCCGTCACGTCGGAGTTGGCGAGCACCATGGCAAATTCGCCCCGCACGCCCCGCACCATGCGGACCCGTTCGTTCTGCTGCGCCAGGCTCCGTCCGCCCGCCAGCAGCAGGCAGACCGCCATCCATACGATCCGATACGTTTTCATAGACAGTCGGGAAAGGGCAGGCAGGAGCCCGATACGGCCCCGCCCGCGGTCAAGGATTCGGTTGGATCGCCTATTCGCCCGGCTCAATCGGGAATCCCTCCCGGACAAACTCGCTGATCTTCTCGGCATTCTCGCGCAGGAACTCCGACTCGGCCTTCATGCGCTCGAGAGCCCGCATCCGGGCCGAAGAGGCCGCCTCCTCGTTGACCAGGTAGAAGGCCTTGTAGTCGATGCCGCCCTCCTTCTTCTCGCGATAGACCGAGAAACTCTTCTTCAGCTCGCCGTTGAGCTCCTTGGCGACACGGCTCTCATAGCCCTCGTAGAAGTTGTCGACCGAGGGACTCTCGGCCACACCGGCCCCGAATTCCGCCGTGATGCGGCCGGCAACCATCTGCCGGGCCTGCTTGGCGTAGGAGATGCTGGCGTTGGTAGCGGCCCACTGTGCGGCCTGATTGAGGGTCTTGACCGAGGTCTGGCCGACGACGTTGGCCACCAGTTCCTGGTTGTTTTCATCGGTGAGCTTCTGGTAGTGCTCGAAGATCAGATCCTCCAGCGCACGCGATCCGTCGACCTTCCAGCCCTCCGCGACGAGCTCCTTGGCCATCTTCTTGGCGCTCTTCCAGCGGCTTCGGTCCGTATTTCGAGGTTGGGCAGACACGGTTCCGGCGACAAAAATGCCGAGGAACAACCAAAATAAAAGTCTCTTCATCTTACTACATATTTAAGGGTTAAACAATGGCCTCCACACACGGAACAATCCGCCGACACATTCCAAGACGGTGAGATGAAGCGGGAAGAGGGAACCTGCGGGAGTTCGCGGGGACCCGTTCATACCGTTCCTACCACCACTCTCACCAAACTCCAAGGGCCTCTCCGCACGCAGTCGGCATCCGTGCGGAAGGTCTCTGAACGATGAATTGCCGGACATCGACGCAGCCTTGAAACAGACAGCCGCATCTATCCCGAAGGGAGAAATCCATTCCGGAGACTCCTTTTCCTTGCGGGGATCCGGGACGGCGGTCCACCCACCGGGAGGTGATTCGCGCCGCAGCCTTACCTACTCAAAGGTAGGAAAAATTTTCGTCCCGTGCAACAGGTTTTCCATTCAAATTCAAAGCAAAAAGCGATCCGTCTCCCGGCCGACGCTCTCTTCGGCCGCCACCTTCCGAAAAAGACGGGGCCGGGCGATCCGAAATCGCCCGGCCCCACAATCAGCCAGCTCCCGAAACGGAGGTTTCCGCCGCTATTCGGCCGTCCCGGCCTCTTCGGCAGCGTGGCAGAACCACTCGCCGCCCATCGGGATACGCCGCCCCCGGTCATTGACCAGCGCCAGCGTCACCCGTCCGCCGTTGTAATCGAAATAGCGCAGCTCGAGGGGGTGCAGCCCCGCCGAAAGGGCCGCCTGCCCGGTCTTCTCGACCAGCGTGTGTTCGCCGTCGTTGTCTATCACCACGCGGCCGTCGATCCGGAGTACGCTGCCGTCGTTCGAGGCCAGCTCGAAGGTGTAGATCCGGTCTTCGGGCACGTTGACGTAGCCCCGGAAGAGGATACCCGTGGCCCGCCGCCCCTTGGCCACCGCCGGGAACTGCACCGAATCGACCACGCAACGGCCGTCGGGCTCCGCGCCACCCACGGCGTCACACTTCGGGAAGCGGCGGAAATACCATTCGGCCTGCAGCCCGGGACGCGTCGTCCCGACCCGCGTCGGAGCCGCATAGCCGCACTTCTCGTAGCGGATCTTCACCCAGTCGCCCGTGCGGCCGTCGGAATGGAAGGCCCGCACCTGCAGCAGGGCGTCATCGTGGAAGGTGATCGGCCCCTCGTAACGGGGCGAAGCGGCGGTCGGCACCGAACCGTCGAGCGTATAGCGCAGCGTGGCCCCCGGCAGCGGACAGGTCACCGTCGAGCGGGTCGAATCGGTGAAGACGCAGAATTCGTGGAAATTCTCCAGCGAGGGGATGCGGTAGTTGATCCCTTCGGCATCGAGCCGTTCGCAGTAGCGCAGCAGCCGCGGCATGAGATCCGCCTCGCGGACCCGTTCGGGAGCACACCACCCCTTCTCGGCAACGATCAGCAGCCGCGGATAGAAGAGATACTCGGCCCGCGACCACGTGGGGACCTTCTCCGACCAGACGTTGCACTGAATACCGAGCACGCGGGCGCGCTGTTCGGCCGGGAGCGAATCGGGCAGCAGTTCGTAGTTGCAGATGCGCTTGAGCGAGCCGGGATCCTCCTCGAGCGAGAAGTAGAACCACGTCTGCGGACAGAGAATCACGTCACACCCCTGCCGCGTGGCCCGGTCGACCGACTCCGGCACCCAGGGACGCCACCACATGACGGTCGTCGAGGGGTCGACGCCGCCCTGCAGCAGTTCGTCCCAGCCGATCATCCGGCGGCCGTTGGCCTCGAAGAAGCGCTGCATGCGGCGGGTGAACCACGCCTGCAGGGCATGGCCGTCGGCCAGCCCCTCGTGACGCATGCGGGCCAGGCAGCGCGGACAGCGGTTCCAGTTCTTCATGTTGACCTCGTCACCGCCGATGTGGACATATTCACCGGGGAAGAGTTCGAAAACCTCCTTCCAGATATTCTCGCAGAAGGTCAGCGCCTCGTCCCGCCCCACACACAGCGGCGAGGAGAAGGCTTCGCCGCTCCAGCTCTCCGGATCGAAACAGGTCAGCTCCGGATAGCACTCGATGGCCTGCAGGAAGTGGCCCGGCATGTCGATCTCGGGGATGACGTCGATCCCGCGCGCGGCGGCATAGGCCACCACCTCGCGGATTTCGTCCTGCGTGTAGTAACCGCCGTAGAGCGTATCGGCCCCCTCGACGCGCAGGCGCTTCTCCGGCAGCCGGAAATCGGCATTCTTCTCCCGGGCGGCCCGTCCCAGACAGATCGTATCCTGCTTGTTGAAGCGGCGCCAGCCCCCCTTTCGGGTCAACTCGGGATAGGCCCGGATCTCGATGCGCCATCCCTGGTCGTCGGTCAGGTGCCAGTGGAACTTGTTGAGCTTCAGACAGGCCGTCTGGTCCAGCAGGCGGAGGATCTCCTCCTTGTCGAAGAAGTGGCGGCTCACGTCGAGCATCACGCCGCGCCACCCGAAGGCCGGAGCATCGGCAATCTCCACACCCGGCACCACCGCTTCGGCCGCTTCGCCCGCCGGCAACAGCTGCCGCAGCGAGGCGATCGCATTGACCACACCGCGCGGCGAACCGCCCGTGATCCGGATGCCCGACTTCGTGACCGAAAGCCGGTAGGCCTCGCCGGCAAGTGCCGCGGTATCGAGTTGCAGAAGAATATCGCCCTGCCGGCCCGGCTGCGACACGGACTCCGTACGGGAAGCGAGCGCCTCCGCCAGATAGTCACCCTGGGCGGCCAGTTGCGGATCGGCGATTCCGATGCGCGTCTGCGCCGGTAGCCGGTAGCTGCCGCCCGTCCACTCAACCTGCTGCGGTTGGGGAATCAGCACGGGAAGAGCCTCGGCCGACGGCGTCGTCGCGCAGCCGGCAAGCATCCAGCTTCCGGCCGCCGCTACCATTATTATAATAGAGAGGGATCGTCTGTTCATAAGTGTCAGTTTTTGGATTCAAAGTTTCCGTTCATGCGCAGCGCCAGCGTGTCGGCATACTGCCGCTGAAGGCGGACCAGTTCGTCGACCATCCGCTGACGTTCGCCGGCACAGGCCGGATCGTCATAGCGGTTGTGCAGTTCGTGGGGATCCTCCTGCAGATCGAAGAGCTCCCAGTGGTCGATATCGTTGTAGAAGTGGATCAGCTTCCAGCGGTCGTCCCGCACGCCGTAATGGCGCTTGACCATGTGTTCGGCCGGATATTCGTAGAAATGGTAGTAGAGCGAGCGCCGCCAGTCGGCCGGCTTCTCGCCGCGCAGCAGCGGCAGCAGCGAACGCCCCTGGATATCGTCGGGAACCTCGACGCCGGCCAGTTCGAGGAACGTCGGCGCGTAGTCAATGTTCTGCACCAGCTGGTCGATATCGCCGTGCACACCGCCCGGAAGGCGCATGACAAGCGGCGTGTGCATCGACTCCTCGTACATGAAGCGTTTGTCGAACCAACCGTGTTCGCCGATGTAGAAGCCCTGATCCGAGGTGTAGACCACCAGCGTATTGGCGGCCAGCCCCGTGCGGTCGAGGTAGTCGAGCAGCCGTCCGACGTTGTCGTCGAGCGACTTGAGGGTCTTCAGATAGTCGCGCACGTAACGCGTGAACTTCCACTCGGCCCGCTCGCGCCCCTGCGGATTGCGGGCGTAGAAATCCTCGATCACCGGGCCGTAGAAACGGTCCCAGGCAGCCCGCTGGGAGGGGTTCATGCGGCCGAGCATCGCCTTGTAATAGTCCGACAGGCGGCTCGTATCCCCCTCGCGGCAGATCTTCAGGTCGTAGATCATATCCATGTCGTGGTCCGACGCAACGGACATCTCCTGAGCCGCGGCGGCCGGACGCCCTGCGTAGTCATCGAAAAAGGTCTCCGGAACGGGGAACGTCCGATCCTCGTACAGCGCCAGGTTGCACGTGTCGGCCATCCAGTTGCGATGCTGCGCCTTGTGGTGGACCAGCAGGCAGAAGGGTTTTTCGGGGTCGCGCCCGCGGTCGAGCCACTCGATCGCCTTATCCGTGATGAGGTTCGTGATGTAACCCTCGTTGCGGACCGTGTCGCCCGTCTGGAGGATAAAGTCGGGGTTGTAGTAGTCGCCCTGACCGGGGAGGATCTCCCAATGGTCGAAACCCGTCGGGAGGCTCTCGAGGTGCCACTTGCCGACGATGGCCGTCTGATAGCCGGCCGTCTGGAGCAGCTTGGGGAAGGTCTGCTGCGAACCGTCGAAGACACAGGTCGTGTTGTCGTAGAATCCGTTCCGGTGCGAGTGCTTGCCCGTGAGCAGGCAGGCGCGGCTCGGACCGCTCAGCGAATTGGCCACGAAGCTGTTCGTGAAGCGCACGCCCTCGCGGGCAATGCGGTCCAGATTCGGCGTCGAGGCGTAACGACGGTCGTAGCAGCTCATCATCTGTGCCGTGTGGTCATCGGTCATGATGTAGAGGATATTCATCGGGCGTGCGGCCGGCCGGTGTTCCGTACAGCCGATCAGCGACAGTACGGCCGCCCCTCCCATGCCCAGCCGGGTGAGGTCTGATCTCTTCATGTATGCAAACGGATAGGTTTGAAAAACGGAGGCACCGCAACGGTCGGCCGCTTCTTGGCAACCGCAACGATGCCTCCGCGTATGCGTCTTTCCGGCGGTCGGTTATTCGCCGTTCATGTTGTTGTAGTCCTCCACCCACTTCAGGCCGGTAGCGGGACCGTAGACCTGCGGATCCCAGATGTCACCGGCACTCGAATAGGTGCACTCGCCGTCGTTACCGTGGCCCGTCGCATCCTTGAACACGCAGCCGCTGCCCTCGTCCATCTTCCAGTAGCCGAGCAGCCCGTCGCTCTGCGGATCGACACTCTCCATGTTGTTCTTCAGCTGGGTCTCGGTCCGCACGACGTTCCACAGACGCGCCTCGCGGAAGGAGATCGTCGAAGTACAGTAGGAGGGTTGCGGCAGGAAGGAGAAGTGACGGAAGGTGATCGTCGGCGTCACGGTCGCCTTGTCGGCCACGAGCGAACCGTTCAGATAGAGCTTCGTCGAGGAGCCGTCGAAGACAATGGCGACATGCTGCCACGTCCCGGCCTCGCAGGGCGAGGTGGCCGTCACGGCGGGTTTCTTCACGGAGTTGATCTGCATCCAGCGGTTCTGCGTGTCGGTCGTCGTCGAGGACTGCTCGAAGCGGACCCACATGCGGTTGGCAAGTCCGTCCTCGTTGTCGAACCCGACGATCATGTAGTTGCGGGCGGCGAACGCCTCCTTGTACATCATGAACTCGAACGTATAGGCCGAGAAGGTGATCGGCGCATCCTTCATGTTCAGGATGACCCGGTTGAGCTTCTCCATGCCGCCGTAATCGAACTCGGAGTTGAAGACCGGGGCCGGGATGACCTTCCGGCGGTTGCAGACGATCAGGAACTCGCCGTTGTCGGTCAGCACCGGCACCTTGCCGTCGTCGCTGCGCAGGGCGACGGGCAGCGCATAGACCTGTCCCGACTCGTCCATCTCCGACGTGTAGGGCAGAATCGTGATCGGAACGGGTTCGGCGGCGATCGCTCCGGCGGCAATCACGAGCGGCTCCGCAGCCATGCGGTAGGCCGTCTCGGGGAGCAGCGTATAGGAGGTTCCGTTCAGGGCGTTGTAGCGTTCGAGGGCCGCGGGATCCACCTCGAGGCGGAAGCGGCAGTCACCCTCGGCCTGGCTGCCCAGACGGGCCGTCAGCGAGGTCACAGCCCCCTGGTTCTCCACCATAATCGTCGTACTGGTCGCCTTGTAGGCTTCGGCGATATAGGCCGCATTGTCGATCGGCCCGAGCTCGGCATTGTCGCATCCGGCAGCGGCTGCGGCGAAGGCCATGCCGGCAAACAGCGCCAGGCAATGGTTTTTCAATCTATTTTTCATGGTTCTTTGCTGTGCGGTTAGTGGTTGTCAGCGAGCCGATTCATCGTCTGAATCGCAGCCCGGTAATATTTGTAGCAGTTGTTCTTGAAGTCGTTCTGCATCTGGTAGGCGCCGAATCCGCCCTTGCGATAGCCGTTCGCCGGCTGCCACTCGGCCATGGCCTGCAGCGAATTGGTCGTCGTGCCGTCGGGGAGTTCGCACTTGGCGAAGCCGCCGGTCTTCCAGAGGCTCTCGGGTTCGAAATTCTCGGTGACGATCGTCCGGTTGGTGATCGTCTTCTCGTCGAGCACCTCGCCGAAGGCCGTGATCAGACGGGCCAGCCGGCTCTCGTCCAGCGACGACTGCCGGGTCAGCGTGTAGGTCTGCAGCACGAAGTAGTCGAAGCAGTCGATCGTCTCGACCGGCATGTTGTGCACCTCACCGTCCACGAGCAGCAGCTTGCCGCTTCCCGATTTGGGTCCCAGACGCTTGCTGCACTCGTCGACAAACCAGTTCACCCGCTCGGCCGGGGTCGTTCCGGCGTAGATGTCGCCCTGCGCGGTGAGGTTGTTGACGATGTTGCCCTTGTGGTCCGAATAGCTGGGTTCGAAGTCCAGATCGAGCCCCGTATAGCCGTTCTCCAGGACGCCGTCGACAACGGCACTGGCGTACCGCCGGATTGCCGCCTCGATCTCGGAGGCCGTCGCCTCGTCCGACCAGCCCCAGTAGTGGCGTTGCAGCCGGGTGATCTCGTTGTTGTCGGCGACTCCGGCCGTCACCTCGTCGGGGGTGATCGTGCGGCCGATGTTCATCAGGAGGATCGTCACCACGACATCGGTACCCTTCTTCTCCTTGACGGCCCGGACCTCGGCCCGCTGCGACTCGGTCAGATAGAACGAGGACCAGTTGGCCACCAGGTCGACACTGTCGGGAATCCCCATCAGACTCGACGCCGTGGTGGCGGCATCGGGATTCCACCCTCCGAACCATCCGAAAGCGATCGAATGGTCCGAGGCCTTGTAGGCCCTCAGGTTGGCATAATAGGATTCGGGGAGCCGCTGCGTCAGATCGCGGGCCTCGGGCTCCGTCCACTCGCTGCAGGCGCTGCACAGAACGACGGTCACCGCCGCCAGCGCCGAAAATATCTTTTTACGATTCATCTTCATGGTTTTTCAGGTTCACGCTAAAGGTCAGTTTTTTTGGGCCCACCAGACATCGGTCGAATATTCGTCCGGACCGCCCAGCAGCTGGATGCCGCCCTGCAGGTTTTCGCGGTTGTTGTCGTACTCCGACTGCGGGTAGTGCAGACGCCGCATGCCGCGGTCGCCATCGACCGTTCCCCACATGCTGCCCGCGCTGAGGTTGTTCACCGCCATGAGCATCTTCGGGAAACCCGTCCGCCGGAAGTCGGCCCACGCCTCGTGGCCGATCATGTGGTTGGCGATCCATTTCTGGGTGATGATGCGCTCGAGTTCGCGGCCGTCGTCGGCCCACGTCACCGAGGGGGCCGTACCGAAGTCGGCCACGCTGTTGCGCCCCAGGGGATCCGTGTAGGAGAGCGCCGCCGGACCGGTCTGCAGGTAGGCGTTGTACGACGACGAGCAGCCGGCCTCCTCCATCGAGGTCTGGATGCCGCGGTAGTAGAGGTTCTGGGCCGTGTCGCCCATCGTCCACCCGAGCAGCGCCCCCTCGGCACGCAGGAACCAGCTCTCGGCGGCGTACATCACCGGCACGGGATCCGTCTCGCCGAAGAGCGGGTAGGAGAACGGGACGTAGTCGGTCACGATGACGTTCTGGATGCCCGAACGCGCCCCGACATAGGGCTGATCGGCATACCCCGAGGTCGAGAAGTAGGAGCTCCGCCGCGGATCGGCATAGGCGTTCATGTACATCGTGATGTTGGCGTTCGACCGCAGATCCTGCCACGAGGCGCTCGTTGCCTGGGTGAAGAAGGGGTTGCGGCGCGAGGTCGAGACGAAGTACATCGACTCGGCGGGCGATTCGATCAGGCCGTAGGTTTCGCGGGCGGCCACGGCCTCTTCGGCGATCGTCCGGGCCGAACTCTCGACGCCGCTCATGCGGATGGCCATGCGCAGCTTGAGCGTGTTGGCGAAGCGGATCCACGCCCGCACGTCACCGGCATGGTTGCTGATGTCGAAATCCCCGAGCAGCGAGGCGTTGCCCGCCGAGACGAAGGTGTAGAGCTCCTCCATGGCGGCATCGAGATCGGCGATCATCGCCAGATAGACGTCGCGCTGGCTGTCGTAGGGGACCGAGAAGGTACCGTTCTGCATCTGCCGGTAGGGGATCGGGCCGTAGGCGTCCGTCACGCGGAGCATCGACGCCACGCGGATGATCTGCGCCAGCTGGTAGACGGCCCCCTTCCCGCCGGTGCTCGACAGCACCCGGAAGTAGTTGCCGTAGAAGTTCGAGAAGCTGTTCTCGAAGAGCGGGTCGTTGAAGGCATCCGAAGGGTTGTAGGTCGCGATGTTCTGCCCCTGGTAGGGCTTCACGGCCGAGCAGTATCCGCCCAGTTCGTCGCCGACGAGGACATCCTGATACTGCGAGGCGTTGACCTGATAGTGGGTCATCCACTCCATCATCGACGGGAAGAGGATGCCGACACCCACGTTGTCGCCCGTCAGATCGCCGTCCGAAGGGCGATAGGGTTTGGTGTTGTACTCTTCGAAGTTTGCGGTGCAGGCCGCGGCGGCAAGCAGGGCCACACCCAGCACCCCGCGTCCGAAAAAGCGTATGATTTTATTCTGTTTCATGGCTGGTCGGCAGGTTTAGAATTGGAATTTCACGGAGAATCCGAGGTTGCGCAGGCTGGGCAGCATGAAGTAGTCCACGCCCTGCAGGAAGTTGTCGGAGGTCGAGGTGGTCAGCTCGGGATCGAACGGCGCCTTGTTGTAGATCATCCACAGGTTGCGCCCCACGAGCGAGACGGTCATCGACATCTTGTTGCGGAACCACCGCCGCGGCAGCGAATAGGCCAGCGAGAGCTCCTGCAGGCGGACATTCGTGGCCGAATAGATGTAGTAGGCTCCGGCACCCGTTCCGGCGGCGATCGTCTGGTAGTAGCTCTTGGCATTGACCATACCGTTGTTGACCCGTACGCCTCCGGCGTCACGCGCGGCGGCCGAACGCTCCGACACGCCGTAGTAGTCGAGGAACGCCTCGGTATTCGAGACCACCGATCCGCCCAGTCGGGCCGCAACCATCGCACTCAGCGTCAGCCCCTTGTAGGAGAAGCTGTTGCTCCATCCCAGGTTGCCCTTCGGCAGCAGCGAGGCCACCTTGCGGCGCTCGGTCGTCGTCAGCTCGACCTGGTTGGTCTGCGGATCGACGTAGATATTGCCGTTGCCGTCGGTGCGCAACTCGCGGTTGATGTAGAGGTCGCCCATCGTGCCCCCCTCGTAGAGGATCACCTGCGGCGAACCCGTATTGCCGAGGGTCGCCTTTTCGAGGTAGGGCATATCGATCGGCTTCCCGTCGACGGGGCTGATGACACCGTCGGCCAGGCGGATGATCCGGTTGCGGTTGGTCGTGTAGGTGAGGCTCGTATCCCACGAGAAGTCATGCCACGTGTTGTGGTAGCCGAGCAGCAGCTCGAGACCCGTGTTGCGGACCTGACCCGCCTGCACCAGCACCGACGAATAGCCCGACGTGGCCGAGGGGGTCGACTCGAAGGTCTGGTTGTAGGTGTCCGACCGGTACCACGTGGCATCGAGATTGAGCTTGCCGCCGAAGAAGCGGGCGTTCAGACCGACCTCCCACGATTTGGTCTTTTCGGGCTTGAGGTTGTCGTTCGGGAAGCGGTGATTCGAGTCCCACTCGTGGTTCTGGGCCCGGTACTCGTAGTAGGGGCTCGTCAGGTAGGCGGCATAGGAGGAGCCCACGGCCGACCACGAGGCGCGCACCTTCAGGAACGAGAACCATTCGGGCAGGTCGACCATCTCCGAGATGACGCCCGAGAGGCCCACCGACGGATAGAAGAACGAATCGTAGCGCGAGAAGGCCAGCGCCGACTCCCAGTCGTTTCGTCCCGTGACGGTCAGGTAGAGCATGTTCTTCCAGCCGACCTCGACATTGGCGAAGAGGCTCTGCGACTGCACGTGCGAACCGTCCTCGCGTTCGCGGTACGAGGTGGTCGAGATGTTGGTGATCGAGAAGAAGTTGGGGATCTTGCGCAGGTCGCCGCCCCACCCCATCAGATCCATCTGCACGTCCTTGATCGAGGCGCCGACGTTGGCCGTCAGGTGCCAGTCCTCCGAGAAGTAGTGGTCGATGTTGGCGATGACGTCGGCGTAGATCTGCCGGTCGTTGCGCTTGGTGATGTTGTAGAGACCCTTCTCACCGGCGAAGTTCGTATCCGTACCGGCGTAGCGCTTGTTGGTGATGTCCATGTCGGAGTTGTCGACCTTGACGCGCCCCGTGAGGTTGAGCCACTTCGTCACGTCGAACTTCAGGCTCGCCGAGAGCATGTAGCGGCGCTTCTTCGACTCGTTGATCATCCGGTTCATGATCCAGTAGGGGTTCTGGAACGACATGTCGCCCGAACCGTAGGTCCAGTTCTGCGTATAGAGGTTGCGCGACTCGTCCCAGATCTGGTACATGCGCACGTTGTCGAAATCCTCGCCGCGCGGGAAGAGGTAGAGCGCCGGCAGCGGGTTGAAGTACTGACCCGAGGCGATCATGTTCTTGTTGTTCTGGAGGATGTAGCTGGCGCTCAGGTCGAGCGTCATCCGGTCCTTGAGGAACGAGCTCACGTCGCGGAGCGTGAAGTTGTAGCGGTTGTAGCCGCTGTTGGGCAGGATGTTGCGGGCGTTGGTCGTCGCGGCCGAGAAGTAGGTCTGATGGCGCTGCGTGCCGGTCGAGAACGACACCGAGTTGTTGACGTTCGAGCCCGTGTTGAAGAAGCCCGAGGGGTCGAACCGCCGCGTCGTGAGGCTGCCCCAGCTCTGGTAGGAGCCCGCCTCGTTGCCGTAGCGGTTCTGGAAGCGCGGCAGGACGAACGGCATCGAGAAGGTCGTGCTGTTCGAGACGCTGACCGAGGTCTTGCCCGCCTCGCCGCGCTTCGTGTTGATGAGCACCACGCCGTTGGCGGCATCCGAACCGTAGAGGGCGGCGGCCGAGGGGCCCGTCAGCACCGAGATCGACTCGATGTCGTCGGGGTTGATGTCGGCCACGCCGTCCGAACCGAGGTAGTTGCCCTGCAGGCCGTCCTCCGTCGAACCAAACGAGATGTTGCTCATCGGCACGCCGTCGATCACGTAGAGGGCGTTGTTATCCTTGTAGATGGACTTCGCACCGCGCATCACCACACGCACCGCACCGCCGACACCCGCCGCCGAGGAGTTGATCTGCACGCCGGCCACCTTGCCGTTGAGCGCGTTCATGAAGTTGGCATCCTTGACCGTCACGATATCTTCGGCCTTGACCTGCTGGACGTTGTACGAGAGGGCCTTCTCCTGGCGTTTGATACCGAGGGCCGTCACCACGACGTTCTCGACCGTCACGGCCGACTCCTGCAACGTGACGTCGAACGACGTGCGTCCCATGACGGCCACCTCCTGCGACTCGTAGCCCAGGTAGTTGAAGAGCAGCACGGGGTTGCTCGCCGACTCGGGAATGCGGAGCGTGAAGCCGCCGTCGATGTCCGTACTCACGCCGACGGTCGTCCCCTTGAGGATCACCGAGGCGCCGATGACCGGCTGTCCGTGGGCATCGAGCACCTTGCCCGAGACCTCGCCCGGAACCGTCCCGGCCGTCGCAGCAGCCGCGCCACCGGAGCGGGCCGTCGAAAGGATGATGTTCGAACCGTTGATTTCGTAGGAGAGATCCGTGCCGCGAACCATCTGGTTGAGTGCCTCCGCGACGGGGCGGTTGTTGACCGCAACGCTAACCGTACGGTCGATGTCGAGGCTCTTGTCGTGGATGAACAGGTAGCGGGTCTGCTTCTCGATCTCGGCCATGACCCGTTCCATTTTCACTTGCCGCATGTCGATGGTCACGCGTGCGGTCTGGGCGGCGACCGTGCGTACGCTCAGGCTCAGCACCGCCGCGAACAGAAAGGTTATCAGGCTTTTCATTTGGCCTGATACTTTTTTATTCATATTTTTGTAGGTTAGTAGGATAATAATTCAGGTTGTTCCCGGGTTGGTGGAATGGCCGTTATCCTGACGGCCCGGGGTTGTTGGCGCGACTCCGGGCTTTTTCGGTTCCTTCACGGGGAGAACGGCCGGTGGAAGGATCGTGCTATCTCATAGGCTGCAAAGTTTTTTGGGGTTCACGGTTGGTCGGAGGGATTTATCGATAGATCGTTACCAGATTGGCCTGAGCATCATAGGTATAGCGGAAGCTGCAGCTGCGCTGCAGAATGCCCAGCGCATGTTCGATGCCGTCCGAGATACGGATCTTGCCGATGGCCTCGACGCGGGGCATCTCCTTCAGGCGCACGTCGAACCGCACGCCGTAGCAACTCTCGAAACGGTCGAGGATCTCCTCGAACGTACACCCGCTGATCGAGATCTGTCCCTCGGCCCAGAGGTATTCGTTCGGGTCGTCCGACCGCTCGACCGTCAGGCGTCCGTCGTGCAGCGAGACCTTCTCGTTGGGGCGGAGCGTCACCTGCTGCCGGTCTTCGCGCGAAGTGACGCGGACACAGCCGCGGAAGAGCGCCGTCGAGAACTCCTGCTCCGCGGCGTCGGCGTGGACGTTGAAACGCGTTCCGAGCACCTCGACCCGGCAGGCATAGGTCTCCACGACGAAGGGATGGTCCGCATCGTGCGCCACGTCGAACAGGGCCGTACCGTTGAGCTTCACCTGACGCTCGCGGCCGGCGAAGAGGGCCGGGTATTCGATCTCGGCACCGGAGTTGAGCCACACGCTGGTGCCGTCCTGCAGCGTGAGGTTGATGCGCTGGCCGGCGGGAACGACGATGCGGTTGGTCAGCTGCTGCCAGTTGTGCTCGCGATGGGAGATGACGCCCCAGCTGATGCCCACGGCCAGAGCCACGACGGCGGCGATCCGCAGGGCGGGAGCTGCCAGCCGCATGAGACGGCCCGGACGGCGTCCCGGACGGGGTTGCGATACGGCAGCGCGAGCCGCCGGACGGGGTGCAAAGAGTTGCAGGGCATTGAACATGGCCCGCTCGCGGTCGAACGTGCGACGGTTCTCCCCGTCGGCGTCGAGCCACGCCATGAGGCGGCGCTCCTCGTCGGCCGAGGCCTCGCCTCTGAAAAATCGGTAGAGGATCTCCTTTTCCATGCTTTTATCGCTCTTTGGGGGACATTCACCATAAAAGCACCCGAGCGGGAGGTTTTCCCGGAGAAAATCGCATTTTTTTGCAAAAAAATTTCAGAATGTGCGCGAGAAGCGCTCCAGAAGGGCTGCGGCAAGGGCGGCCGGCAGGTAATCCCGCAGGGCATGGCGCAACAGTCCGAGGGCCTTTTCGAGTTCGGTGCCGACGCGGCGTTCGGTGATGCCGAACAGCTCGGCCACCTCACGGTAGGAGCGTCCCCCGAAGCGCTGTTCGGTGAAGACGCCCCGCGTCAGTTCGGGCATCTCGGCCAGACTTTCGCGCACGATCCGCTCGATCTCCCCCTCGAAAAGCTGCTGCGGGTCGCAGCGTTCGAGCGAGCGGATATTCTCGTTCAGCACCCGTTTTTCGAGCTGTTCGATCTCGCTCTGGGCCCGCAGCCGGACCAGCCGGGCCCGGAGGTGGTTCAGACACTTGTGGCGCAGCGTCGTGAAGACATAGGCCGCGACGTTGCACGAAGGATCGATCCGCCCGCGGTTCTCCCAGAAGTAGAGAAACGAGTCGGTGACCAGATCCTCGGCCGTCAGGCGGTCCTTGACATATCCGCGGGCAAACTCGATGAACCGCGGGCGGAACTCGTCATAGAGCCGCCCGAAGTCGTCGTCGCTGCCTCGATTTTCGGATAAGGTGTGTCCCACGGAGTCGGATTTTGAAAACAAATATAGCAAATTTTGAAAAAAAAAGCCTACCCGACCGGGGATTCCGCCTCCCGTTCCGAGAGGGGGATTCGCCGGGATTCCGGGCCGGGATTTGCCCGAACGACGAAAAATCGCCATCTTTGCATCGACCAAAATCCAACGTCCATGCTCCACACCGAAGATACCCGCATCGAAGCCCTCGCCGTCCACCGCGTGGGCAATCAGTCCAAGGACGAACCGCTGCTCGTCTCGCCCGGCCTCTCCCCGCAGACCGCCGACGAGGCGCTGATGCAGACCCTCACGGCCTACTTTCTCGACGGTTTCCGCGACGAGTCGAGCTACACGCTCTGCCACGAAAGCGACCTAACGTGCAACGAGATATGGAACTTCGCCGGACGGATCTTCGACCACCCCGAGACGCTCTACGAACAGTCGGTCAACCTGGCCCGCCACCTCTACGCCTGCGGCACGCTGCCCCAGATCAAGGGGGGCGAGTTCTACGTCGTCCGCTTCAGCAACTGCGGATTCGGCGGCCAGCGGTTCGAGGCCCTGGGGCTCTTCAAGTCCGAGACGCGCGACACCTATCTCAATGCCGAGGCGGCCGACGAGGGGATCCGCCTCTCGACGCGCGAGGGGATCGACATCAAGCGGCTCGACAAGGGGGCTGTGATCCTCAACACGGAGCGCGACGAGGGGTTCGTCGTGCTGATCGTCGACAACACCAACCGCACCGAGGCCCGCTACTGGATCGACGACTTCCTCCACCTGCGCCAGCGGCAGGACAGCTACCACAACACGCACAATGCCATGGCTATGTGCAAACGTTACGTCACGCACCGCCTGGCCCAGGAGTTCGACGTCTCGAAGGCCGATCAGGCCGAGATGCTCAACGAGACGATGAACTACTTCCGCGAGCAGGACAATTTCTCGATGGAGGATTTCTCCGAGCGTGTGATCCGCCAGCCGGAGGTAGCCGAGAGTTTTGCCCGCTTCCGCGAGCAGTACGAGTCGGAGCGCGACATCCGCATCGAGGATGAATTCGGCATCTCGGATGCGGCGGTCAAGCGGCAGGCCCGGTCGTTCAAGAGCGTCATCAAGCTCGACCGCAACTTCCACATCTACATCCACGGCAACCGCGATCTGATCGAGCAGGGGCAGGACGAGAAGGGCAAATACTATAAGGTCTATTACCAGGAGGAGGAGTAACCGCCGCACCTGCCACCCTGCCGACAGCCCGCCAGGAACCCGTCGGAAGCCCGTCCAGAGGAACCGCCGGCGACCTGCAGAGACCCGCAAAAGCCCGCCAGGGACCGTCCGAGCCACCTACCGCCGCGTCGCGAACCCGTCAGGAGCCCTTAGGAGAGCGGTCCATACGCCACACCGACCGGGATGCAGACACTCCGGAACGCGAGAGCCGCCGGCAACCTCTCGTCGCCCGGCGACCGAACAGAGAACCAAACAGACCATCAACCATGATTCGCCAACACATCTTCACGCTTCGTCCCCGCAACCGGGGTTTTCACCTGGTGACGGACGAGATCCGCAGCCACCTTCCGGAGCTTCCCCGCACGGGGCTGCTCCACCTCTTCATCCGCCACACCTCGGCCGGACTCTCGATCAACGAGAATGCCGATCCCGACGTGCGGCAGGACCTCAACGCCATCTTCGACCGTCTGGTCCGTGAACGCGAGAGCTACTACTCCCACACGCTCGAGGGGGACGACGACATGCCGGCCCATGCCAAATCGACGCTGACGGGGGTCGACCTGACGATTCCGATCGTCGACGGGCGGCTCGGGCTGGGGACCTGGCAGGGGATCTACCTCTGCGAATTCCGCAACCGCGCCTCGGGACGGCAGATCGTCGCCACGATCCTCGGCGAATAATCCGCCCGCAAACCATCTTCAAACCAACCGCAAAAACGCAAAACGAATCACATGGAGACAATCACGCAATTTCTGATCGACTGGGGCTACTGGGGGCTCTTCCTCTCGGCCTTCATCGCCGGGAGCATCCTTCCGTTCAGTTCCGAGGCGGTGATGGTCGTACTGGTCCGCATGGGACTCGACCCCGTGGGGTGCGTCGCAGCAGCCGCCCTGGGCAATACCCTCGGCGGCATGACCTGCTACTGGATCGGAACCCTCGGCCGCACCGAATGGATCACCCGCATCGGGGTCTCCACCCGCCAGCTGGCCCGGGCCCGGAAGTTTCTCTCCGGCCGCGGCGCACTGATGGCCTTCTTCGCCTTCCTGCCCACGATCGGCGAGGCGATCGCCATCGTGCTGGGGCTCATGCGCAGCAATGTCTGGCTGACGACGGTCTCGATGCTCGCCGGCAAGACGCTGCGCTACATCGTCATCCTGGCCTCGTTCGAAGGGGTCGTCTCACTCTTCTGAGCGGTTCGGAGCCCCAACCCGTATTTTCACCTTTCACCTCCATCCAAGACGTCACCATGGAAATCCGCGCCACCGACACCCCTTCCCGCGCACTGCTGCTCCTTGCCGACGAATCCGAAGATTCGATCGCCGATTACCTGCCGCGCAGCCGCTGCTATGCCGCCTTCGCCGACGGACAAATCGTCGGTCAATACCTGCTTCTGCACACGCGACCCTTCACGGCCGAGGTGGTGAATATCGCCGTGACTCCGGCCTGTCAACGCCGGGGAATTGCAACCGCCCTGCTGCGACACGCCGTCCGAACGGCCCGTGAGGCGGGTTTCCGGATCCTCGAGATCGGCACCGGAGATTCCGGAACGGGACAGATCGCCCTCTACGAACGATGCGGATTCGTCCGCTGCGGCCTCGACATTGATTATTTCCGCAAACACTACCCGGCCCCAATCCTCGAAAACGGCGTGGAGTGCCGCCATATGGTACGGATGCGCATGGATCTGACCGAAAAGTAATCCGACAACAGAATCCCGCCCGCCCTCGGGCATTCCCCCCCTCACAAAAAAAGCGGACGGCCCGAAAGCCGCCCGCTCCTCTCTGTTTTCATTTTCGCGCTGTTCCGCCGGGAACCCCGGAACCCCAATCTCCCATGCCGGTTCCCGGCAGAATCAACGCTCCCAAACTCCCCCTGTTATTACCAGGTTGCCTCCAGGTATTGCGGATCGGAGGACAATCCGTAGGCATCATATCCATGACCGGTCTGATCGACCACCTTGTTCTGCAGGTACCAGCCCGAATAGGATTCGCTCATCGAGGCCGACTCGCTGGCATCCATCTTCCAGTAGGCCAGAAGGTCGGGCGACTGCGGATCGGCAATCACCAGATCCTTCACGTTGGCAATCTCGCTGGCCGTCAGCGCCCGGGTCCAGACACGCGCCTCGGCCAGATAGCCGTCGAGCGGACGGTTGCCGTTGTAGTTCGAGGCGCAGCCCAGTCCGAAGCCGATACCGCGGCCGTTCCACAGCTGAACCTGCGAGATGTCGACCGTTTCGCCCTTGTGGGTCGTCTCGGTGATGAACTGTCCGTCGATGTAGATGCGCAGCGAGCTGCGGGTCCAGACGGCCGCCACGTGGTACCACTGGTTCGTGGCGCACGGAGCGTTGATCGCCGCCGGCTGGTAGTCGCCCTTGCAGACCTGAAGCACGTCGTAACCGATCTTCACGTCGCCGAAACGCATGCAGACGTTACCCTCGAGACCCATGATCGAGGAGATGTAGGGATCGCTCTTCTGGAAGCTCTTCGCATAGACCCGGCACTCGAGCGTCAGCTCCGGCAGGGCCGACAGGTCACGCGTTCCCTCCTGGCCGCGCTGGTCGTAGAAGCCCGGCACGATGTACTTGTTGCCCGAACCGATGTAGACGCCCTTGCCGTGAACCGGTGCGCGGAAGACGAGGTAGAGCGTGCTCGAGGCATCGAGGATCGCCATCGAACCGTCGGTCTGCACGATCCGCATCGGCAGGCAGTAGAACGTACCCGGCTCGAGGGCCTCCTTGACGACGATTTCGGCCTCGTCCGAGACGCTGGTGCCGGCCTTGATGGTCACCTCCTGCTTCGCGAAGTCGTAGAGTTTCTCGTCGAGCAGCACGCACGTACGGCCGTATTTGGAGTTGTATGCCTCGAGCAGCTCGGGGCATACCTGCAGCGAGACGTGGGTCTCGTGGCCGACGATCTGCGAAGCGGAGACCGAGAAGGTGGCCTTCTCGCCCGCCTGCGTGATGGTGACGATCTTCGCCGGCTCACGCTGCGCCTCCGTGATGTAGATCGAAGGCTCGTACTGGGCGGCCTCCTGGCAGCCCGCAAGCGCGGCAACCAGCGCCAGGGAGGCCCATATCTGTTTCATTTTCATGGTTTCAGTCGTTTTGATCGGTTAATTTTTCGGTGCATAGGCCTCGAACTCGCAGATGTTGTAGGCCCAGGAGTAGGGGATGATGGTCATGCGGATGTAGCGGCATTCCACCGGGCTGCGCAGCTGCAGATAGCGCCAGTTGCCATCCGTCAGGGCGAGCTCGACCGTACCCGAAGCCTGTGCCTGCCACTTCTGGCCGTCGAGGCTCACCTCGATGTCGCGCAGGTTCTTGAACGAGTAGTCGATGTAACCCATCCGCCAGCCGACGATCGTATGTACCGTGGCCATGTCGACCACCACCTTGATTTCGGGGGTCTCCTCCGTGAAGGCGGTCCATCCGCCGGTCAGCTGTCCGTCGAACATCGCCGCCGTGTAGTCCTTGTCGTTGGCCGTAAAGGTCCAGCCCGAACGATCCTCGATCACCGTGCCGTCGACCGTATCGACCCGCTCCTGGACGTTGGTCTGCGACTTCGAGACGATGATGTAGCGCGTCAGTACCTTCTCGTCGTAGAGCCAGTAGTCCTCCGAATTGCCGAGGTTGATCCGGTAGGCGATCATGTAGTCGCCGTTCTCGAGCGCCGCGGGATCCTTGACGCCGATCGTGATCGGAGCGGCCATCTTCTCGCCCTGCTTCAGGGTGATAGCTTCGGGAAGCGTCATCTGATCGGCCGCAAGCGTGCGGTAGCTGGTGCCTTTGTCGCGGTTGTAGGCATCGACCAGCGTCGGATCGACCTCCAGGGCGAACGATACATCCTCCGGCACACCGTACTGCAGACCCAGCGTCAGTTCACAGGTTCCCTGCTCGATCAGCGTACCGTCGATCAGCGAGACGATCTCCAGCTGCTCGGTCTGGTTGCCCGAGATGGTGACCGTATTGGCCGTCTGCTTGGATTTCAAGCTTACACGCACGTAGAGAACCTCGCGGGCCGTGTTCGGGGCGACGCCCGCCACACCCGAATAGTCGGCGCGCACGGCGGCCAGATACTCCTTGCCGGCCTCGAGGCCCTTGCCCGTGATGATCATCTGCACGGGGGTCTCCACCGAGGAGTGCTGCTCGCCGGCCGCAAAGCGGAACGGAGCCGTAAAGGTGACGCTCGCCGGATCGATTGCCTCGAATTCGGTGTAGTTGTAGGCGTTGTAGGAGTCGACAAGCGTGGGATCGAGCACCAGCGGGAAGGTCATCTCCGCAGCGGCTACGGCCGAGAGCGAACCCGAGAGCGAAATGGCTGCGGCCTCGGTGGCACCCGACGGGAAGGGGGTCAGCTCGACGGTGGCCTCACCGGCCTGATCGAGCGTCAGGAGGTTCTTCGTGTAGTCGCCCTGCGGCGCGGGGTTGGCAATCTGGATCGCCTGGCGGATATACTTGTAGGGCATGCTGGAGTTGCCGTACTCATACTCCATGTGGTAGGAGCCGAAGCCGGCCGAGGTCTCCTCCAGCGCGAAGTAGGCCATACCCAGCAGCGAGGGGATCGACTCTCCGTTGTGGTTGTAGCTGGTGCCGCCGTTCTGCCACAGCGACTCGAAGTTCTCCGTGAAGATGATCTGTTCGGGGCGCCATCCGCGACCGGCGGCACTCTGCGTACGGCTGCGGAGGTTGCTGGCACCCGTGCAGTTGTAGGCCTGCGAAACGGCATAGTCGCACAGTTCGCCGATGTTGGCCGGGAGCCAGTCGCTGTCGATGTTTCCGTCGATGAGGAACAGGCGGCCCGTTCCCGACTTGGGACCGATGTACTTGCTCAGCTCCTCGGCAAAACGCTTGAAGTTCTCCGGGTTCTTGTTCATCGGGCCCTGGTGGTCGACGGCCGTCTCGAAGTCGATGTCCATACCGTCGTACTGGTACTTGTCCATCGAGTCCTTGCCCCAGGCCTTGGCGTAGGCCACGATACCCTCCTCGGTGATCTGGCCGTCGACCTTGAACTCCTCGGGCATGTCCTTGGCCGAGATGCAGAAGACGACCTTCGTTCCCTTGATCTGCTGCACGTAGGCCTTGTCCTCGAGTTGTTCGGGGCTCAGGCTGTGCCACTGGCTCCAGATCGAGATGATGTCCATCGAGTCGGGGGCACTGCGCAGACGGCTCTGCTCCGAGGCGCCGATTCCCGTCCAGGAACCGTACCATCCGAAGGCCAGTTTGTGATCGGTCTGCTTGTAGGCGCGCAGACGGGCGTAGTAGGCGTCGTCACGCAGAATGGGCGACTGCTTGTCCGGATACTGGATACGGACCGGTTCGGGGGTCGTCTGCTTCTCGCAGGCGAAGAGCATCGCCGCTCCGGCCAACACCGTCAATATATGAATCAGTTCTTTTTTCATCTTGATTAGTCTGTTTTACGTGGATAAGGTCGCTTATTTCTTGTCCCACCAGAGTTTCGTACCGCCGGCATCGGGACCGTCGAGCAGCCGCACGGCCGCATTGACCGCTCCGGCGTTGTTCGAGTACTCGAGTTTCGGGAAGACCATGCGGCGGATCTGGACATTCTTGTCGACGGTCGGATCCTCGCTGTTGGCCACGATCGGGAAGAGCCGCGGGAAACCCGTCCGGCGGAACTCGGCCCAGGCCTCCATGCCGTTCGGGAAGAGGGCGATCCACTTCTGCGTAATGATGCGCTCGAGTTCGTTGCCGTCGTTCTGCCACTTGACCGTCACCTTGCCGCGGGCGCTGGCCGAGTATTTCGTCGGGTTCTCCGAGACGTCGGAGAAGGTGGCCGGAGTCTTCTCGCTGGCCAGATAGGTCGCAGCCTCGCTCGCCGAGAGTCCGTTCTCGGCAAACGACAGGCGGACACCCTCCTCGTAGTTGCTCTGCGCACCCGTGTTGTCACCCGTCATCAGGCAGTACTCGGCCTTGAGGAAGGCCACCTCCGAAGCCAGCAGCCAGTTCATCGGCGTATCGGTCTGGATGTTCGGGGCCGACATCTTCGTGTAGAACTTCTGCTCGGTGGATCCCAGACCGTTGCGCACGCCGTGGTAGCCTCCGCCGTCGATCGTCGCGGGCTGGAACATCGAGGCCCGGCGCGGATCCTCGTAACCGTTCAGATAGGAGTCCATCGAGGCGCTCATGCGGGCGTCGTTGTACGAGTTCCAGATCATCTCCATCGGGTTGTTGATCGTGATCTGGCGGTAGCTCTTCAGCACGGCGTTGTCGGCCGTCGAGGTGATCACCCCGTCGGTGATGGCCTCTTGGGCATACTGCTTCGAGAGATCGGGCTCGACGTAGCGGATACGGATCGCCAGCCGCAGCTTGAGCGAATTGGCGAAGAGCAGCCACTTGTTCAGGTCACCGGCATAGATGGCGTCGACCTTCTCGAGCGACTTGTCGCCCGGCGCCACGGCGATCTGCGCCTTGAGGGCCTCGATCGAACGGTTGAGCGTCTCGAAGAAGTGGTGGTAGAGGGTCTCCTGCGAATCGTAGGGGCTGATCGACTCACCGAAGTGGAGCACCGGCAGCGGACCGTACATGTCGCTGGCGCGGTGCAGCGTCAGCACCTTGAGGATGTCGGCCACGGCCATGGCGTGGGCGCTCAGCAGCCCCTCGTCGTAGCCCGCCTTGAGCATCAGCCAGGCCGGCATCACCTGCGTGAAGGCCACCTCGAAGACCGTATTGCTCCAGTTGTTGGCCGTCAGGTTGTAGACCATCGGGTTGCTGCCGCCGTCGAAGTGGTTGGCGCAGGCCATGTAGCCGGCATAGTGGTCGGCCAGCAGGTTCCAGCCCGTCTGGTAGCGGTTGACGGGGACGGTCGTCTCGCCCGTCGTCGGGTAGGCGGCGTCGAGCTCCATGGTGGTGATCAGCGAGGCCTGATCCACCACCTGAGCGGCATTGGGATCGGTGTTGTAGTTCTCGAACTCGCTCGTGCAGGCGGTAGCCGCAACGGCCAGCGCGGCCACGGCTCCGACCCATATCTTGATTCTGTTCACAGTCGTTTTCATGAATGGTTGGTATTAGAATTGAAGCCGTACGCTGAATCCGATCGTCCGCACGCTCGGCTGCATGAAGAAGTCGAGGTTCTGGTAGTAGGTGCTCGTCGAGGCGGTCACCTCGGGATCGAACGGGGCCTTGTTGTAGAACATGAAGAGGTTGCGGCCGACGAGCGACACCGTGGCGCGGATCTTGTCGTTGAACCACGACGAGGGCAGGTCGTAGCCCAGCGTCAGCTCGCGCAGACGCACGTTCGTCATGTCGTAGACATACTGCGAGAGCATGCCCATGCCGTCGCCCGAGTTGGCGTAGAACTCCTTGACGCCGGAGATCGTCTGCTTCTCCGAGATGCGGATACCGCCTGCCTCGCGGGCATCGGCCGAGGCCTGCGACACGCCGAAGCGGTCCATCAGCGCCTGCGTCACCGAGACGCCGCGGCCACCGATACGGGCATCAACCAGCACGCCCAGCGAGATGCCCTTCCACGAGAACTGGTTGTTCCAGCCCATGCGGTAGCGGGCATCGGTGTTGCCGGCGTAGATCCACGTATCGGGATCAATGGTCACCGTACCGCCGTTGGGATCGACGTAGATCTGACCCTGGTCGTCGGTCTTGAGGCCCGTCACGTAGAAGTCGCCGATCGAGCCGCCCGGACGCAGCTTCACGCGGTAGCCGCCGTAGTCCATGTTCACCTCCGGGAGCGACACCTCGGCACCCGTCACCGGATCGATCGTCCCCTCGGGAACCAGTTCGCGGATCTTGTTGCGGTTGAGCGAGAAGTTGAACGACGTCGACCAGGCGAAGTCGCCCCACGTATTCTTGTATCCGGCCACGGCCTCGACACCCCAGTTGTTGACCTTACCGGCATTCAGATACGACTGCTTGTAGCCCGTGCTGGGGGGAGCGTCGTAGAGGAAGAGCTGGTTGTAGGTGTTCGTGTCGTAGTAGGTGGCGTCGAGCCAGATCTTGTTGCCGAGGAACTTGGCGTTCATACCCACCTCGAACGACTTCGTGCGTTCGGGACGCAGGTGGGAGGCCGGGGCATAGGTCTGGGTGGTGATCACGCCGTTCTTGATCGCGTAGTTGGCCCCCGTGATGAAGCGCTGCGGGGGGTTACCCACCTCGGCATACGAGGCGCGCACCTTCAGGAACGAGATGCCGGCCTTCGAGAGATCGGCCATCGACGAGATGACGGCCGACAGACCCACCGAAGGATAGAAGATGTTCAGCTGATCGGTGAAGGCCAGCTGCGAGGCCCACTCGTTGCGGAACGTGGCGTCGAGGTAGAGCATTCCCTTCCACCCGAGCTGCAGCGTGGCGTAGATCGCCTGGTTCTGGTCGTGGTAGTTGTCCTCCATGGGGAGGGTGTTCAGGTCGCTCGATACGATGTTGTTGTAGGTGAACTTGTTGGGGATGCCGGCCAGGTGACCCTCATAGCCCGTCAGGGCGTTGCGGTCGTCGGTCAGGCTCGCACCGAAGTTGAACTGCACGGAGAAGGCGTTCTCCCAGAAGCTCTTGTCGATCGACAGCAGCGCATCGGCATAGAGGTTGCTGTGGCGCGAGGTGTGGTTCAGGTAGTTGCCGTACTCCGAGGCGAAGAGCGTGTTGGACGAGGCGTAGATCTTGCGCGTGTAGTTCATCACCATGTTGTCGGTGCGCACGCGGCCCGTCAGGCTCAGCCAGTCGAAGACGTCCCACTTCAGCGTAGCGTTGAACGTATAGCGCTGCATGTTGTTCTCGAAGATCTCGCGGTTGACCACCCAGTAGGGGTTCTCGACGCCGTTGATGAACTCCAGCCCCCAGAACTGCTCGCTGTAGCCCAGACTCGGGTTGTAGCGCTCGTAGACCTGGTATTTCGAGATATCGTCGCCGCGCGGGAAGAGGTAGACACCGATCAGCGGGTTGTGGTAGATACCCTGGATCAGCGGGTTGCGGCTGTACTGCTTCATGTACGAGGCACCCAGATCGAGCGTCAGCTTGTCCTCGATGAGAGCCGTCGTGTTGCGCAGCGAGAAGTTGTAGCGGTTGTAGACGTTGTTCGGGATGATACCGCGCGTGTTGACCGAAGCGGCCGAGAAGTAGGTCTGGTTGCGCTTCGTACCGGCGGTGATGCCGATGGCGTTGGTCTCGTCGAAGCCCGTCTGGAAGAAGTCCTTCGGATCGTACGACGAGGGTTTGGCCAGCTTCTCGCCCCAGCTCATCGACGGCGAGTTGAGATCCGTACCGTACGTGTTCTGGAACTTCGGCATGACGAACGGCGAGGAGAAGGTCGTGCTGTTCGAGTAGTTCACCCGCACGCGTCCCTCTTCACCGCGCTTGGTCGTGATCAGGATCACGCCGTTGGCGCCCTGCGAACCGTAGAGTGCGGCGGCCGTGGCACCCGTCAGCACCGACATCGACTCGATATCCTCGGGGTTAATGCTGGCAATACCCTCGTAGTCACCGCCGTCGGGGGTCTCGTAGATACCCTCGGTCTGCTTCGAGCGCAGGCTCGGCAGCGGAATACCGTCGACGACATAAAGGGCGTTGTTGTCGCCGTTGAGCGACTTGACACCACGCATCACCACGCGCGTCGAACCGCCCGCACCCGAGGCGCTGGCGTTGATCTGCAGACCGGCGATCTTGCCCGAGAGCGAGTTCATGAAGTTGGCATCCTTGACCGTGTTGACGATCGATCCGGAGACCTCCTGCACGTTGTAGGTCAGGGCCTTCTCCTTGCGTTTGATACCGAGGGCCGTAACGACCACGGCATCGAGCACCTCGTTGTCCTCGTGCATGACCACGGCCAGCGACGTGACGGCGCCCGTCACCGGAATCTCCTGCTTCGTGTAGCCGATCAGCGAGATCTCGAGCACGTCGCCGGGTTTGGCCTGCGGCAGCGAGAAGTTGCCGTCGAGGTCGACCGCCACACCGACGGTCGTACCCTTGAGCAGGACGGTGGCGCCGATCAGGGGCATTCCCTTATCGTCCTTGACCGTACCGCTCACGCCGTTGTGCACGGCCGAGGCTGCGGCCGGCGACGGAGCCTTGCGCGAAAGGACGATGTGTTTGTCACGCAGCGTATAGGCGATGTCGAAGCCTGCAAAGAGGCGGTCGAGCACGCTCGTGAGCGCCTCGTCATGGGCCGAGACGGTTACGCGGCGCTCCGTATCGATATCGGAGGTGTTGTAGACGAACGAATAGTCGGTCTGTTGTTGGATGGACTGGAATACCGTGATGATGGCGGCATTCTGCACGTCGAGGCTTACGCGGGGAGCCGATTGCGGCGTCTGGGCCGCAGCCCGGGCACTCGAATATCCCGACAAAAGCATCGAGACAAGCAGCAGGCTGCGGAGACATAGCGCGACAATGCGCCCTCCCTTGCCTGCGACAAGGTTGAATTTTTTCATAAAAAGGTTAAAGTAGGTTGGTAATGTCTTGAGGTAATTTTTCGTCGCGGTTTACCGCGGTCAGGAGCATGGCGTTCAGTTCTCCATAGGCAGCTGTAGGTCTTTCAGGTTTGGGTTTGGATGTCAGTTGGCGTATATTTCGATGTCGTTATCGACGATCCGGTAGTTGAACTTGTAGGTCAGCTGCAGCACCGACATGATGTGGTAGATGCCGTCATCGACCTGGAAGTCGCCCGAGAAGCGCAGCTGACGCAGCGCATCGTCCTTGAAGCGGATATCGACGTTGTAGTAGCGGTTGAGCTCTTCGGCAATCTCCTCCAGGGTGTTGTGTTCGAAGCTGAAGCGGCCGTAGATCCAGTTGATCGAGCGTTCGGCCGTCGGGATGTCCGTCAGCAGCATGCTCTTCGTATCGGTATCGAAGGTCAGCTGCTGCGAGGGGTGCAGCCGCAGAGCCGTTCCGCGCTCTCCCGTGACGGAGGCCTCGACCGACCCCTCGAGCAGTACGGTAGTTATCAGATGTTTATCCTCGTTATTGCGGATATTGAAACGCGTGCCCAGCACCCGGATATCGAGGCCGTTGGTCGAGACGACGAACGGAGCGTGGCGGTCGTGCGACACCTCGAAGTAGGCTTCGCCGTCCATCTTCACGCGGCGCTTGCGCGAGAAGAACGAGGCGGCATACTCCACGCGGCTCGACGAATTGAGCCAGACCTTCGTACCGTCGGGCAGCACGGCCTGCGAGCGTTCGCCGACCTGCGTGTAGACGACCATGGGGCGCGTCAGCCGCTCGACGGAGCTCCGGGCCATCCATCCGCCGGCCAGCAGCACGACGATGACGGCCGCCGAGGCTGCCAGACGCTTCAGGCTGCGGAGCCACACCCGCCGCCGGGCCTGTTCGCGGATCCGCGTGCGGCAGTGCACATAGGCCTTCTCCACATCGATGCGGGCCGTATCGTTGATGCGGTCGTTGAGATAGAGCAGGCGATAGATCTCGCCCATGAGCCGACGGTTGGCCGGCGAGGCATCGTACCACGCCTCCACCGCGGCGCGCTGCTCCGCGTCGAGTGCTCCGCTCAGGTAAGCGGCCAGGATCTCTTCGTTGATTTCAAAATCCGCCATTTTCATTTGCTTGTCTGCATAGTAATACAATCCGTCAGCGGAAGTTACTAACGGATACACCAAATTTTTTCATTTTTTTTTCAGGAAAGCCGGCTTCCGAGCACCAGCGCGATCAGGGGCCAGTATTCGCGCAGCTCTTCGCGCAGCAGGCGGACGGTCTGGCCGATGCGGTAGTTGACCGTCTGGGGCGAGACCTGCAGTGCCGCGGCGATCTCCTTGTGGGTCATTCCCTCGAGACGGTGCATGCGGAAGGTCTGCCGGAACTCCGCGGGCAGCTTCTCCAGCGCCTCGTCCAGACGGCGCATGAGTTCGCCTTCGAGGTAGAAGTCCGGATCGTCGAACTCCTCCTCGCTGCTTTGGGCCAGTTCGCGGAAGATCCGGTTGCGGACCGTATGGCGCGAGGCACTGTTGATCGACTTGTTCTTGACGATGGTGAAGAGCAGCGACTTGAGCGGCATCTCGGGGAGCAGCGTCGTGCGGTGTTCCCAAAGCCACATCATGGTGTCCTGCACCAGCTCTTCGGCCCGGTCGGGGGTCACGAAGCGGGTAGCGTAGGTACACAGGGGTTTGTAATAGCGCCGGAAGAGTGCATGGAAACAGTCTTCGTCGCCGTCACGAAGCATCCGGACAACCGTGCGGTTGTCCTGCATGTCGACAACCTGCTGCATATTTTCCTGGGAGACTCTCATCTGCACACGCCCGAAGACCTCCGAAGAACGGGCTAGACAAAAATACAATAATATCCGTGATTCGCAAAAAAAACGAGCCCCGCCTTACCGTCCGAAGGCGGTTTGAAGGTCAATCCGAGGTTGCCGTCGTCGGGCGGGCTCTGCCGCCGTGGTCCGTTCGTCTGGACACCCGCCCCGCCCATCGCACCTACCCGCTCCGTCCGGGATCCGAATCGGGCACGCATCCGGCCCCTTTCCTCCCCGCCCCCAAAAAAATCCGGCCCCGACAATGCGGGAACCGGACTCTCACAACTTATCTACTATGACAAAACTTGTTGTCTCACACAAAGGACGGCAACGATGCATCGCCGCATCCGGAGCGCATGCCCCCTCCGTCCCGAAACGGCCGACCGGCAGTCGGCCCTGCGCCCCCGCAGGGATCAGGCATTCGTCGAAGCGAGCGGTTCGGCCAGCGAATAGGTCCGGCCGGCGAGCTCCTTGTCGAGCATGTAGAGGCCGAACTTGTTGCCGTCGACGGCATCGCACGCCGCAATCATCTCGCGGGCCGACTCCTCCTCCTCGACCTGCTCGTTGACGAACCAGGCCAGCATGTTCGACGAGGCGTAATCGCGATCCTCGGCGGCAATCGAGGCCAGATTGGCGAACATCGCCGTCACCTCCTTTTCATGCCTGAGCGTATCGCGGAACATCTCCAGCGGCGAGGCCCACTCGGTCCGCACCGCCCCAACGGGCTGCAGCGTGACGCGGCCCTCGCGCGAAAGCAGGTAGTTCATCAGGATGCGGGCATGGTCCTGCTCCTCCTGGAACTGCACGTAGAACCAGTTGGCAAAACCCTTCAGACCCTTGGCCTCGGCATCCACCGACATCGAAAGATAGAGATAGGCCGACCACATCTCGGCATTGATCTGCGCATTGAGCGCTTCGTGCAACTTCGGACTCAACATAAAGGTAGCTGTTTAGGTGGGTATTGTTTCTGTTTGTCGGGACAAAGATACGATTGGATCTGTTGATTTTCAAAATATTATCAATCATATTATCTTATACCCCGATAAACGGAACACATACACGGCATCCGATCTGCAAATCGGATGCCGCAATGGTTGCCCGCCGGCCGACGGGAGAGCCGGGCGACCGAGTCAGTCGTCGGTACCGACGAGACGGAACCTGCGGTCGAATTTCAGATCGAGACCGTTGTCGAGCCGCACCTCATATCCGCGGCGGTCCCGTTCGATGCCGACCGTCCGCCTCTCCACGAAGGTCTGTCCGAGGTAATCGACAATCTCCTTCGGGATCAGATCCGCCGAGACTTCGCCGTTGTAGCGGCAATCGATCTCCTTCCAGCTGCCGTCCTTGAGGAACTCGATCTTCATACCGTTGACGAAGACCACCTTGTACTCCCGGTCGAACCAATCCTCGTCGACCTTTGCGTAGGAGACACCCACCTCCTTGAAATAGGTCTCCAACAGCTGACGGGCCGGCGAAGGAAGCTCTCCGACGGGGATGATGTGGTCGTCGCCGGCCGAAGCCGGGAGGATCGAAAGCACCGCAAAGAGTGAAACGAGAAAAATCGTGAACTTTTTCATGCTGTAACGTGTTTATCGGGTTCGTGAATTTCGTACTGCAAAGTTGCGGCCCGAAACTGAAACAAATCTGAAAAGCGCCGTTTTCACCGAAACATTCCCCCGCGTTCACACCGTGATCGGTTCTCAGGCGGGGAAGTCGACCGTGAACAGGTGGCGGCCGTCGCGGAAGGCGTAGGCGATCCGCAGGCCGTAGAGCCGGCAGACGGCATCGACGATCGCCAGCCCCAAGCCGGTCGAACCGTGTTTTTTCGCCCCCTGGTAGAAGCGGTCGAAGATATGGGCCGCATCGAGCGCCCCCTCCGCGGCATCGTTGTCGATTGCGAAGCTCCGTGCGGAGATCCGCACCCGGACTGTACCCCGTTCGGCACCGTGGACGAAGGCGTTCTTCACCAGGTTCGCGACCAGACTCTCCGCCAGCGAAGGGTTCATCCGCACACGCAGCTCCGCCGCCTCCTGCAGTTCGAAATGCATGCCGCGGTAGCCATAGATCTCCTCGAGATCCTCGCCCGTCCGGCGGAACAGCACATTGAGCACCACCTCCTCGGTCTCGGGGAACTGGCCGTTGTCGATCTTCGTCAGCAGCAGCAGCGAGCGGTTCATCCGCACCAGCGAGTCGAGCGTGCGCTGCACCTTGGCAATCTCGCCCAGCTGCTCCTCGCTGAGCCCCTGCGGATCGTCGACCAGCATCTCGAGCCGGTTTCGGCAGACGGCCAGCGGGGTCTGCATCTCGTGCGAAGCGTTGCCGATGAACTGTTTCTGCCGTTCGAACGACTGTTCGGCCCGCTCGGCATAGCGTCGAGCCGCCTCGTTCAGCCGCCGGAACTCCGTCACCGAGGTCCGCACCTCGAGCGGCGGATTCTGACCGCCCACCCGGTATTCGTCGAGCCACCGCAGCAGGGCGTACAGCGGCCGCATCGTGCGGTAGAGCAACACCGTCGTCACCAGCAGCACCGACAGCAGCAGGAAGAGATAGAGCCAGACGATCCCGTAGAAGATTGCCTCGGCCAGATCGTCCTTCTCGAAACTGGGGGTCATCACCGTCAGTTCGTACCAGCGGTCGTCGGCCGCCCGGAAGGTCTTGCGCAGGACACGGGCCGGCTCACGTTCATCAAGCTCCGGGATGAAAATCTCCTCGTCGGAGTAGCGTTCGTCGGACTGGTCGCGGGCATAGTCGGCCGCCACCTCCCGCAACAGATACTCCCCGTGCCCCTCGCTAGGGGCTCCGGGAAGCTCGCGTCCGGCCAGAACCCGTTTGACGATCACCTCGGCACGCGCCTCGAGGGCATCGTCCACACTGTCGTTCACCTCGTCGATCAACGTGAAGTAGAACAGCGCCGCCCATCCGGCCAGCAGCAGCGTCAGCACCCAGGCCAGATGCAGCAGAATGCGATAGACCAGCTTCATGGCCGCACGAGTTTATAGCCGAAGCCGTAGACGGCCCGGATCTCGATATCGGCCCCGGCGTCGTGGAGCTTGCGGCGCAGATTCTTCATCTGCGCGTAGACGAAATCGAAATTGTCCACCTGATCGATATGGTCGCCCCAAACCCCTTCGGCCAGCGCCGCCTTGTCGACCGTGTGGTTCGGCCGCGCCATGAAGTAGTGGAGGATATCATACTCCTTGCGCAGCAGATCGAGCGGACGCCCCGCCACCTCGACCCTCCGGCTGTCGGGCCACAGGCGCACGTTCCCCGCCTCGAGGCAGTCGCGGCCGTCACGCTGATGGCGGCGCAGCACACTCCGGATCCGGGCACTCAGTTCGGCCAGGTGGAAAGGTTTGGGCAGGTAGTCGTCGGCCCCCAGCTCCAGCCCTTCGACCTTGTCGTCGAGCGAATCGCGCGCCGAGATGATGATGACGCCGGCCCGGCTGCGGCGACGCTTCAGCTCCTCGAGCAGGCGCAGTCCGCTGCCGCCGGGCAGCATGATATCCAGCAGGATGCAGTCGTAGTCGTAGGCGGCGATCTTGTCCAGCGCCGCTGCATAGTCGGCGGCCTGCTCGACGACGTACTGTTCGCGTGTGAGCGTCCGCACCATGATCTCCCGCAGGGAGGGTTCATCTTCGACAATCAGAATTTTCATCGATCATTCAACATTTTAGAGACGGAGAATCCCGTCCGGGACCGGATTGGCCGATCCGCCGGACGACAAAGGTAGTCCGCAAATCCGAACAGAAACTGAAACGGTCTCCCCCCCGGCGGCCGCCACCATCCATCCGGTCTGCCAGCGGAATATTTCGCCGCCCGGCCTTCGTGCCGGTCGCTTCTGCTGGCAACCCGAGGCTCCTCCGTTACCACCGACGAATCACCTCCCGTGGCAGGCGCAACGCGGCATCGGGCTGCCAGATCGCCTCGTAGAGGAGATCCTCCAACAGCGGGAGTTCCGACTGGCGGATGGGACGGATCTGCGGTTCCATGATGTAAAGATACGAATTTTCCGCCGCACCGTTCGTCCGGATCCCCACAAAAAAACGATGTCCTCCCCTCAAGGGAGAACATCGTCTGATTTTCGGATGGAGTGACCTTACGACTGCGTCATCAGGCCTTCGAACCGTCGTAGGCCCACTTCACGTAGATGGCACCCCACGTGTATCCGCCGCCGAAGGCCGACAGGATCAGGTTGTCACCCTTGCGCAGCTGGCTCTCGTAGTCGTAGAGACAGGTCGGGATCGTTGCGGCCGTCGTATTTCCGTTGCGGTCGATGTTGATCATGCACTTGTCCTGAGTAATGCCCATGCGGCGAGCCGTAGCGTCGATGATGCGCAGGTTGGCCTGGTGAGGCACCAGGAAACGGATGTCATCGCCCGTGAGGTGGTGACGCTCCATCATCTCGACCGAAACATCCGACATCTTCGAGACGGCAGCCTTGAAGACGGCGTGTCCGTCCCACGTGATCGTATGCCAGTTGTTCTGCACGGTCTCGATCGACGCCGGATAGCGCGAACCGCCGGCCTTCATGTAGAGCTGCAGCTCGCCCGAGCCGTCGCTGTGCAGGATCGAATCGACCACGCCGTAACCCTCCGTATTGGGCTCGAGCAGCACGGCTGCTGCGGCATCGCCGAAGAGCGGGCAGGTCGAACGGTCGGTATAGTCGATGATCGACGACATCTTGTCGGCGCCCACCACGATGACGCGCTTGCTCGTACCGGCCTCGATGAACTTGGCACCGGTCGTCAGCGCAAAGAGGAAACCGCTGCAGGCAGCCGAAACGTCGTAGGCGAAGGCGTTCTTGCAGCCGGCCTGATCGGCAATCAGGTTACCCGTCGAGGGGAAGAACATGTCAGGGGTTACCGTAGCGCAGATCACCACGTCGATCGACATCGGATCGACACCCGTCTTGTCGAGCAGATTCATGACGGCACGGGCACCCATGTAGGAGGTACCGATACCCTCACCCTTGAGGATGTGGCGCGTCTTGATGCCGGTATGCGACATGATCCATTCGTCGTTGGTGTCGACCATACGACTCAACTCGTCGTTCGTGAGAATATAATCCGGGAGGTACTGACCCACACCCGTGATCGCTGCAGTTATCTTACCCATTAACTTAACTTTTGCTTACTGTTGAAATTTAATTGTTGAACGCACTTTGCAGGCGCTTGGTCAGACCGGCCTTGATCACCTGCTCGGTCGAGAGGATCATGCTCCGGATGGCCTTCGGCGTGGAGCAGCCGTGGCCGATGATCACCGGAGCGTTGACTCCCAGTACGGGCGTTCCGCCCACGTTCTCGTAGTTCATGGCGTCCCAGAAGGCGTTGTGGCCTCCGAGTGCCAGATTGATCCGATAGAGTCCCTCGGCCATCTTCAGCACCGTATTGCCGACAAAGCCGTCGCAGACGATCACGTCGGCGACCTTGCCCGTGAAGATGTACGAACTCTCGATGTTTCCCACGAAATTGATCCGGCTGTCTGCCTTCAGAAGTTCATAGGTGGCTTTCGTCTGAGCGTTGCCCTTGGTCTCCTCCTCGCCGATGTTCAGCACGGCGACGCGGGGTTTCTCGATGCCGAGCACCGATTCGGCATAGATCGAGCCGATCAAGCCGTACTGGGCCAGCACTTCGGGTTTGCAGTCCACATTGAGGCCCACGTCGAGCAGCAGCGCGGGGCGGCCGCCGACGGTCGGCACGGTGGACGAGATCGTGGGACGGATAACGCCCTCGATCGGTTTTACGGCATACATCGATCCGACCATCATGGCTCCGGTCGATCCGGCGCTGGCGAAGCCGTCGACGGCTCCCTTGGCCAGGTATCCGAAACCTACCGTGATGCTCGAATTGCTCTTGGACTGGAAAGCCTTAGCCGGGTGGTCGCCCATTTCGATCACCTCGGTAGTAGGCACGAGGTCGAACCGCTCGGCAGGGCACCCTTCCGAAGCGAGTACGGACCTGATTTTCTGTTCGTCGCCGAACAGTACGATCCGGCTGTCCGAGCCGATCGCGTCGAGCGCCATGACAGCTCCCTTCACGGCAGCTTCGGGGGCGTAATCGCCTCCCATGGCATCTACACCAATCTTTATCATACTCGTGGAGTTGGTTGTAAACATCAGCCCCGGGCCGTCGGGGCGCCGTTAAGAAACGCCGGCGGGACGGGTCCGTTCATAAAATAAAAAGAGGCCTCCCCCGAAGGGACGCACTCTTTCGGTACCGAATTTATTCGGCTGCTTTCTTCTCGATGGCGAGCTTGCCGCGATAGAAGCCGCACTCGGGGCATACACGGTGATAGAGCACCGCTGCGCCGCAGTTCGAGCAGGTAACGACCGTCGGAACGGTGGCCTTGTAGTGAGTTCTGCGCTTGTCGCGTCGCGTCGACGAGATTTTGTGTTTAGGATGTGCCATTTTACAACTGTATTTTTATAAGTTCGACTTTTGCATTCACTTCTTTTGCGCGGGTTGTCCGGGTTCTGTCCGGGACTCCGCACCGGCCGCGGATTCATCGGAAGCTTCGGCCATCATCTGCTCGCGCAGCGCAGCCAGCTTGGCCCACTGGCCGTCGTTGTGTTCGTGGGCGGCAGCCTGCTCCTCGATGGCGGCGAACTCCCCTTCCGAGACGATCCTGAAACGCTTCAGCATTTCGGGATTACACTCGCCTTCGGGGTGGACGCGCTGATAGGGCAGCGAGAGCACGATGCTTTCGTAGATATACTGCGTAAGGTCCACGCTGTCCTCGCCCGGCAGCAGCCAGATCACCTCGCCGTCATACTCGCGCACCTCGTCGGAGAACTTGGCCAGCAGCCGTCCCATGAAATCGATGGGGATGCGGCAGTCCTCCAGGCAGCGGTCACACGCCACGACGACGTGGCCCGAGATCGAGACATCGAGGACAAGCTGTGCATCCTGACGGTCGAGATCGACCACCACGTCACACGTTCCGTCCTTGATCTCCGAGCTCTCGAACTCTTCGAACAACGATTTGTCCACCGCGAACCGGAATTCGTGGTGGCCGTTTTTCAGCCCCTTGAAGGCGATGGAATATCGTTGTGCTTCCTCCATTTGAACCCATTTAGTGCGCAAAGTTACGAAAAAATAAGACATCTGCAAAGAAAACTACGAGTTTTAGTGTCCGGAACGTCTCATTGCGAGGTACGAAGCGGTTCGGCGGCCGGAAAATTTGTTTTTGGCTCACCGATGCACTATCTTTGCGAAAGATGAAGGAGCAAGGATTCAAAATCGAACTGCGATGCCGCTACGAGGAGTGGTGGCGCTACAATGCGGACCTGATGTGCGGGTGTTTCGATGTCGATGACAACCGTATCGGTTTCGCCTCGGTGGCATCGGATATAGCAGCCGTCGGTTCGAACCTCAAGGCGCGGCCCGAGGGGGTTGACGCGGCACGGAGCGTTACCCTGCAGACGCCGCCGTGCGACCACCTGGTGCTCTACGTCTATATCATTCCCCATACGCTGCCCGCCGGCAACGACATCGACTCGACGCGTCCGTTCGAGGCGGAGATCCGCATCTACCACGACGGTCGCCACCTGCGCACCGAGAAGCGTCGTATCAACCAGTGGTCCGGAGCCTCGATCGAACTGCGGATCAAGGAGTAAACATCGGCATACGCATCTTCACAAAGTTACAGCCAGGGCCGCCGCCCCCAGCTTCCCCAACTCACGCGCTCCTTTATTAATTGCCTCCGGCCAGCTATCTTTCGCCCCTCCTGCGTTCTCCTCTAACATACCGCCCACACCAAAACTTCCGTCTCCGCCTGCGTTCTCCTCTAACATACCGCCCCACCGAAACTTTCGTCTCCGCCTGCATTCTCCTCTAACATACCATCCCCACCGAAACTTCCGTCTCCGCCTGCGTTCTCCTCTAACATACCGTCCCCACCGAAACTTCCGTCTCCGCCTTTGTTCTCCTCCATACCGCCCACACCGAAACTTCCGTCTCCACCTTCGCCCTTCTCTTCCATGCCGTCATAGCCGGATATTTCGCCCCGCCTCCAGGTATCTTTCCGGAACGTCTCCTTCCTCGTATTTTTCATTCCACAACACCTCCGTATTTTTACCCCATTCCACAGCCGACATCCGTTCTCCATGCCTCCCGCCAACCGGCAACCCGACCTCTCCCGTCATCGTCCGTCCGACCAGCATCTACACACCCCTCCCCTCCGATCCATACGGGCACAAAAAAAGAGGAAGCCCGCGAAGGCTTCCCCTTTTTCTCAGAGGTTTCTCTTACAATTATTTGTTGTTGTAAGCGAACATCTTCTCGATGAGCATCAGCACCTTGTTCGAGTAACCCCACTCGTTGTCGTACCATGCTACAACCTTTACGAAGGTGTCGGTCAGAGCGATACCGGCAGCCTTGTCGAAGATCGACGTACGAGCGTCGCCCAGGAAGTCCGACGATACGACTGCATCCTCGGTGTAACCCAGAATACCCTTCAGTTCGCCTTCCGAAGCCTCCTTCATGGCAGCGCAGATCTCATCGTACTTGGCCGGCTTAGCCAGGTTGACCGTCAGGTCGACAACCGATACGTCCAGCGTCGGAACACGCATCGACATACCCGTCAGCTTGCCGTTCAGCGAGGGGATCACCTTACCTACAGCCTTGGCAGCACCCGTCGACGAGGGGATAATGTTGCCCGAAGCGGCACGGCCACCACGCCAGTCCTTCATCGAGGGACCGTCTACGGTCTTCTGCGTAGCGGTGGTCGAGTGAACCGTCGTCATCAGACCGTCCGTGATACCGAACTTGTCGTTGAGGACCTTGGCGATCGGGGCGAGGCAGTTCGTGGTGCACGATGCGTTCGAAACGATCTTCTGGCCGGCATACGTATCGGTGTTAACGCCGCATACGAACATCGGGGTAGCGTCCTTCGAAGGAGCCGACATTACCACGTACTTGGCACCGGCTGCCAGGTGAGCCTGAGCCTTCTCCTCGGTCAGGAACAGACCCGTCGACTCTACGACGTACTCGGCACCTACCTCGTTCCACTTCAGGTTTGCGGGATCCTTCTCGGCGGTGACGCGGATGGCGTGGCCGTTAACGATCAGCTGGCTCTTCTCCATGTCGCAGCTGATCTCGCCCTTGAACTGGCCATGCATCGTATCGTACTTCAGCATGTAAGCCAGGTAGTCTACCGGGCAGAGGTCGTTGATACCTACAACCTCGAACTTGTCAGTCTGCGTGCAAGCAGCACGGAAAACCATACGGCCGATACGACCAAAGCCGTTGATACCGATTTTAATAGTTGCCATAATAGTTTGAATTATTTGTTAATAAAACCTTCGTTATTTTTTTCACAGCGCAAAAGTACACACTTTATAAATTTTACGCAAATAAAAATTTAATTTTTTTACGAAACTTCCGCTCAACATCTCGCCGTACAAAGCCGGGGCCTTGCCTTTTGGCCGCTCTGCGAGAGTTTCCGACCGCCTCCCGGCCTCCGCACAGACGTCGTCTCCCTATCGCGAGGCGGCCGCCTTGGCCCGCTTGGCCATGGCCGAGGCAAAGACGAAATCGTTCAGCTCGCGGTTGTCGGCATGGAGGATCTCCTCCTTGGTCCCCTCCCACCATTTGCGTCCCTGGTGGATGTAGACGATCTTCTCGCCGATCTCCATCACGGAGTTCATGTCATGGGTGTTGATGATCGTCGTCATGCCGTATTCGTGGGTAATTTCGTGGATCAGGTTGTCGATGACGATCGAGGTCTGCGGATCGAGCCCCGAGTTGGGTTCGTCGCAGAAGAGGTAGCGCGGATTCATCACGATGGCCCGCGCGATGGCCACACGCTTGATCATGCCGCCCGACAACTCGGCCGGATAGAGTCCGTTGGCATTCTCCAGCCGCACGCGCCGCAGGCAGAAGTTCACCCGGTCGAGCTTTTCGCGTTCGCTCTGCTGGGTGAAGAGGTCCAGCGGCAGCTTGACGTTCTCCTCGACGGTCGACGAGTCGAGCAGCGCCCCGCCCTGGAAGATCATGCCGATATCCTTGCGGATGCTCTTGCGGTCGCGAAAGCCCAGGCGCGAGAAGTTCACCTCGTCGTACCACACGTCGCCCGAATCGGGTTCGTGCAGCCCCACGAGGGTCTTCAGCAGCACGGTCTTACCCGAACCGCTGCGTCCGATGATGAGGTTCGTGCGTCCGGTCTCGAACTCCACCGTGATGTCGTCGAGCACGGTCCGTCCGTCGAACGACTTGACGATATGTTCGGCGCGTATCATATCAGCAGAATTTGAGTCAGAATGAGGTCAAACAACAGGATCACCACGCAGCTGACCACCACGGCGCGCGTCGACGCAATGCCCACTTCAAGCGAATTGCCGCGGGCGTTGTAGCCGAAGAAGGCCGAGATCGAGGTGATGATGTAGGCGAAGAAGACCATCTTGATGAGCGTATAGATGATCGAGTAGACCTTGAAGTCCATGTGCAGCCCCTCGACGTAGTCGGCCGGGATCATGATGCCCGTAGCGGCGGCGATGAGCCAGCCGCCCAGCACGCCGATCAGGATCGAGAGGATGGTCAGGAAGGGGAAGAAGATCATCGCGGCGACGATCTTCGGCAGGATGAGGTACGAGGCCGAGTTGACGCCCATGATCTCCAGGGCGTCGATCTGCTCCGTGATGCGCATCGTGCCGATCTCCGAGGCGATGCTCGAACCGACCTTTCCGGCCAGGATCAGCGCCACGACCGCCGACGAGAATTCGAGGATCATCGTTTCGCGCGTGGCGTAGCCGATCAGCGACTTGGGGATGAACGGCGAGTCGAGGTTGATCGACATCTGCAGGGCGATCACCGCGCCGATGAAGATCGAGATGATGGCCGTCAGTCCGATCGAGTTGACGCCGAGCGACTCCATCTCGTAGACGATCCGCCGGCGGTAGATGGCGGCCTTTTCCGGACGGGAAAAGACCTTTCCCATCAGGATGAAGTAGCGTCCTATGAGTCCAAAGATGCGCAGCATGTCAGTTTTTCTCCTCTTCGAAATCGATATAGTCGCCCACGTCCTTCGAGACGCGTTTTTCGGGGGCGCCGGGCGTACGGTGCACCCTCACTTCGCCTTCGCGGCCGTTTCGGGGCGGCTCCTCCTGCGAGAAGGGCGACCCGAACCCGCCCTGCCGGGGGTCGAAACCGCCGCGGCCGAACTGCTCCTCCATCTGCTTGCGGGCCTTGTAGATCCGCCAGCGGAACAGCAGCACCAGAGCCAGTATCAAAAGAATCAGTCCCATCAGAAAATAGAGTATGAAGAGGGCGATGCCCTTCAGCACGGCCGGAGCGGCAATCGCCAGAATCACGATGACGAGCACGGTCAGCGGATTACGCTGCACGAAGCCTGCCAAAGTGTCTATGATATCGGTCAAGAATCGCATGTACGAAATCGGGATTATTTCCTTGCAAAGGTAATATTTTCCGCGGGATAACTCAAACATCCCGAAAAATAAACGACCGTGCGGAGAATTTATTGCACCTTCCGGCAAACGGGTGCGGAGTCTCCCTGCGGGGGCTGCCGGAGCGGAGGTGCGACGAGCCGCGGCGATTCGGGGAGAAGAGCGGCAGCCACCCCGCACAAGACGGGTGCGAGGTCGGACCGGACCGCCGGAGCGGAGGCGAGTCGCGGCGATTCGGGGAGAAGAGCAACAGCCACCCCGCACAAGACGGGTGCGAAGTCGGACCGGGCTGCCGGAGCGGAGGCGAGTCGCGGCGATTCGGGGAGAAGAGCAGCAGCCACCCCGCACAAGACGGGTGCGAGGTCGGACCGGGCCGCCGGAGCGGAGGCGAGTCGCGGCGATTCGGGGAGAAGAGCAGCAGCACAGCCCGCCGGAAACACGCTACGGTCGGGACTCTGCATCGACGCAACCTCGACCATACCCCCAAAGCAACCCTGACCCGTCCCTGACGCACCCCCAACACGCCGCACACCACCGAAAAGATGAAAGCACAAAAGCATGAAAACTCCCTCCCGAGCCGACGGGAGAGAGTTTTCGAGAAACGGCGGACGGCGGCGATTCCGTGCCGCAGGGGATGGATCAGCCGGAATGCCTACCGACGGGAGTCAATCCGTCCGAAGGGGAGGTATCCGAAGGGATACTGCCGGTCAGCCTCACGGGCCAGCGACTTCCACTCCGCCCGGCGGGCCGCCTCCGAAACGGAGGTCCGGGCCCCGCGGCTGGAGGCATTCAGCGGACGCAGGCCGTCGCACCCGGCAGCCCGGGTCTTTGCCGGAAGGCTGCTCACGGTCAGTTCACCGATGGGCGAGGCCCCCTCCTTCGTAAAGCGGACATCCTGCATGAAGCGATGATATTCGTCACCTGCCTCGCTGCGGACCATGGCCACCAGCGTGTAGTCCTTGTCCCAGTCGAAAGCGACGTTTGCCGACGGCGTATCCTCGAAGAAGTCCGACTCCCAGGAGAGGGTCGACCAGAAGGACTTGTCCGAGGCACTCGTATAATCCTCCGGCCACTCCGTGACGGCCCAGCGGTAGGAGCCCGCACCGTTCACCCGTGCCGTGACGGGAACCAGCGCCTTGCCGGCAAACGAGCCGTACTCGCCGCCGAGCGCCGCCGCCTCATCCCCGTCGAAATACTTGTCCCAGACCAGCTCGATCGACAACTCGTCGGTCGACTCCTCGGGATAGACGTCGCTCAGGAAGAACTCTCCGCCGAAACCGCCGGTCTTGAGATCCAGCGCCACGGCTGCGGCCCGATACTTCTTGTCGGGATCGAGCCCCATGAAGAGGTAGCTGTCCTTGCCGATCGACGACTCGTTCTGCCAGTATTCGAAGACATCGGCATAATAGCCGTTCTCGGTATTGGTCCGGATCGACACCTCGATCTCCGCCCGGATATCCTCCGCCGAGGCCGACGCGTCGTAGAGATTCCAGAAGTAGCGGACGGTCGCATCGCTCGGGGTGACCGAAACCAGCAGATTGGTCGGTCCCGACGATTCGAACGTAAAGTCGAACGTGCAGGCGGCCGGATCGCCCGGCTCCTCCGTCCGGAAGGGTACCTTCGTCAGGGCGGTCGTATAGGTGAGGACGTCGTACCCGAAGGCGACGGCCAGGTAGTCGGTGCCGGGTTCGAGGTATTCGGCCTCGTAGAGGTGGTCGCCCGACGCCAGGGCATAGTTGATGTAGCCGCTCCAGTTGGCGATGATGCGGGTCATGATCTGCTCGTCGGTCATCCCCTCGTACTCCGCGGCCGGCACGACGTCGAACAGATAGACGTCATCGTTGGTCGTCGTGTAGTAGACGTCGGCCGAGAGGGCCGTGACGTTGTCGACACGGATCGAGATGCGGTTGTCGGAGGGGTTGGCGGGCGGCGTCTCGAAGGTCTCGATCTTCACGTTCGAGACCACCTCGCCCGCCTCGTTGAGCGCAAAGGCAAAGGCGATGTATTTCGTGCCGGGCGTAATCACGCCGTAGGATCTCGACAGCGGGCCGTAGTTGCTCATCCCCTCGATGACCTCCTCTTCGGTCATCTCCGAGGCCTCCGTATAGAAGGCGATCATGTCGGCAACGACCGACTCGGCGAACTCCTTCGGCGAGAGCCCCTTCTGTTCGTAGACGTCGTAATATTGGATATCGGCGAAGTAGGCCTGCGCGTCATCCGACGGGATCACGTTGAGCGTCACCGCCCAATCCTCAACCTGCACGTCGAACGTCCAGGTCATACCCCCTTCGCCGGCGGCCTGGCGCACGCCAATCTGCACCTCCTCGGCCCCGGGCCATGCGGCACGCACCACCGTCGTACGCTCGGCCTCCGTATCGTTGGCATCGACCTCGAAACGGAGAATCCCCCGCTCGGAGGTGTCGAACGAGTGCACCCACCCGTCATCGGCCCGGGCCTCCAGTCCGCCGGAGGCCCCTTCATTCGCGATTTCATAAGCAAGCATCTGCAAGCCGCCCTCAGCTCCCACTTCCACTCCGGACTCGGCGAACTCGATCACCGGTGCGTTTGCACCCGGTTCATCTCCGGTTTCGTCGTCCTTGCAACCCGTCATCAACACGGCAGCTACTGCTACAAGCAGATACATCCGCAAGAAGCGAATCTTTTCCATAAGCAGTAAAAATTTTTAAAGTGTAAGATTGAGTTTCCGATTCGGAATCGACCGCGGATCGCCGACCGCGGAGGTGTGTCGCATTTGCGAATCGGATCGGGAAGATCTTTCGAATCGCTCGTAAGATCTTTCGAATTGCTCGCTAAAATAGCAAAAAAATGTTCCGTATCCAAATCGGAAAAGGGCAAAAACGGCTTCGAACCACAAAATCTCTCGACGAACGGCCAAAATCCGATTTATTGTCGTAAATTTGAGCCGGAAAAAAACCTGCCGCCCGGCCCTTCACGGCCCCGCCGAGAGGAGTCTCGCCGGACGGATCCGCCCGACGGCAATACAAAAAACGCTATACCCTATGCTCAACACACTGACCGCTATCTCGCCCATCGACGGGCGCTACCGCAACAAGACGGAGAAACTGGCCGACTACTTCTCCGAACAGGCCCTGATTCGCTACCGGATCCGTGTCGAGGTCGAATACTTCATCGCCCTGTGCGAACTGCCGCTGCCGCAGCTGGCCGGCTTCGACCACGCCCGCTTCGCCGACCTGCGGAGCCTCTACACCGACTTCTCGGAGGAGGACGCCCGGCGTGTCAAGGAGATCGAATCGGTCACCAACCACGACGTCAAGGCCGTCGAGTACCTCATCAAGGAGAAGATGGATGCCCTGGGTCTCGGGGATTACAAGGAGTTCGTCCACTTCGGTCTCACCTCGCAGGACATCAACAACACGGCCATCCCCCTCTCGCTCAAGGAGGCCATGACCGGCGTCTACTACCCGGCCGTCGAGGAGGTCCGCGACAAGCTCGCTTCGTTCGCCCAGGAGTGGCGCACCGTCCCGATGCTGGCCCGCACCCACGGACAGCCCGCCTCGCCCACGTCGCTCGGCAAGGAGTTCTCGGTCTTCGTCGAGCGTCTCGAGAAGCAGCTCGTCATGCTCCACGGCATTGCGGTTCCGGCCAAGTTCGGCGGCGCCACGGGCAACTTCAACGCCCACCATGCGGCCTATCCCGGGATCGACTGGGTGGCCTTCGCCAACCGCTTCGTCAACGAAAAGCTCGGCCTCTGCCGCTCGCAGTTCACCACCCAGATCGAGCACTACGACAACCTGGCGGCCATCTTCGACAACATGAAGCGCATCGACACCATCCTGATCGACCTCTCGCGCGACATGTGGACCTATATCTCGATGGAGTACTTCAAGCAGCAGATCAAGGCCGGCGAGGTCGGTTCGAGCGCCATGCCCCACAAGGTCAACCCGATCGACTTCGAGAATGCCGAGGGCAACTTCGGCATCGCCAACGCCGTCTTCGAGCACCTCGCCTCGAAACTCCCCGTTTCGCGCCTGCAGCGTGACCTGACCGACTCGACCGTGCTGCGCAACATCGGCGTCCCGGTGGCCCACGCCGTGATCGCCCTGCAGTCGCTGATGAAGGGTCTGAACAAGGTGATCCTCAACCGCGAGGCGCTGGAGCACGATCTGGAGCAGAACTGGGCCGTCGTGGCCGAGGGCATCCAGACGATTCTGCGCCGCGAGGGCTATCCGAAACCCTATGAGGCGCTGAAGGCCCTCACCCGCACGAACACCCACATCACGCGCGAGGCAATCGCCGACTTCATCGAGACGCTCAACGTTTCGGAAGCAGTCAAGGAGGAGTTGCGCGCCCTCTCGCCGATGACCTACACGGGCGTCTTCCGCTAACAGTCGACGGCCGTGGGAGAGCGGATCGTCTGCGGGGTGTTCGCCCTGCTCTTCCTCGTGCTGGGCGGCGTCTTCCTCGCGGGACACGGCGCACGGCTGATCGCCGGCTACAACACGATGTCCGAAGAGGAGCGCAAAGGCTATGACGAACGGGCGCTGTGCCGCTTCATGGGCAAACTGATGCTCTACTGCGCCGCCTGCATGCTGCTGATGGGTGCCGACAGCCTGTGGCCCGGGAAGGGGTTGTGGCTGGCCGGGGTGATCTGGCTGGTGATCGGAGCCGTCGGAGCCGTCATCTACGCCAACACCGGAGGACGCTTCCGAAAACAGACCGAAGAGTCGGACAGCAAGCACAAGGAACCGTGCAAAAAGGGCTGATGACCGGCCAAAGCAAAGCCGCCGATGGAGTTCGCTCCATCGGCGGCTTTTTTCATAACACCCGGTCGTGCGGCTATTCGCGGCAGCAGCGGACGGTATAACCGGCCGAACGGACGTTGTCCAGCGAGAGGTTGATCGAACCGCTGCTCGTGGAGAGCGGCCGCCGGAAGAAGAGATAGCGCGCATTCCGTCCGGCGGGGGTCGATGACCAGTAATAGCCCGATCCGCCGTTCGACGCGCGCAGTCCGGCGATGCTGCCGTAGGAGTGGAAACGGTAGCCCTGTGCCGGATACCAGCCGGTCCGGCCGTCGAACGTGAGCGTGATGCCGAAATTCGGATCGTCCCAGGCCGAGACCCCCTCGACATAGTTGTTGCCCGTGGCAATACCCTCCCAGGCCGTCACCTCCGGGACCTTGTAACCCGGCGGACAGGGATCGTTGAGCGTCTTGGCCGCCCCCCACAGTCCGGCAACGGGCTGCGTCAGCCAGTCGTATGCGCCCGTCGCGCCGACCTTGGCGCTGAAGAAGGTCATCGGTGCGGCGGCAGCCTCGCCGACCGTCACGGTCCGCTTGTCGATGTTCCACGCCGCCCCCGCCTCGGGATTCACCACCGTCAGCCGCTTCGCCTCGGCAAAGGCCGTCGACGAGGTTTCGGTCTTCTCACCGCCGTAGAAGGGGTCCTTGCGCCCCCACTGGTAGTAGAGTCCATAGGCATCGGTCCCGCCGACCGTCGCACCTCGGGCTCCGAGATTGCGGTCCATGAAGGTGGCTCCGCTGCCGCAGGTCATCGTCTGCGGGGGCTCGGTCATCCAGAGGTGCCAGCTCCAGACAATCGTCTGGCCGCGCAGCAGAGCGATGACCGCATTGCCGCGCTCCGCACCGGCCGTAAAGAGGATCTCGCCGGCCGAACGGTCGAGCTCAACCTCCGAGACGAGCCCCTCCCGGTCGCTCCACAGCCAGACGGCCCGCATGTCGTCCGAGAGTTCGATCTTCGGGTCGAAACCCGCCGTCGCCGCATCGCCAACCCCGTTGCCGCGGAGCGTGGCATCGAAGGCATACCGCCCGGGAGCCGGAACCAGATAACAGTTTGCCCGCCCGGCGGCACTCAGATCGGTCACCCGCACGGTCGACAGCCGGGTCTTGTCCGTAAGGAGAATCTCGACACGCCCCGCCTCTTCGGTAATCGAGCGGAACAGCGCGGTCTGCACCGCCTCGTCGGCCCGCAGCGGAGCCCCCGCCGCATCGACAATCCGCCACGGTGTCCGCTCACCCGCGGTCAGGGTCCAGTAGCCGTCGCCGTCGACCCCCAGCTGCGGCAGATCGCCGCTCACCGGGAGCCGTTTGCCCGCCTCGTCGGCGAGCGGCTGCGGCTTCTCACCGGCCGCCAACGTCCAATAATACGCCTCCCCGTCGGGCATCACGCCGATCAGCGGCATGCCGTCGGCCGACGGCGAGCAGACCACCGTCAACTCCGTGCCGTCGCGAAAGAGGAGCTTCGTTCCCGACTCCTCCTCCCGCAGCGAGGAGAGCTCCGTCCGTGCGAGAGCCCCGATCAGACTGCGGAGCGTCGTCATCTGAGCGTTGATCTTTTCGGCCTGCCGCTGCAGTTCGGGCGAGACCGGTTTCGGTCCGGGGAGGGGCGGTTCGACACCCGGGTTCTCCTTCTTGCCGCAACTGCCGAGGAGCAACCCGCAAATTCCAATCATCAAAATCCTTCTCTTCATACTTTTTTGTTTTAAAAAGGTTGTCTCCCGGGGTTCGGTACGGACCATACGTTACCGGCAGCCGGAGGCCGTCTGACGGCTTCCGGACGAGGAGAGAGGGATTCAGCGGAGAGAGACTCATACACCCGTAAAAGTCCGTCCGACGGATTTTGCCCACAGCCGGGGAAGCAGGAAAAAGAGGGAATCAAGCGGTGCGGCTCACCGCATGCACGCCGTTTCGCGCACACCGACACTCGTTCCGTTTCTCCCTTTCTCCGCAGGAGCAAACATCCGATCGTGCAAGGCAGGTCTTCTGACTCGTTCCTTGAGCGGCGCCTTCCCGGTCCCAGGGACCAGTGGCTCGGAATGCCGCGACAAACGACCCGCAAAGGGTCCGGAACTCACAGCAGCGGGAACTGTTGCCGATTCACACGGCATTCCCTTTTCATTCCCCGGCGTGGGGAAACCATTGCGCGGTAAAGATAACCCTTTTTCCCGGACGGACAAACTTTTCCACGGGAAATCCTCCGAAAAAGCTCGATCATACGAGGATTCAGGCATTCGGGAACCACCGTCGGTCGGGCATTCCCGTCTGGCACGCATTTTGACTCTTTGGAGTCAGCTGCGGGTCAGCAACCGCAGTGAGGTTTCTTCATTTATTTAAGTTTGGGTTAGTAGTTTAGGAGGGCAACCTCCGAAGGCAGCAGGCAGTCGCGAGATTCCCTGCTGTTTTTTTGTCTGTGGAAAAATGCCGCACATCGGCGATGGCTCCACAACCCTGCAACCGGGGCCCCGCAGCCGGTCAAGCTCCCGGCTCCGGCGAGATCCGCCCGCCGGATATTGATGTCCGACCGGATATTGATGTCCGACCGGATGTTGATGTCCGACCGAATGTTGATATCCGACCGGAAGCCGGCCCCGCCGCATGACGAAACCTGCCGGATGCCCGTCCGGCGGAAGTCACCCCTGCCGAATATCGGAACCCGCCGCCGCTAAAATTCGATCGTGATGCCCAGCGTCGGCAGCAGCGTACCGCTCACCTGCTCGATCTTCTTCATCCGATAGCGCTGCTGATCGACGGGAGCCTCCGGATTCTCGATCTCGCCGGTCGACATCCAGACGTCGGGCGAACGGTACTTGCTCACCGTGACGTTTTGCAGGTCGATGTAGAAACCGAGCATGCAGCGCTTGAAGTAGAAGACCTTGTCGAGGCGGATATCCAGCTGCGCAAAGGCATCGAGCCGCTCGGCATTGTAACGCGAATAGTCGTAATAGGGGCGTCCCTGCACATCCCAGGCCGAGACAAGCGACGAACGATCCAGATCGTAGGGCGTATAGGGGGCACCGCCCACGGCACTCAGCTTGGCACCGAAACTCCAGTGGCGCGGGAAGTCGTACGTACCGCTGAGGTTCACCACGAAGCGGTTGTCCCACGCCGAGGCGATCCACGGAGCCGACGGGCTGTTGCGATACTCCGAACGATAGAGGGTCACCGATCCCACGACGCTGAGCCGGCCGGGGATCTGCCACCGCGCCATGGCCTCGACGCCGTAGGCCCGTCCCTGGGCCGACGAAACGAGCGCCTCGTTGCCCACCACGCCGTAGTCATCGCCCTTGCACGAGAGCGGGATGTCGTCGACGAGCGACAGGGGAACCTGTCCATAACGCTTGTAGAAGCCCTCGACCGACACGATCAGCCGGTCGCGGTGGCGCCAGTCGAATCCGGCGCTGACAGTTGCGACGTGCATGTAGTCGAGCGAACGGTTGACCAGCCGCCCCTCCTCCTTGAATCCCAGCGCCGTATAGGGCGGCAGCTGGTAGTAGAGGCCCGCGGCACCGCTCACCGACCACGAAGCGCTCAACGCATAGGAGATCGATGCCCGGGGCGAGAGCTGCTCCCAGAAGCGGGCCATGCGACCCGAATAGTCGCAGCCGTCGGCGCGCACGCCGGCCGAGGCCTTCAGCCGCTTGTCGAGCGAGACGTATTCGGCCGAGGCAAAGAGCCCCCAGCCGAGGAAGCCCAGACGGGTGTTGTAATCCGAAAGTTCCTGCTGCTTGTTGACATAGAGGCGCTGCAGCGTACGGTTCGTGTAGTTCGACCAGCTCAACTCGACCCCCTCGCGCACGCTCCACCGGCCGTTGAGATAGGTGCGGTTCTCGCCGCGCAGCGTGCTCTTCTGCTCGACGGAACGCAGCCGCAGGTTGAGATTCTCCTCGCTCGAGGAGTCGTTGTTGCGATATTTCAGGTTGCGGTTGTTCAGGTAGTTGTGGCTCAGCGTCACGGTCTGCACGTGGCGGCCGGCGTAGTGGCGCCACGAGGCCCCGACGGTGAAAGTCTCCTGCTGGATGCGCGGCAGGTAACTCAGCATGTATTCGGCATTCTCGCCCTCCTCGTCGACGTTGAGCTTCATGTTGTCGATGCCGGCCAGCCCGAGCACCGTCAGTTCGTCGCGCTCCGAGAGGCGCGTCTTCACCTTCACCTGCCCGTCGATGTAGTTCGGCAGGAAGGGCAGCCCCAGCATCTTGAACAGCAGCTGCAGGTAGGACTGCCGCAGCGAGAAGAGATAGGTCGTCTTCCGGCCGATGTGGCCGCTGCCGCTCAGCCCCACCTCCGAGGCGCCGAGCGTCGCCTTGAAGGTCTGCCGTTCGGGATTTCCGTCGCGCAGCTGAAAGTCGAGCACCGAACTCATCGCTCCGGCCCGGTCGGCCGGGAAGGCCCCCGTATAGAAGCAGATCTCGCGCACCAGATCGGCATTGACGATGCTCACCGGGCCGCCCGTAGCGCCCTGCGTGGCGAAGTGGTTGATATTCGGGATCTCGATGCCGTCCATGTAGAACTTGTTCTCCGAGGGTCCGCCGCCGCGCACGATCAGGTCGTTGCGGTAGCCCACCGGCGAGAAGGCCACACCCGGATAGGAGCGCACGATGCGCGAGACGTCGCGGTTCGATCCGGGGCTCTTCTCGATCTCCTGCAGGCCGATGACCTTCAGGCTCACCGGGCTCTCGGTCGTCACGCGGAAGGGCGACGGCCGCACCGTCACCGCCTCGACCTGCGTGGCATCCTCCTCGAGTTCGACCTCGATGAAGGGGGTGGCGGCCGAGACCATGTATTCGGGGGTCGTCGTGCTCTTGTAGCCCACCGATGAGACCGTCAGGCGCCAGATGCCGGGCCTTACGTGCTCGAGGCGGAAGCGGCCGAGCGAGTCGGTCGAGGTGCCCGTGCGCTCCTGCCCGGCCAGCACCACGGCGGCATAGGGTACGGGACGGCGCGTCAGGCGGTCGATCACCCGACCACTGACCGGATAGAGATTCGACTGAGCCAGCGCCCCCACCAGCGGCAGGAGCAGCAGCAACCCAAAGAGAGACAAGCGTTTCATAATACAAAGATATGAAAACCGGGCGCAATCCGTCCGGACAATTCGGATTTTTTCACCCCGATGCCACCGCCTCCTCCCGACACACGGCCGTCACTCCCCTTCGGGCACGCCGTCCGGAGCAGGCTTCGACAGCAGGCGGAGGTAGACGAGCAGGATGACGTTCATCAGCAGTGCGTAGACGATCGCCGGGATGGCCATCCGCGCATCGTTGAAGATCAGCGGCGAGGCGGCAATGGCGATGGCCTGGGCGGCGTTCTGCATGCCGACCTCGATGACGATGGTGCGGCGTGCGGCGCGTCCGAGGCGGAATCCGCGGGCCAGCAACGACCCGGCGCCCATGGCCAGCAGGATCAACCCGCCGGCTGCCACCCCCAGCACCGCGAAGTTCTCGACGATCACCCGGGCATACTGCACGAAGAAGAGCGCCGCCAGCAGCATCAGCGCCGGGAAGGCCACCCGCCGCAGCACGTCATGGGTCCGCCGCGCGGCCCGGGGCCGCAGCTGCCGGAAGAGCGCTCCGGCCGCCATCGGCAGGAAGAGCAGCACGAGATTCTGCAACAGCAATTTTCCTGCCGGGAGGTCGATCGCCGTCTCGGCATGCACCTCGACGAAGCGGGCCGCGAGGCTCATCACCAGCGGGATGGTGAAGAGCGTCACGAGGCTGCTCAGCGCCGTGAGCGTCACCGAGAGGGCCACGTCGCCGCGTGCGAGCATCGAGAAGACATTTGAAGAGCTGCCGCCCGGACAGCAGGCGATCAGCATCAGACCGAGGAACCACTCGGGCTCCAGCCGCAGGAAGACCCCGACCAGCAGCGCCACCAGCGGCAGCACCACCAGCTGGCCGACGAGCCCCGCGACGATGGCGGACGGACGGCGGAAAAGGGCGGCAAAGGCCTGACGGTCGAGTTCGATGCCGAGTTGGAACATCAGCACGATCAGAATGGGAAGTACGATCCAGACGGTATTCATCGTTCGTTCGGTTTTTGGGCAAAACAGGTTTGCTTGCGCCGGGATGGAGCGTACGGGAGATGGATCCGGGCAAAAGTCCCGCGGGAGGGCACACCGCCCGCCGGGCAACAAAAAAGCCACTCTCGTCGAATGGCTTTATTTGATCGGTGGGAGCTGAGGGATTCGAACCCCCGACCCTCTGCTTGTAAGGCAGACGCTCTGAACCAGCTGAGCTAAGCTCCCGAAAAGACTCTCCCTTTCGGGAAAGTGGGATAATATGTAAGCAGCCTTACGGCCGACAAAAAAGCCACCTCTCGAGACGTGGCGGCTTTGTGGGAGCTGAGGGATTCGAACCCCCGACCCTCTGCTTGTAAGGCAGACGCTCTGAACCAGCTGAGCTAAGCTCCCTTAAAAATGGCTTGGGACTGCAAAGGCGATCTTTCGACGACTCCGACGACCTTACGTTCAACGAATCGCGCCGCGTTGTTGCCAACAGCGAACTTTTCGGTATTCCGCTTCGGGAGATTCCGGTCATCATCCCGGTTCGGTCTCAACCGTCCCGTTGACCTCCTCCCTCTTCGGGCCGCCCCTTGCAGGCGTTTTAGAAAGAACCTTTACGCAACCCTCGCGCATCTGCGCCTGAACAAGGACTTGAACCTAGGACCCCATGATTAACAGTCATGTGCTCTAACCAACTGAGCTATTCAGGCTTTTCGAAACCGGCTGTTGTTCCGTTTTCGTGGTGCAAATGTATAGCAAATTTTCATTCCTGCAAAATTTTCGCAGGATTTTTTTGCAAAAAAAGTATCTTTGTGGGGAATCAAGCGATGGACAACACCATGAAAAAAGGAGCTATATTATTCATTCTGTTTGCGTTATGCAGCCTGAAGGGTTTTTCACAAAAAAATCTGGTTTTCGAGCCCTCCACGTGGGACTTCGGGACGATTGCCGAGGTCGACGGCCGGGTGAGCCACACCTTCACGGGGGTGAACCGCGGCGACAAGCCGCTGGTGATCCTCGATGTGGTGACCTCGTGCGGCTGCACGGCCCCGCAGTTTTCGCGGCAGCCGATCCTGCCGGGCGGCAAGACGCAGATCACCGTCACGTATGACCCGGCGAACCGTCCGGGTGTCTTCTCGAAGGAGCTCCACGTCTACTCGAGCGAACGCAAACGTATCGCCACGCTGACCGTCGCGGGCAACGTCACCCCCCGTCCGAAGAGCCTCGAGGAGCTCTATCCGGTCGATGTCGGCGAAGGGCTGCGCCTCACCACGACGCTCAACGCCTTCGCCTACCTGCAGGCCGGGATCTCGAAGCAGGGGGCCATCGGCTATGTGAACGATTCGCGGCGGACGATCCGTCTCGAGCTGCGGCCGACCGTCTCGAGCGGACTGCTGCGGCTGGACTACCCGCGGCAGATTGCCCCCGGCGAGCGGGGATCGATCAACGTCTCGTACCTCAACCCGGCGGACAACCCCCGCTACGGCACCATCCGCGACGCCCTGGAGATCTACGTCAACGGCCGCACCAACGCCACCTCGCTCGTCACCCACGGCATCGGCGTCGATGCCCTCCCCGAAATCGGCGAAAAAGCACGCCCGCAATGCGAATATTCGGAAAATATCCTTAAATTCGGGACCGTGAAACACGCGGAGTCCCTGCGCCGGCTCCCGCTCACGATCTCGAACACCGGAACGGGCGAACTGATCGTGCGCGCGGTCGAGGGCGAGGGGCACGTCGCCACCACCCTCGCGCCCGGGCTGCGGCTCGCTCCGGGCGAGTCGTTCCGCGCCGAGGTGATGCTCGACCCCGGGACGCAGGACTACGGCCTGATGAGCGAACACCTCGTCGTGGTGACCAACGACCCCGTACGCCCGATGCGGCGCATCCGGGTGACGGCCATCATCGAAGAGTAGACAGATACGACGACACACAAACCGAAAGATATAAGATGTATCCCATTCTTGAAAAAAGACTCCTCGCTGAAGGAATCTGGCTGATGAAGATCCACGCCCCGCGCGTCGCCCATGCGGCCCGGCCCGGGCAGTTCGTCATCGTGCGCGTCGATGCGCACGGCGAACGCATTCCGCTTACGATTTCCGATTTCGACACCGCCGAAGGCAGCGTCACCATCGTCACGCAGGCCATCGGCGCCTCGACCCGCAAGCTCTGCTCGCTGGAGCAGGGCGAGGCGCTGGCCGACTTTGCCGGTCCGCTCGGGCGTCCGTCGGAGTTCGTCCACCTGCCGCTCGAGGAGCTGCGCCGGCGGCGCTACCTCTTCGTGGCCGGCGGCGTGGGCACGGCTCCGGTCTATCCGCAGGTGCGGTGGCTCCACGAACACGGCGTGAAGGCCGACGTCATCATCGGCGCCAAAAGCAGCCGCATGCTCATCTGCACGGAGCCCATGCGTCGGGTGGCCGACCACCTCTACATCGCCACGGACGACGGTTCGGAGGGTTTCAAGGGGATGGTGACGGGACTCGTCGAGGAGCTCATCGAGAAGCGCGGCGAACACTACGACGAGTGCGTGGCCATCGGACCGATGATCATGATGAAGTTCGTGGCCCTGACCACCCGCAAATACAACCTCAAGACCACCGTCTCGCTCAACACGCTGATGGTCGACGGCACGGGCATGTGCGGCGCCTGCCGCGTGACGGTGGGCGGCAAGACGCGCTTCACGTGCGTCGAGGGGCCGGAGTTCGACGGCCACGAGGTCGATTTCGACGAGGCGATGCGCCGTCAGGGGATGTACCGCACCCAGGAGCAGCGCGCCGCAGCCATCGAGGCCGAGCGCGAAGCGGGACACGTATGCAAGATCGGACTGGACAAATAAGAGAGACAACCATGGCAAACAAGATACCGCGCGTGCCGGTGCGCGAACAGGATCCGGCAATCCGGGCGACCAACTTCGAGGAGGTCTGCTACGGCTACAACCAGGAGGAGGCCACGCTCGAGGCCTCGCGCTGTCTGCACTGCAGGAAACCCCGCTGCGTGGAGGCCTGCCCCGTGGGGATCCACATCCCGGATTTCATCGCCGCCCTGCACGAGGGCCGGCTGCAGGAGGCCTCGGAGATCATCGCCCGCGACAGCTCGCTGCCGTCGATCTGCGGCCGCGTCTGCCCGCAGGAGACGCAGTGCGAGGGGGCGTGCATCCTCGGCATCAAGGGCGAGCCGGTGGCCATCGGCAAGCTCGAACGCTTCGTCGGCGACTGGAAACTCGAACACGGCACCGCCGCCCGGGTCACGACGCCCCGCAACGGGCACCGCGTGGCCGTCATCGGCAGCGGCCCGGCCGGTCTGGCCTGCGCAAGCGACCTCGCGCGCATGGGCTATGAGGTGAAGATCTTCGAGGCGCTGCACGAGGCGGGCGGCGTGCTGGTCTACGGCATCCCGGAGTTCCGGTTGCCGAAGCAGCGGATCGTCGCCCGCGAAATCGAAGAGGTGAAGGCGCTGGGCGTGGAGATCGAGACCGACGTGATCGTGGGACGCACGGTGACGATCGACTCGCTGATGGACGAGGAGGGCTACGAGGCCGTCTTCATCGGTTCGGGGGCCGGACTGCCCCGCTTCATGGGGATCCCGGGCGAGAACCTCAACGGCGTGGTCTCGGCCAACGAATTCCTCACGCGCGCCAACCTGATGCACGCCTACGACGCGACGTACGACACGCCGATCTATGTCGGACAGCGCGTCGTGGTTGTCGGCGGCGGCAACGTGGCGATGGATGCCGTGCGCACGGCCCGGCGGCTCGGTGCCGATGCGACGATCGTCTACCGCCGTTCGGAGAAGGAGCTTCCGGCCCGCGCCGAGGAGGTCCACCACGCCCGCGAGGAGGGGATCCGCTTCCGGATGCTGACCAACCCGACGGAGGTGCTGGGCGACGAACGGGGCTGGGTCCGTGGCGTGCGCTGCGTGGAGATGGAGCTGGGCGAGCCGGACGAGAGCGGCCGCCGGTCGCCGGTTGTCAAGCCCGGGTCGGAGTTCGAGATCGCGTGCGACGTGGTGATCATGGCGCTGGGCACCTCGCCCAACCCGCTGCTGGCCTCGACGACCGAGGGGCTCGAGACGACGCGCCGCGGCTGCATCACGGCCGACGAACACGGCGCCACGACCCGCAAGGGGGTCTTCGCCGGCGGTGATGCCGTGACGGGAGCCGCCACGGTGATCCTGGCCATGGGGGCCGGACGCACCGCCGCTCGGGCCATCGACGAGTACATCCGCTCGCTTTGAACGTTTTGAGTGACAAGATGCGGAAATTTCGCTATTTTTGCGGCGGAAAAATTCAAATCTGCAGAATATGAAAATGCGTATCTTGTGGATCGCCGCCGCGGCCCTGCTCGCGACGACCTCCTGCAGCGAAGGGGAGCCGAAGACCTTCACGGGCTTCATCACCGACGCAACGATGAACACCGTCACGGTGCAGGACCTGACGGCCGAATCGACCTATACCTTCTCGACCGAAGAGGCCGACCGCAGCGAAGCCTACGGCCTGCTCGTGGGGGCTCCGGTGGTGGTGGAGTACCGCGGGAAGCTCGAGGACGGCATCGAGGCCGTCAAGGTCTCGACGAACCCCACCTATGCCGAGGCCGTCGGCCGCTGGATGCTGGTCCATGCGGAAGAGGCCGAGAATCCGGAGGTGTCGATGGGTATTGACATCCGCATCGAGGGCGAGGCCGTCTCGATCAACTCCTCCACGCTGCTCTATACGGGCTGGGAGCTGCTCGACGAGGCGGACCAGATCCTGCTCCGGGGCCGCAGCGTCGGCAACGGCGAGAGTTTCGACTTCTCGCAGACGGGCCTTATCTCGAAGGATTCCGCCGGAAACTACACCCTGACGATCGAAGGGACGAAGGTCGTCTTCACGAAGGTGGCCGACGACGAGACTCAGGCATCCGACACCGCCGCCGAGGCCGCAAACGAGGCCGTCCCGGCCGACTCGGTCAACTCGGTGGAGAGCAGCGCTGCTCCCGAGGCCGCGACAGCCGCCTCCGAGACCGCAACAAGCGATACGGCTGCCGCCGACAAGAGGTAAATCCGCGTCTTATAAGAAAGAGGCCCGCTGCAGAATTTGCAGCGGGCCTCTTTGTTTCGGAATACTCCGGCGCGGTTTGCCCGGAAAGCCCCGGTTCTCGCGCACTCATCACCGGCGTGATCCATCCAAAGCTCCCGGATCGTGCGCACCCATCATCGGCACTGTCCATCCAAAGCTCCCGGTTCTCGCACACTCATCACCGGTACGGTCCATTCGGAGACCCCGGATCGTGCGCAGACTTATCGCCGGCCGACCAGCCGGTCGACCCGTTCGGCCACGGTTTCGGGCGCGATGGCCGTCAGACAGTGCCAGTCGCCGTAGCGACAGGGGCGGTTACCGAAGACCGAACAGGGACGGCACGGCAGATCGGCCTGCACAATCCCCTCCTCCGGCACGCCGTAGCCCAGGAATCCCAGCCCGGGATGGGTCGCCCCCCAGACCGACACGACCGGGGTGCCGACCAGCGCTCCGAGGTGCATGACGAGTGAATCCATCGCCACCACGCAGTCGAGATTCGACACGAGGGCCATCTCGCCCGCCAGCCGCACCTTGCCCGCCAGAGCCGTCACGTTGGGATACGTGCGCTCCATCTCCTCGGCGAAGGCCCGTTCCGCACCGCCGCCGCTGTGGATGAAGACCCGCTCGTAACGCTCCGCCAGAAGCCGTACCAGCTGGCGGCTCTGCGCCTCGGGATAGGTTTTGCCGCGATGGGCCGAGAAGGGGGCAAAGCCCACCCAGCGGCCCTGCTTCTCGCCGAAGGGATTTTCGAGAATGCGGTGCGACGCGGGCACAGGATCATTGAACGGGAAGCCCAGCCGCCGGAAGACATCGCAATAGCGCAGCACGGTATGGCGCAGGGGTTTCATGCCGCGGCCGCCCGAGCGGATAAAGCGGCGCTTCTCGGCCCGACCCTTGTCGATATGGGCCGTCGGGATGCCGTGCAGCCGCATCGAGAGGCGGAAGACCTTCGAGCGCAGCACGTCGTGAACATCGGCCACGGCATCGACCCCCAGCCGCCGCGCCTCGGCAGCCAGCCGCCACATGCCGCGCAGCGAGTGGTGCACCCCCTTGGTGTCAACCTCGAGGAAATCGACCGGCAGCCCCTCGAAGAAAGGGCGGAAGAGCCGCTGCGTCGCCACGGTCACCTTCAGATCGGGCCATGCCGCACACAGCGCCCGCAGGGCGTGGGGCAGCATCGCCACGTCACCCATGGCCGAGGTGCGCAGCACCAGCAGATGATGCGGCCGTGCGTCGTTACTTTTTCTGCCCATAGAGCACGGGATTCAGCGACGGATCGTTGTACATCTTCATCTGCTTGTAGGTCTTCATGTACTTGCGTCCCGCCTCGATATCCTCGATCAGCTCCTCGATGGCCCGCGAGAGGTCCTTCTGCTGGGTGAGCAGCACCTCGAGCTTGCGGCGGCACGCCTCGCGGTGCGCCTCGTCGACATCCGTACGCTCGGTCTCCCGCGCCATGTGGTAGATCTTCAGCGCCAGGATCGAGAGACGGTCGATGGCCCACGCCGGCGTCTCCGTATTGAGCCGCGCATCGGCCGCCGGACGCACATCCCTGTATTTGTCAAGCAGATAGGAGTCGATGTACTCCACCATGTCCGTGCGGTCCTGATTCGACTTGTCGATGCGCCGCTTGATCCGGAGCGCCTCCACGGGATCGATCGCCGGATCGCGGATGATGTCCTCCAGATGCCACTGCACCGTGTCGATCCAGTTCTTGTGGTAGAGCAGGTGGTCGATCGTTCCGGGCTCGTAGGGGTTCTCGATCGGATGGTCCACATCGTCCCAACGGTGGTAGTCCTCGATGGAGCGGTTGAAAATGCGGTTCGCGTTCTCGGTAAACATAGCTTCGGTTTTATGGGAATATTATTATTTTCGCCGGAATTCGCCGGAAAATTTATACCTTTGTCGGTAATGATCAAACAAAGATAATGAATATTTCCAGAAAAGCAATACTCCTCGGGGCAATCCTCCTCGGCTGCCTCGGGGAACTCACGGCCCAGGTGCGCCAGACCCGCGAAGAGTACATCGACCGTTACATGCACATCGCCGTAGCCCACATGGAACGATACGGCATCCCCGCCAGCATCACCCTGGCCCAGGGAATCCTCGAGTCGGACTGCGGCAACAGCCTCCTCTCGATGAAGTCGAACAACCACTTCGGCATCAAGTGCAAGCGCAACTGGACGGGCGACCGCGTCTACCACGACGACGACGCCAAGGGGGAGTGCTTCCGCGCCTACCCCTCGGTCGAGGCCTCGTACGAGGATCACGCCGAATTCCTCGACTCGCAGCCGCGCTACGACTCGCTCTTCGCCTACGCGTCGGACGACTACAAGAGTTGGGCACGCGGGCTGAAGGCCGCCGGCTATGCCACGGCCCCGGACTATGCCCAGCGGCTGATCCGCATCATCGAGGAGAGCCAGCTCTATCTGTTGGACCGTCCCGACGGCGAACGGCTCTACGCCACGCGTTTCGGACTGGAGCGCGATCCGGAGGAGTGGTTCTCGTCGCAGTCGAGCGTCGAGGAGATCGCCCGCACGGAGGAGGCCGTCGATCCGGACAACTACCGCGTGACGATCAACGCCCACGAAGGCTACAACGTCTACATGACCAACGGCGTGCACTACGTCACGGCCAAGGAGAACGACACCTATGAGAATATCGGCCGGAAGTTCCGCATCTCGGCACGCAACTTGCGCAAGTTCAACGACCTGAAGGACAAGAAGGCCCAGCCGATGACCGGCGAGGTGGTCTACATCGAGCGCAAGAAGAAGCGCTGGGAGGGCAACGCCCGCCACCACATCTGCCGTCCGGGCGAAACGGTCTACGCCGTCGGCCAGTCCTACGCCATCCGCACCCGCTCGATCGAACGCCTCAACAAGCTCAAGCCCGGCGAACGGCTCGAGGAGGGCCGCCAGCTGCGCATCAAATAGCACGGGGGGGGGAGCGAAAAACCGGGGAAGCGAGAAAACCGAAGAGAGACGAGTGTGAAAGAGGAGAAGGAAAAGACGATGGAAAAGGAGACGAAAAGAGCAAGAAACGCACAAGCGGGAGCACGAAACCCCGCCGAGAGAAGCTCCCTCCCGCCAAACCCAGAAAAAACCAACGACATACCACCATACCTTATGGAAACAACCCCATTGAGAGCCAAGATTCTCGATACGATCATCCGCAAGTCGAACCTCAAGCAGAAGGTTTTCGACAATACGTTTGCCGCCTTCAACCTGCTGAAGGAGACGCTGCTGGAGATTGCCGCCGAGATGGACGACGAACTGGACGGCAAGCTCGACCGCCGCGTGCGGCTCGAATACCGCGACCGCGGCAAGTTCGAAGCCCAGCTGCAGGTGGCCAACGACCTGCTGATCTTCCAGATGCACACCGACGTCTTCGAGTTCGACGCCAACCACCTCATCTGGCAGAACCCCTACGTGCAGGCCGACCAGGAGAACTCCTACTGCGGACTGATCAACATCTACAACTTCCTCTCCGACTCGTTCAAGTTCAACCGCAACGCCGACGAGGGCTACCTCATCGGGCGGATCTTCATCAACCGCGAACGGTGCTACTTCGCCGAGGGCAAGCAGCAGACCTCGATGCGGGCCATGAGCTTCGGCAAGAAGGAGATCGACCGCGACGCGCTGGTCGACGTGCTGGAGGCGGCCATCGCCTATTCGCTCGACTTCGACCTGCTGATGCCCCCCTACGAGGAGAACAAACGCGTCACGGTGGACCAGTTCAACACGAAGATGGACAACTCGAAGTTCGTCACGGGCAAGCGCCTCGGCTACGACTTCGACGTCGAGGACATCTGATACCCAACCGACCCTGAAACGAGCAGCGCATCACACGATGAAGAGACTTACGACCCGAAGCGCCCGCCGGGCAGCCACGATGCTGGGCTGTGCGGCGCTTCTTTGCACGACCGGCCGGGCCGCGGCCGGTGAGGAATATGCCGAAATCGCCCGGCTCAAGGGCATGAACGAAACGGTGCGGGGCATCCGCTCGATGAACGACGGCGAACACTACACCACCCTCGAGGGCAACGACATCCGCCGCTATGCCTACGCCTCGGAGGAGCGGGGCGTGAGCCTGCTCCCGACGCCGGCGCCCAACCTCGAGATCACGGACTATCTGTTGTCGCCCGACGAGCGGTCGATCCTCATCGCCTCGGGCTCCCACCCCATCTACCGCCACTCCTACACGACGAGCTACACGCTCCTCCGCGACGGACGCCTTCAACCCGTCCTGCGCGAGGCCGAGGCTCCGCGCGACGCGACGTTCTCGCCCGACGGGCGGCGGATCGCCTACTCCGACCGCAACGACCTCTATGTCTACGACATCGAGACGCAGCGCTCGCAGCGGATCACCGACGACGGCCGCTGGAACGAGGTGATCAACGGCACCACGGACTGGGTCTACGAGGAGGAGTTCGGCATCACGCGGGCCTACGCCTTCTCGCCCGACGGGCAGAAACTGGCCTACCTGCGTTTCGACGAGAGCCGCGTGCCGCTGATGGAGATGATGCGCTTCGACGGCAAACTCTACAACCAGGCCTACTCGTTCAAGTATCCGAAGGCCGGCGAGGCCAATTCGGAGGTCGAACTGTGGGTGGCCGACCTCGCCACGGGGGAGAAAAAGCGCCTCGAGACGGGTCCCGAAACCGATCAGTACATTCCGCGCATCGGCTGGACACCCGACGGACGGCCGTGGTACTACCGGCTCAACCGCCGTCAGAACACCTTCGAGATGGTGGTCTGCGAGCCCCACGGCGCCCAGCGTACGGTCTACGAGGAGCGGGCGCAGCAGTATGTCGAGCGGGTCGACGACAAGACGGTGACCTTCGTCGACCGCGACCGCTTCCTCGTGCGGCAGGAGAGCCACACGGGCTACATGCACCTCTACCTCTACAGCCTGCGCCGCGGGCTGCTCGAACAGGTGACCAAGGGACCGTGGGAGGTGACCGACGTCGTCGGAACGGACGGCAAACGTGTCTGGTACCTCTCGACCGAGACCTCGCCGCTGCGCCGCAACCTCTACAGCGTGCGCCTCGACGGCAGCGACAAGCAGCGTCTGACGCGGGGCGAGGGCTACTACAGCGTCTCGCCGAGCCGGGGGATGAAATACTTCATCACCACCTTCTCGAACGTCTCGACCCCCAACGTCACCGAGGTGTGCAACGCCGCCGGCGAACGGTTGCGCACGCTGGCCGACAGCCGCGCACTGCGGGCCGAACTGCAGGCCGAGGGACGTCCCGTCAAGGAGTTTTTCCGCTTCACGACCGAGCGCGGCGACACGCTGAATGCCTACCGGGTGTTTCCGCGCGGTTTTGACCCTGCGCAGCGCTACCCCGTGCTGCTGACGCAGTATTCAGGCCCCGGCTCGCAGCAGGTGGCCGACCGCTGGACGATGGACTGGGAGGATGCCCTGGCGGAGAAGGGCTACGTCGTGGTCTGCGCCGACGGACGCGGCACGGGATTCCGCGGCGAGAAGTTCAAGAAACAGACCTACGGACGCCTCGGCGCCCTGGAGGTCGAGGATCAGCTCTCGCTGGCCCGCTACATGGCCGCACAGGAGTGGGTAGACTCGGCGCGCATCGGCATCTACGGCTGGTCCTACGGCGGATTCATGGCCCTGAGCTGCGCCCTGAAGGGCAACGGCCTGTTCCGCATGGCGATCGCCGTGGCGCCGGTCACCTCGTGGCGCTACTACGACACGATCTACACCGAGATCTACAACAACCTGCCGCAGTACAACGCCGACGGCTACGACAAATACTCGCCGATCCACTTCGCGCGGATGCTCGACGACCGGAAGACGCGGCTGCTGATCATCCACGGCACGGCCGACGACAACGTCCACTTCCAGAACACCGTCGAGATGGCCCGTGCGCTGAACCGCGCCGGCAAGCAGTACGACATGATGGTCTATCCGGACCAGAACCACTCGATGATGCCCGATGATACGGCCAACGTGCGGCAGAAGATGATTGACTACACGCTCAAACACCTGTAACCGGGATGAGGGAGGTGACCCGCACGCTTCAGATCGAGACGCCGGTCGGGCCGGTAAGCATCACCGCCACGGCCGAAGCTATCGTCTCGCTGCACTTCGGGCGGAGGGTTCCCGTCGGGTCGCAGTTGCTTGCCCACGGGCCGGAGCTGTCGGAAAGGGCCGGATCGGAACAGACCGCCGATCGCGAACCGGAGCTGTTGAAAGGGACCGGATCGGAACTGTCCATCGGTCACGAACCGGAGCTGTTGAAAGGGACCGGATCGGAACTGTCCATCGGTCACGAACCGGAGCTGTTGAAAGGGGCCGGATCGGATCTGTCTATCGGTCGCGAACCGGAGCTGTCAGAGGGAACCGGACTGGAACAGCCCGCCGAAGCCGCATCGGAACCCGAAAAGAGTACCCAGGAGTCGACAACGCCCGAAGAGAGGGCCTGCCGACTGCTATGGCAGGCTGCCGCGGAGCTTGGCGAATACTTTGCCGGACGGCGGCGCAACTTCACACTGCCCCTCGCACCGCGCGGCACGGAGTTCCAACAGCGGGTCTGGAGCGAACTGCGACGCATTCCCTGCGGCGAAACGCGGACCTACGGGGAGATCGCCCGGGCCATCGGTCAACCGCGTGCCTGCCGGGCTGTGGGGATGGCCAACAACCGCAATCCGATCGCCATCCTGATCCCCTGCCACCGCGTCATCGGTCGCGACGGTTCGCTGACGGGCTATGCCGCCGGACTCACCGTCAAACGACAGCTGCTCGAACTCGAACGCCGCTGAACACCGGGCCAAACGGCGAATCTTCCGAATCGAAGAGCACCCCGCACGGCCGTCGTCAAACAGCCGGAGAGGGTCATTCGCCGGAGGGAATCACCTCGTAGATATTCTTCGAACGGACGGCAAAACGCGTCCAGTCGTTGAAGTTGAAATGGCGCACCACCCACGCTGGATAGGGGCTCCAGACCACCTTGCGCAACTTGAGCGGGGCGTGTTCGGCCAGTTCGGGATCCGTCGAGAGGATCACCACGCGGCGACCTTCGGCCGTCAGACTGCGGGCCGCCTCCTGCAACGCTTCGGGCGTCTCGAAATGGAGGAGTTCGAGGTTGTCGGGGAGGTAGAACCGCGCCTCGACCACCCGTGCCGGCTCCGCAAAGCGCTGCATGCGGCTGTAGTAGGTCGCCTCGTCGGCAAGATTCAGCGCCACAACCTCCCCCTTGCCGCGACAGTAGTCGCGCATGACGCGATAGAAATAGATGTCGGGAGTGGGCAGCGTGAGGTTGTAGAGCATCACGCAGCAGTTCATCACCACCATCAGTCCCAGCACCCAGCGCCAGCCGCGCCCGGCAAAACGTTCACCCGCTCCGCGGAACAACTCGACCAGGAACCACGGCAGGAAGAAGAGTGCCGGAAAGAAGAAGCGCAGCTCCTTGTGAGCCAGCAGGAAGTGGACCAGCAGGAACGGCACGAGCATCCACGTGACGACGTGGCGCGGATGCCGCCAGAAGAAGCCGATCGTGGCCACCAGCGCCAGCAACCCGAAGAGGATGCCCCCCTCGAGCACCGGAGCCGTCAGATAATACCACCAGGGTTCGTGGCGGAACTGATCCATGCGGGCATGGAGGATATTCTCCTGCAGGTAGTTCCACGGGGCGCAGGTCCACTCGCCGTAGAGCCAGCGGTCGGCCAGCATCCCCACACCCAGCATCACGACCACACCGACCGCCAGCCCCGCATAGAGGCGCCAGCGGCGGCGGTAGACCAGCAGCCAGAGACCATACCCCAACAGGGCGAATCCCGTCTGGTAGCGTACGATGAAGAGCAGACCGGCCACGGCCCCGAGCAGCACTCCCCACGCCGCCTCGCGACCTCCGTCCCCGTGCCGCAGCCAGCGCATCGTCAGCGCCGCCAGCAGCAGCATGAGGTTGCCCGACAGCATCTCGGCGCTGAAGTGGACGTGGAGATAGGCCATGAACCAGAGGCAGAATCCCGTCAGCAGGAACCATTTGCGCCCGGAGAGCGTCAGCGTGTCGCACACCGTGCGGTAGAAGAAGAGCAGCACAACGACCGACAGCAGGGCGCTCGCCAGCTGCAGCAGCGTCACGGCCAGCCAGGGCGACCAGATGCCCATCCCGACCAGCGCCCGGCCCAGGCACCACGCCACGAAGGGCTGCACGCCGGAACGCATCTGCAAGGGATATTCCCAGGCCAGATGGTCGGCCGTGGGGCTTCCGAAGAGGTGCATGCGGGCATATTCCAGGATCTGGAAATGTTCGTCCGAATGGTAGACGCCCCGGCTCAGGAGGGCGTAGAGCAGGGTCACCAGACACCCCGCCCAGATGATCTGCCGGACGGTGATCCGGCGCAGGCTGGCAAACGGCATAAGCGTAGGGTTAGGCTGCAAAAATAGCGAAAATCCGCAAATTCCACCACCGCCGCGCAAAGAGCCGCAAAAAAAGAGAGGTGCGACCGTGTGTCGCACCTCTCTGCAGTTGGGGTTGACCGCCCCGGATCAGAATCCGAAGGCGAGGGCATTGATGCTGTCGTAGACGACGCTCGCGACGCCCAGCAGCAGCACACCGGCCATGCACAGCGTCAGGCTGATGCGCGTGTAGTTGTCGCTGCGGAAGGTGGCGATCGGCTGGTCGGAGGGGGTGATGAACATCGCCTTGACGATCAGCAGGTAGTAGTAGAGCGAGATCACCGTGTTGAGCAGCGCGATGAAGACCAGCACGTGGAATCCCGACTCGAAGGCCGACGCAAAGACGAAGAACTTCGAGAAGAAACCCGCGAAGGGCGGAATGCCCGCCAGCGAGAAGAGCGCCAGCATCATCATCACGGCCAGTTTGGGGTTCGTGCGGTAGAATCCGTTGTAGTCCTCGAGCGAGACCTTGCCGCCGGAGTGCTGCTCGACGGTCGACAGCACGCCGAAGACCGCCAGGTTGGCCGCCATGTAGACCAGTACGTAGAAGACCAGCGAGGTCATGCCGAGTGCGCTGCCGCCGATGACGGCCAGCATGATGTATCCGGCCTGCGAGATCGACGAGAAGGCCATGAATCGCTTGAGATCCTTCTGCCGCAGGGCGAAGAGGTTGGCCACCGTGATGCTCAGCACCGTGACGATCCACAGCAGCGTCTGCCACTCCTCAACCAGCGGCGAGAAGACCTTGACGAGCGTCGTGAAGAGGACGAACGCCGCAGCCCCCTTCGACACGACCGACAGGTAGGAGGTGACGGCCGTCGGGGCGCCCTGGTAGGCGTCGGCCGTCCAGAGGTGGAACGGCACGAGCGAGATCTTGAAGCCCAGTCCCGAGAAGAAGAAGACCATGGCCATGATCTCGAGCGGCGAGGCCGAGAGGCGCGGAGCCATGTCCTCGAAGTAGAGCGTACCGGTCGTGCCGTAGAGGAACGAGATGCCGAAGAGCATCAGCCCGCTCGAGAAGAGGGCGCAGAGGATGTACTTCGCCCCGGCCTCGGCCGAGTGGTGGCGGTACTTGTCGAAGGCCACCAGGCAGGCCATCGGCACCGAAGCCAGCTCCAGTCCGATGAAGAACATCAGGAAATGGCCCGCCGAGATCATGAAGTACATGCCCAGCAGTGTCGAGAGGGTCAGGATGTAGAACTCGCCCTGCTTGTGGTGGGTGTCCTCACGCTGCAGCCAGCGGTCGGCCTGCAGGCAGACAATCAGGGCGCCGATCGTGAGGATGCTCTTCACCACGCCGTCCATCGGCACCGTGCGGAACATCCCGCCGAAGAGCTCCCCTTCGGGGCCCGGGATGAGGTTGACCACCACCTGTACGAGCAGCAGGCAGCACGTCACGGCCGAGAAGTGGCGGTGACCGCGTTCGCCGGCGATCAGGTCGTAGAGGAAAACGAGGACAAGGATTGCCGTGAGGGTCAGTTCGGCCCGCATCAGCGGAAATATCGAGGTGTAATCCATAGTCGCTTTAGCTCAAGATGTGTGCAATGAGTTCCGAGACGCTGCCGCGGATCATGTCGCTCACCCACAGCGGGGCGAGGCCCAGTCCGGCAACGGCGATGATGAGGCAGATGACCGAGAACCGCTCGTCCCACGTGGCGTCGGAGAGCTTCAGGTGCTCGGGGTTTTCGCACGTGCCGTAGAGGATTCTCCCGATGACGCGCAGGATGTAGACCGCCGTAATGACGATCGACGTGCAGGCGATGATCGTCACCACGCGGTGGAACGTATCGTCGTTCATGAAGGCGCCGTTGAAGATCGTCATCTCGGCCACGAAGCCGCTCAGACCCGGCAGACCCAGGTTTGCCAGACCCGCGATGACGTAGCCGACGGCCAGGAAGGGCATCACCTTCATCAGACCGCGCAGCTGGCGCACGTCACGCGTATGCGTACGGCCGTAGATCATGCCGATCAGCGCGAAGAAGAGCGCCGTCATCAGACCGTGGCTCAGCATCTGCAGGATGGCGCCCGTCGAGGCCGTGGTGTTCATCATCAGGATGGCGAAGAGCACCAGACCGCAGTGCGACACCGACGAGTAGGCGTTGATGTACTTCAGGTCGGTCTGCACGCAGGCCGAGAAGGCGCCGTAGACCACCGAGATGGTCGTCAGGATGATGAAGATCCAGCTCAGCTCGTGGGCCGCATCGGGCAGCAGGTACATCGCCACGCGGAAGCAGCCGTAGCCGCCGAGCTTCATCAGCACGCCGGCGTGCAGCATCGAGACGGCCGTCGGGGCCGAAGCGTGACCGTCGGGGCTCCACGTGTGGAAGGGGAAGAGCGCCCCCAGTACGCCGAATCCGATGAAGACCAGCGGGAACCAGATCCGCTGCAGCTGGATGGGGATGTTGTGCAGCGCGGCGATCTCCTGTACGTTCATCGTCGTGGCGCCGGCGCCGAAGTAGATGCCCAGGATGCCGATCAGCAGCAGGGCCGAACCGCCCATGAGCATCAGCGTCAGCTTCATGGCCGAATACTCCTTGCGGCCGCTGCCCCAGACGCCGATCAGCAGGTACATCGGGATCAGGGCCACCTCGTAGAACATGAACATCGTGAAGAGGTCGACCGAGATGAAGAATCCGAAGACGCCGACGCTCAGCAGACAGAACCACAGGAAATAGGCCTTCACGTCCTTCTGCATCTGCCACGAGGCGAAGGTACCCGTGAAGACGATGATGGCCGACAGCAGGAGCATGGCCACCGAGATGCCGTCGACACCCACGGCGTAGTGGATGTTGAGCGGGGCGAACCACGCGACGCTGTCCGTCAGGAGCATCTGGGCCGTTTCACCCGCCTCGCGCAGGCCGAGGTAGCGGACCACGAGGGCGATGGCCAGCGCCAGCAGCACCGACGAGCCCACCACCATCACGGTATGGATCTGCCGCCGCGACTTCGAGAGCCACAACCCCAGCATCATCAGCAGGGGCACGGCAGGAAACAGGGATAAGATATTCATAACACGTTCCGATTAGCAGATTAAAAGAATCAGGATCGTCAGTCCCAGCGCGCCGCCCAGGAACCAGATGCAGTAACGCTGCACGCTGCCGCTCTGCATGCCGCGGATGAGGCATGCGGCGCCGTTGGCGGTGGTGGCCAGCAGGTTCATGAAGCCGTCGACGACGTGGCGGTCGAACCAGGCGATCGGCGTCGAGATGCAGCCGAAGATCACGCGGTGGGTGATGAACTGGTAGACCTCGTCGATGTAGAAGCGGTGGTAGGCCGCGCGGTGCAGGCCGCTGAAGGTCTCGGCCAGACGGTCGGCCACGGGCTGCTTCTCACGGGCGTACATCCACGTGGCCAGGGCAATGGCCACCACGGCCACGCAGAGGCTCAGCGTCGCCACGCTGCCGTCGATGTGGATCGTATAGGCCTGTCCGTCGGCCGAGACGAACTGCCCGAAGGGGATGAATCCCGCCACGCAGGTCACTACGGCGAGGATCACCAGCGGGAGCGTCATCGCAACGGGGGCCTCGTGAGGCGTATGGGCGGCATGGAGTTCGCGGTTCTCGCGGCCCCAGAAGATGCCGTAGTAGAGGCGGAACATGTAGAAGGAGGTCAGGCCGGCGATGGCGGTCATCACCCACCCCATCACGGGGCTGAACGAGAAGCAGGCCGTGAGGATCTCATCCTTCGAGAAGAATCCGCTGAAGGGCCAGATGCCGGCAATGGCCAGGCAGGCCACCAGGAAGGTAATGTGCGTCACGGGCATGTACTTGCGCAGGCCGCCCATCGTCGACATCTCGTTCGAGTGCACGGCGTGGATGATGGCGCCGGCGCCCAGAAAGAGCAGCGCCTTGAACATGGCGTGGGTGAAGAGGTGGAACATCGAGGCCATGTAGCCCAGACCGCCCGCATGAGGATCGTTCGACGTGCAGACGCCCAGCGCCACGATCATGAAGCCGATCTGCGAGATGGTACTGAAGGCCAGCACGCGCTTGATGTCGCTCTGCACGCAGGCCACCACGGCGGCATACAGGGCCGTGAAGGCGCCGATGTAGGCCGTCCAGTGCAGCACCTCGGGGGCGTAGCCCACAAAGAGCGGGAACATCCGCGCCACGAGGTAGACTCCCGCCACGACCATCGTCGCGGCATGGATCAGTGCCGAGACGGGCGTCGGGCCCTCCATGGCGTCGGGCAGCCAGATGTGCAGCGGGAACATGGCGCTCTTGCCGGCGCCGCCGATGAACATCAGCCCCAGCGCCAGCGGGATCATCACCCCGGCGGCAGCCAGCGTCGAGGCGGCGGGCGTGAAGGTGAACGTGCCGGCGTAGTAGCCGTAGACGAGGATACCGATCAGGAAGCCCAGGTCGGCGAAACGCGTCACGATGAAGGCCTTCTTCGAAGCGGCGATCGCCTCGGGCTTCGTGTAGTAGAAGCCGATCAGCAGGTAGGAGCTGACACCCACCAGCTCCCAGAAGAGGTACATCTGGAAGATGTTCGTCGCCACGACCAGCCCCATCATGCTCATCGTGAACAACGACAGGAAGGCGTAATAGCGCTGGAAGCCCCGCTCGCCCTTCATGTATCCGAACGAGTAGATGTGGACCATGAGCGAGACGGTCGAGATGACCACGAGCATCATCACCGAGATCGGGTCGAGCAGGATGCCCAGATCGATGTGCAGGTTACCGGCAATGGGCAGCCAGACCCGGTTCCAGGGGATGATCGTCGGGAAGACGCCGGCGGCATCGCGTCCGGCGGAGAAGTACTCCCAGGCCGTCGCATAGCTCAGCACGGCCACCACGGCCAGCACCGCCGTGCCGATGGCCCCCGCCACCACGGGGCGGAGTTTCATGCCCGCGAGCCCCAGCACGAGGAAGCTCAGAAAGGGCAGCAACAGAATCAGAATCGTATATTCCATAAGCATTCGTGCACGGGGTTTACCACTTCATCTCCCGCAGGTTCTTGACCTCGATGTTGCGGATGTTGCGGTAGATGTTGATGATGATGGCGATGGCCACGGCGGTCTCCGCGGCACTGACGCCGATGGCAAAGAGCGTGAAGAAGAAGCCCTCCAGCTGCTCGGGAAAGAGGAAACGGTTGAAAACCACAAAGTTGATATCCACCGAATTGAGGATCAGCTCCACGGAGATCAGCATCGCCAGCAGGTTGCGCCGCGTGACGAATCCGTAGATGCCCACGAACATCAGGATCGTGGAGACGATGAGGTAATATTCCATTTTGATCATAGCCGTACTTTTTTAGCGTTTGCGGGCGATCATGATACCGCCGACGATGCAGGCCAGCAGCAGCACGCTGATAACCTCGAAGGGCAGCACGTAACCGTATTTGTCGGCGCTCATCAGCGCATGGCCGATGGTCCGCACGCCGAGTTCGCCGTGTTCGAAGTGCTGCGGCAGGAAGTCGTGGCGCAGCATCACCCACAGGCAGACGCCCAGACTCAGCACCGTGGCAATCAGTCCCGCGACGAGTTTGTAACCCTTCAGATCGGGGGCCTTGTCGCCCTCGCTCGACGTCAGCAGGATCGAGAAGACGTAGAGCACCGTGATACCGCCGGCGTAGATCAGCAGCTGCACGGCTCCCAGAAACGAGTAGTTGAGCTGGAAGTAGATGCCCGCCGTGCCGAAGAGCACGAAGAGCAGGTAGGTCGCAGCACGCAGGATACGCTTGGTCGTCGCGGCCAGGATGGCATTCACGCACGTGAAGAGGGCGAGAATGATGAAAACGATCAGTTCGAGTGTTATCTCCATGGCTTAGCGATTGAGTTGTTTGACGAGTTTTTCACGGGTGAAGACCGCGTGTTCGAACTTCGTGGTGAAGCGGATGGCGCCCGTCGGGCAGCCGTTCACGCACAGGTGGCAGAACATGCACGATCCCAGGTCGTATTCGTAGCGTACGAGCCGTTTCTTCTTCTTGCCCGTTTCGGGATCGGTGACCATCTCGGTCACCAGGTGGATCGTGCCGTTGGGGCAGTTCGTCTGGCAAAGCCCGCAGGCGATGCACTTGTTGTGCCCTTCGGCGTCGTGAGGCATGGCCAGTTCGCCGCAGTAGCGGTCGTACATCTTCAGCGTAGCCCGGTTCTCGGGGTACTGCTCGGTGACCTTCGGCGTGAAGAACTCCTTGAAGGTAACCTTCATACCCGTGGCCAGGGTGCCCATGCCGTGGAAAAGTCCTTTGATATAGCTCATAATCAGAAATGCAGTTTGAATACGACGACAATGACCATCAGCAGCAGGTTCACCAGTCCGATCGGCACGAGGTATTTCCACTCGAGGGTCAGAATCTGGTCGACGCGCAGACGCGGGAAGGTCCACTTGATCCACATCAGCAGCCACACCACGAAGAAGGCCTTGGCGAAGAACCAGATGAAGCCCGGGATGTAGTCCATGACGGTGTTGAAGCCCTCCCAGCCGGGGATGTGCAGCGGCATCCATCCTCCGAGGAAGATCGTGGCCGCCACGCCCGAGATGATGAACAGGTTGACGAACTCCGCCACGTAGAACAGTCCGAAGTGCATGCCCGAATACTCGGTGTGGTATCCGGCCGTGAGCTCCGACTCGGCCTCCGGCAGGTCAAACGGGCCGCGGTTGACCTCGGCGTTGCCGGCGATGAGGTAGATGACGAAGGCGATCAGCGCCGGGATGTGACCCTTGAAGAGGAACCACCCGTCGGCCTGCCGCTCGACGATCTCGGAGAACTGCATCGTATCGGTCAGCACGACAATCGTCAGGATCGACAGTCCGATCGACAGCTCGTAGGAGATCATCTGCGCGCCGCTTCGCATGGCGCCGATGAGCGAATACTTGTTGTTCGAGCTCCAGCCGGCGAGCAGGATGCCCACCACGCCGATCGACGAGGCGGCCATCAGGAAGAAGACGCCGACGTTGAAGTCGAGGATCTCCAGCCCCCGTGCCACGGGCAGGCAGGCGAAGGCCATCACCGAGGCCAGGATGACGATGTAGGGGGCCAGGTTGTAGAGGAAACGGTCCGAATGGCGGATGGTGATGATCTCCTTGGTGAGCATCTTCAGCACGTCGCAGAAGACCTGCACCGTGCCCCACGGCCCCACGCGCATCGGGCCCAGACGGCACTGGAACGCTGCGCAGACCTTGCGCTCCATGAAGATCATCACGATGGCGATCACGGCATACATCAGCAGCAGGCAGACGCCGATGATCACGCATTCGAGGAAGATCGCCAGGCCCTCGGGCATCCACGACGTCAGCAGTCCGTGGACCCAGCTTGTAATTATGCTGAAATCAAACATATCTTCGGGTTTTGCGTTTAACGGTCAATATCGGGAACCACATAGTCGAGCGTACCGCCGATGGCGATCAGGTCGGCGATCTTCGCGCCGCGGGCGATGGTGTCCAGGCAGGCGACCAGCGGAAGGCCCGTCGAGCGGAACTTCATGCGGTAGGGATACTTGTCGCCGCGGCTCTCGATGAAGACGCCGAACTCGCCGCGGCTCCCCTCGACGGCCGAATAGTAGGTGCCCTCGGGGATGCGGATCACGGGCTTCATCTTCAGCTGGTATTCGCCCTCGGGGATGTTGTCGATCAGCTGTTCGATGATGTTCATGCTCTCCTCGATCTCGCGCATGCGGACCATGTAGCGGGCGAAGCAGTCGCCCTCGGTGAAGAGCACCTCGTTGAACTGCACCTTGTCATAGGCGGCATAGGGGTGGCGCTTGCGCACGTCGCAGGCCCAGCCCGAGGCGCGGCCCGTACCGCCCGTAGCGCCGAACGAGATGGCGTCGCGGCGCGTCAGCACGCCCGTACCCTTCAGACGCTCCTGGGCGATGACGTTGCCCGTGAAGACCTCGTGGTACTCGCGCAGCTTCGGACGCATGTAGGCGATGAACTCCTTGGTCTTGCGCACGAATTCGGGGTGGATGTCGGCCTGTACGCCGCCGATGGTGTTGTAGGTCTGGATCAGACGGCCGCCGGTGGTCTGTTCGAGGATGTCGAGGACCTTTTCGCGGTCGCGGAATCCGTAGAAGAAGGCCGTCAGGGCGCCCATGTCCATGCAGAGACATGAGAAGAAGAGCAGGTGCGAATCGATACGCTGCAGCTCGTCCATGATCGTGCGGATGTACTTCACGCGGTCCGAGACCTCCACACCGAGCCCCTTCTCGATACACATGCAGAGGGCGTGGCGGTTCTGCGAGGCGCCGAGGTAGTCCAGACGGTCGGTCAGGGCCAGCGTCTGCGGATAGGTCAGCTCCTCGCACATCTTCTCGATACCGCGGTGGATGTATCCGCAGTGGGCATCGAGCTTGCGGATGATCTCACCCTCGAGCGAGACGCGGAAACGCAGCACGCCGTGGGTGGCGGGGTGCTGGGGACCGATGTTGATGACGTACTCCTCCTCCTCGAAGAGGACGTTTCGTTTGCGGATGATGCTGCCATCGGGCATCAGCTCGTACGAGGCGGTGCTGTCCTTCGAGACCTCGTTGCTCATCCGCAGGGGATTCAGCGACGGATCGTAATCCTTGCGCAGCGGGTAGCCCACCCAGTCGTCGCGCAGGAAGAGACGCCGCATGTCGGGGTGGTTCAGGAAGCGCACGCCGAAGTAGTCGAACACCTCGCGTTCGTTCAGTTCGGCGGTCTTCCACAGGTCGCAAACCGACGGAAGCACCGGATTTTCGCGATCGGCGGTCAGCGTCCGCAGGACGACATTCTCGCCCGTGGCCGTTGCCTCGAGGTGGTAGACCACGCCGAAGCCCTCCTCAACCCAGTCCATGCCGGTGAGGCTGCGCAGGAAGTCGAAGCCCTCGTCGTGCAGACGCCGGGCCAGGTCGTGGAACCGCTCGGCCGGGATGGTGAACAATCCGTCGCCGCTCTCCGACCACACGGCTGCGGGTTCCCACGCCGTGATTTTATCTTTCAGATTACTGTTCATGTTTCGGATCTCCTTCTTCAACATTGAGTTCGTTCTTTTCGGCCGTCAGGTCGCGACGCATCAGCTCGTCGTACTCCTTTTCGCTGATCTGGCGGTTCACGCCGCCGAAGAAGCGCTGCACCTTGACCTTGCGCTGCAGCTGCATCAGTCCGTAGAGCATCGCCTCGGGACGCGGCGGGCAGCCGGGAATGTAGACATCCACCGGAAGGATCTTGTCCACGCCGTTGACCACGTGGTACGACTTCTTGAACGGACCGCCGCTGATGGCGCAGCCGCCCGTTGCGATGACATATTTCGGGTCGGGCATCTGGTCGTAGAGTCGCTTGAGCACGGGGGCCATCTTGTGGGTGATGGTGCCGGCGACCATGATGAAGTCGGCCTGACGCGGGGAGGCGCGGGCCACTTCAAACCCAAAGCGGGCAAAGTCGTAGCGGGCGGCGCCCACGGCCATGAATTCGATACCGCAGCAGCTCGTGGCGAAGGTCAGCGGCCAGAGGCTGTTGCTGCGGCCCCACTCGATCACCTCGTCGAGGCAGCCCACGACGACGTTCGTGCCGTTTTCGCGCAGTTCGCGCACCATCGCTTCGATGTACTCGTTGTCGTTGAAGTCTTCGTACTTCATCGACTTGATACGGGGATTCTTTACTTCCATTCCAAAGCTCCTTTCCGCCAGGCATAGGCCAGGCCCAAAATCAATACGACCAGGAAGAACAGGATGCTCACCAGTCCGTAGGTGCCGAGATCCTGCACGACGACGGCCCACGAGAAGAGGAAGACCGTCTCGACGTCGAACATCAGGAAGAGGATGGCAAAGAGGTAGTAACCCACCTTGAACTGCATCCACGAACGTCCGCGCGTCGGGATACCGCACTCGTAGGCCTCACCCTTCTGGGGGTTGTACGAACGCGGCGAGATGGCGCGGGCGATGCCCAGCGCGACTGCAACCAGCGCAATGGCCGTAAGTATGACGACCACCAATAGCGTGAAATACATATATATATACTTAATTTATTGGATTCGACAGTTGCTGCGGTCGGCGAACCGGGCGATCCGCAGACCGGAGAAGGGCTCCCTCCACACCAAGACGCACGCCGCGACCCGGGGCCGGCGGACGGTATCGGACCATGCGGACGGAGCGGGCGGGTCAAATCAGCAGACGCCCGAGCGAATAGACGTAGTAATCCACGGCATCGCCACCCGTCATGCAGGCATGCAGACGGGTAGCCATACGGACTCCGAAAGCCGTCTCGACGGCGCTGCGCACGGCGGCGCGCTGCCGGACGAGGGCCTTGTGTTCGAAGTTTACGACCGGTGTTTCGGCCGAATAATCACAGCAAAACGAATGAGTCCAGGCGGAGAGCGTATTGCGGGCGGAATCGGAAGTGTCGGAATCCGACGATTGGGTCAGCACGGTCTGGATCCCGTGGTCCTCACACCGGAAAGATACTCCTTCCAAACTTCCCGTCAGCACGAAAAGTAGCAGAATCAGCACATATTGAATTCTCTCCACCATCGGATTAGCGGCATTTCGCGTTGCGAAGATACGCTCTTTCGCGCAGAAAAACCAAACCCGCCGCAAAATTTTTTAAAAAAGTTGAAAATTTCCCTTTCCGAGTCGTTCCTTCTCCGGGCCGGAGCGCAAGAGAGGCCTCCGGTCGTCCGGAGTATCCGGCAGAAAGAGCGCCCGCCCGATTGCAAATTTGCACCACGAACGAACAATTTGAATGCCCGAAAGGGGCAAATCTCGAAAATTTTGCTTAATTTTGATCGTATAACCGACAAACTATCATCTTTACCGACCATGAAACTACCCTATGCAGAACCCTACCGGATCAAAATGACCGAAGCGATCCGGACCTCCACCCGCGAAGAACGTGAAGCGTGGATCCGCGAGGCTCACTACAACCTCTTCAAGCTGCGCGCCGACCAGGTGACGATCGACCTGCTGACCGATTCGGGTACGGGCTCGATGTCCGACCACCAGTGGGCCGCCATGATGACCGGCGACGAGAGTTATGCCGGTGCCGCGTCGTACTTCCGCCTGAAGGCCGTTGTCGAGCGCCTCTTCGGCATGCCCTACTTCCTGCCGACGCACCAGGGCCGTGCCGCCGAGAACGTCATCTTCTCGGCCCTGCTCCACGAGGGCGACATCGTCCCCGGCAACTCCCACTTCGACACCACGAAGGGCCATATCGAATTCCGCCGCTGCCACGCCGTCGACTGCACGATCGATGCCGCCGCCGACACACAGCTCGAAATCCCGTTCAAGGGCGAGATGGACACGGCCAAACTGGAGAAGGTCCTGCGTGAGAATCCGCGTGAGAAGGTGCCGTGCGTCGTGCTGACCATCACCAACAACACGGCCGGCGGCCAGCCCGTATCGATGCGCAACATCCGCGAGACGGCCGAGGTCTGCCGCCGTTACGGGGTGCCCCTGCTCATCGACTCGGCCCGCTTCGCCGAGAACGCCTACTTCATCAAGACCCGCGAGGAGGGTTACGCCGACAAGAGCATCAAGGAGATCACGCGCGAGATCTACTCCTATGCCGACATCATGACCATCTCGGCCAAGAAGGACGGTGTGGTGAACATGGGCGGTTTCGTGGCAATGCGTTCCGAGGAGCTCTTCACGCGCGCCATGTCGTTCTGCATCATGTACGAAGGCTACGTCACCTACGGCGGCATGTCGGGTCGCGACATGGATGCCCTGGCCGTGGGTCTGGACGAGAATACGGAGTTCGAGCAGCTCGATGCCCGCATCCGCCAGGTGAAGCTGCTGGGCGACCTGCTCGATGAGTACGGCGTCCCCTACCAGCGTCCGGCCGGCGGTCACGCCATCTTCATCGACGCCAAGAAGGTGCTGCCGAATCTGCCCAAGGAGCAGTTCATCGCCCAGACGCTGGCCGTGGAGCTCTACGTCGAGGCGGGAATCCGCGGCGTGGAGATCGGCTCGATCCTGGCCGACCGCGATCCGGATACGCACGAGAACCGCTATCCGGCCCTCGAGCTGCTGCGTCTGGCCATCCCGCGCCGGGTCTACACCGACAACCACATCCGGGTGATCGCCGCCGCCTGCCGCAACATCTACGAGCGCCGCAAGGAGATCACCACCGGCTACCGGATTACGTTCGAGGCGCCGATCCTGCGCCACTTCACCGTCGAATTGGAGAAGATCTGATCCGTCCCGCCCGTCCGTAAACAACGGTTGCCCGGCCCCTTGCAGGACCGGGCGACCGGTTTTTCAGAACGGAACATTCAGCGTCGGTATCCAACCGCCGCTCCCGAGTTCAACGGCAGTCCCGAAGTTCGGCTGGCAGCATTCAGCCACAAGCCCCCCGAGTTCAACAGCCGCCCCGGAATTCGGGCCAGGCAGACGCCCTAGATCAGCGTCTCGAGGATCTGCACGGCATTCAGTGCCGCACCCTTGCGGATCTGATCGCTCACGCACCAGAACGTCAGCCCGTTCTCATCGGTCAGATCCTTGCGGATACGCCCCACGTAGACGGGATTCTTGCCGGCGATGAACAGCGGCATCGGGTAGACCTTGTTGGCCGGATCGTCCATCAGCACAACCCCCTGGGCATGGGCAAAGGCCTCGCGGGCCTCCTCAACCGATACCGGACGCTCCGTCTCGAGCCAGATGCTCTCCGAGTGGGCCCGCATCACCGGCACACGCACGCACGTTGCCGATACGCGGATGTCCGAATGCATGATCTTGCGCGTCTCGTTGAACATCTTCATCTCCTCCTTCGTATAGTCGTTCTCCGTGAAGACATCGATATGCGGGATCACGTTGTAGGCCAGCTGGAAGGCGAACTTCTCGACCGTCGGCTCCTTGCCGGCAGCCAGTTCGGCATACTGGTTCACCAGCTCGGTCATGGCCGTGGCACCGGCGCCGCTGGCCGACTGATACGTGGCCACGTGCACGCGGCGGATGTGCGACAGTCCCTCGATGGCCTTCAGCGCCACGACCATCTGGATCGTCGTGCAGTTCGGGTTGGCGATGATCCGTCGCGGAGCGTTCTTCGCATCCTCGGGATTGACCTCCGGAACCACCAGAGGCACATCGGCATCCATGCGGAAGGCACTCGAGTTGTCGATCATCACCGTGCCGTATTTGGTGATCGTCCCGGCGAATTCGCGCGACGTGCCGGCTCCGGCCGACGTCAGGGCGAAATCGACCCCTTTGAAATCGTCGTTATGCTGCAGCAGTTTGACCGTCAGATCCTGACCGCGGAAGCGGTACGTCCGGCCGGCACTGCGCTCGGAACCGAACAGCAACAGTTCGTCGATCTTCAGATCGCTCTCTTCGAGAATCTTCAGGAACTCCTGACCTACGGCGCCGCTGGCGCCTACAATGGCAATTTTCATCTTCTTTCCTAATTAACCTAAGCGTTGTATCTCTTCGGAGCAGCGCGTGTGCTCCACACAGTCATCAAACTCTCCGCGGCGGGCGTCAATCGAAGAACTCGTCATCGTCGCTCGACTCCGGTCCGACGGCATCCATCTCGTCCTCGCAGTCGTAGTGCGGCATCATCGTCGGGCGCACGAACTGGTCCGAACGGCTCACACCGAGGCGGCCGTCGTCGTAGACGCGCTTGAGGAACTCGCCCACGATCGGCAGGGCGGCCACGCTGCCCTCACCGCCCGAGATGAAGTGCACCGACTGATCCTCGCCGCCGACCCACGCTCCGGCCACCAGCTTCGGGGCCACGCACATGAACCACGCGTCGCGGTTCTTGTTCGACGTACCGGTCTTGCCGCCAATCTCCATGTCCGTGAGGCCGAACTGCCACTTCAGACGCCCGGCCGTACCGGCATTGACCACCCCTTCGAGCATCGTCAGCATCGTATAGGCCGTGCGTTCGCTGATGGCATCCTGCGACTGCGGGATGAACGAGGCGATGAGGTTGCCCTGCCGGTCCTCGATGCGCGTCACGAAGATCGGGTCGGTGTGCACGCCCTCGTTGGCGAAGGTCGAGAAGGCGCTCACCATCTCGTAGACGTTCGACTCCGAGGTGCCGAGGCACAGCGCCGGCACCGGATCGATATAGCTGCGGATGCCCATGTTGTGGATGAAGTCCGCGACGGCTTCGGGCTGTTTGGCCTGCTTCATGATCCAGGCCGAGTAGTTGTTGCGGCTGCGGGCCAGACCCCAGCGCAGCGGGTGGAGTACGCCGTCGTAAACGACCTTGCCGGCCTCCTTCGGCGACCAGGCCGTACCGTTGGCCGTCTCGATCGTCGTCGGCAGGTTCGGCACCATCGTGCAGGGGGTGAAGCCGAGGTGGTCGATGGCGAACGTATAGACGAAGGGCTTGATCGTCGAACCGATCTGACGCTTGCCCTGCTTGGCCATGTCGTACTTGAAGTAGCGGAAGTTGGGCCCTCCGACGTAGGCCTTGACGTAGCCCGTGCGGGGATCCATCGCCACCATCGCCGCACGCATGATGCGCTTGTGGTGGAGGATCGAGTCACGCGGCGTCATCAGCGTATCGCGTTCGCCCTTGTAGGTGAAGACCTTCATCCGACAGGGCTTGTCGAACGAGGCCATGATCTCGCGGTCGCTGAATCCGTCGTTCTTCATCTCGCGGTAACGGTCCGAATAGCGGATGGCCTGGCGCATGATCCGGTCGCGCTCCGCCTGGTCCGTATCGAGGAACAGCACCTTCGTCCGCCGGTACTGGGCATCCATCTTGGGCTGGATGACCGTCTCCATCTGCTTCTGGACCGCCTGTTCGGCATAGGCCTGCATCGTGGAGTTGATCGTCGTATAGATCTTCAGTCCGTCGCGGTAGATGTTGTAGGGCGAGCCGTCGGCCTTGCGGTTCTTGTGGCACCAGCCGTAGAGCGGGTTCTCCTCATACTCCTTGACGGCCTGGTCGTAGTCCCACTCCGTGTAGAACTGGCTGCGCTTCGGGCGGTCGGCGTTCATCACCAGCCGCAGCATCTCGCGGAAATAGGTGGCCGTTCCCTCATTGTGCGACACGGGCTTGTAGTTCAGCACGATGGGCAGCGCCGCAATCGAGTCGCGCTGCTTGCGCGTCAGGGCGCCGGCCTCCTCCATGCGCGAGAGGACCAGGTTGCGGCGGGCCAGGGCGTTGTCGGGGTTGCGCACCGGCGAGTAGCGCGTCGGGGCGTTGACCACCCCTACCAGCACGGCCGCCTCCTGCACGTTGAGTTCGTCGGGCTCCTTGTTGAAGAAGGTGTGGGCGGCCGACTTGATGCCGTAGGCGTTCGAGCCGTACTCCACCGTATTGAGGTACATGGCGGCGATCTCCTCCTTCGTGTAGTTGTATTCGAGTTTGAGGGCCGTGATCCACTCCTTGAGTTTCGAGGTGACGAGCTTGGCCGTCCGGGCCACGCGGCTGCGGTTGCGGGCCGTGTCGCGCGGGAAGAGGTTCTTGGCCAGCTGCTGGGTGATGGTCGAGCCGCCGCCCTGGGAGGTGTTCTGCAACAGCACGGTCTTGATGGCCACACGCGCCAGCGAGGGAATGTCGATTCCCGAATGGCTGCGGAAGCGGGCATCCTCCGTGGCGATGAGCGCCGCGACGATCGGCGGCACGTCGTGGCCGTCGAGGCGGATGTGGAGGGTCGAGTCAACGGGGAAGAGGTCGGCATACTGCACGTAGGAGCGGTTCTGCACGAAGAACGTACCGATGACCTTCCCGTCCTCGGAGTAGATCTCCGTCGCGAGGTTGCTGCGGGGGTTCTCCAGCTCCTCGAACGAGGGCAGGCGGCCGAACGTCCCCAGCGCCGTGAGCAGCAGCATCAGGGCCAGCAGTACGAAGGGGGCGAAGGCCACCCCCCAGATCCACTTGATCGTTTTCGGGCTGATTCCCGACTTCGAGCGTTGTGTCATAAAACCGAAATTTGCAGCAAAGATACAAAAAGATCCACAATATTTGCTAAAACGGCAGTCCGAGCGACCCTCCGATCCACACCCCGCCGGTCGAGGGGTGGTAGCACGACAGCGTGAAGGTCGAGGTGGCCGACGCCGGCTGGCGGAAGAGGTTGAAATCGAAGACCACGTCGCCGCCGGCCGACCAGATTCCGCTCCTCGCCATCCCCTTCGATCCCGGGATCCGGAAGCGGGCGTAGTCGCCGCCGACATTGAGGCGGATGCGCTTGAAGTAGATCACCGAGCCGATGCCCCCCTCGGGATAGCACAGCGGCAGCTGGTAGTTGCCCTCGACGGCCGTGTAGTTGTCCGAGAGGATGTCGGCCGACGAGAAGCCCCGCGGGATAAGGCGCGAGGACTTGTAGCTCAGCATGACATTGCCGCGGGGGTTCTTGTAGCCGCCGAGCGAGGTCTGGTAGGTGGCCGCCACGGAGAGCGAGTGGTGAGGCGCCACACCCGGCAGATAGGCCTGGCCGTAGAACGAGATCAGGTCGCTGAAGTAGCGGTTCGTCGGGTTGAACGTGTAGCCCGCCGTGAGGGTGTACCCCCAGCGGGGCGCGATGTCGCGGTGAGCCATCCGCACCTGGTCGGAGTAGCCCACGCCGAACGAGACCTTGTGCAGTCCCCGGCGGAAGCCGATATGCTGAATGTTGGTGATGTTGCCGTTGTCGCCCCATTTGATCTTGCCCAGATCGGCCACCATGCCGTTCGAGTAGCTCCAGCCGCCCGAGATCGAGAGCTGGCGCGTGTGGTAGCCGCGCTGGAAGTAGAGGGGCAGCGAGGCGGTCAGCCCCACGGAGTAGTACTTGTCGGGCGACGGCCGCGACTGGTATTCGTACTTGCCGGTCTGGGCGTTGTACTGCCCGAGCGAATAGAAGAGCTGGTTGCCGCCGTACGAAGCATCGAGATCGAAGCGAATGCCCAGCCCGTAATAGCGCACTCCCAGATTGAAAAGCGACCCTTCGGAGTGGTTCCAGCCGTAGGAGGCGTAGGCTTCGGTGTTCGAGAGGAGGTTCTGCGAGATGATCGTCACGCCGGCATTCAGATCGATGGCCTGCTCCTCGGAGAGCGAGAAGGGGTTGAAGGCCACGGGCATCCAGCTGTGGACGTTGACCAGATTGGGGACCTTGCTGTAGTGCCGCTCGCGGAAGTGGGTGCTCTGTCGCAGCGAATCGGCCGTCGTGAAGCGCACCGTATCGAGATTCAGCACCTCCCAGCGCCGCCGCGGCGGATTGACGCGGTTGACCGGCAGCCGCGAGGGCTCGACCGGGATCAGCAGCGTGTCGCGCGGCTGTTCGGCCACGCGGTAGCCCAGCCGGTCGTAGGTCGTCAGCAGCACGTCGCCGTCGGCCGGGGCCGGATCGAACGCGCCGTAGGTCGAGGCCGTCAGCCGGTATTCGCGGCAGGTGGTCAGGTCGTAGCAGTGGGCCTCGTCCTGTCCCGAGGCGATCGAACCGTAGTAGAGGCGTCCGCCCCCGGCGCGCAGGTCCGACAGCGTGATGTAGGCCCCTTCGGTCACGGCGTGCAGCCCCTCGCTGTCGATGCGGCCGATCCACATGCCGTCGTCATCGGTGACGAGCACATACCACGCCCGCGTCAGCTCGTCCCACGCCAGGCCGTGGAGCTCCTTGCGGTCGGGGGCGGCGAAACGCTGCTCCCTCCCCTCGGGCAGCCGCTCGACCACCGTATAGCGGCCGTCGGGGTTGTACTCGACCCACCCCAGGCCGCCGTCGGGCATCGCCGTGGGATAGAGCACACGCCGGGCTCCGGTGACACTCCGCGGCCGGCAGTCCGACAGATCCATGTAGCAGAGTTGCGAATTGACGCGCTGTTCAAAGAGCTTCGAGCGCCGGTATTCGGTCCACCAGACGCGGCCGTTGGCCAGTGTCGGGCGGGTGGAGATCAGCCCCGTCGAGGCGAGCGTCCGTTCGCTCCCCGTGCGGCGGTCCACCACCACGAAGCGCGACACGCGGTCCAGATCGCTCTTCACCGCCAGCACGGCCGTATCGCCCAGCGCCAGCGGCCACTGGTAGGTCGTGTAGTTGCGCTCGGGCAGCGTCACGAGCGGCCGGGCGCTGTCCGGCACCCGCGGCAGCGAATCCCAGAAGCGCTCCAGTTCGTCGAACGTCTCGCGGAACAGCTTGCGGACATTCGTATCGTAATACTTTTCCAGCGCGATGCGCGTCGTGGCCAGCATGTAGGGGTTGCGCGAACCGAACCACGCCACGCGGTCCCAGATGTTCTCGCCGTAGCGCTCCCAGGCGTAGGAGCAGATCTGATAGCCCAGTTCGTAGTGGTCGGGGATGTAGTCGCGGTAAGAGCCGCAGAACCAGCGGTCGATGTTGCGGTGGTCGCGGCCGACGCTCCCCATCGCCCGGTAGGCCATCGAGAAGGAGGGCTGCAGCCCGCGGCCGAACGACGACATCATCGTTTCGGACATCACGGCGTCCCCCTCCATGGCCCAGATCGGCATGCACAGCAGACCGATGGTCGACCCCTGCTGCCCGAGGATGTAGCTCAGCACGCGGATGACGCCCCGGTCGAGGTTGTTGTACTGCACGGCGTGGCGGTATTCGTGGGCCACGAGCTGCTTGTACCACGGCATCGAGTAGCTGTCGATGGCCGGCGAGGTAAGGAACTCCACACGCTTCGGAAGGTACATCACCAGTCCGTTCGACTGGAAGTTCTCGGGGTGCATGACAAACGGAATGCGCATCGGCCCGTGGCGGAAGCCGTAGGCGATGTCGGGCTGCACGGTGCGGATGTAGAAGAGCGTCTGCCGGGCCAGGGCCGAGACCGTGTCGGGATAGATCATCCGCACGTCGGGCGTACGGATCGTCGACCACTTCTGCGGAGGGTCCGACCCCCACGTGTAGTACTGGGCCCGGGCCCGCTGGACGCCCAAAAGCGTCGCGGTCAGCAACAGCAGAACCAACAGCAGCCGGCGCACCTCAGTTCCCGGCTTTTTTGCAGCGGTAGCCGCTGCGGGTGAGCAGATCGACGACCCGGTCGCGGTGGTCGCCCTGAATGAGGATCTCGCCATCCTTGGCAGCCCCGCCGACACCACATTTGGTCTTCAGCATGCGTGCCAGCTCCTGCAGATCCTCGTCGCGCCCGACGAAGCCCCGCACCAGCGTGACAACCTTGCCGGCGCGCTGCTTGCGGTCGAGCCACACGCGCAGATCCTGCCTGCCGGGCGGCAGCGTCTCCGCCTCGGGGGTTTCGTCGGTGGTGTATTTGAAATCGGGATTTGTCGAGTAGACCATCCCGAGACGCGATTTCCAGTCGTTGTCTGCCATAATTGTGTTCCGATGGTTGGGATCTAACGCCGATTCGGGCGCTTTATTTTGCGCAAAAATACGAAATTTCCTATATTTGTAGAAGTATGGCCAAGAAGTTCCCCGAAAAACCGCGCAAAACCGCCTTTTTTGCGCACCCGAAGAGCCTCGACGAGCTCCCCAAACCGCTGCCGGCCAACCCCGACCAGCGGCTGGTGAAGGTCTATGTCGAAGGGTATGAGGATGTCGCCTTCTGGCGCGGCATCTTCGACCACTTCCAGAATCCCTATCTGCGTTTCGAGATCTCGGTCCCCGACCGCGGCGACCTCCCCAAGGGCAAGAAGGTGCTGCTCGGAATGATTCCCCAGTCGTCCGAGGAGATGATCCTATGCGTCGATTCGGACTTCGACTACCTCTTCGCCGGCCGTACCGAACAGTCGCGCCAGGTGGCCGACGCCCGCTTCATGTTCCACACCTACGCCTACGCCACCGAAAACTACCTCTGCTATGCCCCCTCGCTGCACAACGTCTGCGTCCGGGCCACCAAGAACGACACGCGCATCTTCGATTTCGTGAAGTTCCTGCACGAATACTCGCGGACGATCTATCCGCTCTTCCTGTGGTACGCCTTCTCGGCGCAGCTCGCCTCGGAGAGCGTCTTCCCGCTCATCGACTTCAAGGCCTCGGTGCGGCTGGGATACCTCGAAATCGAGAACAACGGCGAGCGCACCCTCGAGTGGCTCCGCCGCAACGTCGCCAAACGCGAAGAGCTGCTCCGGCGGCGCAATCCGCGGATGATCGAGCCGATGAAGGAGTTCGAGGAGCAGCTCCGCCAGCGCGGCGTCACACCCGAGAATACCTACCTCTTCATGCACGGCCACACGCTGATGGACAACGTGGTGATGGTGCTGCTGAACACCGTCTGCGAGAAGCTGCGCGACATGTCGATTGCCCGCATCTCGGCGTCGCAGAAGCAGGGCGTGGCCCTGAAGAACGAGATGTCGAACTACACCAACTCGCTGCGGTCGATCCGCGACGTGCTGCTCGACAACGAGAACTACACGAAATGCCCGCTCTACAAGAGTCTGCAGCGCGACATCGAGCGCTACATCGCCCGCACGATCTGGAACATGAAACGCAACGGCGAGATCAAGGAGCAGTCCGTCGTCGGCATTCTTCACCGCCTGCGCCAGGGGGTCTTCTAAAGAGAGGGGCACCCGAAACCCGGACACACGACATCCGAAGCCCGTATAACCAAAAAGAGAGCCTGACGGCTCTCTTTTTTCATGGCTTCCAATCGGGCTGCCTGCTCAATACTGCCCCTGCTTCTTGCGTACGACACGCACGGTCGACTGCGTGGCCTGGCGGATGAAGACCTGGGGGCCCTTGGCGTAGCGGCGCCACAGATCGTCCGTATAGCCGCGGATGGTCAGCAGCTCCATGTCGCGGGTCGTCATCACGTCGAAACCCGATTCACGCAGCGCCTTGACCGCCTCGTCGATGTGCCACGAATTGTCGACACACAGACTCAGGTTCACCGCCGAGTTGTGGATCAGATTGGTCTTGATGCGGAAGCGCTCAAACAGCGAGAAGATCGTCGCGAACTTCTCCTCCAGCACGAACGAAAAATCGCGCGAACGGATCGTCAGCAACACCTGGTCCTTCTTCAGGATCAAGATCGGCACATCGATCGGCGCCGACATGCCGCGGATCACCGTACCGGGCTTGCGCTTGTCGCCGAACGGGCGCACGTAGAGCGGAATATTCTTGTTCTGCAGCGGTTTGATCGTCTTCGGGTGGATGATCTGCGCACCGCTGTAGGCCAGTTCGATCGCATCGAGATAGTTCAGCTCGGCGATCTGCACGGCATCGGGGAAGATCTTCGGGTCGGCGTTCAGCACGCCGTCGACATCCTTCCACACCGACATCGACTCGGCATCGAGGATGTTCGCCGCCACGGCCGCCGAGTAGTCCGAACCCTCACGTCCGAGCGTGGTGGTCGTTCCGTCGGGCGCCCCGCCGATGAAGCCCTGCCCGATGAAGATCGTCTCGGGGCCCCCGGCCACGGCCTTGCGCAGCAGCGGTGCCGAAGCCTCGATATTGATACCCGCATCCTTGTGGCGCTGCTCCGTGACAAAGCAGCGGCGCATGTCGATCCAGCGGTTCGGGACGCCGGCATAGTTCAGATAGGCCGAGATGATCGTCGTCGAGACCAGCTCGCCGTAGGCGACGATGGCATCGTACCACAGTTCGGCATCCTCCGCGCGGTAGACCGTCTGCGTGGCGACTCGCTCCAGTTCGTCGAACAGCGCATCGACCTCCGCAATGCGTTTGGGCTCGTGCCACAGATCGTCGATGATCTGCGCATGGTACTCGCGCAGCTGGGCGATATGCTCCATCGACTGTTGCGGATCGCCCTTCTGCAGCCCCTCGAAAACCTTCTCCAGGGCATTGGTCGTCTTGCCCATGGCCGAGACGATGATGAAAAGATGCTGTTCGTCGTCAATGATCCGGCGCAGGTTTCTCACCCCGTCGGCATTCCGCACCGACGCGCCTCCGAATTTGTAGACCTTCATGTTTTTCTGTTAACCTAACCTAATCAAAACCTGTTTTTACATCCGGGTACGGAGGCCGCCGCCCAAGCGACGGCCTCCGCCTCCGTCATACGCCCCTCGCGGGGATTACTCCTTGACCGGCCGATAGGGCACTCCGATATTCTGGAAGAGGAATGCGTACATGTCGGCCGCCTCGTCGATGCGCTTCGAGGTGGGTTTGCCGGCTCCGTGACCGGCCTTCGACTCGATGCGGATCAGCACCGGCGCCTCGCCGGCCTGGCAGTGCTGCATCTGGGCGGCGAACTTGAACGAGTGGGCCGGAACGACACGGTCGTCGTGGTCGGCCGTCATCACCAGCGTGGCGGGATACTTCACGCCCTCCTTGATGTTGTGCAGCGGCGAGTACTTGTAGATGTAGGGGAACTGCTCGGCGTTGTCCGACGAACCGTACTCGACGGCCCATCCCCAGCCGATCGTGAACTTGTGGTAGCGCAGCATGTCCATCACGCCCACCTGCGGCAGGCAGACGGCATAGAGATCCGGGCGCTGCACCTCGCAGGCGCCCACCAGCAGACCGCCGTTCGAACCGCCGTTGATGGCCAGCCGTTCGGTCGAGGTGTACTTCCGGGCGATCAGATACTCGGCCGCCGCGATGAAGTCGTCGAAGACGTTCTGCTTGTTCTCGAGCATGCCGGCCTTGTGCCAGGCCTCGCCGTACTCCGAACCGCCGCGCAGGTTGGCCACGCAGTAGATGCCGCCCTGCTCGACAAACATCAGCGCCGAGGGGTTGAATCCCGGCGTGAGGTTGATCTGGAAGCCGCCGTAGCCGTAGAGCAGGCAGGGGTTCTTGCCGTCGAGCTTCATGTCCTTGCGATGGGTGATGAACATCGGCACCTGCGTGCCGTCCTTCGAGGGGAAGAAGACCTGCTCCGTCACGTAGAGCGACGGATCGAAGGCCACCTCGGGGGCCTTGTAGAGGGTCGATTCGCCCGAGGCGATGTCGTAGCGGTAGATCGTTGCCGGAGCCGTGTAGTTCGAAAGCGAGTAGTAGAGTTCGGTATCCTCCTTCTCGCCGCCGAAGCCACTGACCGTACCGATGGCGGGCAGCGTCACCTCGCGCACGAGCTTGCCGTCGTAATCGTACTGCGCCACCTTGTTCTGGGCATCCTGCAGGTAGGAGGCGAAGAGGTAGCCGCCGGCCGTGCCGACCCCTTCGAGCAGATTCTTTTCATGCTCGGGGATCACCGTCTCGACCTGCGACGGATCGGCCAGCGAGAGGCGCTTGAGGGCATAGTTCGAGGCGCCGTCGTTGGTCACGAAATAGAGGTTGTCCTCCTTGCAGTCGACCGGCGCATAGTCGTGGGCAAAACCGGCGAGCAGCGTGCGGAACTGCTTCTCCGAGCTCTTCCGGTAGAGGACCTCGGTGCCCGAGGTTCCCTCCGAGGCGATGACGAAGAGCCACTCGCCATCCTCCGAAGGCCACGCCCAGAAATAACGCAGCGGATGGGCCTTGTCCTCATAGACGAGGCGGTCGTCCGCCTGCTGCGTGCCGAGTGCATGGTAGTAGACCTTCTGGAACTGGTTCTGCGACGAGTAGATCCCCTCCTTCGGGGCGTCGTAGGCACTGTAGTAGAAGCCCTTCGAATCGGGCGACCACGTGGCCCCCGAGTTTTTCACCCAGTTGATGCGGTCTTCGGTCAGGGCCTTGGTCTCGGTATCCATGACGCGGATCTCGACCCAGTCCGAACCCGATGCCGCCGTGGCATAGGCAAAATAGCGGCCGTCCTTGGAGAAGGACGCTGCGGCCAGCGCCACCGTCCCGTCCTCGGAGAGGGTGTTCGGGTCGAGGAAGACCTCGCCGGGCTGGCCGGGCTGCTGCGTGCGGTAGAGCACCGACTGGTTCTGCAGACCGTCGTTATAATAGTAGTAATACCAGTCGCCGTGTTTGGCCGGAGCCCCCTCCTTGGGGTAGTTCCACAGCTGGGTCAGCCGCTCGCGGATGGCGTCGCGGAAGGGGATCTGCGAGAGGTAGTCGTCGGTCACGGCATTTTCGGCAGCGACCCAGGCGGCCGTTGCCTCCGAGTTGTCGTCCTCGAGCCAGCGGTAGGGATCCGGCACCTCGGTGCCGAAATAGTTGTCCACCACCTCGCCGCGGGCCGTCTCGGGGTAGGGAAGATGCTTGATCTGCTTCATGTTGTTGCAACCGGTCGTTGCCAGGGCCGCCGCTCCCACCAGCAGCGCCGCCTTGAAAGAGTTCGACTTCTTCATAAACGCAAGCGTTTGAGTGATATGGGTGCAAAGTTAGGAAAAATTCGAGATTTTCCGTAATTTTGTCATTTGGAAAACTCGCAGAACATGTACAACGAACTCAGAACGATCATCGAGCAGGCGTGGGAAAACCGCGATCTGCTTCACGACGAAAATGTCCGCCAGGCCGTGCGCCAGGTGATTGAACATATCGACAAGGGCGAACTCCGCACGGCGGAGCCCGTCGCCCCCGACAGCGAAGAGTGGCGCGTCAACGAATGGGTCAAGAAGGCCGTGCTGCTCTACTTCCCGATCCAGCCCATGCGCAAGATGCAGGCCGGCGAGCTGGAGTGGTTCGACAAGATGGAGCTCAAGCACGACTACGAACAGCTCGGCGTGCGCGTCGTCCCCCACGCCGTGGCCCGCTACGGTGCCTACATCGCCCCGGGAGCCATCCTGATGCCCTCGTACGTCAACATCGGCGCCTATGTCGATACGGGCACGATGGTCGACACGTGGGCCACGGTCGGCTCGTGCGCCCAGATCGGCAAGCACGTCCACCTCTCGGGCGGCGTCGGCATCGGCGGCGTGCTGGAGCCCGTGCAGGCCGCACCGGTCATCATCGAGGACAACTGCTTCATCGGTTCGCGCTCGATCGTCGTCGAGGGGGCCCACGTCTGCCGCGAGGCGGTCCTCGGCTCGAACACCGTCATCACCGGCTCGACCCACATCATCGACGTCACCGGCCCGGAACCCGTCACCTACAAGGGATATGTTCCGGCCCGCTCGGTAGTCGTCCCGGGCAGCTACCGCAAGCAGTTCCCCGCCGGCGAATACAGCGTCTCGTGCGCCCTGATCATCGGCCGCCGCAAGGAGTCCACCGACAAGAAGACCTCGCTGAACGACGCCCTGCGCGACTTCGGCGTCTCGATCTGACGGCCAGCCCCGCATCACTCACCCTTTGACCGCAGGCCCGGGGCATCGGCAACCACGCCCCCCGACCTGCGGTTTTTTCCGAAAAACACCACGCATCATGATCTACCACCTCGACACGACCACCTCGACCAACGACGACGCCCGCGACCCGAAATACCGCCACGGCGACATCGTCTGGGCCGAACACCAGACCGCCGGACGCGGTCAGCGCGGCCACAAGTGGCTCAGCCCCGAAGGCGAGAATCTGACCTTCACGATGGTCGTCGAACCGCACTTCCTGCCCGTTGCGGAGCAGTTCCTGCTCTGCGAGGCGCTGTCGGTGGCGCTGACCGACACCTTCGCGGCCTACGGCATCGCCACGCGCATCAAGTGGACCAACGACATCTACGCCGGCGACCGCAAGCTCGAAGGGGTGCTCATCGAACACAACTATTCGGGGACGACCCTCTCGCGTTCGCTGCTCGGGATCGGCATCAACGTCAACCAGACGGAGTTTGACCCCACGCTGCCCAATCCGGTCTCGATGGCGCAGCTCACCCGCCGCCGCTACGACCGCCGCGAGGTGCTCGAGACCTTCGAGCGGTGCATGCTGGCGCGTTACGAACAGCTCGAACACGGCGACCGCGAGGCCCTGCAGCGTGACTACCGCGAGCGGATGTATGCCCTGGGGGAGATGCGGCCGTTCCGCTATCCGGACGGCACGCTGACACGCGGCGTCATCGAAGGGGTCCGCCCCTCGGGGGAGCTGATCCTGCGCCACGAGGACGGCTCGCTCGGCGAGTACCTTTTCAAGGAGATCGAGTTCGTCATCCCCGAAAAGGGCTGATCCCCGCAACCCGTCGCACGGCTCCGCCGAGCACGGAAGCCCCTCTCGCGCGGGGAGATTCCGACAAGCGGAAGGGATTGATCGGCCAATGGGGTTTCCGCACGAAAATATTCCCGAAAATAATGGGCAACTTCTTTGCTGTTACAAAAATAACAGTTATATTTGCTTTATAATTCCACGACTTTTCAAACAAAAAAGCAAAAATACCATGAACGTACCTGCAAATCTGAAATACTCGAACGACCACGAGTGGTGCCGCATCGAGGGCGACATTGCCGTTATCGGCATTACCGATTTTGCCCAGAGCCAGTTGGGCGACATCGTCTTCGTCGATGTACCGACCGTCGGCGAGACCCTCGCGGCCGGTGAGGTCTTCGGCTCGATCGAGGCCGTGAAGACCGTCAGCGACGCCTTCCTGCCCGTCGGCGGCGAAGTGATCGAATTCAACGACGCGGTGGATGCCGATCCGTCGATCGTCAACAAGGATGCTTACGGCGAAGGCTGGCTCGTCAAGGTGAAGATGTCGGATCCCGCCGAATACGACGCCCTGCTCAGCCCCGCAGACTACGAAAAACTGATCGGCTGATCGCCGACGGTTTCCAAGAAAGAGGGCGGAGAAACTGGTAAGCCGGGTCACGGCTGATTGGGTGTGCGTGCCGGTGGCTCACTCGCAGAATGGACAGTCTGTCGAAAAGGGACTGAAGAGAGTTGGGAAAATCTTACTGCGGTGAGCCACAATCGTCCGAAGAGGGGCCAAAGATCTTTCTGAGAGAGCAGGTGTCGAAATGAGGCACCGAAGAGAGCGTGTGTGCAAGAGAGAGGGAGAAAGAGACCGAACCGAGATGTGAGGGAGAGAGGTGAGGGAGATAGGTGAGGAAGATAGGTGAGGAAGAAATGTGAGAGAGAGGGAGAGAAAGCACAATGCGCCGTGAGACAAGGCGGAAGGATCTGGGAGGCAAGGGAAATGCGGAATCGGGAGAAAACCGGGAGATCGGAGCAAGAAACGAGTTGCAAGGAACGGGAAGAAGGAGTGTTCCGACAACCCATCCGATCTCGTGAATCCCTGCCGAATCCCGACAGTCCCGGAAAAGACGATAACGGCACGACGGAGTGCCACACGAAAGCCAGAGCCGAAGTGCAGCAAGCAAGTGTGGAAAGTGAGGCTCATGCAAAAAGGAACTCCGTGTGAGAAGAGAAAAAAGGGAGAAAGAGAGATCTGCGGAGCGTGTGAAGGAGACCGAGAGGGAGGGACATACCGCAGGCAAAAGAAGTTAAGGGAGTACAGCCGTACGACCGGGTTCCGTTCCCGGATGGATAAGAGTGACGAGTTCTTCGCAAGGTTCCGGATGGCGGGATGCCCCCTGCGAACCCTGGAAGCAGACCGAAAAGTGCCGGATACGGAGCCGACGGGCTACGGGTGACTCCGCCCTCAAAATACCAGACTTCTCGAGACGAACCCCGTGTGTTTCACGGGATCAACGTCCTGCATGGAGAATAATGACCCAGAACAAAGGCCCCGATAGCTATCGGGGCCTTTTTCGTGTCGACAGGCAAGCCGGATCAGAAACTGATCTTCGCTCCGACGAGCCAGCTGCGCGGCAGCGAAGGGCCGTAGACATACCCCGAATCACGGTCGGCACCGCGGTCGAAATCGCGCTGATAGGCGTTGAAGAGGTTCTGCACCCCGCCGTAGAGCTGGAGGGTGATCTCGCGGTAGATACGCCAGTCGTAGGCCACGCGCAGATTCACGTCGCAGAAGGCCGGCGTCGTGACCGCCATATCCCGCGCAACGCCCGAACCGGCCATGTGCTGGACGAGCATCGAGCCCGTGCAGGTTCCCGAGAGGTCGGCCGTCAGGCGCCGCCACGGCTTGAACGAGGCGGTGAAGTAACCGTAGAGATCCGGCGTGCGGAACATCCGCCGAACGGGGGCCACCTCCGGATCCTCGCTCCACTGCTCGGGCCGGGCATATCGGCTGCGCTGCCAGGTCATGCCGGCCTGCAGCTCGAACCAACGGGTGAAGACCGCACGTCCCTCGATGTTGAAGCCGGCCACCGTCGCCCCCGAACCGTTGTAACGCTCCTTGATCTTGCCGCCGTCGGCCGTCTCAGCGATATCGCGCAGCGCAAAGACATCCTCCAGCCGCGTGTAGAAACCCTCGACAAGCAGATTGGTCTGCACCGAGCCGAAGTTGCGATAGAGGTCGGCCGAGAGGCTGACGCTGTGCGAACGCTCCTCGCGGAGGTTGTCAGCCAGGCGGATCCGCACCCGCTCGCCGCCCACGATGGCGATGTGCATGTCCTCGTCGAAGGCCTGCGGGGCACGATAGCCGGCGGCGTAGCTCAGACGCAGGTTGACCGCCTCCGAAGGGTTGAAACGCAGGTTGACCCGCGGACTGAAGATCGGATGGTCGACCAGATTGTGCTTGTCCAATCGCCCGCCGAGCAGAAACGACCACCGGGGACTCTTCCACTCGTTCTGGAAATAGCCGCCGACGATGTGCACGCGCTGGTCGGTGCGGATGTCGTAACCGATCGAACGGTCGTGGAGGTCGTCGTAACTGTATTCGGCGCCGAGGGTCAGCTCCGCCGGCAGGAACCACAGCCGGTCGAAGGCGTGGACATACTGCACGCCCGAGGCCATCACCAGATCACGCGTCGTGCCGTAGGCCAGCGAATCGCGATGGCTGCCGTAATAGCTCTTGCGGGCTGTGTTCTGGAACGAGAAGTAGGCATTGAAGCGGTTGCTGCGGTCGGCCGACGAGAGGTCGAACGAGAGGCTGCCGCCGTCGATCGTATGGTCGGTCTGCTCGGCCACGAGCGCCTCGTGAGGCGGACGCTTGAGTTGATCGCCGCCCCGACGGTACTCGTTCAGATGGTGGTACTGGGCCGTGATGCGCGAATAGGCCCCCGTGCGGAAGAACGACCGCAGCCCCAGCGAACGGCTGTCGAGCAGGGGCAGCTCCGTAAAGCCGTCGCCGTCGTGGTCGTAACCCGAGCGATGACGACTCTGGCCGAAGATGCCGACCCCGGCCCGCCCGCTCTCGGAGACAATCGAGGCGTTGAGCATCGTGTTGTTGTCGTAGGCGTTGCTGCCGCCGAGCGACTGGAGCGTGTGGGAGAACTGCGCCGAGCTGCGTGTCGGGTCCTTCGTGATGACGTTGATCGTCCCGCCGATGGCCGACGAACCGTAGAGTGCCGAACCGCCGCCGCGCAGCACCTCGACCCGTTCGATCATGTTGGCCGGAATCTGCTCGAGGCCGTAGACCCCCGTCAGGGCCGAAAATACAGGATGCGAATCGACCAGGATCTGCGAATAGTGGCCGTCGAGGCCGTTGATGCGGACCTGCGTGAAGCCGCAGTTCTGGCAGTCGTCCTCGACCCGCACGCCGGGCTGGAACGAAAGCCCCTGGGCCAGACACGAGGCGTTGGCCCGTTCGAAAAGCCCCGCATCGAGGACGCTCACCAGCGCCGGAGCCTCGCGCCGCAGCCTGGCCGAACGGCTCGCCGAGACCACCACCTCGTCCATCGAGATGCCGCTCTCCGAGACTTCGAAGTTCAGTTCGCGCGTCGCACCGCGTTCGAGCCGGACCGTGGCCTGCTGCGCGGCGTAACCCAGGGCGCGGACCTCGACGGTCAGTTCGCCCTCGGGGAGGTTCTTCAGGAAGTAGTGTCCCGAGGCATCGGTCGTCGTGCCGAGGGGCGTGCCGACCACCGAGACGGTGGCATAGGGAATATGTTCGTGCGTGGCGCGGTCGACGACGTGGCCGAAGAGGTTGGCATCGGTCCCCTTGCGCGGAGCCTCGGCACCCGCGGCGCCGAGAAGGGTCAGCCCCCAGGCAAAGAGGGCCGACAAAAGTATTCGTTTCATGGGAAAAAGTCGGTTTGGGTTTGTAACTCGGCCCGTAACCCGAAGGCGGAGGCCGTTGCGGCAGTTGCCGCAGGGACAGACGGGGGTCGTTCTCCCGCCGGAAGGCAGGAGTCAGACCCGGAGCCGAAGCGGTGTCCGGGCTTGTCGGACAGCACAGGGGATCATCCCCGGGGAGGGGCCCGCAGCAGGATCCCCGTCACCAGCCATGCGCAACGGCAGCGGGTGGCTTCGGGCGGCACAACGGCCAGCACCTCGGCCTCGAACTGCGGCGCGGGAGCGCTCTGCGTGAGATAGGGGAAAAAGTGGTAATGGTCGACCGGACAGTATTCGACCACGCTCTCGCGGGCGCCGTTGTCGGGCACGAGATCGCCGCAGTGGGCGGCGAAGTGGGCGTGGTCTTCGAGGTAGATATGCACCTTCTGGCCCGCATAGGCTGCGAGCAGGGCCAGCAACAGAAAGGCGGCCGCGAAACGTCGGGTGCGGAGGTGCATCTTCATCGGGGACGAAGGTACAAAAAAAAAGACCGCAGCAAGCGGTCCCAGCAAAAATACCTAATTGTTAGTAGGTTGTATGTCACATCCGGCATCCCCCGGGACGCGGACGGCGCCCCGGAGAGGCGGGGCATCAGATCGAAATGTCGAGGATCTCGAAGTGGATCGTCCCGGCCGGGACATCCACATCCACCCGATCGCCCTTCTTGTGGCCGAGCAGGGCCTTGGCGATGGGGGTGCCGATGGCGAGCTTGCCTTCGCGGAGGTTGGCCTCGTGTTCGGCGACGATCGTGTAGGTCATCTGCTTGTTGTTGTTGTGGTTCAGCAGCGTCACCTTGCTCAGGATCTGGACCTTGCTCTTGTCGATCTTCGATTCGTCGATCACCCGGGCATTGGCGATCGTATCCTCCAGCTTGGCGATACGCATCTCCAGCAGCCCCTGTGCCTCGCGGGCCGCATCATACTCCGCGTTCTCCGAAAGGTCACCCTTGTCGCGTGCCTCGGCAATCGCTGCCGAGATGGCCGGACGCTCGACCGAACGCATGTGGTCGAGTTCGTCCTTGAGTTTCTTGTAACCTTCGGCAGTCAGATAAATAGTCTCTTTTGCCATAATTCAATATTTTTCCCGAGACCCCGGCCGGAGCGGGGCCTTCCAAAAACGAAAAAACGTAAAAAAACAAGAATCCTGGCCCGTGAAGGCCAGAACCCCTTATTGATCTAAGGCAAAGATAAGAAGGATAATCCATATTTCCAAATCTTTTTCGCGGCCGGCGGGCCTTTGTCCGACCCGCAGCGAGGGATCCCACAGCGGCCGCCGGGCACCGGTCAACTCCCCGGGCGCAGGCCCCCCGGAACGACCGTCGCGAATCGTCCGTTTCGCACGGGCGGGATACAATAATTTTTTTGGCAAATCGTTAATTTATGCGTAACTTTGCGCGATAAAGCGCCGTAAAAGATTCTCAAATGAAGCAGATTTTCTCATACGCCCTCTGCGCCGTGGCTGCCGCTCTCTTCCTGAGCGGATGCTCCGGCATGAACGCGCTCCTGAAAAGCGGGCAACCCGAACTGATCTACAGCAAGGCGCTGGAGTATTACGACAAGGGCAAGTGGCAGCGGGCCATCACCCTCTTCGAAGGCGTCGAGCACTACTATCAGGGCACCTCCCGCGAGGATACCGTCTCGTTCTACAAGGCCTACTGCCGCTTCAAGAACCACGACTGGGAGACCGCCTCGACCGAACTCGACGACTTCCGCCGCAAATTCGGCCGCAGCGCCTTTATCGAGGATGCCGAAGGAATGTATGCCCTCTGCTTCTACTTCCTCTCGCCCAGCCCCTCGCGCGACCAGACCATGACCGGCCACGCCCTGATCGCCATCAACGAGTTCATGTCGCGCTACCCCCACAGCAGCCGCATCGAACACTTCAAGCAGATCAACAACGAACTTACCGAACGTCTCCACGAAAAGGCCTATCTGAACGCCTACACCTATTATAAGATCGGCCGCTACAAGTCGGCCATCGTGGCGCTGAAGAACGCCCTGAAGGAGTATCCCGAAAGCAAGCACCGCGAGGAGATCATGTATCTGATCGTCGACGCCAGCTACCGCTTCGCCAGCAACTCGATCGCCAGCAAGCAGACCGACCGCTATCTGGCCATGCTCGATTCATACCTCTCGTTCAAGGAGGAGTTCCCCGAATCGACCCATGCCCGCGAACTGGAACGCATGGCCAAGCACGCCCGCGACTACCTCGACCGTAACAACAAGGACAACAACATATAAGATGGAAATCAAGAAGAACATCCCCAACAACACCATCACGCGCAAGCTGGTGGATCTGGACAAGGAGACCGGCAACGTCTACAAGAGCATCAACATCATCGCCCGCCGCGCCAATCAGATCGCTACCGAGCTCAAGACGGAGCTCAACCGCAAGCTCGCCGACTTCTCGTCGCCGACCGACACCATGGAGGAGACCTTCGAGAACCGCGAGCAGATCGAGATCTCGCGCTACTACGAGCGCCTGCCCAAACCGACGATCATCGCCACGGAGGAGTTCCTCGACCACGAACTGGTCTACAAGGAGGGCAAGGACGGTACGTTCAAGGAGATCTAAACCCGCGATTATGGCATCCGCACAGGCTGCGTCCGCACCGTTGGCCGGACGCCGCATCCTGCTCGGCATCACTGGCAGCATAGCAGCCTACAAGGCTGCCATGCTGTGTCGTTTATTGAAGACCGCAGGCGCCGAGGTCCGCGTGGTGATGACCCCCCTGGCCAAACAGTTCATCACCCCGCTGACGATGGCCACCCTCTCGAAGAACCCCATCCTCGTGGAGTTCTTCAACCCCGAGAACGGCGCCTGGAACTCCCATGTCTCGCTCGGCGAATGGGCCGACTGCTACCTGATCGCCCCGGCTACGGCAAACACCCTGGCCAAGATGGCGACGGGTGTGGCCGACAACCTGCTGCTGACGACCTACCTCTCGGCACGCTGTCCGGTGGTCGTGGCTCCGGCCATGGACCTCGACATGTATGCCCACCCGGCCACGCAGCAGAATCTCCGCACGCTGGCCGGCCGCGGAGTGCGGATCGTCGAACCCGCCGAGGGTGAACTGGCCAGCGGTCTGACCGGAAAGGGCCGGATGGCCGAACCGGCCGAGATTGCCGGATTCGTCGCCGACCTGCTCGACGAAAAAAAAAAGACGCTCGCCGGTAAACGGCTGATCGTTACCGCCGGAGCCACGATCGAGGCCATCGATCCGGTGCGTTTCATCTCGAACCACTCGTCGGGCAAGATGGGCTACGCCATCGCCGGCAAACTGGCCGCAAGAGGAGCCTCGGTAACGCTCGTCTCGGGTCGGACGGCGCTGCCCGTACCGCCGGGAGTCGATCGTGTGGACGTCCTCTCGGCCGACGACATGTACGAAGCGACGGTCAAGGCCTTCGACGAGGCCGACGGTGCGGTGATGTGTGCCGCCGTGGCCGACTACACCCCCGAAACCGTCTCGGATACCAAACTCAAGAAGGGCGACGGCGAGTTGTTCATCCGCCTGCGTCGCACGCGCGACATCGCCGCCGAGCTCGGCAGCCGCAAGGGCAACCGACTGCTGGTGGGATTCGCCCTGGAGACCAACGACGAGGAGGCCCACGCCCAGTCGAAACTCGAAAAGAAGAATTTCGACTTCATCGTTCTGAACTCGCTGCGCGACGCCGGAGCCGGGTTCCGCGGCGACACGAACAAGGTAACCCTCATCGACCGCTCGGGCCGGGAAGAGTTGCCGCTGATGTCGAAGCGCGAGGTGGCCGCACGGATCGCCGACCGCATCGAGCATCTCTTCACCCGCTAACCGAGGGGCGAGAGGGGAAGTGAGAGGATCCCGGGGGGCACAAGAGAATCCCGGGGGCCGCAAGAGAATCCGAGGGGCCGCAGAGATTCCGGGAGGGCCGCAAGAGATTCCGAGAGGGCCGCAAGAGATTCCGGGAGGCCACAAGAGATTCCGGAAGGCGAAGAGAATCCCGCAGGTGCCCGGAGAAGGCCGGAAACGAGAGACGACAGATGAAGGGGAGGGGAGGAACCTTCCGATAGGTCGTTCTTCGAACAAAACAGGTTTGAAACAAGCTTAATCACAAAGAGATATGTTGCGTCGGCTGTCGGTTGAAAACTATGCGCTCATCGACAAACTCGAGATGGAGCTGGATCCGCACCTGAATATCATCACGGGCGAAACGGGTGCCGGAAAATCGATCCTGCTCGGAGCCCTCGGCCTGCTGCTGGGGGCCAAGAACGACGGATCGGCCATGAAGGATGCCGCCCGCAACTGCACGGTCGAAGGGACATTCGACCTCTCGGGGAGCGGTCTGGAGCCCTTCTTCGAGGAGAACGACCTCGACTACGCCGAGGAGACCACCCTCACGCGCATCATCACCCCGGCCGGCAAGAGCCGCGCCTTCGTCAACGATGTCCCGGTACAGTTGACCCAGCTGCGCGAACTGGGAAGTCGCCTGATCGACATCCATTCGCAACACCAGAATCTGATCCTCTCGTCAGAGGAGTACCGCACCTCGGCGCTCGATACCGTGGCCGGGAACGGCGAACTGCTGGCCCGCTACGGCGAACAATATACGCGGATGTGCGACGAACGGCGCCGCCTGGCCCGCCTGCGCGAGGAGGCCGAACGCGGCCGCCGCGACGAAGAGTGGCTGCGTTTCCAGACCGACGAGCTGACGGCTGCGGCGCTGCGCGAAGGCGAACAGGCCGAAATTGAGGCGGAACTCTCCGTGCTGGAGAATGCCGACCGCATCAGCGAAGCGCTGACCGGGCTGCGCAACGCGCTGGACAGCGATGAGACCGGCGTGCTGATGCAGCTGAAAAATGCAGAGAACAACCTGACTCACCTGCGCGAGCACTACCCTTCGGCCAGCGAATATGCCGACCGGCTGCACGCCGTGCTGGAGGAGTTAAAGGATATCGACGCCTCGGCGACGGCCGCCTCCGAACGGCTGGATGCCGATCCCGAACGGCTGGACAAACTCTCATCGCGGCTCGACACGCTGATCGCCCTCCAGCAGAAATACCACGTGGCGGACGAGGCGGAGCTGATCGCCCTGCGCGAACGGAGCGCCGCACAGCTGGCCGCCATCGTCCACGGCGACGAGGAGATCGCCGCGGCGGAAAAGGCCCTGGCCGAAGCAACGGCGAAGACCGAAGCGCTGGCCGAACGGCTGCACAAGGCGCGTGAAAAGGCCGCAACGGGATTTGCGCGGGAGATCCTCGCGACGCTCGCCCGGCTGGGCATGGCCGAGACGGTGTTCCGCGTGGAGTTGACGCCCCGCACGGAGCTCGACCGCACGGGGCGCGATCAGGTGCAGTACCTCTTCACGGCCAATGCGCGCATGACGCCGCAGCCCGTCGAGCGGATCGCCTCGGGCGGTGAGCTTTCGCGCGTGATGCTGGCACTGAAGGCGATGCTGGCCAAGCGGATGCAGCTGCCGACGATCATCTTCGACGAAATCGACACGGGCGTTTCGGGACGCATTGCCGACGCCATGGGCGAGATCATCGAGTCGCTCGCGGCATCGATGCAGGTCGTCGACATCACCCATCTGCCGCAGGTCGCCTCGAAGGGATCGGCCCACTTCGTGGTCTACAAGCGAAACGGCCGCACGGAGATCACCCGTCTGAGCGATGACGACCGCATTGCCGAGATTGCCAAGATGCTCTCGGGTTCGCAGGTGACGCAGGCCGCCGTAGCGCAGGCCCGGATTCTGCTGGGGAGATAGCACGGGCGGCAACTGCAGAAAGGGATGCACGGGCGACAATTGCAGAAGGAATAGCGCGGGCGGCAACCGCAGAAGGGATAGCACGGGCGGCAACCACTGAAACCATATATCCCCGGAGGCGACGACTCCGGGGATTTTTCATAACCAAACAAAACGATGGACAACACGAAGAGGATCCTCGCCCTGGCGGACGGGAATCAGCAGCGGGCTCGGGAGATCATCCGCGAACTGGGGCTGCACGAAGCGTGGCAGTCGGTCGGAGGCCGTGCCGAGGTGGTGGGGTCGCTCCGCACAGGGCTGCTCTGCACGCACCTCGACATCGATCTGCACGTCTACACGCCGGCCCCGCTGCACCCGAAGGAGAGCTTTGCAGCCATGGCCCGCATCGCCGCCAACCCGCGGATCCGCCGCGTGGAGTATGCCAATCTGCTCGATGCGGAGGACCAATGTCTCGAATGGCACGCGCGGTACGAGGATCACGATGGCCGCTGCTGGCAGATCGATCTGATCCAAATGGCGGAGGGTTCGCCGTGGGCGGGCTATTTCGAACGGGTGGCCGACCGCATTGCGGCGGTGCTGACCCCCGAAACCCGCGAGACGATCCTGCGGCTGAAATACGAAACACCCGACGAAGAGCACATCCCCGGCATCGCCCTCTACCGGGCGGTGATCGAGGGTGGTGTCCGCAACCGGGCGGAGCTTGAGACATGGCTTCAGGCGCATCCCGTCGAGGGGATCGTCACGTGGATGCCCTGACGTCCTGCCGCCGGGAGAATCACGATGCAGGATTTTTCACCCTTTTTCGAGGCGCGGTTAAGTCGTTTTCCGGATTTTTGCGTCTTAGCTCATGAACGCGCGTTCGAAAAACTGAAAAATCATTCATCATGAACAAAAACCAGAATCAACCCGAACCGGAGCGGCTGGACCAACTCGAGGAGGCCGTGGCGGCATGGGGCGAAGATCTCTACCGCTTTGCCCTCCTGAGGTGCGCCTCCCGCAGCGACGCCGAGGACATCGTGCAGGATGCCTTTCTGAAGTTCGCCACCGCTGCAGGCCCCGTTCGCTACCCGAAGGCCTATCTCTACCGCACGGTGTCGAACGCCTGCAACGACCTGCTGCGCCGCTGCCCACTGGAGCCGATCCCCCCGACACTCGCCGCCGCCGAGGAGGAGCAGCTGCCCGAGGCCGAAGCCCGACGGCTCGCCGCACTGCTCGACCGCCTGCCGGCCGAACAGGCCGAGGTCATCCGCCTGCACACCTTCGCCTCGATGCGCTTCACCGAGATTGCACAAACGCTCGATCTGCCCGTCACGACCGTCAAGTCGCGATTCCATTACGGCATTGAACGGCTGAAAAACTGGATGTAAAACCCCAAAAATCCGAAAACCATGAAAACCGATAACCGCATAGACTGTTCTTATTTCCTCGAACACCTCGACGAACTGCTCACCAATGATCTCCCGGCCGAAACCCGCCGCCGCATGGAGCACCACGCCGCCACGTGCGAGCGCTGCGCCGCCGAATGGCAGGCCGCACGCCGGGCACTGGAGGCCGTCACCCCGCAGATCGACATCCCGGCCCCGGCCGATCTCAACCGCCGGATCCTCGATGCCGTCCGCCGGAAGGCCGCTGCGACACAGACCGCTGCGTCGCAAACCGCCGGGAGCGAGCCGGCCGGCCGTATCGAATCGCTGAACACCCCGTCCGACAACCGCACCTTCCACACCCGCCGGCGCCGCTGGATCGGCATCCTGTCGGGAGCCCTCTCCGCCGCTGCCGTCATCGCCGTGGCGCTCACCATCGGGCTCAACACACCGGTCCGCGCCGCCCGCAACAGCTTCTCGCAGGCCATCTCCTCGATGGAAGAGGTGCAGAGCATCCGCATCGAGCTGCGCATCCGCACCTCCGAAGCCGAGAATTTCGACTACACCAACCCCCAGGATGAGTTCGTCCCCCACACGATCGAAGCCATCTACAAGCCGCAGCTCCTCTGGCGGGTCGAGAAACCCGGCCGCAAGGCCCTCTACGACGGACATCGCACCTACCTCTGGTTCGACTCGCTGCACGACGGCCTCATCCTGCCCTATGCCCCCGGTACGATCGGCATGCTCAACCTGCTGATCGATCCAAGCCAGCTGCTGAACCTCGAACTGCAACTCACCCGGGCGAACAACGGTTCGCGCTATGAACTGCACCGCGATGCGGAGACGCTCCGTCTGACGGTCACCAGCCCGGCACAAGGCGACTTCAGCCAGAGCGACCGCCAGCGCAACACCTCCATCATCGAGAGCAACACCCGCCGCGAGTATCGTTTCGATGCCCTGAACGGACGCCTGCTCGGAGCCCGCGTGATCTTCCTCAACGGCGATCAGGAGCGGACACTGCTCGAAATCGACCGCATCACGTACGACGCCCCGCTCGATGCAGCCGCCCTCACCGCCCTGCCCGAAGGGATCAACTGGACGGATCAGACCCGCAACGCCCCATCGTCGCGTCTGACCGGCATCGATGCCAAGGAGGCTGCCCGACTGATTCTCGACGCCTTCGCTACGTGGGACAGCTCGATTCTGGACGAGGCGCTCGACAGCTATGGAGCCCACGCCCGCGAAATCCTCAAGAGCCGCTACGCCGGAGCCACGGTCGTGAAACTCTCTGATCCGGTCCGCTCGGGCAGATACCCCGGATGGTTCGTCCCCTGCGAACTGCGGATGGCCGACCAGACCACCGAACGGATCCAACTGGCCCTGCGCAACGACAACCCCGCCGGAAGTTGGGTCATCGACGGCGGTCTCTAACCCGCGGGCGGGCGACGGGCTGTAATCCATGCCGCCCCGCGACGGGCGGCGGGCTGCCCGAAGTCCGCAACGGGCACAAAAAAACCGGGGCACTCGAAAACGAGTGTCCCGGTTTTCATTTATGCTGTCGGCTGACAGCGGCCGATCATTACATCATGCCGCCCATACCGCCGGCCGGCATCGCAGGTGCAGGCTGCTCGGACTTCTTCTCGGCCAGCACGCACTCCGTCGTCAGGAACATCGAGGCGATCGAAGCGGCGTTCTCCAGAGCCACACGCGATACCTTCGTCGGGTCGATGATACCGGCTGCGAGCATGTCCTCGTACTTGTCGTCACGGGCGTTGTAACCGAAGGCACCCTGGCCCTCACGCACCTTGTTGACAACTACCGAGCCTTCGCCACCGGCGTTGGCCACGATCTGACGCAGCGGCTCCTCGATGGCACGCTTTACGATCTGGATACCGGTCGTCTGATCCTCGTTGTCGCCCTTCATGCCCTCGAGAGCGGCCGTAGCGCGGATGTAGGCAACACCGCCACCCGGAACGATACCCTCTTCGACGGCGGCACGCGTAGCGGCCAGCGCATCGTCGACGCGGTCCTTCTTCTCCTTCATCTCGACCTCGGTCGTGGCACCCACGTAGAGGACAGCCACACCGCCAGCCAACTTGGCCAGACGCTCCTGGAGCTTCTCCTTGTCGTAGTCCGACGTAGCCTTCTCGATCGAGGCACGGATCTGGGCAACACGGGCTGCAATGGCCTCCTTCTTGCCGGCACCGTCGACGATCGTCGTGTTCTCCTTGTTGAGCGTCACCTTGTCGGCCGTACCCAGCATGTCGAGCGTCGTATCCTCGATCTTCATGCCCTTGTCGGCCGAGATCACGGTGGCACCCGTCAGTACGGCGATATCCTCGAGCATCTCCTTGCGGCGATCACCGAAGCCCGGCGCCTTGCAGGCAGCGATCTTCAGCGTACCGCGCAGCTTGTTGACCACCAGGGCCGACAGCGCCTCGCCGTCGACATCCTCGGCAATGATCAGCAGCGAACGACCGCTCTGAGCCACCGGCTCCAGAACGCCCATCAGCTCCTTCATCGTCGAGATCTTCTTGTCGGTGATCAGGATATAGGGCTTCTCCAACTGAGCCTCCATCTTCTCGGGATCGGTGATGAAGTAGGCCGAGATGTAACCCCGGTCGAACTGCATACCCTCGACCACCTCGACATGGGTCTCGGTACCCTTGGCCTCCTCGACGGTGATGACACCCTCCTTGTTGACCTTGGCCATCGCCTCGGCGATGAGCTTACCGATGTTGTGGTCGTTGTTGGCCGAGATAGTGGCTACCTGCTCGATCTTGGCGAAGTCCGAGCCGACCTCCTGGCTCTGCTGACGCAGCGACTCGACGACCTTGGCAACGGCCTTGTCGATACCGCGCTTCAGATCCATCGGGTTGGCACCGGCGGTGACGTTCTTCAGACCCACACCGATGATCGACTGTGCGAGCACCGTAGCGGTGGTCGTACCGTCACCGGCATCGTCGTTGGTCTTCGAGGCGACCTCCTTGACCATCTGGGCACCCATGTTGGCGAACGAATCCTCCAACTCGACCTCCTTGGCGACCGTCACGCCGTCCTTGGTCACCTGGGGTGCACCGAATTTCTTATCGATAATGACGTTGCGACCTTTCGGGCCGAGCGTCACCTTGACTGCATTCGACAGCGCATCGACACCCTCCTTGAGGAGTTCACGCGCTTCAACGTTATATTTGATTTCCTTTGCCATGGTAGTTTCGAATTAGAATTAGATGATTGCCAGAATATCGTTCTGCTTCATGATCAGATAGGACTCGCCGTCGATCTGGATCTCCTGACCGGCGTACTTGCCGTAGAGGACCTGGTCTCCGACCTTGACCTCCATCTTGACCTCCGAGGTGCCGGGGCCAACGGCCACCACTTTACCAGCCAGCGGTTTTTCCTTTGCCGTGTCGGGGATGATCAGTCCGCCGGCGGTCTTCTCTTCGGCGGGATTCGGGAGAATCAGCACGCGATCCGATAAGGGTTTTACGTTCATAGTCGTACGTTTTTAATTGTTATATATTATATTAATTTTTTTGTTTTCATGCTTTGACAAGCACCCTACCTCCAACAATAGATGTGCCAAGCGGGATTTGGCAGATTTCGGGTGACAAACAAGCAGTGGAGACTGCCATTTTGTCACGTTGAAAAATTCTTCAACATTTTCCGGCCGATTTTTTTGGAAGGAATGAAAAAACGTATTACATTTGCACTCCGATACGAGGAACGTATCACATGGTGGATGTAGCTCAGTTGGTTAGAGCGTCGGATTGTGGTTCCGAAGGCCGAGGGTTCGAGCCCCTTCTTCCACCCGCAAGGTCTCTTGAAAAAGAGACCTTTTTTTGTTTTCCAGGAGGCTCCTTCCCGGCTGTCCGGAGATTCCTTTTCGATTGTTCGGAGACTTCTTTTCGGCTGCCCGGGCGTCTACGGACCGAGCTCCCTTCAATTCCCGGGTAGCCTGCACAACGCCCTTCCAGACACCTTAAACCCAACACCATTCAGCCCCAAGCCGTTCCGGTTCCAGCACAATTCTATTCCGGGCCGTCCCGCCTCGGCCCCAGCACGACTCTGCCCCAAACCGTTCCGGCCTCAGCACAATTTTGGTCCGGGCCGTCTCGCCCCGCCTCAATCTCAGCGCAAACCCATTTCTCCCCGTCTCGACCCCAGCGCAAATCCGCTCCGGGCCGCCCTCGAACGTCCGTCAGAGAGAGTCAACCTTCGTCGAAGCCCCCCTTCTGAAGCCAACCCGCCCCAACAACCACAAAAAAAGCGGGAGAATGTTGCCATTCTCCCGCTCTGCTTTCGAGTCGGGTTTCCGCCTCCCTTCCGGAAGGCACCCCCGCACCCGTTGAATTACTTGCGGTAAACCTTCTTGTAGCCGTAGATAGCCTCGTCGCCGAGCTCCTCCTCGATACGGAGCAGCTGGTTGTACTTGGCCATACGATCCGAACGCGACATCGAACCGGTCTTGATCTGGCCCGAGTTCGTAGCCACGGCGATGTCGGCGATCGTCGAATCCTCGGTCTCGCCCGAACGGTGCGACGTTACCGTCGTGTAGCCGGCGCGGTGAGCCATCTCGATGGCGTCGAGGGTCTCGGTCAGCGAACCGATCTGGTTAACCTTGATCAGGATCGAGTTGGCGCAGCCCATCTCGATACCCTTCTTCAGGAAGTTGACGTTCGTTACGAAGAGGTCGTCACCCACGAGCTGGCACTTGCCGCCGAGCTCGGCGGTGAGCAGCTGCCAGCCTTCCCAGTCGTTCTCCGACATACCGTCCTCGATCGAGTCGATGGGGTACTTGGCAACCAGGCCCTTCAGGTACTCAACCTGCTCCTTCGAGGTGCGCTTTGCACCCTTCTCACCCTCGAATACGGTGTAGTCGTAGATGCCGTCCTTGTAGAACTCCGACGAAGCGCAGTCCATACCGATCATGACATCCTTTCCGGGAACATAGCCGGCCTTCTCGATGGCCTTGATGATCGACTCCAGAGCGTCCTCCGTACCGTTGAGTGCGGGAGCGAAGCCACCCTCGTCACCTACGGCCGTCGACAGACCGCGCTCGTGGAGCACCTTCTTGAGGTTGTGGAAGACCTCGGCACCCATGCGGACACCCTCCTTGAGCGAGGGAGCGCCTACGGGACGGATCATGAACTCCTGGAAAGCGATCGGGGCGTCGGAGTGCGAGCCGCCGTTGATGATGTTCATCATCGGCACGGGCAGCGTCTTGGCGTTGGCACCACCGATATAGCGGTAGAGGGGCATGCCGAAGTAGTCGGCAGCGGCGCGGGCTACGGCCAGCGAAACGCCGAGGATGGCGTTGGCGCCGAGCTTCGACTTCGTGGGCGTGCCGTCGAGGGCGATCATGGCCTTGTCGATGCCGACCTGATCGGCGACGTTCATGCCGATGATGGCCGGAGCGATCACCTCGTTGACATTCTTGACAGCGTTGAGAACGCCCTTGCCCAGATAACGGTTCTTGTCGCCGTCACGGAGCTCGAGGGCCTCATTCTCGCCCGTCGAAGCGCCGCTCGGAACGGCTGCACGACCGAATGCACCGGATACGGTACGAACTTCGACCTCAACGGTCGGATTGCCTCGCGAGTCGAGGATCTCTCTTGCGTGAATCTCTACAATCTGCATAGTTGTAATAATTTGAGTAATATGTACTTGAAAATACGGATCTAACCAATTGCACCGCAAAGGTACAAAATAATCGGGAAATACGGTTTAATATTGTTAAATTTTTCACGTCGCAGGATTCTTCGCTCATCGGAGCCGTTCGGGGACTCATTTTCCGGCGGTTGCGGCACCCGGCTTGTATATCCCGGGGGATTGTCGTATCTTTGCGCGACACAAGTGGAACAAACGCATAAAAGACCGTCAACACCATGCGAAAAGTACTCTCATTCTCGCTTTTCCTGATGCTGGGCCTCGTTGCCTCCCAACTTCTGCCGGGCCTGCTGGGCCCCGCCTACTCCTCGCTCAAGGGCGCAACCGACACGCTGCTCTACATCTGCCTGGGGTTTATCATGATCAATGTCGGGCGTGAATTCGAAATCGACAAGAGCCGCTGGCGCAGCTACACGGCCGACTACTTCATCGCCATGGCCACGGCCGCCCTGCCGTGGCTGCTCATCGTCCTCTACTACATCTTCGTGCTGCTGCCCCCGGAGCTGTGGAGCAGTGCCGAGGCATGGAAGGAGAACCTGCTGCTGAGCCGTTTTGCGGCACCGACCTCGGCGGGCATTCTCTTCACGATGCTGGCCGCCCTGCGGCTGCAGCAGAGCTGGATCTACCGCAAGATCCAGGTGCTGGCCATCTTCGACGACCTGGACACCATCCTGCTGATGATCCCGCTGCAGATCCTGATGATCGGTCTCAAGTGGCAGATGTTTGCCATCGTGGGGGTTGTTGTGGTGCTGCTGGCCGTGGGCTGGCGCTGGCAGGCGACGTGGAACGTCCGGCAGGACTGGAAGCGGATTCTGGGGCTTTCGGTGGTGGTCTGCGCCGTGACGCAGGGGCTCTATCTGGCCACGGCACACTGGTACGGCCCCGAGAACAGCATCCACATCGAGGTGCTGCTGCCGGCCTTCGTCATCGGCATGCTGATGCGCCACCGCCACCTCGACACCCCGACCGAACGCCGCGTCTCGACCGGCATTTCGTTCCTCTTCATGCTGCTCGTCGGGCTGAGCATGCCGCTGGTGACGGGCGCGGGGGGCGATGCCGCCGCGGATGCCGCCACCTCGGTGACGGGTTCGCAGCCGATGATGCCGTGGGGGATCGTGGCGCTGCACGTGGTGGCCGTCTCGCTGCTCTCGAACATCGGCAAGCTCGTCCCGCTGCTCTTCTACCGCGACCGCCGGCCGAGTGAACGGCTGGCCCTCTCGGTGGGCATGTTCACCCGCGGCGAGGTGGGTGCCGGCGTCATCTTCATCGCTCTGGGCTACAACCTGGGCGGTCCGGCCCTGATCATCTCGGTGCTGACGCTGGTGCTGAATCTGATCCTGACGGGCGGATTCGTCGTCTGGGTCCGCAAGCTGGCGCTGCGCAGCTACACCCCTTCCGAGGAGTAACCCAACCGGGGCACCATTCACCGGCATCTCAACCGAGGTCTGACGCGACCGACACCGGCCACCGCCACCGCGGTCCAAGCCGGTTCAGACCGACTCAGATTGGCTCCCCCGGAACCAGCCGGTCCGATCCGGGCCCCCTCGAAAAAACGGGACCTCTCCAGATGGAGGGGTCCCGTTCCTATATTATATAGCAGCAGCCCGACCGGACCTCAGCGCATGAGCACCGACGAATCGCCGTAGCTCAGGAAGCGGAAGCCGTGCCCGAGGGCGTAGTCGTAGATCCGGTGCCAGTCGTCGCCGACGAAGGCCGAGACGAGCAGCAGCAGCGTCGACTTGGGCTGGTGGAAGTTGGTGACGATGTTGTGGACGATGCGGAATTCGTAGCCCAGCGGCGTGATCATGATCTGCGTCGCGGCCTTCAGCCGATCGGCCCCCTCGCGCTCCATCCACCCCAGCAGATCGCCGAGCGCCTCGCGCCCCGTATAGTCGGCCGGGATGTCGTAGAGCTCCCACTGCCCGATGACGCGGTCGGCATCGGGCGTCCCGCCCGTGCGGATGCGCCAGCCGAGGGCCGTGAGCGACTCGAGGGTGCGCACCGAAGTGGTTCCCACGGCGGTGATGTGCCCCCAGCGTTCGAGCAGCCGGGCCACCGTCGTGCGGCACACCTCGAAGTGTTCGGTGTGCATCGGATGCTTGGCGGCATCCTCGTCCTTGACGGGGAGGAACGTGCCGGCCCCGACGTGCAGCGTCACCTCCTCGAACTCGAAGCCCCGCTCCTTCATCGACTCGATCAGCTCGGGCGTGAAGTGCAGCCCGGCCGTCGGCGCCGCCACCGACCCCTCGAACTTCGAGTAGACGGTCTGGTAACGCGTATTGTCGATCTCCTCGCTCTCGCGGTTCAGGTAGGGCGGAATGGGGATGCGTCCGAGGTGTTCGAGCAGCTGGCCGAAGGTTACCGGCGCCGACCACTCGAAGCGCACGATGCACTCGCGTCCGTGGTCCTCGACGAGCCAGGCGCGGAGGTATTCGGCCCGTTCCTCCAGCTCGAAGTTGATCTCGACGTAGCCCTCCTTCCACTTCTTGCGGTTGCCGACGATGCACGACCACTCGCACTCGCCGCGCACGGCAAAGGCCCGCTCGTAGTCGGCCGGACGGTGCGGTTCGAGGCAGAAGACCTCGATGCGCGCCCCGGAGGGCTTGTGCATGATGATCCGCGCACGGATCACCTTCGTGTTGTTGAAGACCAGCATCTCCCCCGCGGGCAGCACGTCGCCGATGTCGGCAAAGTGTCGCTCGGAGATCTCTCCGCGGTTGTATACCAGCAGTTTCGAAGCGCTGCGCTCGGCCAGCGGGAATTTGGCGATCCGCTCGTCGGGCAGATCGTAATCGAATCGGTTAATGTCGATATGTCGTTCCATTTTTACCGGAATTGTGCGACAAAGTTACGATTTTTTGTAACTTTGCGACGCTTAATGTTCAAAAACGATGAAAACCGACTTCCTGGTAATCGGTTCCGGCGCGGCGGGACTCTCCTTCGCGCTGAAGGCCGCGTCCCACGGACACGTCACGATCGTGACCAAGGGCGAAATCAATGAGTGCAACACCAACTACGCACAAGGCGGTATCTGCTCGGTCACCTACGCCCCCGACACCTTCGAGAAACACATTCACGATACACTGGTCTGCGGCGCCGGAAAATGCGACAAACAGGCCGTCGAACTCGTCGTACGCCGGGCTCCGGAGCTGATCGCCGACCTGATCGCCTGGGGAACCCGCTTCGACAAGACCCCCGACGGGCGCTTCGAACTCAACCGCGAAGGCGGACACTCCGAACACCGGATCCTCCACCACGAGGATCTGACCGGTGCCGAGATCGAACGGGCGCTGGTCGAGTCGGTCCGCAAGCACCCCAACATCACGATCCTCGAACACCACTTCGCCATCGACCTGCTGACGCAGCACCACCTGGGCGAATTCGTCACGCGCCACACGCGCGGCCTGACCTGCTTCGGCGCCTACGTGCTCGACCTCGATACGAACGAGATCGAGACGATGCTCGCCAAGTTCACGATCGTCGCCACGGGCGGCTGCGGCAACGTCTACTCGTCGACCTCGAACCCGATCGTCGCCACGGGTGACGGCATCGCCATGTGCCACCGCGCCAAGGCCATCACCGAGAACATGGAGTTCATCCAGTTCCACCCCACGACGCTCTACAACCCCGGCGAAAAGCCCAACTTCCTCATCACGGAGGCCATGCGCGGCTTCGGGGCCATCCTGCGTCTGCCCGACGGCACGGAGTTCATGGACAAGTACCACCCGATGAAGTCGCTGGCCCCGCGCGATGTGACGGCCCGCGCCATCTACCGCGAAATGACCCGTCTGGGCATGGACTACGTCTACCTCGACGTCACGCACAAGGATCCCGATTCGGTGCGCAGCCACTTCCCGAACATCTACGAAAAGTGCCTCTCGATCGGCATCGACATCACCAAGGACTGGATTCCGATCACGCCGGCGGCCCACTACTGCTGCGGCGGCGTGAAGGTCGACACCAACGGCGAGACCTCGATCCACCACCTCTACGCCCTGGGCGAGACCTCCTGCACGGGGCTCCACGGCGCCAACCGTCTGGCCTCGAACTCGCTGATCGAGGCGGTGGTCTACGCCGACCAGGCCGCCCGCCATACGGCCGCACAGGTCGACAAGGTGGCCTTCCAGGAGGGGATTCCCGACTGGGATTTCGACGGCACGCAGCACACCGAAGAGATGCTGATGCTGATCCAGTCGAAACGCGAGGTGCAGCAGATCATGTCGAACTACGTGGGCATCGTCCGCTCGAACCTCTCGCTCAAGCGCGCCATGCGGCGTCTGTCGATCCTCTTCGAGGAGACCGAGGAGCTCTACAACAAAACCAAGCCCAATCGCGAACTGTGCGAACTGCGCAACATGATCGCCGTGGCCTACCTGATCATCAAGCAGGGCCGCGAGATCAAGGAGTCGGTGGGCTGCCACTACAACATGGATTACCCGAAAGCATAATAACCCATGCAGAGAGTTGAGGACAGAAACGATCTTTACGTAAACATAACTCTTGTCGAAGCATACTTGACAGGCCAATATGGTATTGATGCAAAAGAGCAGATGACCGAGCTTATCCGACGAGGAAACAACTTTATATGTTACAACGGAAAAAACTCCAAAGGTGAAGATCAGCCTCATTTTGTTCCCAGCAAATATATTGGCTATAAAAAAAACAATTTACAAAAGCATATCTTTAATCGTAAAAATAAAATTATCACAGGATCCGAAACAGACGTCAGCATAGATCGAATACTTGGCAAAAAATTCGAGAATGCAGATCTCACCGAACAATACCATGAATATTGTATAAGTCTGGGTATACCCAAAGAAAAATGGACCAAACGCGATCATCAATTTTGGATTTTAGAAGATTCATTCGACAATAACATTTCAAATTATGCAGATTATTCTGCAACCGAAGGTTTCACGAAGATTGCTTTACATAAAATCAGAGAAAGAAATAAAAGAATTATTCAGCTTAAAAAAGCTGCGGCCAAGAACGATCTTAGATGTGAAATCTGCGGATTCTCCTTTGTTGAGAAATACGGAGCTATTGGACAGAACGTTATCGAGGTCCATCATACCAATCCTGTCGCAGAAATGCAGCCGCGCGAAAAGACCCGGCTGGAAGATTTAATTCTAGTTTGTTCAAATTGTCATAGTATAATCCACAGCAGACGTCCTTGTCTTACGGTTAAAGAAATCAAATCAGCTATAAAAAATACATGACCCTACAGGAAGAGATCACCCGGCGGCGGACCTTCGCCGTCATCGCCCACCCCGATGCGGGAAAGACCACACTGACCGAAAAACTGCTGCTCTTCGGCGGCGCCATCCACGTGGCCGGAGCCGTCAAGAGCAACAAGATCAAGAAGGGCGCCACGTCCGACTTCATGGAGATCGAACGCCAGCGCGGCATCTCGGTCGCCACGTCGGTCATGGGCTTCGAATACGAAGGCCGCAAGATCAATATCCTCGATACGCCGGGCCACGAGGACTTCGCCGAGGACACCTACCGCACGCTGACGGCCGTCGATTCGGTCATCATCGTCATCGACGGTGCCAAGGGCGTCGAGACGCAGACCCGCAAGCTGATGGAGGTGTGCCGCATGCGCCAGACGCCGGTGATGGTCTTCATCAACAAGCTGGACCGCCCCTCGAAGGAGCCCTTCGACCTGCTCGACGAGGTGGAGAAGGAGCTGCACATCCGCGTGCGGCCGCTGACCTTCCCGATCTCGAACGGCCCGACGTTCAAGGGGGTCTACAACCTCTACGAGCGGCACCTCTCGCTCTTCACGTCGGACGAGAAGCTGACGGCCGACGCCTCGACGGTGGAGATCTCGGATCTTGCCTCCGAGGTGCTCGACGCCCACATCGGCAAACAGTATGCCGACCAGCTGCGGCAGGATGTCGAACTGGTCGAGGGGGTCTACGACGAATTCGACCGCGAGGCCTATCTGCGCGGCGAAGTGGCGCCGGTCTTCTTCGGATCGGCGGTGAACAACTTCGGCGTGCGGGAGCTGCTCGAGTGCTTCATCCGCATCGCGCCGTCGCCCCGCCCCGCTCAGACCGAAACCCGTACGGTGGAGCCCTCGGAGCCCAAAATGACGGGATTCGTCTTCAAGATCCACGCCAACATGGACCCCAACCACCGCGACCGCATCGCCTTCCTGAAGATCTGCTCGGGCATCTTCGAACGCAACAAGAACTACCTCCACGTGCGCAGCGGCAAACAGATGAAGTTCTCCTCGCCGACGGCCTTCATGGCCGAAAAGAAGTCGGTGATCGACACGGCCTATCCGGGCGACATCGTGGGTCTGCACGATACGGGAAACTTCAAGATCGGCGATACGTTCACCGAAGGCGAGAAGCTCAAGTTCACGGGCATCCCGTCGTTCGCCCCGGAGCAGTTCCGCTATATTGAGAATGCCGACCCGATGAAGTTCAAGCAGCTGGCCAAGGGCATCGACCAGCTGATGGACGAAGGCGTGGCGCAACTGTTCACCTCGGCGCTCAACGGCCGCAAGATCATCGGCACGGTCGGGGCGCTGCAGTTCGAGGTGATCCAGTACCGGCTCGAGCACGAATACAACGCCTCGTGCCGCTGGGAGCCGATCTCGATCTACAAGGCCTGCTGGATCGAGAGCGACAACGCCGCCCAGCTGGCCGACTTCAAACGCCGCAAACACACCAACATGGCCGTCGACAAACACGGCCGCGACGTCTTCCTGGCCGACACGAGCTACGCACTGGCGCTGGCCCAGGAGAACTTCAAGGATATCCGCTTCCACTTCACCTCCGAATTTTAGAAGAGGGGGGGGGCGGAAAGGGGGCCGGGAGTTGGAAGGCCGGGAGCCAAAGACAGAGGCCGCGAAAAGCCTCCTATCCACCCTGCAACAAGAGAAGACAGCCACATCGGGCGGGACGAGATTATTCGTTCCGCCCGACGCTTTTACCGGACGGCGGGAGATGCCGAACGCCAACGGGAATCCGGCCGTCAAACCCCGGGAGGCGGAAAAGCGAATACCCGATGAAAAATAAATTTGCGAGAAAGGCCAAAATCGCTATATTTGCGTCCTGATGCCGACGGAACGACCGGCATCAGCGGTACACCACGCCATGGCCATGAAAGAGAAGGATTACGGGATTTTGACGGGAGGTATCCATCAACACCTCTCACCGGGAGAGTTCGGCCGCATGTTCGCCCAGCTGCGACCCCGTTTCGAGTCTCTCGCCAATCGCTATGTCCGCAATCAGACCGTTGCCGAGGACATCGTGGCGGAGAGTTTCATGACCCTCTGGGAACGCCGCGAAAAGATCGCTCCCGACAGCAATATCCCCGCCTATATCCTCACCATCGTACGGAACCGATGCCTCGACTGGCTCCGCGCACAGATCCGCCACTCGCAGATCGAACAGCGGCTCTACGGCCTGCGTCAGGAGATCGTCGAAGCGGACATCCAGTCCCTGGAGGCCTTCGACCCCAACGAGATCTGCTCGAAGGAGGTGGAGCAGATCATCCGCGAGACCCTCGAACGGCTGTCACCGCTCACGCGTCAGGTCTTCGAAGCCCGCCGCTTCGAGGAGAAATCCTACAAGGAGATCGCCGAAACCTGCGGAATCACGGTCCGCCGCGTCGAGTTCGAACTGACCAAGGCGATCAAGGAGTTCCGGACGGCTCTGCGGGACTATCTCCCGGCATTCCTTATCCTCGTCGAAATCAGCCGGTTAAGATCTTAAAAAATTTTAATTGCATTTTGGTTACAAAAACGTGCCGCACGGAGTGGGAATCCGATGCGGTTGTTCGTTATCTATATACCAAGGCAAACAGAAAAACGATGAACCCGGTTCTACTGCTCAAATACCTCGACAACACGGCCTCCGACGAGGAGATGCGCCAGGTGCTCGACTGGCTCAAGGCCGACCCCGAAAACCGTCGCGAACTCGACCGGCTCGACAAGGCGCTGGCCGACTCGATCATCTACGGCCCGCAAAGCGTGGAGGAAAATGGCTCACAACCGGCTCCGAAGGTTCCCCTCACGGCGGAAAGCCGTCACGAAGGGCGCCGGATCCCGCTGCGCCGCTACCTGCGCCGTGCGGCAGAGGTTGCCGCCGTCCTGCTTGTCGGCGCCGGCTTCTCGTGGGGGTTGACCAGCCACCGGCTGGCCCAGTGGTCGAAACGCACCTCGGCCATCGAGGTCCCCGCCGGCCAGTACCTGAGCATGCGGCTCGAGGACGGCACCGAGGTCTGGCTGCGCGCCGGAACCCGGCTGGAGTATCCGCTCGTCTTTGCCGGCCGCGAACGCCGCGTCAAGGTGCAGGGCGAAGCGATGTTCGATGTCAGCCACGATGCCGACCATCCGTTCATCGTCGAGACCTTTGCCTGCGACGTCGAGGTGCTGGGGACGAAGTTCGACGTCATGGCCGAAGAGGACGAAGGGCTCTTCTCGACCGCCCTGCTGCGCGGCCGCGTGAAGGTGACCAACAAGCTCAATGCCGGAGAAAGCGTCGTTCTGAACCCCGATGAGGAGATCACGCTCGTCGGCAACCGCCTGCAGCGAACCCGCATCGCCGATCCCGACGAATACCTCTGGACCCAGGGGCTGATCAGCATCAAGGGACAGAGTTTCCAGGAGCTGATGGACAAGTTCGAGACCTACTTCGGCGTACGGATCGTCATCGAACGCAGCGAGCTGCCGAAGGTCAACTACAACTACGGCAAGATCCGCATCTCGGACGGTATCGACACGGCGCTCGACATGCTGCAGCGTTCGGCCGACTTCACCTATACGCGCGATCCGGACAGCAACACAATTCGAATCCACTGATTCCCCGGGCCCCGGCCCGACGGGGAGAGATGACAACACCCGATAAAAACCAAAACGAACAGCCCATGAAATGATCCTTGCATCCGTTTCCGAAAATCGCGGCAGAAAAAAACTGCGGGCGCTGGCACACCCGCAGCAGAATGGCCAGCCAGAGAACGACTTCTCAATCTATCAACTAACCACTATGTAAAAGTATGAACAAAAAACGTATTCAGCAAATTAAATGCCTGTTTACACTCCTTTTCGGCGTGTGCCTGCTGCTGGGCTCGACACGCTCGTACGCCCAGACCAACCGGGTCTCGATCCGTCAGGAAAACGTCCCGATGGAGCGCGTGATGAATGAAATCGAGCAACAGACCGGCTACCTCTTTCTCTCGAACAACGACGTCGACATCCAGCGTCCGGTGAGCGTCCGCCTCGAGAACGGCACCCTGAACGAAGCCCTCGACCAGATGCTCAAGGGCTCGGGCGTCACCTACAAAGTCGACAACAAATACATCTCGCTCACCCTCACCCCCGCGCAGAGCAACGACCCGACGACGGTCAAGGGTATAGTGAGTGATGCGCACGGTCCGGTGATCGGCGCCACCGTAACGATCAAGAACGGCACGACCGGTACGACCACCTCGGCCGACGGAGGCTTCGAACTGACGGCCCGCCGCGGCGACGTGCTGGTCTTCGCCTTCATCGGCTACAAGAGCGTCGAGGTCCCCTTCACGGGGCAGACCCGTATCGACGTCACGCTTGAGGAGGAGAGCCTGCAGATGAACGCCGTGGTCGTTACGGCCCTCGGTATCAAGCGCGAGGAGCGTGCCCTGGCCTACAACGTGCAGCAGCTCAAGGCCGAGGAGCTGACGACGGTCAAGGATGCCAACTTCGTCAACTCGCTGGTCGGCAAGGTGGCCGGTGTGACGATCAACGCCGGAGCCGGCGGTGCCGGAGCCTCGACCCGCGTGGTGATGCGTGGCCAGAAGTCGATCGAGAAGAGCAACGCCGCCCTCTACGTAATCGACGGTATCCCGATGTATAACAGCAGCTTCGGCGGTTCGGGCGGCTCGTACGGCGACCAGGTCGGCTCGGAGAGCGCCGCAGACATCAACCCCGAGGACATCGAGTCGGTCAACATGCTGACCGGCCCCTCGGCCGCAGCCCTCTACGGTTCGGAGGCCGCCAACGGCGTGATCATCATCAACACCAAGCGCGGTACGGCCGACAAGACGGTCGTCACGCTGAGCAACAGCACGATGTTCTCCCGGGTGATGATGATGCCCGAGATGCAGAACCGCTACGGCACGAGCAACTCGACCTTCAGCTGGGGGGCACCCGTCGAGGGGACATTCAACGCCCGCGACTTCTTCAACACGGGTACGAACATCATCAACTCGGCTTCGGTCTCGACCGGCAACCAGAAGAATCAGACCTACATCTCGGTCTCGACGACCAACAGCGCCGACATCATCCCCGAGAGCTCGTACGACCGCTACAACTTCACGGCCCGCAACACGACGACCTTCGCCAAGGATCGCCTGACGTTTGACTTCGGCGCCAACTTCATCATCCAGGACAACAAGAACACCGTCTCGCAGGGCAAGTACTTCAACCCGCTGCCGGCCCTCTACCTCTTCCCGCGCGGCGACGACTTCGACGAGATCCGTCTCTTCGAGCGTTGGGACCCGATCCGCGGCATCATGGCCCAGTACTGGCCCTACGGCGAGGGGGCTCACTCGATGCAGAACCCCTACTGGATCCAGAAGCGCATGAAGCGCGAGACGTCGAAGCGCCGCTACATGCTCAACGCCTCGCTGAAGTGGAAGGTGACCGACTGGCTCGACATCACGGGCCGCGTGCGGGTCGACAACTCGGAGTATCGCCTCACGCGCAAGTACTACGCCACGACGCTGACCACCTTCGCCGGCGACAACGGCGGACTGACCGACCAGAACCAGACCGACCGCACGTTCTACGGTGACGTGATCGCCAACATCAACAAGACGTTCGGCGACGACTGGACCCTCAACGCCCAGATCGGCGCCTCGATCGACGACCAGCGCTACGAGATGTCGGGCGTGGGCGGCGACCTGAAGACGGCCAACTTCTTCACGACGCTGAACCTCAACACCACCGAGAAGTTCAAGGTCTTCCAGTCGGGCTGGCACGACCAGACGCAGGCCCTCTTCGCCAACGTCGAGGTGGGCTGGAAGTCGATGCTCTACCTGACGCTCACCGGCCGTAACGAGTGGCCCTCGATGCTGGCCTACTCGAAGCAGTCGTCGTTCTTCTACCCGTCGGTCGGCCTCTCGGGCGTCATCTCGAACATGGTGCAGATGCCCGAATGGTTCTCGTTCCTGAAGGTGCGCGCCTCGTATGCCCAGGTGGCCTCGTCCTTCGAGCGTTACCTCTCCAACCCGCGCTACACCTACGTCGAGCAGAGCCACGGCTGGAAGGCTCCCGCCACCTTCCCCAATACCGATCTCCGTCCCGAGGATACGCGTTCGTGGGAGGTCGGCGTCAATGCCCGCTTCCTGAACAAGATCAACCTCGACGTCACCTACTACCGTTCGAATACGCGCCACCAGACGATCTACATGCCGCTGGCCAGCTCGACCGGTTATGAAAACTACGCCGCCCAGACCGGTAACGTCCGCAACCAGGGTGTCGAACTCGCCGTGGGCTACAACAACAAGTGGGGCGACTTCCGCTGGGGTACGAACTTCACCTACTCGTTCAACGAAAACCGCATCGTCGAACTGGCCCATGGCATGATCAACCCGCTGACGGGCGTGGCCGAGGATCTGACCGAGATCAAGAAGGACTGGCTGGGTGCCTCGGACGTAGCTCCGCGCGTGATCCTGCGCGAAGGCGGCTCGCTGACCGACATCTACGTCAACCACCAGCTGGCCCGCGACCTGAACGGCAACATCCTGATCAGCAATACGGGCGGACTGTCGATGGAGACGATCGAGGCCCGCAAGGTCGGCTCGCTGGCTCCGAAGTGCAACCTGGGCTGGAGCAACAACTTCGCCTGGAAGGGCATTGACCTGGGCGTGGTCTTCACGGCCCGCATCGGCGGTCTGGCCTACTCGGCCACGCAGGGTATTCTCGACTACTACGGCGTTTCGGAGACAACGGCCGCAGCCCGCGACCGGGGCGGCATTCCGATCAACTACGGAACGGTCGACGCCCAGACCTACTACCAGACCATCGCCTCGGCCGAAGGCGGACACGGCGCCTACTACCTCTACGATGCCACGAACGTCCGTCTGCAGGAGCTCAACCTGAGCTACACGCTGCCGCAGCGCTGGTTCCGCAACAAGGCCAAGCTCACCGTCGGCTTCGTGGCCCGCAACCTGTGGATGATCTACTGCAAGGCTCCGTTCGACCCCGAAATCTCGGCCGCCACGGGCAGCAACTACTACCAGAACGTAGACTACTTCATGCTGCCCAGCACCCGGAACCTCGGTTTCAACATCAAACTCCAATTCTAAAACGCCAGTCTACCCATGAAAAACAGACTCAAGATAATGCTCGGCCTGCTGCTGATCGGCTCGCTGGCCGGCTGCACGGAGCGCTTCGAAGAGTACAATACCGATTCGTATGCGCCCGGCACGGTGGATCCCACGATGGTGCTGCCGACGATGATCGACGCCATGATGTACGTTCAGCAGAACGACTCGCAGATGGTCGACCAGATGGTCGGCTCGCTGGGCGGCTACTTCACCTGCTCGAACCGCTGGGGCGGCCAGAACTTCGATACGTTCAACCCCTCGGCCGACTGGAACCAGATCCCCTACAACACGATGTTCGTCGACGTCTACGGCAACCTCTTCGAGGTGGAGGCCTCGTCGCAGGGCTCGGGCCACTGGATGGCCATCGCCAACCTGATCCGGGCAGCCGTCATGATCCGTGTGGCCGACATTTACGGACCGATTCCCTACAGCCAGGTGATGAAGGGACTGATGTACGTCCCCTACGACACGAACGAGGATGTCTACAAGAACATCATCTCGCACCTGCAGAACTCGGCATCGACCCTCTACACCTACTCCCAGACCTATCCGGCATCGAAGCCCATGGGGACGAGCGACCCGATCTATGCCGGCGACTATGCCCTCTGGGCCCGTCTGGCCAACTCGCTGACGCTGCGTGTAGCCATCCGCACCAACAACAAGGAGGCTGCCCTCGAGGCCATCGCCCATGAGGCCGGCATGATCGAGAACAACGCTCAGAACGCCATGATGTCGCCCGGCATCCAGGGCAATCCCTATCAGCTGGCCTCGGTATCGTGGGGCGACCTGCGTGTCAACGCCTCGATCGTCGACTACATGTCGGGCTACAAGGACCCGCGCCTGTCGGCCTACTTCACCAAGTCGACCTTTGCGGGCCACACCGACCAGTATGTCGGCATGCGCTCGGGCGAAGCCGACTTCGCCAAGAACGACGTCGCGGCCTACTCGCTGCCCAACCTGACGTCGAGCGCACCGCTGCCGGTATTCGTTGCGGCCGAGACGCAGTTCCTGCTAGCCGAGGCCGCCCTGAAGGGGTGGATCGACGGCGGTGAGGCAAAGGCCCGCGAATACTACGAGGCCGGTATCCGCCTCTCGATGGAGCAGAACGGCATCACGGACAGCCAGGCCGTATCGGACTACCTGGGCAACAAGACCCTCACCCCGGCCGGTCATCTGAACGATCCGCGCGGCACGAAGTACAACTACGACCGCAAGAGCAACGTGAAGATCAGCTGGGAGGCCGAGACCTCGCAGGAGCGCCACCTCGAGCAGATCATCACCCAGAAGTGGATCGCCAACTACCCGATGGGACTCGAGGCGTGGGCCGAATACCGCCGTACGGGCTATCCGGAGCTGGCCCCCGTGATCGACAACCTGAGCGGCGGCGTGGTTGACTCGAACCGCGGCATGCGCCGTCTCTCCTTCCCGCTCTCGGAAAAGGACCAGAACACGACCAACTACCAGCAGGCCGTGACGATGATCGGCGGAACGGATTCGCCGGCCGTGGACCTCTTCTGGACGAAGAAAAACTAACCGTAAAACCAAGACCAAGCAATCACTATGAACTGGAAAAGAAACAGCCGGGCACTCCTCGTCGCCGGACTCTTCGCTTCGGGATTCTGCGCCTGCAGCGAGTGGACCGAAGCCGAAATCGAACAGGTGCTGCCCTACGACAATACCGTCACGAACAAACCGGAAAGCTATTACCGCGACCTGCGGGCCTGGAAAGCGAGCGAGCACTCGATCTCGTTCGGATGGTTCAGCGGCTGGGGCGAACCGACGGCCGGTACGACCAATATGCTGGCCGGCATCCCCGACTCGATGGACATCGTCTCGCTGTGGGGCAACTGGAACAACCTCTCGGAGGGGAAACGCCGCGATCTGCGCGAAGTACAGCAGAAGAAGGGCACCCGGGTCGTATTCTGTTCGTTCACCCGCTGGGTGGGCCAGAACTTCACGCCGCCCGAATATGACATCGACGAGTCGACCCGGACCGAGTTCTGGGGCTGGAAGGAGGGCGATCCCGAAGCCATCAACGCCGCCATCGCCAAATATGCAAAGGCGATCGCCGATACGGTTTTCAAATACAACTACGACGGATTCGACATCGACTTCGAACCCAACTACGGCTACTCGGGCCCGTTGGCCAGCAACATGGGCCACATGCACACGCTGCTGACCGAGCTCAACAAGTACATCGGTCCCCAGTCGCCCAATCCCGACAAGCTGCTGCTCGTGGACGGCGAGCCCCAGACGCTCAACCCCGAAAGCGGTCCGCTGATCGACTACTACGTCATCCAGGCCTACACCATCTCGGGAGGCTCGCCCTCGCCCGATGCCGCAGGCACCGAATCCGACAAGGATATCCGCCTGCAGAAGTGTCTGAACAAGTTCAAGGGGGTCATGAGCGAGGAGGAGATCACCAACCGCTTCGTGATCTGCGAGAACCTCGAGAGTGCGATCGATGCACTCAACGGCGGCTTCTACTGGGTGCTGCGCGACGGAACACGCACCGACAAGAGCAAGATTCCCTCGCTGGTCGGCATGGCCATGTGGCAGCCGACGAACGGGTTCCGCAAGGGTGGTTTCGGCGCCTACCAGTTCGGATACGAGGCCTCGAATACGCCGTCGTACAAGTGGATGCGGCGCGCCATCGCAGCCCAGCAGGCTCTCGAAAACCCCACCCCGGACGAAACGAAGTGAAACAACCTAAAACTGTGACTACAAGATGAAAAAACTGCAAATAGTATCTGTATCCCTTCTGCTTGCGGCAGCAGCCCTGACCGGCTGCAAGGATGCGGAGTACGGAACGCTCGGCCAGCATGCCTATATCAACGAAAGCGTCTCGTCGCTGAGCAAATCCACGAAGGTGACGCTCGAGGGCGATCAGGGCGCCGAGGTGAAGCTGACCATCTGTCTCAGCTCGAAAAGCCAGGAAGAGGCCTGTTTCCGCCTGGTCGTGGATGAAAACGTACTGAAAACCTACAACGAGACCCAGAGCGCCAGCTACACGACGATGCCGGAGAAGCTCTTCCAGCTTCCGGAGAGTATCACGGTCGGGAAGGACAAGTTCAGCGCCGATCCCTCCACGATCCGCATCAGCCCGATCCCGGCCGAGTTGTCGGGCGAGCAATACGCCATTCCGCTGCGTCTGGAGAGTGTCGACGGTAAGATCCCGACGACGAATGCCACGTCGACGTTCGTCATCACGGTCGAGAGTACCGCCGTATCGACCCTCCCGATGTTCAACGGCGGAGCAGGTCTGGCCACCGACGAGGGATTCCCGATGATGCTCGACCAGTTCACCGTGGAGGTTCGCTTCCAGATCAGCAACACGAGCAACCGCAACCGGGCCGTCTTCACGAACGGCGGAACGAACGGCAGTCTGGTGCTGCTTCGCTTCGAGGATCCGCAGAGCGACCAGAAGGATGAGTCCGGCGAGGTTGTCACGGCAGCCCACTCGCTGGTTCAGTTCCAGGGCGACAACGGCTATCTGAACCCGAATGCGGCATTCGTACCCAACAAATGGCAGCACCTGGCCGTCACCTACGACGGAACGACGGTGAAGATCTATGTCAACGGAGCCTTTGCCGGATCGAAGGATATCGTCGTGAAGAACGAGTTCAAGCAGGCCGGCTGGTTCGGCGGCAGCATGGGCGGCAGCGACGGCGGCCACGGAACGGATGACTCGTGGTGGTCGGGCTGCAAGATTCTGGTGGCCGAAGGACGCATCTGGTCGGTATGCCGTACGGAGTCGCAGATCCAGAACAACATGACAACCGTCAGCCCGCAGTCGGAGGGTCTGGAGGCCTACTGGCGTTTCAACGACGGCAGCGGTACGACGTTCAACGACTGCACGGGACATGGCCATACGCTCTTCACGAAGAACGATCCCACGTGGATTCCGGGCATCAAGTCGAATGCGGTTTCGACCGAATGGCCCGAATAATTCCGGAACCGGAATAAACAGGACGGCGCCTCATCCTCTGGATGGGGCGCCTTTTTAATCGGATCAAGTACCGGAGGCAGCCGATACACGCAGGGTCTTCACCGTCGTACGGCGGGTCTCGTTGGGAATGCGGAGCATCCGCACGAATTCTCAGTTTGTAGCTACCTGTACCTGTAACAAACGACGGAAACACGGGTTTTCATCGGTTTTGGTTGACTTCCTGGTTGACTTTTTCGCGTCAACCGCGACGTCAACCGCCCGTTCAGCAGGCAGGCGCAGAAACGAAAAAGGCTCGACAATCAGTTGATTGTCAAGCCTTTTCATCAGTCGGGGTGACTGGATTCGAACCAGCGACCACACGCCCCCCAGACGTGTACTCTAACCGGACTGAGCTACGCCCCGATTCCGCCCGCGAAGTGTAAAACCCTTCGCTTTGGGACTGCAAATATAAGCACATATTTTTTATAAACAAATACTTTTCTGCAATTTTTTTTCCTACTTTTGCAGAGATGAAACGATTCGCCCTACTTACCCTGGCCCTTGCAGCAGCCCTCGTGTCGGGTTGCTCGGGATCCGCTGAGCACAGCCTAAGCGACTTCACGACAAGCGTTTACACCCCTTCCTATGCCTCCGGATTCGACATCCGGGGCACCGAAAAGGATGCCTCGACCCTCATCACGGTCCGCAACCCCTGGCAGGGTGGCAATCAGGTCGAACAACACCTGATTCTCCTGCGCGGGAAGGCCCAGGCCCCCGAAAACGGCGATTTGCAGACCGTCAAGGCCCCCGTCCGACGCGTAGTCTGCATGTCTTCGAGCCACGTTGCGCTCTTCGATGCCACGGGGCAGGTCGACCGCGTGGTCGGTGTCTCGGGCCTCGACTATATAGCCAATCCCCGCATCCGCCAACGCGCCCAGCAGGGCGAGGTGCGCGACGTGGGCTACGATACGAATCTCAATTTCGAGCTCCTCGCCGCCCTGCAGCCCGACCTGGTCCTGCTCTACGGCATCTCGGGCGAGAATACGACCATCACCGGGAAACTCCGCGAACTGGGCATTCCCTACCTTTATATAGGAGACTACGTCGAGGAGTCGCCGCTGGGCAAGGCCGAATGGCTCGTGGCGGCGGCCGAGCTGTGCGACCGGCGCGAGGCCGGAGCCGATACCCTGCGCCGCATCGCATCGCGTTACAACGCTATCAAGACGCGTCTCGATCCGGCGGACGCCCGCCCGAAGGTGATGCTCAACACCCCCTACCGCGATACGTGGTTCATGCCCTCGACCCGGAGCTACATGGTGCGTCTGATCGAGGATGCCGGCGGCAGCTACGTCTACACGAAGAACCACTCGAACGCGTCGGTGGCGGTCGATCTCGAGGAGGCCTACCTGCTGGCCCACGAGGCCGATTTCTGGATCAACGTCGGGGCGTGCAACTCGCTCGGCGAACTGACGGCGCAGAATCCGAAATTTGCCGACGTCCCGGCCGTCGTCGACCGCTGCGTGTGGAACAACAACCGCCGCCAAACCCCGGGAGGCGGCTCCGACTTCTGGGAGTCGGGGATTGTCCGCCCGGATGTCATCCTGCGCGACCTGCGCACGATCCTCTGCGGAGGCAGCGACTCGACCTATTATTACAAACGTCTCGAATAACCCCACCGACCGATGTCCCGAACCACGCTGCTCTTCGTGCTGCTCACGCTGCTCACCGCCGCACTCTTCGTCGGCGATCTGGCCGTGGGATCGGTCGATATTCCACTGGCGGAGGTCTGGGCGGCCCTGACGGGCGGCGCCTGCGACCCGACAACCGGCACCATCATCCTGAAGATCCGCCTGCTGAAGGCCCTCACGGCGCTGCTGGCCGGCAGTGCGCTGGCTGCCAGCGGTCTGGAGATGCAGACCCTCTTCCGCAACCCGCTGGCCGGCCCCTACGTCCTGGGTATCAGCGCCGGAGCATCGCTGGGTGTCGCCCTGTTCCTGCTCGGAGCCCCGCTGCTGGGCGTCGCCGGACACTCGTTCGTCCAGTCGCTCGGCACGGCCGGGTCGGCCTGGATCGGTTCGGCCCTCGTGCTGGCCATCGTCATGGGGGTCAGCCGCCGCATCAAGGATATCATGGTGATCCTGATCCTGGGCATGATGTTCAGTTCGGGGGTCAGCTCGGTGGTCGAGATCCTGCAGTACCTCTCGAACGAGGCGGCCCTCAAGTCGTTCGTCATCTGGACGATGGGATCGCTGGGCGACGTCACCGGAAACCGCCTGATGCTGATGCTGCCGGCCGTGGCGGCGGGGCTGGTGCTGGCCGTGGCGGTCATCAAACCGCTCAACCTGCTGCTGCTGGGCGAGAACTACGCCCGCACGATGGGGCTCAACGTCCAGCGCACACGCCTGCTGATCTTCCTCTCGACGGTCCTGCTCGCCGGCACCGTCACGGCCTTCTGCGGCCCGGTGGGCTTCATCGGACTGGCCGTCCCGCACCTGGCACGCATGATCTTCGCCTCGGCCGACCACCGCATCCTGATGCCAGCCTCGATGCTGGCGGGGGCGGCGCTGCTGCTGATCTGCGACCTGGTGGCCAAGGTGCTGGCCCTGCCGATCAACACCATCACGGCACTGATGGGCATTCCGGTCGTCATCTTCGTCGTCATCCGCAACCGCAACCTCTTCTGAACGCCATGAGCATCCTCCTCGACCACGTCACCCTCGCCTACGGCAGCCGCACACTGCTCGCCGACGTCAGCGCCTCCTTCACACAGGGGACGCTCACAGCCCTGATCGGCCGCAACGGCACGGGCAAGAGCACCCTGCTGCGGGCCATCGCCGGACTGGGCCCCATAGCGTCGGGAGAGATCCGCCTGTGCGGACACACGCTGGCGGAGCTGACCCCGCGCCGGCAGGCCGAGACCATCGCCTTCGTGACGACCGACAAGGTGCGCATCGCCAACCTCTCGTGCGAGGATGTCGTCTCGCTGGGGCGCGCCCCCTACACCAACTGGATCGGACGCATGCAGGAGGAGGACCGCGCCGTAGTCGAACGTTCGCTGCGGCTGGTCGGCATGTCGGACTTCGCCCGCAAGACAATGGACCGCATGTCGGACGGCGAATGCCAGCGGGTGATGATCGCCCGGGCGCTGGCCCAGGATACGCCGGTGATCCTGCTCGACGAACCCACGGCCTTCCTCGACCTGCCGAACCGCTACGAGCTGGCGACACTCCTGCGCCGGCTCTCGCGCGACGAGGGGAAGTGCATCCTCTTCTCGACGCACGATCTCGACGTGGCGCTGTCGCTGTGCGACACCGTGGCGCTGATCGACACCCCGACGCTGCACAGCCTCCCGGCCGACGAGATGGTCGCCAGCGGCTACCTCGAGCGCCTCTTCTCGGGCGAAAGCGCCCGATTCGACCCCGCAACACGCAGCGTCCGGCTCCGATAGTGCAGTTCGGGGCCGCTCCCTCCGGACCGCCGGTTCGGGGGAATTCCTTCGCCCGTCGGAGGCCAAGCAGGCATCTTCCGACCCGGCCCGTCACCCCCTGAGAGGGCGATTCTGCGGCACATCACGATTTTTTTCACATTTTTTCACCCCATTTATTTGCGCAAGAAACTTTTTTACTTACCTTTGCACCGCTAAAGCGCCCCATTACGGATCGCGCGATAGTGGTAGAGGCCCATTCGTCTATCGGTTAGGACGCAAGATTTTCATTCTTGAAAGAGCAGTTCGATTCTGCTATGGGCTACCAACGGGCCGAAGGAGGGCCGCGAGAGAACGGGGGGGGAGAGAAAGACGGAGAGACGAGAGGCGAAGGACCGGAGACGAAACGAGGCCGAGTGATAAAACGAGGCTGAGTGACGAAACGAGGCTAAGTGAGGCCGAAAAAATCGACATCCGAACCGCCTGAAATCCTCCACAAAAAGAGACTCCCCAACCACATTCCCGCAACCATCCGACAGCCTTGACGGGTGAAAACCATTCAGGAGCGGACTTCAGGTCTATCCGAAAGCGGCCACGGCCGTTCAAGTGCAGAAAACTGAAAAAGTAAAAAAATAAATCAAAAACGGATTATGGCAAACCATAAGTCATCGAAAAAACGCATTCGTCAGACCGTGGCGAAGCGTGCGCATAACCGGCTCTATCACAAGACGACGCGTAACGCCGTGAAGGCCCTGCGCGCCACGACCGAGAAGAGCGCTGCCGAGGCTCTACTGCCCAAGGTAACGGCAATGCTCGACAAGCTGGCCAAGCACAACATCATGCACAAGAACAAGGCAGGCAACCTGAAGAGCGCTATCCAGCTCCACGTGAACTCCCTCTAATTCTTGAGCAAACGACTGCAAGGCCCGGACCGCAAGTCCGGGCCTTGTCTTTTCCACCCCTGTGTACGCGGGATCCGCCGAAAAAAGAAGGAAATCGCGGGTGGGGCATGCAGGAGGAAGAGTCCGGAAGAGAGTCCGGAGACCGGAAAGGACTGGGAAGGAGCCAGAAAAACCGGGAACCTGAGCGGCCAGGGGAGAGGGAGGGGGCAGAAAAAACCGGTCCGCCCCGACGGGCGAACCGGCCTGCAGATACCGAAAGACCGATACCTATTTCAGTCCGTCGACAACGGTGGCAATGCGGTCGAAAACCTCATCCATCGTACCGACACCGTTGACCGAAGCATACTTGCCCTGAGCGGCGTAGTAGTCGGCCACGACAGCCGTCTGCTTGTGGTAGACGGCCAGACGCTCGCGGATCACCTCCTCCGAGGCATCGTCGGCACGGCCCGAGTCCTTGCCGCGCAGCAGCAGACGACGAACCAGCTCCTCCTCCGGAACGTGGATGTCAACCATGATGTCGACCTTCAGCCCGTGCTTGGCAAGGATCTTGTCGAACTCCTCGGCCTGCACCGTCGTACGGGGGAAGCCGTCGAAGATGCACCCCTTGGCATCGAGGTGGTCGGCCACGTAGTTGGCAATCATGCCGATGACGATCGAGTCGGGGGCGAGCTTGCCCTCCTTGATGTAGGACTCCATGCTGCGGCCGAGTTCCGTACCGCGGCGGATCTCGTCGCGGATCACCTCGCCGGTCGAGACATGGTCGATTCCGTAGTGTTCTTTCAGACGCTGCGCCTGGGTTCCCTTGCCGCAACCCGGAGCACCGAATAAGACGATATTGATCATAACTAACCCGTTTTTAGGATTTCATGCGGACAAAAATACGTTATTTTTGCCCAAATCAAGAATGTTTGGCTAATTTTGTAAAAAATCTAAAGAATAATATGGAGCCCAAGAAACGCACCGAGATTGCGACGCTCGGACAATTCGGACTGATCGACCTGTTGACGAAGGATTTCCCCCTGCACCAGGCCTCGACGCTCAAGGGGGTCGGCGACGATGCCGCGGTGATTGCCCCGACGGATGGCGAAGAGGTTCTGTTCACCACCGACTCGTTTTACGAGGGGGTCGACTTCGACCTCACCTACTTCCCGCTCAAACATCTGGGATACAAGGTCGTGACGGCCGGCGTGAGCGACATCCTGGCCATGAATGCCCTGCCGTCGCAGATCACCGTATCGCTCGGCGTCTCGGCGAAACTGCCCGTCGAGGCGCTGCAGGATCTCTACGAAGGGATCTCGTTCGCCTGCCAGGAGCAGGGGATCGATCTGGTGGGCGGCGACACGCGGGCCTCGATGACCGGGCTGGTGATCACCGTCACCGTGCTGGGGCATGCGGCCAAGGAGCAGATCGTCTACCGCAGCGGCGCGCAGCTCCACGACCTGATCTGCCTGACGGGCAACCTCGGGGCCGCCTACATGGGACTCCACCTGCTCGAACGTGAAAAACGGGTGCTTGCCGACGTGAAGAACCCCGAACCGCAGTTCAAGGGGTATGAGTACCTGCTGGAGAAGTATCTGAAGCCGCGTCCGCGGACCGACATCATCGAGACGCTCCGCGAGGAGAAGATCCTGCCGACGTCAATGATCGACCTCACGGACGGACTGGCCAGCGATCTGATGCAGCTCTGCAAGTCGTCGAAATGCGGCGCACGGATCTACCTCGAACGGATCCCCATCGCGCAGCAGACCACGTCGCTGGCCGAGGAGATGCATACGGATCCGGTCGTGGCGGCGCTGAACGGCGGTGAGGATTACGAACTGCTCTTCACCGTGCCGCTGTCGATGCAGAAGCAGGTGATGCGGCTGGGGCTGGTCGACGTCATCGGCCACATCACGGCCGAATCGACCGGCGCCTACCTCGTGACACCCGACGGCGGCGAGATCCGGCTGAAGGCCCAGGGTTTTCCGGAGAAATAACCCATCGACGCAAGAATCCCCCGATCAGATCGGGGGATTTTTTCAGAAGCGGCGCAATTCATCGTTTCGGCTTCCGATCGCCCCAAACACACAGGCAGATCTGCAAGGCCTCCAGGATGAACCCGAACGACGATGGTCGAACGGGAGAAAAGGGCCCCGTCGCGAAAGATCAGATCCCGGATCCCGCAGGAAACCGCACACGAAATCAGTGCATATTTTTGTTTTTGCGGAAATTATGCTTATCTTTGCGGTCCCGAAAAGGGACTAACAACTAATTAAAAGCATTATGAACAATTACGAAACCGTTTTCATTGTCACGCCGGTTCTGTCCGATGCTCAGGTTCAGGAGGTCGCTGACAAATTCCAGGGTGTCATCACCGAAAACGGCGGTCAGATTGTGAACCGGGAGTCGTGGGGCCTTCGCAAGCTCGCATACCCGATCCAGAAGAAGACCACCGGTTTCTACTTCCTCATGGAGTTCACGGGTGAGGGCTCGCTCATCAACACCCTCGAAACGCAGTATCGCCGCGACGAGCGCGTGATCCGTTTCTTGACTTTCAAGCAGGACAAGTTCGCCGTAGAGTACTCGGAGAAGCGTCGTGCAAAACTTTCTAACAAACAGGAGGAGTAAACCATGGCACAGGAAAACAAGGCTCAGTCGGAAATCCGTTACCTCAACCCCGTATCGGTCGACGTTAAGAAGAAGAAATACTGCCGTTTCAAGAAGCTCGGCATCAAGTATGTAGACTATAAGGACGGTGAGTTCCTCAAGAAGTTCCTCAACGAGCAGGGCAAGATTCTGCCCCGCCGCCTGACGGGAACCTCGCAGAAGTTCCAGAAGAAGGTCGCCCAGGCCGTGAAACGTGCACGCCACCTGGCTATCCTGCCCTTCGTAACCGATTGCATGAAATAATTTAATGGAGGACTAGACCATGGAGGTAATTCTGATCAAAGATATGGAGAACCTGGGCTACGCCAACGACATCGTCAACGTTAAGCCCGGCTACGCAAACAACTACCTGATTCCCCAGGGCTTCGCCAAGGCCGCTACGGCTTCGGCAAAGAAGGTGCTGGCCGAGAATCTGAAGCAGCGCGCCCACAAGGATGCCAAGATCCTGGCCGACGCTCAGGCTCTGGCCGAGACCATCGCCAACCTGCCGCTCAGCCTCTCGATGAAGGCCGAGGAGGGCAAGCTCTTCGGTACGGTTACCGCTACCGACCTGGCTGAGGCTCTCGCCGCCAAAGGCATCACGATCGACCGCAAGCAGATCGTTGTCGAGCCCATCAAGACCGTCGGCGAGTACGAGGCTACGGCCCGCCTGCACAAGGAGGTCAAGGCTACGATCAAGTTCTCGGTTTCGGCCGCTGAATAATCGATCGCCCGATACAAGCAACAGGGAGGATTCCGATGGAATCCTCCCTGTTTTTTATTAACAATGGCAACCGGTTGATCTGCAGCGTCAACCGAACCCTTCAGAGTCGGCAAATATCAGTTATCAACAAGCGCTGTGGAGAACCGGCCCGGTTTTTCAACCCGTTTTCAACAGGGTTATCAACAATTTTCGGAGTTATTAACATTCAAAACCGCACGCGCCTGCTGCCAAAATCCCGCACCCGATAAATTCGGCCGGAGCTGCAGACCGTCCAGACTGCCCAGACTGCCCAGACTGACCTGACAATCCAGACCGACTTGTCCCGATACCCGACCCGCCGACCTTACAGACGGATTGCAGACGGGGCCCCAAACCAACCACTGCAACCAATCACGAATGGCAATCCCGATCTTCGCGTGCCAACCGACCACAAACGCCGATTCGCTCCGTCCGTGACCGCCCATGACGGGGCGACCATTCGGCGAAACTGCCCGTCGAGGCGCTGCAGGATCTCTACGAACCCCGGCGCTGCAACCAATTGCCACCGTGCAGCAGCGGGAAAAGCCGGCGTCACCGGGAGCTGATCCGCTGACCGCGGAACCAGCGTCCCCACGCATCGCGGGCATAACCGCGGCCGAGGACCTCGAATGAAGCGGCATCGGCCCCTTCGAGAGGCTCGCCGCACCAGAAGACCGTCCACGCATCGCGGGCATACCCGTCCGCAAGCTCCTCGAACGAAGAGACCGAAGCCTCCCTGAGCGGCTGTCCGGCCCAGAAGACCGTCCAGGCATCCCGTGCATAACCGTCGCGCAGGAGGGAGAATGACTGAACGGCGGCTCCCTCGACCGCCGATCCGCAGAAATAGACGCGCCACGCATCGCGCGCATAGCCGTTGCCGAGCACCTCGAACGACGAAGCCGCGGCATCACGAATCTCCTCCCCGGCGAAAAAGACCCGCCAGGCATCCTTGCCGTAGTCACCGCCAAGATCGACAAACGTACTGGCCGATACATCGTGCAGTTCGCGTCCCCGGAACCAGACCCTCCAATCATCCTTCACGTACCCCATCGGCCAGCGTGAATACTGCGGAACGGGCTGTTGCTCAGCCGCCGCGGCCCGAATCGGAAGGCAACCGAACAGACCGCATCCGCACATCACCAACCACAATCCGACAACAGAAAGAGCATATTTCATAAGTTTGACTCTTAGTTTACAAAACGACGTCTGCAGATAGAACGTTGCAGGAGGGCTTCATCGTACCCGACCGTCGCAAAGTCTGCAAAAAAAGCGCCCGTCCGGGTTTCCCGGGCGGGCGCCACATATCAATCGATGGATGGCGGGACTACTCCTCGCTCTCCTTGGCCTCCTTCTTGGCGGCAGCCTCCATGGCGCTCTTCAGAGCAGCCAGACCGGCGATGTCACCCAGCGTGGTCTTCTCGACCGAGGCGTTGATCTTCTTGACGGTCGACTTCGTAGCGTCGGCAGCGGCACGCTTCTCAGCTTTCTCGGCGGCAACAGCCTCCTTGCGGGCATCATCGTACGTACGCAGGTGCGAGAGGGTGATGCGCTTGGTAGCCTTCGAGAACTCGATAACCTTGAAGTTGAGCTTGTCGCCCACCTTCGGGGTCGTGCCGTCCTCCTTGACGAGCTGACGCGACGGGCAGAAGCCCTCGACATTCTCGCCCAGAGCGACAACGGCGCCCTTCTCGGTCATCTCGGTGATCGTACCCTCGTGGATGCTGTCAACGGGGAACTGATGCTCGAACTCGTTCCAGGGGTTCTCCTCGAGCTGCTTGTGGCCCAGCGAGAGACGACGGTTCTCCTTGTCGATCTCCAGGACAACGACCTCGATGTCGGCACCTACCTGCGTGAACTCGCCCGGGTGCTTGATCTTCTTGGTCCAGCTGAGATCCGAGATGTGGATCAGACCGTCGATACCCTCCTCGATCTCTACGAATACGCCGAAGTTGGTGAAGTTGCGCACCTTGGCCATCGTACGGGTTCCGACAGGGTATTTGGTTTCGATGTTCTCCCAGGGATCGGGGGTGAGCTGCTTGATGCCGAGCGACATCTTGCGCTCCTCGCGGTCGAGGGTCAGGATGACGGCCTCAACCTCGTCGCCGACCTTCATGAACTCCTGAGCCGAACGCAGGTGCTGGCTCCAGGACATCTCCGAGACGTGGATCAGACCCTCCACGCCGGGAGCGATCTCGACGAAGGCACCGTAATCGGCCATAACGACCACGCGGCCCTTGACCTTGTCACCAACCTTGAGGTTGGGATCGAGAGCCTCCCACGGATGCGGGGTAAGCTGCTTCAGACCCAGAGCGATACGCTTCTTGGCCTCGTCGAAGTCGAGGATCACGACGTTGATCTTCTGATCGAGCGAAACGATCTCCTCGGGACGGTTTACGCGGCCCCACGAGAGGTCGGTGATGTGGATCAGACCGTCTACGCCGCCCAGGTCGACGAATACGCCGTAGGAGGTGATGTTCTTGACGGTACCCTCGAGGATCTGGCCCTTCTCGAGCTTCGACATGATAACCTGCTTCTGAGCCTCGAGTTCGGCCTCGATGAGGGCCTTGTGCGAAACGACGACGTTGCGGAACTCCTGGTTGATCTTGACAACCTTGAACTCCATGGTCTTGTCGACATATACGTCATAGTCGCGGATGGGCTTGACATCGATCTGCGAGCCGGGGAGGAAGGCCTCGATGCCGAATACGTCGACAATCATACCGCCCTTCGTACGGCACTTGATGTAACCCTTGATGATCTCGTCCTTCTCGAGAGCCTCGTTGACGCGATCCCACGACTTGAGCTGACGGGCCTTCTTGTGGGAGAGAGCCAGCTGGCCGTTCTTGTCCTCGGCCGACTCGACGTAGACCTCCACCTTGTCGCCCACCTTCAGATCGGGGTTGTAACGGAACTCCGAGACGGGGATAACGCCCTCGCTCTTGTAGCCGATATTGACCATCACCTCACGCTTGGTGATGCCGGTAACGGTACCCTCGACCACTTCGCCGACGTTGACGTTCGAAAGCGTCTTGTCATAGGCCTCGGTGATCTGGGCCTTGTCCTGGTCGTAAACGGCCGAGTCGTTTTCAAAGGCGTTCCAGTCGAAATTCTCGTTTGCGACTTTCTTTACTTCTTCCATGTTGGAAATTGTTTTTGCGATACAATCGCTCGTTAAATGGTTAATAATTAAGTTCGTAACCCGTCGTAACGCGCCTTTCACGCGCACGCGGGACTGCAAAGGTACATCTTTTTCGCTGGAAATCAAATTTTTCGACCGATTTTCAGCCGTTTAGCCCCACATGCCGTTCTCCGGCCGGGCGCCGAAGCCGCCGCACGCCGTCAGCGCAGTTCCGTCACGGGGCGGGCGATGCGCTGCAGGGGACGGTTGTCGGGCTCGAGCGGCGAGTGCTCCTCGAGCTCCTCCAACAGCACGTCGGTCACCTTCGTATCGGTAATCCGCCCCTCGGTGCAGTTCAGTTCGTGGTAGTTCTTGAAGACGTAGTCGCTCAGCGCCACGCGGTAGCTGCGCCCCTCGCGCAGCTTCGGGAAGCGCACGTCGAGGGCACTGTCGGCCGCATTGGTGATGATGGTGTAGGGGGTCGTCGAGATGAGGTCGATGCGGTGCGACTCCTTGCGGTTCTGCGTGTCGTTGTACTTCGCCAGAATCATGCGCCGCATGTCGGCCGGCGTCATCCGCGCCACGGCCACCCGGCTGCCGAAGGGCTCCAGATCGAAGATCCGCGCCGTACTCATGCCGCCCGCCGGGATCGAATCCAGCCGCACGCCGCCGATGTGGTAGAATCCCACCTCGGCATCCTCCTCGTCGGTCACGGCCCGCACCATCCAGTTGGCCACACCCCACGCATCGGCGGCACGGGCAAACTCCCCGACGGGACGGTTCAGCTCCGGATCGGCATAGTAGCGGTCGACCTCGGCCTCGTACTGCGGATCGGGTTCATACCCCTCGAGCGGGATGATGCGGTAGTCGACGCCTGTCACCTTGCCGCCGCGCAGCCGCACGACCGCCGCTCCGATATTGGCGAGATTCTTGCCGGTCTGCGTCAGCAGCGTGCCGTTGACGAGCGTGTCGCGCAGCTCGTGGGTGTGGCCGCCGATCACCAGGTCGTAACGCGTTTCCGAGGCGAGCAGCTCCGCATCGCGGTCATCGCCCATGTGCGAGACCAGGATCAGCAGGTCGACCTTCGGCCGCAGCTCTTCGGCACAGCGGCGCGCCGCCTGCTGCGGATCGGGGAAGCGGAGCCCCGCGAAGCTGGCGGCATTCCCGGCCGGATGGCCCGGCCCCTCGTAGTTGGTCACCACGCCGACCAGACCGATGCGGACCCCCTCGCGCTCGATCACCACCGACGGCGGCAGCTGCGGGAAGGTGCACGTATCGCTCACGACGTTGGCGCAGACGACCGGAAAATCCATGCTGTCGATCATGCGGCCGAGGTAGGCCTGTCCGAAGTCGAACTCGTGGTTGCCGAGCGTGGCGGCGTCGTAGCCGAGGCGGTTCATCAGCGCGATGACCGGCAGTCCGGGGACGGGCGCCCGGTCGACATAGGCGTTTCCGGTCCAGCGGTCGCCGGCATCGACCAGCACCGTGCAGACCGTATCGCGGCACGCCTCGACGGCGGCCGCCAGGCGCGGGAAGTTCTGAATGCGGGCGTGCATGTCGTTGGTCGACAGCACGACAAGGGTCGTTTCGCGGGGCGAGCAGGCCGCCATCATCGCGACAAGGGGCAGCAGAAGCCCCCAACCGAAGCGTCTCTTCTTCATATACTCGTGATTTATTGTCATTTCAGGCAATCGGTTGCCAAAAGTACAAATTATTCTTATCTTTGAAATCCGACACAGCTAAAATTCTTTCGATGAACGATACCATTCAGATCATCTGCGAAAATCTCGGCGGGAAACTCTCCGTGGAGATGGGGACCCCGCTGCGGGAGATCGCCCGCCGGCTGACACCGGGGAAATACCCCTTCCTGGCCGCCTTTGTCAACAACCGCGTCAAGGAGCTCGACTACCGCGTCTACCGCCCCGTCACGATCTGCTTCGTCGACATCACGTCGTTTGCCGGCATCCGCGTCTACCAGCGCACGGCGTGGTTCCTGCTGCAGAAGGCCGTCAAGAACCTCTACCCGGGGCAGCGGCTCCACATCCGCCACTCGATGGGTCAGAGCGGCTTCTACTGCGAAATCGAGGGGATCGACGAGTTCTCGACGGCGGAGACCGATCGGCTGCGCGACCGCATGCTCGAACTGGTGCGGCGCGACCTGCCGATCGAACGGCAGCGGATGCTCACCACCGAGGTCCGCGCCCGCTACGCCGAGGAGGGATTCACCGACAAGATCGAACTCCTCGACACGCGGCCGCGCCTCTACAGCGACCTCTACACGCTCGACGACACGGTGGGCTACTTCTACGGATCGCTGGCCCCCTCGACGGGCTACCTCCACCTGTTCGACATCGAGCCCTACTACAACGGCTTCTACCTGGCGCTGCCGCTGCGCACGGACCCCGACCATCTGAACAAGAACGTCCAGCAGGAGAAGATGTTCTCGATCTTCCAGGAGTACCAGTCGTGGGTGACGCTGATGGGCGTGCCGACGATCGGGGCGGTCAACGCCCGCACGCTGGCAGGCGATGCCGGCGGCATGATCAAGATGGCCGAGGCGTTCCACGAGCGGAAATTCGCCGAGGTGGCCGACACGATCTACCGCGCCAACGTCGAACGCGGCATCCGCATGGTGCTGATCTCGGGCCCCTCGTCGAGCGGCAAGACCACCTCGGCCAAACGACTCGGCATCCAGCTGGGCGTGCTGGGGCTGCGCCCGGTGATGATCTCCCTGGACGACTACTTCGTCGACCGCGAAAAGACCCCGCGCGACGAAAACGGCGAATACGACTACGAGGCGCTGGAGGCGATCGACCTCAAGCTGTTCAACGACCACCTGCGGCGGCTGATGGCGGGCGAGAGCGTCGACATTCCGCGCTACGACTTCATCACGGGGCGCCGCACGCAGCACGGCACGCCGCTGACGCTCGACGAGCGGTCAATCCTCATCATCGAGGGGATCCACGGGCTCAATCCGCGGCTGACCCCCTCGATTCCCGATTCGAAGAAGTTCCGCATCTACATCTCGTGCTTCACGTCGGTGGCGATGGACAACCTCTCGCGCATCGCCACGACGGACAACCGTCTGCTGCGCCGCCTGACGCGCGACTACAAGCAGCGCGGAGCCGATGCCCTGCAGACTCTTTCGCGATGGGCCTCGGTGCGCCGCGGCGAGGAGCGTCACATCTTCCCCTATCAGGAGAATGCCGACGTAATGCTCAACTCGTCGCTCTTCTACGAGATCTCGGTGCTGCGGCCCTTCGCCGAGAAGATCCTGCGCGAGGTGCCCGACACGGTGCCGGAGTTCGACGAGGCGCGGCGCATGCTGAAGTTCCTCGACAACTTCATTCCGATCCCGCCCGACGAGATTCCGCCGACGTCGATCCTGCGCGAGTTCATCGGCGGTAGTTCGTTCAAATACTGAGGCAACGCCGCCGGGCCGGGCGGTCCACCCGGCCCGGCAGCCGACTCCCAACCGGCAGTGACCGGCTCCTCGGCGGCCCGGCATCCGTCTATCAACCAACCCGGTACCGGCCGGCCCCTTCCCGGGCGGTGCCATCACCCAAACTCCCCGCTCTCCATGTACTCCCGTCCGCTCCTGGCACTGGCCGCCCTGCCACTCACGGCGACGGCCGCAGCCGCCGAACCGCAACCCGACGCCCCGCGCCCGAACATCCTCCTCTTTCTGGTCGACGACATGGGATGGCAGGATACGTCGGTCCCCTTCTACGAGCAGCGCACGCCGCTCAACGACCGCTACCACACCCCCAACATGGAGCGGCTGGCCCGGATGGGTGTCCGCTTCACGGCGGCCTATGCCTGCGCCGTGTCATCGCCCTCGCGCTGCAGCCTGCTCTCGGGAATGAACGCCGCCCGCCACCGCGTCACCAACTGGACGCTCGACTACGACCGTCAGACCGATGCCCGGAGCGAGGTGATCGACCTCCCGGCCTGGAACTGGAACGGCATCCAGCCCGACACCGTCATCTCGGCGCACAACACGCGCAACGCCACCCCCGTAACGACCCTTCCGCAGCTGCTCCGCGCCCACGGCTACTACACGATCCACTGCGGCAAGGCCCACTTCGGGGCGAAGACCACCCCCGGGGCCGATCCCCGTACGATGGGCTTCGACGTCAACATCGCCGGCGGGGCCAACGGCGCTCCGGGAAGCTACCTCGCCCGCCGCAACTTCGGCCAGGGGACGCCGCAGGAGGTGCTCGGACTCGAAAAGTACTACGGCACGGATCTCTTCCTGACCGAGGTGCTGACACGCGAAGCGATCGAGGCGCTGAAGGTGCCGATCGCCTCGGGGCAGCCCTTCTACCTCTACATGTCGCACTACGCCGTGCACGCCCCCTACGAGGAGGACGTGCGCTTCACGTCGCACTACCGGGGCCGTTACGACACGCAGCTCGACGCCCCGCTCAACGAAAACGAGACGCGTTACGCGGCGCTCGTCGAGGGGATGGACCGCAGCCTGGGCGACCTGCTCGACTTTCTGGAGCAATACCCCGAGACGGCCCGCAACACGATCATTCTCTTCCTGTCGGACAACGGCGGCCAGGGGCTGAACAACGTCCGCCAGGGACGAGCCAACCGCGATCAGAACTGGCCCGCACGGGCCGGCAAGGGGTCGGCCTTTCTGGGCGGCGTCCGCGAACCGATGCTGGTCGTCTGGCCGGGCGTGGTCGAGGGGGGCACGACGTGCGACCAGCCGGTGATGATCGAGGACTTCTTCCCGACGGTGCTCGAACTGGCCGGCGTGGAGCACTACACGACCCGCCAGACCATCGACGGGCGGAGCTTTGCCGGGGTGCTTCGCCACCCCTCCCGACGCTACCGCCGGCCGATCGTATGGCACTTCCCGAACCTGTGGGGTGAAACCCAGAATCAGGAGGAGGGTTACGGCGCCTATTCGGCCCTCCTCGACGGCGACTGGCATCTGATCTACACCTGGGAGACGGGGCGGCTGCGTCTCTACAACATCCGCCGCGACATCGGCGAACAGCACGACCTGGCGTCCGAAGAGCCCGCCCGCGTACGGCGCATGGCCCGGCAGCTGGGCGAACAACTGCGCCGGGCGGCGGCCCAACGCCCCACGTTCCGCGCTACGGGCGAGCCGTGTCCGTGGCCCGACGAGGTCCGCACCGGAAAATAGCCCGCTCCGCAGCGGCAATCCCGACGCACGATCCGACCGAAAATAATCCGATCGAAATTTTTGCGCTTCCATCGCTTTTACCTTATCTTTGTATAACCTTGTCCGAAAGATCGACAATTCTTAAACATACCGTATGTTCGACAAATTCTCCGGACGCCACATCGGCGTCAACAACGAAAAGGATCTCCGGGCCATGCTCGACGTCATCGGCGTGGGTTCGGTCGACGAACTGATCGCTCAGGTCATCCCGCAGTCCATCCGTCTCAAAAAACCGCTGGCACTCCCCGCCGAAGGGATGAGCGAATACGAATTCGCCGCCCACATCCGCGCCCTGGCCGACCGCAACCGCACGCTGCGTTCGTTCATCGGCATGGGATGGTACCCGTGCGCCGTGCCGGCCGCCGTCTCGCGCAACGTCTTCGAGAACCCCGCCTGGTACACCTCCTACACCCCCTATCAGGCCGAAATCTCACAGGGACGTCTCGAGGCGCTGCTCAACTTCCAGACCGCCCTGATCTCACTGACGGGCATGGAGATCGGCAACTGCTCGCTGCTCGACGAGGGCACGGCTGCGGCCGAGGCCATGCTGATGATGTTCGCCCTGCGCTCACGCGAGGCCGTCAAGGAAGGGCGCAACCAGCTCTTCGTCGACCGCAACATCTTCCCGCAGACGCTCGACGTGCTGCTCACGCGCAGCGAACCCTTCGGCATCGAGCTGATCATCGACGAATACGACGAATATGAATTCACGGGCCGCGAATTCGGCGCCATCGTCCAGTATCCGGCCGCCGACGGCACGGTGCGCGACTACGCCGACTTCACCGCCGCCGCCCACGCCAAGGGGGCACTCGTCACGGCCGTGGCCGACCCGCTCGCACTGGCCCTGCTGAAGGCCCCCGGTGAGTGGGGTGCCGACATCGCCGTGGGTTCGACCCAGCGTCTGGGTACACCGATGGGCTTCGGCGGCCCGAGCGCCGGATACATGACCACGCGCGAGGCCTTCAAGCGCAACATGCCGGGCCGCATCATCGGCGTGTCGGTCGACCGTCTGGGCAACAAGGCCCTGCGCATGGCCCTCCAGATGCGCGAGCAGCACATCAAGCGCGAACGTGCCACGTCGAACATCTGTACGGCATCGGCGCTGATGGCCTCGATGGTGGGCTTCTACTGCGTCTACAACGGTCCCGAAGGGCTGCACCGCGCCGCCGAAACGGCCCACCTGGCCGCCGCAACCGTCGCCCGCGGCCTCGAGGCACTCGACTACAAACTCACCTCGAAGGAGTTCTTCGACACGCTGGAGGTCGAGGCCGAAGCCGCCGTCGTACAGTCGCTGGCCCTCGAGCAGGGGATCAACTTCTTCTACCCCGCAGAAGGGAAGGTGCGCATGTCGTTCGACGAGGTGACCACCCCCGAGGAGGTCGAGACCGTCATCGGCATCTTCGCCGCCGCCAAGGGCAAGAAGGCCAAGGCCGTGAAGGCCGTCACCGAGAGCTGCATCCCGGTGGCGCTGCGCCGCCAGTCGCCCTACCTCGAGGAGCCGGTCTTCAACCGCTACCGCTCGGAGAGCGCCCTGATGCGCTACATCAAACAGTTCGAACTGCGCGACATCTCGCTGGCCAACTCGATGATCTCGCTGGGCTCGTGCACGATGAAGCTCAACGCCGCGGCGCTCATGCAGCCGCTCTCGCTGGCCGGCTTCCAGAACATGCACCCCTACGCCCCGGCGGATCAGGCCGAAGGCTATCTGACGATGATCGCCGAACTGGAACACGATCTGGCCACGATCACCGGACTGGCCGCCTGCTCGCTGCAGCCCAATTCGGGAGCCGCCGGCGAGTATTCGGGGCTGATGGTGATCCGCGCCTACCACCAGAGCCGCGGCCAAGGCTACCGCAACGTGGTGCTGATCCCGGCATCGGCCCACGGCACGAACCCCGCATCGGCCGCCATGGCCGGCATGAAGATCGTCACGGTGGCGTGCGACGAGCGCGGCAACATCGACGTGGCCGATCTGGAGGCCAAGGCCAAGGAGTACAGCTCGGAGCTGTGCGGACTGATGGTGACCTACCCCTCGACACACGGTGTCTTTGAGAGCCGCATCCGCGAGATCGTCGACGCGGTGCACGACGCCGGCGGTCTGGTCTACATGGACGGCGCCAACATGAACGCCCAGGTCGGGCTGACGAACCCCGGCTACATCGGTGCCGACGTCTGCCACCTGAATCTCCACAAGACCTTTGCCATGCCTCACGGAGGCGGCGGCCCGGGTGTGGGCCCGATCTGCGTGGCCGAGCACCTGAAGGCCTTCCTGCCGACCCACCCGATCGTCGCCACGGGCGGCGAAGAGGGCATCACGGCCGTGGCTTCGGCTCCGTGGGGATCGGCCATGCTGCTGCCGATCACCTACGGCTACATCAAGATGCTCGGTGCCGACGGCCTGCGCCAGGCCACCGAGATGGCCATCGTCAACGCCAACTACATGTCCTCGGCCCTGAAGTCGGAGTACCGCACCTACTACTCGGGTGAGACGGGCCGCGTGGGTCACGAGATGATCCTCGATCTGACGCACTTCAAGAAGGATTTCGACATCGACTGCGGCGACATCGCCCACCGGCTGATGGACTACGGCTTCCACGCCCCGACGCTCTCGTTCCCGGTACACGAGACGCTGATGGTCGAGCCCACGGAATCGGAACCCAAGGAGGAGATGGACCGCTTCATCGAGGCGCTGGTGCAGATCAAGCGCGAATGCGAAGCGGCCGCCGCCTCGGGCGAGAAGAACAACGTGGTGGTGAACGCCCCGCATACGGCCTACGAACTGGCCGGCGAGTGGCCCCACCCCTACTCGCGCATGGAGGCCGCCTTCCCGCTCGAGTGGGTCCGCCGGGCGAAGTTCTTCCCCTACGTCTCGAAGATCGACAACGGATACGGCGACCGTCATCTCTGCTGCCTCAACTGCGACTGACCGGGTCGCAGCGAGGGGGGGGGTAAATGAGGCATAGCTCCTTCGGTCTGTCGGCAGGCAGTCTCCTTGGGTTACCGACAAGGCACCACGGCAGGCGGCCGGGGGATGAAGGTTCCCGGACAGCCGGCAAGGAGGCAAGGAGGCAACCCGACCACCTGCCGGGCACGAAAACTCCTCCGGCCCCCGGGCAAGCGGTTGTCTCGCACCGTCAGGCAAGGAGCTGCTCCGCAAGCGGCAATCACATGTCGCCAGGCAAGGTTTCGCCGGGCACATGGTGATTCCGCGCAGCCAGGCAAGGAGCCCCGCAGAGCCGCCCCGCAAGGATGAAACCGACACGGCAAGGGCGACGGGTGAGACCCGCCGCCCTTTTTCACAGACTCCGGCACGATTTTCGGACGCAGAATTTTGCCCGAGAATTTGGCAACTCGCCCCGAAGTGCGTACCTTTGGGGCCGCAGCCGCCGCACAGCGGACCGCTGCAGACAAACACCTGAACAACAGGCAAACTCTTAAATCAAGCAAATACTCGTATGAAAGTAGAACAGAACAAAATGGTCGCCGTGGACTACAAGCTCACCGTCGACGGCAAGATTGCGGACCAGTCGCGTCCGGGCCAGCCGCTGGAGTTCATCTTCGGCACGGGCATGCTGCTCCCGAAGTTCGAGGAGGCGATCCTCGGCAAGGAGCCCGGTGACAAGGTCTCGTTCACGCTGGAGCCCAAGGACGGCTACGGCGAGGTGATCGAGGAGGCGATCGTCAATCTGCCCAAGAATATCTTCATGGTCGACGGCAAACTGGCCGAGGATATCCTCTTCGAGGGGAGCCAGGTGCCGATGAGCGATGCCCAGGGCAACCGCATGATGGGCACGGTCAAGGAGGTCGGCGACGAGCACGTGAAGATGGACTTCAACCACCCGATGGCCGGCAAGACGCTGAACTTCGAGGTCGAGGTGGTATCGGTTCGCGACGTGACCCCGGAGGATCTGCAGGGCCACTGCTCGTGCGGATCGTGCGGCGGCGACCACGGCTGTGACGACGGCTGCTGCGACGACCACGACGGTCACTGCCACTGCCACTAATCGCCGCTGCGGAGGATCGGACCGCCCGAAGAGGCCCCGGATCGATCCCCACGGCAGGGTGTATCAGAAAAAACCGGGTTTCGATCCGGTTTTTTTCATCTCCGGCCGTTTCCCGGGGAGAAGTCCGGCCATATCCGGTTCTCTTCCGCGCAATCGGCCAAACGTTTCGCACCGCATGCACACGCTACGCCAATATCTGATGAGTCTCTCGGACCCCTGCGGGCTGACCCGCACGCTGGGGGAGGTGGAGGTATGCCGCGATGCCACGGGGCGGATGTGCTTCAGTGTCGGCAACTCGGCCGTGGTCTTCCGCATCCGTCACGAGGGGCGGATCCGCTCGCTGCGGGGCTACCTGCGGCCACAGCGCCACCTGCGCGAGATCTACGGCGAACGGCTGCTCGAAAAGGAGCTCTATCTCTACACGTCGACACACAGCGGCGAGTGGGTTGACGTGGTCATCGGCGACTGGATCGAGGGCGAGGATCTCCACACGACGATTGCCGCGGCGGCCGGGGCGGGCGATACGGAACGTCTGCGGCGGTTGTCCGAGGCCTTCGACCGGCTGGCCGCCGCGATGGTGGCCGACGACCGGGCCCACGGCGATCTGAAACCCGAGAACATCCTGGTCACGGCCGACGGAGAGCTCCGGCCGATTGACTTCGACGCCGCCTACCTGCCCTGCTTTGCCGGTGAGACGAGTCCCGAACTGGGGACGGCGGCCTACCAGCATCCGGCCCGCACGGCCGGGGATTTCAATGCGCGGCTGGATGACTATCCGGCGGCGCTGATCGCCACGGCGCTCCATGCGCTGAGCCTCGACCCGACGCTCTGGGAGCGTTACGGCGGGGTGGATACGCTGCTCTACGATCCGCGGCGGATCGCCACGGACCCGGCCCTGCAGGAGAGCATCGATCGCTTCGAGGCGCGGGGCATGGCCGTGGAGTACCGCATGGCGCGGTTGTTGTACGCGCCGCGACCGGAGCTGCCCGAACTCGGGGCGCTGCTGGCCGAGGCGGTCCGGCAGGCCGACCGCCGTCGGGAGGAGGCATCCCGGTGCGGAGAGCAGCCCCTCTGCAAGCCTCAACCCATCGCCGATGAGACTGGACCCGTCGCACGGGATACGGCCGGCCAACCGACAGCCGAGCAGGGCGTCGCTCAAGAGATTCCGGAGCTGTTCGTCGAGGGCGGCCGCTGGGGCTACCGAACGCACGAACGGGAGGTCATCCCGCCGCTCTACGACAACGGATTCGACTTCACCGAGGGGCTGGCCGCCGTGCTGCTGGGCCGCACGTGGCACTTCATCGACCCGGAGGGGCACACGCGGCTGAGCTGCCCGGGATGCGAGGCGGTGAAGCCCTTCCGCGCGGGCCGCGCCCGGCTGCTCCGCCACGGACGACGATCGGAGATCGATCACGAGGGGCACGAATTTGAGATTTGATCGCAAATCGCTATATTTGTGATTTGGAACATGGGAGGCCGTCGCGGACCGGATCCGAACCCGTCCACGCCGCCCCCGGCGAGATACCACGAATTATGACTCCATTCAGAACCCTGACGGCTGCGGAGATCACCGCACTCGAGGCCCTCGGCAATTCGGCCGAGGAGTGGTCGCAGGTGCGCGTGGCGGAGGACTTCCGCCCCGAACAGTTGCGCAACAGCCGCCTCGAAGGCCGCGTTGAGATCGCCTCCGCCGCCCGCATCATCCACTCCCGGGTGCGCAACTACCGCATCGGTGAACGCTCGATTGTCGAGGATGTCACCGCGCTCGAATGCCGCCACTGCTCGACCTTCGGCAACGGCGTCGGCGTGGCCACGATGAACGAATGCGGCGGCCGCACGGTGAAGATCTTCGATACGATGTCGGCCCAGGTGGCCTACGTCATGGCCGTCTACCGCCACCGGCAACAGACCATCGAGACCCTCGAACGCATGGTCGAAGCCCATGCCGAAAGCCGCGCCGCGGAGATCGGCCAGGTGGGCTGCGACTGCCGCATCAACGGCGCCCGCTTCATCCGCGAGGTGCGCATCGGCGACCGCGTCGAGATCGACGGCGCCTCGCTGCTCGAAAACGCCACGCTGTGCGACGACGTCACGATCGGCGTCGACGTCAAGGCCTGCGACCTGATCGCCGCCGAAGGGGCCAGAATCGGCAACGGCACTACCCTCGAACGCTGCTTCGTGGGCGAGAGCTGCATCCTCGACAAGGGCTTCACGGCCGCCGAATCGCTCTTCTTCGCCAACTCGCACTGCGAAAACGGCGAGGCCGCCTCGATCTTCGCCGGTCCCTACACCGTCTCGCACCACAAGTCGTCGCTGCTCATCGCCGGGATGTTCTCGTTCTTCAACGCCGGCAGCGGCTCGAACCAGAGCAACCACCTCTTCAAGAGCGGCGCCGTCCACCAGTCGGTCCACCTGCGGGGCTGCAAGTTCGCCTCGGGGGCCTACATCATGTCGCCGGCCCTCGAGGGGGCCTTCACGATGATCATGGGCCACCACTCCTACCACCACGACACGTCGGCCTTCCCCTACTCCTATCTGATCGAGAAGGAGGGGCGCAGCCACCTCATGCCGGGGGCCAACCTCACAAGCTACGGCGCCGTGCGCGACATCGAGAAGTGGCCGGCCCGCGACCGTCGCAAGAAGGGCCGCGACGTGATCAACTTCGACGAATACAACCCCTACGTTACGGGGGCGATGATCCAGGCCGTGAACATCCTCCACACGCTCCAGGATCAGGACCCCGACGCAGCGGTCTATACCTATAACAAAACGCTGATCCGGGCCGCCTCGCTGCAGCGCGGTCTGAAACTCTACAACCGGGCCATCGTGGCGGCCCTCGGGTCGATGCTCGACCGCGGGGAGGAGAACCCCCGCTACGACGGTTCGGGACGCTGGATCGATGTGGCCGGGCAGTACATCACACGGCGCGCCGTGGAGGAGATCCTCGATGCCGTCGACCGCGGCGAACTCACCGATCCGCAGGCCGTCGACAACCGTTTCCGGGTCTTCGACGTCCACTACGACGACTATGCCCACAGCTGGGCCTGCTCGATCTACGCCGCCATGCTCGGCCATACGCCCACGGCCGGGGAGACCCGCGAGGCGATCGAGGCCGGACGCAACGCCCATGCGGCCATGCGCCAGACGACCGACGCCGACCGCCAGCGCGACTGTTCGCTCGACATGGCCGTCAGCTACGGTCTCGACTGCGACAGCGAGGAGGATCGCCGCAAGGACTATTACGCCGTAAGAGGCCTGAACTAAGACGCCCATGTATACGCAAAGCATCACACGCACCCACCGCACGGCCTTCATCCTGCTGATCGACGGTTCGGGATCGATGGCCGAGGAGATCCACTACCACGGCCGGCGGATGACGAAGGCCGAAGCCGTGGCCTCGATCACCAACGGACTGCTCTTCGAGCTCGTCGAACGGGCCCGCCGCAACGACGGCGTGCGCGACTACTACGACATCGCCGTGCTGGGCTACTCGGGCAACGACGAGGTCGGTTCGCTGCTGCCCGACGGGCGGGAGCTGATCTCGGTGGCCGAACTGGCCGCCCGGGAGATGCCCACCCGCCGCGAGATTGTCGAATATCGGATGCCCGACGGCACGCCGGCCCTGCGCGAAATCCCCGCTCCGGCGTGGATCGCCCCCGAAGCGGCCGGGCAGACGCCCATGCACGAGGCGCTGGACCGCGCCCGGGAGATCGCCGAGGCGTGGTGCCGCAACCCGGAGCATGCCGAAAGCTTCCCGCCCACGGTCTTCAACATCACCGACGGCGAGGCCACCGACTGCGACGAGGAGGAGCTGCGCCACATCTGCCAGCGGCTGCGCGCCGTGCGTACGTGCGACGGCAACGTGCTGCTCATCAACATCCATATCGCCCCGGGCGAGGCCGGACAGGCGGTCTTCTTCCCCTCGGAGGAGGAGGCCGGCTACCCGAACCGCTATGCCCGGCTGCTCTACGACTGCTCGAGCCCGATGCCCGAGGTCTTCAACGAGGCGATCCGCGACGCCAAGGGGCCCGGAGCCCTGCCGCCGTTCCGCGGCATGAGCTTCAACGCCTCGGCCGAACAGCTCATCGCCATGCTCAACATCGGCTCGATCAGCGTCAAGACCGAATGACACGACCATGACCCCTACGATCCAAACTTTCACCCGGGCGCTGCTGACCCCCGACCTCTCCTTTACCCGGCTTGCGGATGCCCGTGTCGTCACCGGCGCGGACGGGCTGCCGCGGCTGATGCGGACAACCCGCTTCGCCGAGGCCGAAATCGAATGGCACGGCCACCGCTGGCTGCTGTCGCTGCCCCTCTCGTCGGCGGCCGTCGCCTCCGTTGAGCGGACCGCCGCGCAGATCGGCCGGCTGAATACCGACTGGCTGACCCCCTACCGTATCCTGCCCGACGAACTGCGCTGGACGGATCCCGCAGGGGTGGAGCGCCGCTGCGATCTGGTGCTGGAGTATCTCCCGGCGGGTGTCACCTTCGAACAGGCGCTGCGCGGCGAATCGGCCGGACGGCTGCTCGAAGGGCTCAACCGCCTGCAGGAGGAGCTGCGCCGGCTGGAGTTCGCCCACAACAACCTCCGGCCGCAGAATCTGCGGTGGGCCGGCGGCCGATTCATCCCGATACGCTACCACGACGCGCGGTTCGGCCATCCGGAAAACGACGAACGGGCCTTCGACCGGCTGCGCGAAGAGGTGCTCCGACGGGCCGACCCGATGCAGGTGTCGGACGTCGAGACGCCGTACGACCCGCTGCGGCGGATCACGGGCCACCGCTGGGCCAGCCAGTTCTTCGAAGGGCTGATCTGCGTCGAGGACGAGGGTGGATACGGCTATGTGGATGCCGAAAACCGGGTCGTGATCCCGGCGACGTTCCGCTGGGCCGGGGACTTCCACGAGGGGCGCGCCGAGGTCGAGACCGAAACCGGCATGGGGCTGATCGACCGCCAGGGACGGTGGATCCTCCCGCCGCACTACGAGATCGTCGACTACGATCCTGTCGAGAGCATCGTCCGTGTCCGGCAGGAGGGCCGCTGGGCCGAATTCGACTATCTGGGCCGCCAACAGACCCGGTTTGAGGAGCGTACGCCCCAACCCTGACCCAACACCCGACAGGAACCATTCGAAACAGAACGAACAACAAACAAAACGAAACATACCATGGAAAACACACAGGAAACCGTCAAAGTACTGATCATCGGCAGCGGCCCGGCCGGCTATACGGCTGCCATCTACCTCTCGCGCGCCAATCTGGCCCCGGTTCTCTACGAGGGAATTGAGCCCGGCGGACAGCTGACAACCACCACCGAGGTGGAAAACTTCCCGGGATTCCCCGAAGGGATCGACGGCCCGGAGCTGATGTCGCGCATGCGCCAGCAGGCCGCACGCCTCGGTGCGGAGCTGCGCTCGGGCAGCATCACGAAGGTCGACCTTTCGCAGCGTCCGTTCCGCGTCGAGGTCGACGGCGAAAAGGAGATCCTCGCCCAGAGCCTCATCATCTCGACCGGCGCCACGGCCAAATACCTCGGCCTGCCCTCCGAGACGAAGTTCCGCGGACAGGGGGTCAGCGCCTGCGCCACGTGCGACGGATTCTTCTACCGCAAGAAGGATGTGGCCGTCGTCGGCGGCGGCGACACGGCCTGCGAAGAGGCCACCTATCTCGCCTCGCTCTGCCGCAAGGTCTACATGATCGTCCGCAAACCCTTCCTGCGCGCCTCGAAGGCGATGCAGGAGCGCGTCTTCAACACCCCCAACATCGAGGTCCTCTTCGAGCACAACACCGTCGAGGTGCTGGGCGACGACTCCGGCGTCACCGGCGCCCTGCTGCGCCGCAACGACGGCGTGGAGCGCACGATCGACATCGCGGGATTCTTCCTGGCCATCGGCCACCATCCCAATACGGAGCTCTTCGCCGGGCAACTGGGACTCAACGACGAAGGATACATCAAGGTCGAAGGTAATACGTCGAAGACCTCGGTCGAGGGTGTCTTCGCCGCCGGCGACGTCAAGGATCCCCACTACCGGCAGGCCATCACCGCCGCCGGATCGGGCTGCATCGCCGCCCTCGACTGCGAACGATTCCTGCTGCATTAGACAAAGCCGACGGACCCATGAGCATGAGCCCCATGAAACGCTTTGCCATCCTCGCCGGGACGCTGGCCACATGCTGCGCCAGCAGCTCCTGCGTCGTACAGACCACCTATATCGGCAAGGCCTATCCGGCAACGGAGGCCACAGACCTCTTCTTCAGCTGGAACGACGTGCCCGACGGCTACGAAACGATGGGCCATATTCAGGCAAGCCCCCGCTTCTTCGGCACGCTCGAAAAGGCACAGAGCGTCATCGAGAAGAGGGCCCGCGAGAAGGGTGCCGACGCCGTGGTCTTCGAAGGGATCGACACAACGGTCTCCAATCCGACCTACACGACCACCGAACACATCGAGAAGAACCAAGACGGCAGCAGTACCCGCACGGCCACGACCACACGCGACGTCACCACCTCGCACGAACTCAAGGCCACCTTCATCAAATATAGGAGAACGACCCGATGAGCTTTGCGGTGACCATACTCGGCTGCGCCTCGGCCAAGCCCACCCCGAGCCGCCACCCCTCGGGGCAGGCGGTCAACATCCATGAGCAATACTACCTCATGGATGCCGGCGAGGGGACGCAGCAGCAGTTGATCCGTTACGGCATCAACCCGCTGAAGATCCGCGCGGTCTTCCTCTCGCACCTCCACGGCGACCACGTCTACGGGATCTTCCCGCTGATCTCGACCCTGGGGCTCTACGGCCGGCGCACGCCGCTCGACGTCTACGCCCCGGCACCGTTCGGCGAGATGCTCGACGCCCACCTGCGCCTCTTCGACACGCAGCTGCCCTACGAGGTCGTCTGGCACCAGGTCGACACCACGAAGCATGCCCTGCTCTTCGAGAACCGTACGATCGAGGTGTGGAGCATTCCGCTGCGCCACCGCGTGCCGTGTGCCGGGATGCTCTTCCGCGAGAAGGAGCCGCCGCTGAATGTCGACAAGTTCAAGATCGTGAAATACGGTCTCTCGATCGCCCAGATCACCGCCGCCAAACGCGGCGAGGATGTCCGGCTCGATTCGGGCGAGGTGATCCCCAACGGCGAGATCACCTACCGCCCCTACCGGGCGCGGTCGTACGCCTACCTCTCCGACACGAACTTCTCGGCCCGCGCCGCAGAGCTCTGCCGGGGGGTCGATCTGATATATCACGAAGCCACGTACGCCGCCGACGAACAGCGCTCGGCCCGCGAACGGGGCCACTCCACCTCGGTCGACGCCGCCCGGGCAGCCCTGAAGGCCGAAGCCCGACGGCTCGTTATCGGCCACTACTCGTCGCGCTACAAGGACGAAGGGGTGCTGGTCGAGGAGGCCCGTGCCCTGTTCCCCGAGACGTGGCCCGCCACCGAAGGGGTCACCTTCCGCATAGACAAAGAAGCATGACAAAAGCCGAAATCCAACTCGTCCGCTCGCTGGCCGACAAACGCGCCCGCGAAGAACACGGACTCTTCCTGGCCGAGGGCGAAAAGCTCATCGGCGAACTGCGCACGTCACACCTCCGCGTGCGGCGGATCTACGCCCTCGAGGGGATCTTCACGGGCGATGAGGTCGAGGTGGTCACACCGCGCGAGATGGAGCGCATCTCGCAGCTGAAGACCCCGTCGAACTCGCTGGCCGTGGTCGAGATCCCCCGCTACAGGCTCCGACCCGCGGAGCTGCGCGACCGGCTGACGCTGGCCCTCGACGAGGTGCAGAACCCCGGCAACCTGGGAACCATCATCCGGCTGGCCGACTGGTTCGGCATCGGCGACATCCTCTGCTCGGAGGGGACGGCCGACTGCTTCAACCCAAAGGTCGTGCAGGCCACGATGGGGGCCATCCTGCGCGTGAGGGTCCACTACGTGCCGCTGGCGAGGCTGCTTGCGGAGGCCGCCGAGAACGAGATCCCCGTCTACGGGACCTTCCTCGAGGGGGAGAACCTCTACGAGAGCCGCCTCTCGCCGACGGGAATTGTCGTCATGGGCAACGAGGGGCGCGGCGTCACCCCCTCAGTGGCACGGAGCATCACCCGAAAACTCTTCATCCCGCCCTGGCCCGCCGACCGCCGCGGTTCGGAATCGCTCAACGTCGCCATGGCCACGGGGATCGTCTGCGCCGAATTCCGGCGTCAAACCGCTCTGAAACAGCACCCATAGCACGGTTTTGCAAAGTTTTGCGATTTTTATCCGTTCTTCGAAACGTCGTATTCCGAAATTTTATACTTTTGTGAATTGTAACAGTTGCATTTAGCGCCCGCAGGCCCGGCCCCCGGCCGGAACCCCGGACGGCAACGAAACAGAACGTATGACCGAACAGAAATACAAGATAGGCATCACGCAGGGAGATCCCAACGGAATCGGATGGGAGGTGATCATCAAGGCACTGGCCGACCCGCGCATCACGGAGTTGTTCACCCCCGTCCTCTACGGATCGCCCAAAGCCGCTGCCGCATACCGTAATACACTGGCCGAAATCGAACAGTTCGCCTGGACCGCCGTCGCCTCGGCCGCCGAGGCCCGTCGCGGACGGATCAATCTGGTCGCCTGCGGCGAAGTGGCCGAGATTCAGCCCGGCAAACCCACTCAGGAGGCGGGCCGCGCTGCCGTCGAGGCGCTGCGCAGGGCCATGGAGGATCTCAAGGCCGGCGAACTCGACGCCCTGGTCACCGCCCCCTTCGACAAGGAGACCGTCCAGAGCGACGACTTCCGCTTCACGGGCCACACCGAATACCTCGCCGCGGAACTCGAGGGCGAATCGATGATGATCATGTGCAGCGACGTGCTGCGCGTGGGGCTGGTCACCAAACACATCCCCGTCTCGGAGATCGCCGCCCACATCACCCGCGAGGAGATCGTCGAGGATCTGCGGATCTTCAACCGCTCGCTCGTCGAGGACTTCGGCATCGTCAAGCCCCGCATCGCCGTGATGGCCCTCAACCCCCATGCCGGGGACGGTGGGCTGCTCGGCCGCGAGGAACAGGAGATCATCCGCCCGGCCATCGTCGAGGCCTTCAACGAGGGGATCCTCGCCTTCGGGCCCTTTGCGGCCGACGGACTCTTCGCCGGAGGCGGCTATGCCCGCTACGACGGCATCCTGGCCATGTACCACGACCAGGGGCTGGCTCCGTTCAAGAGCCTCTCGCCCGACGGCGTGAACTTCACGGCCGGTCTCTCGGCCGTACGCACGTCGCCCGACCACGGCACGGCGTTCGACATCGCCGGCAAGGACAAGGCCGACGCCCAGTCGATGCGCAACGCCATCTACACGGCCATCGACATCGTACGTCACCGTGCCGAATGGGCCGAATGGACGGCCAACCCGCTCCAGCACGCCGAACGCGAGAAGTCGAGCCGCGACGCAACGGTCAAGGAGGTTCCGCAGCCGGCCGACAAGGAGTAAGGAGGGACCCGATACACGAAAAAAAGAAAAAACCGGACAAACCGGAGGCGTATTCCGTCTCGTAATTGTGGAAGCGCCGAAGGCCCCGAAAATTTTAATTATAAAAACTTTTATGATCAAAATCACTTTCCCCGACGGTTCCGTACGCGAGTACGCCGAAGGGACAACGGCTTACCAGATCGCCGAGAGCATCAGCCCTCGTTTAGCTGCGGACTCGCTGGCGGCCTCGGTAAACGGCGCAACTGTCGACATGATGCGCCCGATCGACGCGGATGCCTCGATCAAATTCTACAAATGGGACGATGACGAGGGCAAGCACGCTTTCTGGCACACCTCGTCGCACCTGCTGGCCGAGGCCCTCGAAGCCCTCTATCCGGGCATCAAGTTCGGCATCGGCCCCGCCATCGAAAACGGCTTCTACTACGACGTCGATTCGCCGACGCCCATCACCGAAGCCGATCTGCCGGCAATCGAAGCCAAGATGATCGAGCTGGCCCGCAACAAGGAGCCGCTCGTCCGTCGCGAAGTTCCAAAGGCCGAGGCCCTCGAAACCTTCACCAAGAAGGGCGACCAGTACAAGGTCGAACTCATCTCGGATCTCCAGGACGGAACCATCTCCTTCTATACGAACGGTGCCTTCACGGACCTCTGCCGCGGTCCCCATATCCCCAACACGGGATACATCAAGGCCATCAAGCTGACCTCCGTGGCCGGCGCCTACTGGCGCGGCAACGAGAAGAACAAGATGCTGACGCGTATCTACGGCATCTCGTTCCCCAAGAAGTCGATGCTCGACGAATACCTCGTCATGATGGAGGAGGCCAAGAAGCGCGACCACCGCAAACTGGGCAAGGAGCTCGAACTCTTCACCTTCTCGCAGCGCGTCGGTCCGGGTCTGCCGCTGTGGCTGCCCAAAGGCGCCGCCCTGCGTGACCGTCTGGAGCAGTTCCTGCGCAACGTCCAGAAGCAGTACGGATACCAGCAGGTGATCACCCCGCATATCGGTAACAAGGAGCTCTACGTCACCTCGGGCCACTACGCCAAGTACGGCAAGGACTCGTTCCAGCCGATCCATACCCCGATCGAGGGCGAGGAGTATCTGCTCAAGCCGATGAACTGCCCCCACCACTGCGAAATCTACCGCTCGAAACCCCGTTCGTACAAGGAGCTGCCGGTTCGTCTGGCCGAGTTCGGTACGGTCTACCGCTACGAGCAGTCGGGTGAGCTCCACGGACTGACCCGTGTGCGCGGATTCACGCAGGACGATGCCCACATCTTCGTACGCCCCGATCAGCTGCTCGACGAGTTCGAACGCGTGATCGATATCGTCCTCTACATCTTCAAGACGCTGAAGTTCGACAGCTATACGGCCCAGATCTCGCTGCGCGATCCCAACAACCGGGAGAAGTACATCGGTTCGGACGAAAACTGGGAGAAGGCCGAAGCCGCCATCATGCAGGCCGCCAAGGAGAAGGGCCTCAACACGGTAATCGAGTACGGCGAGGCCGCCTTCTACGGCCCGAAACTCGACTTCATGGTCAAGGACGCCATCGGCCGCAAGTGGCAGCTCGGTACGATCCAGGTGGACTACAACCTGCCGGAGCGTTTCGACCTGACGTACAAGGGCGCCGATGACAAGCTCCACCGCCCGATCATGATCCACCGTGCGCCGTTCGGCTCGATGGAGCGTTTCGTGGCCGTGCTGCTCGAGCACACGGGCGGCAAATTCCCGCTGTGGCTCTCGCCCCAGCAGGTGGTCGTCCTGCCGATCTCGGAGAAGTTCAACGACTACGCCCAGCGCGTCTGCGAGTATCTGAACCGCTACGACGTCCGCACGGAGGTTGACGACCGCAACGAGAAGATCGGCCGCAAGATCCGCGACAACGAACTCAAGCGCATCCCCTATCTGCTGATCGTCGGCGAGAAGGAGGAGGCCGAAGGTCTGGTATCGGTCCGCGCACAGGGCGAGGGCGACAAGGGCCAGATGACGATGGAGGAGTTCCGCGACTTCCTGACGGGTCTCGTCAAGGAGGAGGTCGAGGCCAACAAGCTCGGCACGATGATGAAAAACTGAAGTCTTTCGTGAGAAGACAACGCATTATTAACTTAAACACGTACAACTATCGCAGCACCGAAACCATTCCCGCCGCGGCCGTTCAACCCCGGGAATAACAGACCGAAACCGGCAACCGGCAACAATCCCCGCCTCGGACGCAAAGCGCCCGAAAAGGAGAATCCCCACCGGATCAATGAACAGATTACGGCTCCTGAAGTGCGCGTGGTAGGCGACAATGTGCCCCAGGCACAGGTCATGCCGATCCGCGATGCACTGCGTCTGGCCGACGAAATGGAGCTCGATCTGATCGAGATCTCGCCGAAGGCCGATCCGCCCGTATGCCGGATCGCCGACTACCAGAAGTTCCTCTACCAGCAGAAGAAAAAGGCCAAGGAGCTGAAGGCGAACCAGACGAAGGTCGTCGTCAAGGAGATCCGATTCGGACCCCAGACCGACGATCACGACTACAACTTCAAACTCAAGCACGCTCAGAACTTCCTCAAGGAGGGTGCGAAGGTGAAGGCGTATGTCTTCTTCCGCGGACGTTCGATCGTCTTCAAGGAGCAGGGCGAGATTCTGCTGCTGCGCTTCGCCACCGATCTGGAGGACGTAGCCAAGGTGGAGATGATGCCGAAGCTCGACGGCAAGAAGATGAACATGATGCTTGCCCCGAAGTCGAAGAAGTAGCGCGCTGCACCGGTCACGGGCCCACAGGCTGATCCTGTGACGACCCGATGAGCGGAGTTTCACGGAGTACAACCCCCGACGGAATCCGATTCCGCCGGGGGTTGTCGTTTTTGCGCTTTTTGTGTAACTTTGCCCGTATGATCACCACCGACGACATATTCCGCCTGCGGAGCGACGACTCGCAGGCCTTTGAAGAGGCCGCACTGGAGCTCTTCCGGCGTCAGGCCGCCACCTGCCCGCCCTACGGCGAATACCTCGGACGAATCGGAGTCCGCCCGGAGCAGGTCTCCGCGCTGCGGGAGATCCCCTTCCTGCCCATCGAGCTCTTCAAGAGCCACGAGGTTTACTGTGCACCGGAACCTCCGGAGGCGGTCTTCACCTCGTCGGCCACCACGGGCATGGTCCCCTCACGCCACCCGATGCGCTCGCTGGCCCTCTACGAGGAGGCGTTCCGCGGGGCATTCCGCACCTTCTACGGCGAGCCGTCGCACTGGAGCCTCTACGCCCTGCTGCCCAACTACCTGCGCCGCAAGGGTTCGTCGCTGGTCTACATGGCCGACCGGCTGATTAAGGAGTGCGGCTCGGGCGGCTTCTATCTCGATGATTACGACGCCCTGCTGCGCGACATGGCCGCGGATCCGAAACCGAAGATTCTGCTGGGGGTGAGCTACGCGCTGTGGGATCTGGCCGAACGCTACGCCCCGAAGCTCCGCGATACGATCGTCATGGAGACCGGCGGCATGAAGGGCTACCGCGAAGAGATCCCCAAGGAGGAGTTTCACCGCATTCTGTGCGATGCCTTCGGCGTGGAGGCGATCCACTCGGAGTACGGCATGGCGGAACTCACCTCGCAGGCCTACTCCCAGGGCGGAAACCGGTTCCGCTGTCCGGGGTGGATGCGCGTGGTCTGCCGCGACGTGAACGACCCCTTCGAACTGTTGCCGGACGGCAGCCGCGGCGGATTGAACATCATCGACCTGGCCAACTGGTGGTCGTGCGCCTTCATCCAGACGCAGGATGTCGGGCGGGTCGACGACGACGGATCGTTCGTCATCGAGGGGCGTATCGACCACGCCGAGATCCGCGGCTGCAACCTGCTGGTGCAGTAACGGCCGGCCGGTTCAGAAAATCTTCAGAAAACAGGCGATCAGGCCCGCTCGTAGGTGTCGATGAGCGACCCGCGGGTGTGGTTGACAATCCGGGCTCCGATGCGTGCGGCATAGCGGGCCAGGATTTCGTGTCCCCGGAAGAGCTCGCACTTCTCGGCCAGATAGCTGTGGACCGTATAGGGGCGCGGCGGGTTGACCGAGGTGAGTATCAGCGGTTTGAGCTGCGGCGCGGCGTCGTAGAAGTAGGTGCGGCGCACGCACGCGCGGTTCTCGTCGTCGACGCAGAAGCCGTCGAAGAAGGTGTGGTCCACGCCGTAGAGGTGCAGCACCTTGTAGCCCAGCTGCAGGGCCAGATACTCGCCATTCTGGATCACCGAGCCGTAGTTGCCGTTTCCCAGCCCGTGGCGGAAGCACCAGTCGCCCAGCGACGGGAAGCCACAGTAGGTCTGCGAATGGAACCGCACGATGCGGATCAGCGGATTGGGCAGGGCGGCGCGGTAGTCGAAATGCTCGGGGTTGTAGAACTGCACGTAGAGGGTCATCGGCCACGCGACCCGTTCGTTGAGCGCGGCGTAGAGGCGTTCGACACGCTCCCAGTCGCAGCAGCGGCGGAAGAAGGTCGGGTCGGAGAGGACGTAGTACTTCGGCCGGACGGTCGTAAAGCGTTCGTCCTCGGCGAAGTAGTTGACCGCCAGGAAGTCCTTGCGGAGGTGTTCGCCGCGGGCGATCAGTTCGGGCAGCTCGTCGCGCAGCGAGGGGCCGTTGGCCAGCAGGACGATCTCGTCGGTAGGGGTCCCCTGCGGACCGGCGCGGCGAATGTAGTCGCGGAAGTTCTCCTTCACGGCCATCATGGCGAAATAGAACGCCGTATCGTAGAGATTGCGCAGGAAACGGTCCAGCTTTTCGAATGCGGTCATTGCCCCGGGGGATTTTCTTGCAAAAGTAGCAAAAGATCGGTATCTTCGCAAAAAATCAGCGCAACAGATGGTCAAACCCACCTTCACGGTCGTCATCCCGCTCTACAACAAGGAGCGCGAGATCGAGGGGACTCTCCGCTCGGTGCTGGCACAGAGCCGCTTGCCGGAGGAGATTCTGGTGGTCGACGACGGCTCGACGGACCGCAGCGCCGAACGGGTCGAGGCCATCGGCTCGCCGCTCGTCCGCCTTATCCGCCAGCCGAACGGCGGCGTCTGCGCCGCCCGCAACCGCGCCATCGCCGAGGCCCGCGGCGAATACATCGCCCTGCTCGATGCCGACGACGAGTGGGAACCCGACTATCTGGCCCGCATCGAGGAGTTGATCGCCGACTATCCCGGCTGCGGACTCTACTGCTCGGGCTTCTCGATCGTCAGCCGCGAGGGGCTGGTCCCCGCTCCGGGGCTCACGCGGCGGGGTGTGGTCGACAACTTCTTCCGCGATTCGGCCCACCGCTACATCGCCATCCCCTCGACAAGCTGCATTCCCCGCCGGATCTTCGACGAAGTGGGGGGATTCCCCGAAGGGATGAAGATCGGCGAGGACCTCCACCTGTGGATCCGCATCGCCCGCCGCTACCCGGTCTGCTACACCCCCGAACGGCTGGTGCGCTATTCGCGGGTGGCGTCGAACCGTTCGGCCGCGAGCTACACCCCCGAGCGGACACGCTACTCGTTCGAGGAGCTCTACGACGCGTCGGCCCCCGAGGAGGAGCGGGAATTCATCGCCCGGGCCGCACTGGGCAAGGCTCTGATCCTGAGCGCCAAGGGCGGAACGGCCGAGGCAGATCGCGCCGTGCGGTTCTTCCACTGGACGAAGGTCTACCGCCGCACGCTGCGCAAGGTGCAGGTGCTGAACCGGCTGCCGGTCGGCTGGCGGGCACCGCTGCTGAACCTCTACAACCGGCTCGCCTGGCTCATCGCCCGCAAAGGGCTGTAAACGGATACAAAGACCTCCAAAACCACACCTCATGACACCGATCCGAAGATTGATTCCGGCCCTTCTGCTGGTGCTGCTCACCACAGCGGCCCAGGCCCAGACAGACCGTACCGAGACCCTGCGTTCGGGCGGCATCGACCGCAGCTACACGATCCACCTCCCGGCGGATCTTCCGTCAGGTGCGCCGCTGGTCGTCGTCCTACACGGCTACACCGGCAAGGCCGACCCGGACCGTTTCGGCATGAATGCCACGGCCGACCGCCACGGATTCGCCGTCTGCTACCCCCAAGGCGAACGCGACGGCCGCGGCAAAACCTGCTGGAACGTGGGATATCCCTTCCAGGCCGACATGCGGATCGACGACGTGAAGTTCCTCTCCGATCTGGTCCGCCACCTGCAGCGCCGCTACGGGCTGAGCCGCCGCAACGTCTTCTGCACGGGCATGTCCAACGGCGGCGACATGTGCTACCTGCTGGCCTCGAAACGCCCCGACCTCTTCGCCGCACTCGCACCCGTGGCGGGTTTCATGTCGGTCGAGATCCTGAGACGGGACAAATGCCGCCGGCCGGTTCCGCTCTTCGAGATCCACGGCACGGCCGACCCGACGACCCGCTGGGAGGGCGATCTGGAGAACCGCGACGGCTGGGGCGCCTATCTTCCGATCCCGATGGCCGTCTCCTACTGGGCCGCCCGGAACAAATGCCTCGAACACCGCATCGACACGCTGCCGCACCGCGAAGGACACCTGCAGGTCATCGCCCACCGCTACACGGGCGGCACGGACCATCACGAAGTGTGGCTCTACGAAACGATCGGCGGCCGGCATTCGTGGCGCGACACGGGCGTCGACACCTGCGAGGAGCTGTGGCGCTTCTTCAGCCGCTGGATCCGCTGAAACGGCTGACGCAGGAGCGACCCACCCGGCGCATCGGCACCCGCCGGTCCGAAGATGCCGCCGGCCGCTCCGCCGCGAAATACGGACACAAAAAAAGGGTTCCGCCCCCTGAGGGGTGGAACCCTTTTTCATACAGACCCCGGCGATCAGTTCGCGAAGGTCAGGCCGTTGGCATCGGCATCGATCGAAATCGGTTTCGAACGGTCGACATCGCCGGCCAGAATCCGCTTCGAGAGGTCGTTGACCACGTAGCGCTGGATCGTCCGCTTGACAGGACGTGCGCCGTAGAGCGGATCGTAACCCGCCGTAGCGATCCATCCGCGCGCCTTGGCCGTGTACTCGAGCCGGATACCGTTCTCCTCGAGCATCTTCCGCACCGAACCCAACTGCAGGTCGACGATGCGCTCGATGTCGTGACGCGTCAGCGGCTCGAACATCACGATCTCGTCGATACGATTCAGGAACTCGGGCTTCAGCTGCTGCTTCATCAGGTCGATCACCTCGCGGCGCGTCCGCTCCAGCACATCCTCCGGAACGCGGTTGCCGTCAAAATTGGCGAAGTTCTCCTGGATCACCTGCGACCCCATGTTCGAGGTCATGATGATGATCGTGTTGCGGAAATCGACCGTACGACCCTTGTTGTCGGTCAGACGACCGTCGTCGAGAACCTGCAGCAGGATGTTGAAGACATCCGGGTGCGCCTTCTCGATCTCGTCGAGCAGCACGACCGAGTAGGGCTTGCGCCGTACGGCCTCGGTCAGCTGACCGCCCTCGTCGTAACCGACGTATCCGGGAGGCGCTCCGACGAGTCGCGACACGCTGTGACGCTCCTGGTATTCGCTCATGTCGATACGCGTCATCATCTGGTCGTCGTTGAAGAGGAACTCGGCCAGTGCCTTGGCCAGTTCGGTCTTGCCGACACCCGTCGTACCGAGGAAGATGAACGAACCGATCGGCTTGCGGGGATCGTTCAACCCGGCCCGCGACCGGCGCACGGCATCCGAAATGGCTGCAATGGCCTGATCCTGACCGACAACCCGCTTGTGAAGCTCCTCCTCCATGTGGAGCAACTTCTCACGCTCCGAGGCCAGCATACGCGTGACCGGAATGCCCGTCCAGCGCGATACCACCTCGGCCACGTCCTGCGCGTCGACCTCCTCCTTGATCATCGAGCCGTTGGCCGAAGCCAGCTTGTACTCCTCCTGCAGGGCCGCAATCTGCTTCTCGGCCTCCTGGATCTTGCCGTAGCGGATCTCGGCCACCTTGCCGTAATCGCCCTGACGCTCGGCCTGCTGGGCCTCGATCTTCAGCTGTTCGATCCGGTCCTTGTTGGCCTGGACCTTCTTCAGCAGATCGCGCTGCCCCTGCCACTTGGCCCGCATCTCGGAGTCCTTGGCCTTCAGGTCGTCGATCTCCTTGGTCAGCGACTCGATCCGCTGCTCGTCCTTCTCGCGGCGGATCGCCTCACGCTCGATCTCCAGCTGACGGATCTTCCGGTCGAGGGCATCGATCTCGTCGGGCACGGAGTTCATCTCCAGCCGCAGCCGCGAGGCGGCCTCATCGATCAGGTCGATGGCCTTGTCGGGGAGGAACCGCGAGGTGATGTAACGCGTCGAGAGTTCGACGGCTGCGATGATCGCCTCATCCTTGATCCGCACCTGATGGTGGTTCTCGTAACGCTCCTTCAGGCCACGCAGGATCGAGATGGCATCCTCGCGCGAAGGCTCGTTGACCATCACCTTCTGGAAACGACGTTCGAGGGCCTTGTCCTGTTCGAAGTACTTCTGGTACTCGTCGAGGGTCGTGGCACCGATCGTACGCAGTTCGCCACGGGCCAGGGCCGGTTTGAGGATGTTGGCGGCATCCATCGCTCCGGACGACTTGCCGGCGCCGACCAGCGTGTGGATCTCATCGATGAAGAGCAGGATCTCACCCTCGCTGGCGACCACCTCCTTGACGACGGCCTTCAGACGCTCCTCGAATTCACCCTGATACTTCGCACCGGCGATCAGCGCACCCATGTCGAGCGAGTAGATCACCTTCGACTTCAGGTTCTCGGGGACATCGCCGTCGATAATCCGGCGGGCGATACCCTCGGCGATGGCCGTCTTGCCGACACCGGCCTCACCGACCAGGATCGGGTTGTTCTTCGTACGGCGCGACAGAATCTGCAGCACCCGACGAATCTCCTCGTCACGGCCGATCACCGGGTCGAGCTTTCCGCTGCGGGCCTGTTCGTTGAGGTTGATGGCGTACTTGCCCAACGCATCGAACTCCTGTTCGGAGGTCTGCGAGTCGACCGTCGATCCCTGACGGAAGGTCCGGATCGCCTCGATGAGCTCCTTCTCGGAGGCACCGCTGCGTTTGAGCAGGTCGGACGTCGTGCCGCGCTCGGCCACCAGACCCAGCAGCAGGTGTTCGACCGAAGCGTACTTGTCGCCGAAGTTCTTCGTGAAGTCGACGGCACGCTGGATCACCCGCGAAGCGTCCTGCGAGAAGAACTGCTCGCCGTTGCCGCCCTCGACACGCGGGAGCTGGCCGACCTGGCGGTTCACCTCGTCACGCAGACCGCGGACATTGACCCCGACACGCCCCAACAGAAAGGTTGCAAGCGAATCGTCCTCGCGGATGAGCACCGCGAGCATGTGGAGCGGTTCGACAGACTGCTGTCCGCGCTCCCGGGCAAGAGTAAGCGCCGATTGCAGCGCCTCTTGCGCCTTGATGGTTAAAGTGTTGATGTTCATATCCGTGTTGTTTTACTTGTTTTCAAATTTCGATTTGAATCCGAGCAAAACCCCTGCCACACTCCGCAACCGGACATTTCGGCACACTTTTCATTCAAAATGTCATGAATTGTCACTCGCCGACTGCCACCGTCCGCCAATCCGGCAGATTCCGCCCCGGGCGCCTGCCGCAGACTGGGGCCTTCCGCCGGAACCGCCACAAAAAAGGGAGGCCGAAGCCCCCCTTTCGTGGGTGTCGATCGCTGCGGGGCGCCCCCGGAAGGGCCCCGCCGCCGGTGTCAGTTGCCGCGATAGGTCGAATAACCGTTGGCCGACATCGTGATCGGGATGTGGTAGTGACCGTCGCCCTCGATGCGGAAGACCACCTCGACGAAGGGGTAGATCGACTCCTCGCCGTGCGCTTCGAAATAGGGTTCGGTCTCGAACTTCAACTTGTAGACCCCGTCGTTGCCGCGGGGCTCGCCGACGGGCAGCAGATCACCCACCCGGCCATTGGCATCCGTACGCCGCTCGGCCAGCAGCCGCCAGCCGCCGTCGGGCTGCGCGGCGAGGAGCTCCACGGCCACTCCGGCAGCCGGAACTCCGCGCGTAAGGTCCAGCATGTGGGTACTCAACTGCGGGACGGGTTCCTGCGCTTCCAACCGTCCCACGAACAGCAGGGCCGCCACGGCCACCGCTCCCATTCGAATCCATCCTTTCATAGGTCTCGTCGTTTTAAAAAGGTTTGACATCTTGCGGCAGACGCCTCCGCACCGACTCCGGCAGCCACCCCCGGAAAAGCTCCGAAAGAGCCCCGCCGGGGCCGCAGAAAATCGTCCGCCGGCTCCAAAATACGAATAATATTCCTTATCTTTGCAACACCATGAGTGATTTCATCGTCAGCGCACGCAAATACCGCCCGGCAACCTTCCGCTCGGTCGTCGGACAGAAACACATCACCTCCACGCTTCAGAATGCCATCGAGCGCGGACAGTTGGCCCATGCCTACCTCTTCTGCGGGCCGCGCGGCGTCGGCAAGACCACCTGCGCGCGGATCTTCGCCAAGGCCATCAACTGTCTCCACCCACACGGCGCCGAAGCCTGCAACGAGTGTGAATCGTGCCGCTCGTTCAACGAGGGTCGCTCGCTCAACATCCACGAGCTGGATGCCGCATCGAACAACTCGGTCGAGGATATCCGCTCGCTCATCGAGCAGGTGCGCATCATCCCGCAGGTGGGACGCTACTCGGTCTTCATCATCGACGAGGTCCACATGCTCTCGGCCGCGGCCTTCAACGCCTTCTTGAAGACCCTCGAGGAGCCGCCCGCCCACGCCATCTTCATCCTCGCCACCACCGAGAAACACAAGATCCTCCCGACGATCCTCTCGCGCTGCCAGATCTACGACTTCAACCGCATCCGCGTCGAGGATTCGGTCGAATACCTCAAGTACATCGCCTCGCAGGAGGGGATCACGGCCGACGAAGAGTCGCTCAACCTCATCTCGCAGAAGGCAGACGGCGGCATGCGCGACGCCCTGTCGATGTTCGACAAGGCGGTCTCGTTCTGCGGCCAGACGCTCGACTACCGACACGTGGCCCAGACGCTCAACGTGCTGGATTACGACACCTATTTCGACGTGACGCGCATGCTGCTCGCGGGCAACTACGTGGAGGCGCTCGTGAAGTTCGACGAGGTTCTCTCGAAGGGTTTCTCGGGGCAGACCTTCATGGCCGGTCTGAACCGCCACCTGCGCGACCTGCTGATGGCCAAGCGCCCCGAAACGCTGCGGCTGATCGAGATGACCGGCACGCTGCTCGAACGATACCGCGTGCAGGCGGAGGCCTGCAGTGTCGACTTCCTCTTCGGGGCGATCGCCCTGCTGACGGATCTCGACGGGAAGATCCGGCAATCGTCGAATCAGCGGTTGCTCGTCGAGCTGGGCCTGATGAAGATCGCCGGGCTCGGACAAAAAAAAAATAATCCACTGACATCCTCCGGGGAGTACCCGCTTCCCGACCTGAACGCCCGACCGGCAGCCACCGCCCAACCGGCCCAGCCGGCGGGGGGAGTCACGGCCAAACCGGCGCCGACACCGCATCCGGCTGCGGAGGCCGCCACGCCTCCGACTGCCGCGACGCCGCACGCCGGATCCCCGGAAGGACCGGCAGCCGGGATGACACCGGGAATCACGGCATCCCCCGTCCAGCCGGTCGCCCAAACAACCCCGACGGGAGGTGCAGAGGCTGCGCCCCGGACGGAACCCGCCCCGCAGGCACCGACAGCCCGGACGGAACCGGCTCCGCAGCCAACGGCCCCACCGACGGTCGGAACGGAATCGGCCGCACAGCCGACAGCCGCACCGACGGTCGGAACAGAATCGGCCGCACGACAGACAGCCGCACCGGTCTCCGGGACCGTTACCGGCAGGGAGACGCCGGCCCAACCGACCCCGCAGCCCGCACAGCCGACACGGCCCCGTGCGGCATCCACCCGGCGCAAACCGCTGATCTCGGGGACGTCGCTCACGGATCTGCTGGCCTCGGCGGGCGAACTGCCGACCGCAGCCCCCGCACCGGAGGCGACACAGGAGACAACACAAGCCGCCGTTGTGGTCGATCCGGCGTGCGAGAACAAGCTGGAATGGGCCCGGGAGCAGATTCTCCACCTGATTCGCGAACGCCGGCCGCGATTCGTGGCCGCCTTCGAGGGGATGAAGTTCCGCGGCAACACGATCACGGTGAGCGTCCCGACCCAGGAGCTGCGCGAGGAGATCCTCCGCACGAAGACCGCCATGCTGATGCGCTTCGCCGAGCTGGCCGGTATCAACGGAGCGATGGAGCTCGAGGTAATTGTCAACGAGGAGATCCGGGCCGCCCGCCCGATCAAACTCGAGGACCGCGTCAAGTACATGACCGACAAAAATCCACTGCTGACGGAGTTCCGCAAGGCGCTGGATCTGGAGGTCGAATAGCGGAAAGGTGAACGACAACAGACAACGAAAAACAAAACCATACGCGGGGCCGCAGAGGTTCCGTCCCCCGAAAACGGACAAAACAGAGAAAGCAATATGGCAACGAAAAACTTTATCGAAGAGCTCGAATGGCGCGGCATGATCCACACGATCATGCCCGGAGCGAAGGAACAACTGGAGAAGGAGATGACGACGGCCTATCTGGGTATCGACCCGACGGCCGACTCGCTGCATATCGGTCATCTGGTAGGTGTGATGATCCTCAAGCACTTCCAGATGTGCGGCCACCGTCCGCTGGCCCTCGTCGGGGGTGCCACGGGCATGATCGGCGACCCCTCGGGCAAGTCGCAGGAGCGCAATCTGCTCGACGAGCAGACGCTGCGCCACAACCAGGAGGCTATCAAGGCCCAACTCTCGAAACTGCTCGATTTCGACTCCGATGCGCCGAATGCCGCCCGGATGGTCAACAACTACGACTGGATGAAGGACTTCACGTTCCTGGACTTCATCCGCGACATCGGCAAGTGCATCACGGTCAACTACATGATGGCCAAGGATTCGGTCAAGAAGCGCTTCAACGGCGAGGGCGACGGCATGTCGTTCACCGAGTTCACCTACCAGCTGGTGCAGGGCTATGACTTCCTCCACCTCTACGAGACGATGAACTGCAAGATCCAGCTCGGCGGCGCCGACCAGTGGGGCAACATCACCACCGGCACGGAGCTCATCCGCCGCAAACTGGGCCCCGAAGCCGAGGCCTTTGCCATCACCTGCCCGCTCATCACGAAGGCCGACGGTACGAAGTTCGGCAAGACGGAGAGCGGCAACGTCTGGCTCGACCCGCGCTACACGTCGCCCTATAAGTTCTACCAGTTCTGGCTCAACGTCAGCGACGAGGATGCCAAACGCTACATCAAGATCTTCACGCTGCTCGACCGCGAGACCATCGAACAGCTGATCGCCGAGCATGAGGCCGCTCCCCATCTGCGCGTGCTGCAGAAACGGCTGGCCGAGGAGGTCACGACGATGATCCACTCGCGCGAGGAGTACGAAAAGGCCCTCGAGGCCTCGAACATCCTCTTCGGCGGCGCCACCTCCGAGGCCCTTCGCCGGCTCGACGAGCAGACGCTGCTGCAGGTCTTCGAGGGGGTTCCGCAGTTCCGCGTGGCCCGCACCGAACTCGAAACGGGCGTTCCGTTCGTCGAACTCGCTGCCGAAAAGGCGCAGATCTTCCCCTCGAAGGGCGAATGCCGCAAGCTCATCCAGGGCGGCGGCGTCTCGATGAACCGGGAGAAGATCGCGGATCCGATGCGCGCGGTGACGACCGACGACCTGATCGCTGGAAAGTACCTGCTCGTGCAGCGCGGCAAGAAGAACTACTATCTGGTGATCGCCGAATAAGCCATGGAGTACCGTATCGTCCTGCAACGCATGGAGTTCCGGGCCTACCACGGCTGCTATGAACTGGAACGCCAGGTCGGCAACCGCTTCACGGTCGACCTGGAGATCACGACCGAACTGGGCGACGTAGCCGCCGAGGACAGCGTCGAAAAGGCGGTGAACTACCTGACGGTCTACGAGGTGGTCCGCCGCGAAATGGCCGTCACGCAACGCACGATCGAACGCGTGGCGATGAACATCATCGATGCCGTGCGGGGGCGGTTCCCGCAGATTCGGCACGTAAAATGCACCGTATCGAAGCTGGCCCCGCCTCTGGGAGGCAAACTGGAACGGGTCAGTGTCGTACTGGAAAAATAACCCGAACGCCGGACGGCGGGAGTGGACTCCCCACCGCCCGGCGTTTGTCTAAAAAGTCCGCATATGCATCATTCGCACAATCGCGCCACATTGGGCGGCAAGTTGAGCGCCGTACTCGTCGCGGCAGGCAGCTCGGTAGGTCTGGGCAACATCTGGCGATTCCCCTACGTCGCCGGCGACAACGGCGGAGGAGCCTTTCTGGTGATCTACATCCTCTGCGTCATCCTGCTGGGGCTGCCGCTGATGATCGCCGAATTCACCGTCGGCCGCGCCACCCGCCGCAATGCCGTCGGAGCCTACCGCTCGCTCGACCGAAAGTGGAGCTTTCTGGGTTACAACGGCGTGCTGGCCGCCTTCCTCATTCTGGGATTCTACTTCGTCGTATCGGGATGGACGGCCGAATACATGGTGCACTCCGTAACGGGGGATCTGGCCCGCTACACTACGGCCGAGGAGTACGAATCGCTCTTCGCAAACTTCATCCGCAACCCCTGGCGGCCGATCCTCTACACGGTGCTCTTCGCGCTGGCCACCCACTTCGTCATCGCCCTCGGCGTGCAGAAGGGGATCGAACGCTCGGCCAAGGTGCTGATGCCGCTGCTCTTCATCATCCTGATCGCGCTGTCGATCCACTCGCTGCTGATGCCCGGCGGCGGGGAGGGGCTGCGCTTCTTCTTCCAGCCCGACTTCTCGAAGGTGACCCCGTCGACCTTCCTCGTAGCCCTCGGACAGGCCTTCTTCTCGCTCTCGATCGGCATCGGCACGATGGTGACCTACGCCTCCTACTTCAAGCCCGAGACCAATCTGCGCCACACGGCACTGAACGTCACGATTCTCGACACGCTGGTGGCCATACTGGCCGGCGTGATGATCTTCCCGGCGGTCTTCAGCGTCGGGATCGAGCCGACATCGGGGCCCTCGCTGGTCTTCATTACCCTGCCGAGCATCTTCAACGGCATGCCGCTGAGCATGGTCTGGTCGGCGGTCTTCTTCCTGCTGCTGGTCGTCGCGGCGCTGACCTCGACCATCTCGCTCCATGAGGTGATCACGGCCTATCTGCACGAGGAGTGGCACATGAGCCGCCGCGCCGCCGCCTGGTCGACAACCGCCGCCACAGCGCTGCTCGGAGCCGTGGCATCGCTCTCGGTCGGCGTATGGAGCGGCTGCACGCTGTTCGGGCTCAACCTGTTCGATCTGCTCGACTACGTCACGGCCAACATTCTGCTGCCTCTCGGCGGATTCTTCACCTGCATCTTCGTCGGCTGGAGGCTCGACAGCCAGGTGCTGAAGGATCAGATCACGAACCACGGACAGCTGAAATTCCGCATCTATCGGGTCTTCATCCTCCTGCTGCGGTATCTCTGTCCGATCGTCGTGCTACTGGTCTTCCTGGACAACCTCGGGGTCTTCTGACACTCCACGGGGGGGGCGGAAAGGCCCGGAGGCCGTGCGGCCGACACGGGACATTGGAGTCGGAACGAACGACACGAGGCGGCCGGCAATGTACCGGTCCGACCCTGTTTCCGCAGACGGACTCACATGGACTCATATGGACATAAAAAAACCGGACCCGAACGGTCCGGTTTTTCTTTCTCCGGGATGAGATCTCGAAGGATTCCTCCAGCGACTATCGTCGGTTTTCACATCACAAGCCCCTTGCCGACCTCGGTTTCTTCCGCAGCCAGGCAAAGTCCCGACCTCTCCGGGGAGGTCAGTTGATGTTGCGACGGTCGGGCTCCTTCTCGGGCGAGGCGGCCTCCATGTCGATCTGCAGCTTCACCATGTTGATGGCGGCTGCAGCGGCCTCGTCACCCTTGTTGCCAAGGCGTCCGCCGCAACGATCCAGCGCCTGCTGCATGTCGTTCACCGTCAGCACCCCGAAGGCAATCGGCATGTTCCACTGGATCTGCAGCTGCGTAATGCCCTGCGTCACCCCCTGGCAGATGAAGTCGAAGTGGCGCGTATCGCCCTGGATGACGCATCCCAGCGCAATGACGGCGTCGACATCGGTATATTCGGCGAAGAACTGCGCACCGAGCGAGAGTTCAAAGGTTCCGGGGACGTACTTCACCTGGATGTTCATGTCGGGGCATCCGGCCGCACGCAGCGTCCGCACGGCACCTTCGAGCAGGGCTTCGGTCACCTCGCGGTTCCACTCGGCCACGACGATTCCGAAACGCATGTCCGCAGCCGAAGGCAGCGGCGAGTCGAATTTCGAAAGATTGTGATTCCGGGTTGCCATCGTCGTCGACTATTTAACGCTGCCCAGCAGCTTCTCGGCCTCACGGGCATCCACCGAAGCGGGATACGAAGTGAGGATACGCTCGTAGTAGGCGGCGGCAGCCTCGTTGTTGCCCTGCGCCTGCTCGGCCATGCCGGCCTTGCGCAGATACATCGGGGCGGTGAAGTTGTTGTCGGCAGCCTTGACGGCCTTCTCGTAGAACTTCACGGCCTGTGCATAGTTCTGCTGCTCGACGGCCACATCGCCCTGCAGACCGTAGTTCTGGGCGTTGATCAGCGCACCGGGAAGCCCCTTCACGGCCGAATACTTGGCCAGATACTTGGCGGCATTCTCCAGGTCGCCCGTACGGAGGTAGCAGATACCGGCGTAGTGCTTGGCCAGGTTGCCCGAGGGGGTCGAACCGTACTTCTCGATCACATCGAGGAAGCCGGCGCCGTTGGCATCACCGTGCAGGGCCAGTTCGAAATCGGGAGTCTCGGCATCGAAGCGGTTCTGGGCCTCGGCGATCATCTCGGCGGCCTTGGCCACACGCGGCTGGGCGATCAGGGCCCGATAGCCGAAGATCAGGGCTGCAAGGATCAGCAGGCCCAGGAAGATGTAGGACATCAGGCGGCCGTTCTTTTCGAAAAAGAGCTCCGTTTTGTTCATTGCTTCGCCGAGAGTTTCGGGTTCGGCGACGTTCTGCTTTGCCATAGTTGCTATTTGTGTTTTTAGTTTATAATCCGTACGATAGTTTGCAAAGATACAAAACTATTCACAATGTGCAATGTCGTGTCCGGATTTTTTGTATTTTTGTCCTATGTATCTGAAGAAAATAGCGCTGCTGAATTTCAAAAACATCGCCCGGGAGGAGCTCTCGTTCTGCCCGGGGATCAACGCGCTGGTGGGCGACAACGGCGCCGGAAAGACCAACATCCTCGATGCGGTCTACTACCTGTCGATGTGCAAGTCGGCACTGCAGATGACCGACGGACAGAGCATCCGCCACGGCGAGGAGTTCTTCCTGCTCGAGGGGCGCTATGCCACCGACGCCGGACGCCGCGAAACGATCGTCTGCTCGTTCTCGCGCCGCAGCGGCAAGCTTCTCAAACGCAACGGGAAGGAGTATGACCGGCTCTCGGACCACGTGGGGCTGATCCCGGCGGTGATCGTCTCGCCGGCCGACAGCGCCCTGATCTCCGATGCCGCCGACGAACGGCGCCGCTACCTCAATGCCTTCATCTCGCAGCTGGACCGCCCCTACCTCCAGGCCGTGATGCGCTACAACGCCGTGCTGGCCGAACGCAACCGCCTGCTCAAGATGCATCCCGACGAGACGATGCTTGCCATCTACGACATGCAGCTCTGCGAACACGGCCGGCTGATCCATGCCCGCCGCCGCGACTTTGTCGAGCGGCTGCAGCCCGTCGTCGAGCGCTACTACCGCATGCTGGCCGAGGATCGCGAACAGGTCGAACTGTCGTACCGCTCGGAGCTGAACAACCGCCCGTTCGAGGAGGTGCTGCGCGACGCCCGCCAGAAGGATCTCGTCAACGAATTCACGACGGCCGGCATCCACCGCGACGATCTCGTGTTGAAGATCGGCGGCTATCCGCTGCGCAAATACGGCTCGCAGGGGCAGCAAAAGTCCTTCCTGATCGCCTTGAAGCTGGCCCAGTACGCCATCGTGGCCGAGGAGCGGCACGAACGGCCGATCCTGCTGCTGGACGACCTCTTCGACAAGCTCGATGCCGGGCGGGTCGAGCAGCTGATCCGGCTGGTGTCGGAGGCAACCTTCGGGCAGATCTTCATCTCGGACTGCAACCCCACGCGGCTGAAGACGATCCTCGACCGGTCGGGAGGCGACTACGCGCTCTTCACCGTAACCAACGGCTGCGTCACCCAGGAGCGGCAGGCGGCCGAAGGTTTCGATGAGACCGACGAAACGGACGAAACAAGCGTTGCGGGAGAAACCGGCGACATCGACGAACCCGGAGAAACGGGCGACACTAACAAGACCGACCAAGCGAGCGAAATGGGCGACACCTACGCAACCGGCGAAGCAAGTGTAGCGGGGAAAACGGGCAACACCGACGAACCCGGCGAAGCGGACGAATCAACAGCCACCCCGCCGGCTGCCAAAACCGACAGCGAATCATGAGACGGACGAAAACCATGCTGATGGGCGAACTGCTCGACGAATTCTTCAAACGCCCCTACGTGGCGGCCAAGGTTGCCGAAGGCAAACTGCCCGACACCTGGCGGGCTATCGTCGGGGACCGGGCGGCCGATCTGACCACCGAGCTGCGGCTGGAGCGCCACATTCTCTATGCCCGGATCCAGTCGAGCGTCCTCCGCTCGGAGCTCTTCTACCAACGCGAGGCGCTCAAGGAGGAGATCAACCGTCGTTCGGGGGTCCGGCTGGTCAACGCCGTTATCATCCGCTGAACCCACTCCACGAGGAAAGATCCGCTCTCCAGGGCCTCCCGGCAATGCCTCCGCCCGATCATTCCCGCCAAGGCACCGCGGGCTTCATCCATCTGCACAAAAAAACTCCCGTCCCTCTCGGAGGCAGGAGTTTTTTTCAGTTCCCACCGACACGGCCTTCCAACCGGTCGTCTCGGCAGTATGCTACTTGATGATCACCGAACGGTTGGCCTTCTGGATGTTCTTGTAGACATCCGGCTCGTTGCCCAGACCCTCGTAGGTAAGCTGCTTGGGGTTCACACCGCACTTAACCAGGTAGTCATAGACGTTCTTGGCACGGTTCTCGGCCACACGGCGGTTACCGGCAAGCGTACCGGTCTGCTGGTCGGCATGACCCTGAATCGTGTAGACGCGATCCTTCGGACCGTTCTTGATCAGCTCGGCCGTCAGCTCCAGACGCGTCTTGTCCTTGGCCGTGAGCTTCGACATGCTGTAATCATAGAGAATGATCGACGTCGGGCACGACGAATTGTTGACCTTCTTGGCCTCGGCGGCAGCCTTGGCCCGTGCATCGGCAGCAGCCTGCTCGGCAGCCTTAGCCCGTGCGTCGGCAGCCGTCAGTTCGTCATTCAGCCGGTCGTTCTCGGCCTGAGCAGCCTCGAGAGCGGCGTTGCTCGAAGCCACGGCATCCTGGAAGGCACGAATATCCTCGGCCGTATATCCCGGAACACCACGCTCCCAGTTGCGCTGGTTGAAGCGGTAGGTGATACCGGCCGTTGCCGTGAAACCGAAGAGGTAAGCGCCGCCAACCGATGCCGGGCAGATCTCCGATTTGGCAATCAGCCCCTTGAGTTCGATGTTGAAATCGAACGAAGGCGAGAGGCGGAACTTGTTGAGCAAACCGGCCGTGAAGGCAAACTCCTGGTTCGTACCGGTCTGATTGTCGCGCTGGCTCGAATCGGTGAAGTTCGAGGCCATGTATCCGAAGCCGACAAACGGCACACCATACCAGGCACGATCCTCACGGTAGCCGCCGATCCAGTTCGAGGCGTTGATCATCAGGTCGGCATGAGCAAACATGTACGGCCACGACAACTTGCCCAATTCGGCATCGAAATTATTGAACCAACCGCCCTGCAGCTGGCCGCGCACACCGACAACCGGGTGCAGCCACTTGGTCAGCGAGAAATTACCCTCAAAGCCGAAGCGATCGCCCCACGAGCCGAGGTTACCGCTGTTCGAGAAGGCCGTTCCGCCACCCAGACCGGCCGATATTTCCCAATTGTCCCAGAATCCGTTGGAGACAAATCCCGAGAAGCTCGGCTTCTTGGGGGTGCCTTCGGCCAGGGCCGAAGCCGCGAATGCCGCGAGCATGAAAGTCAGGAAAATCTTTTTCATATCCATCAAAAAGTTAAATAAGTATGTTTTACATACATGCTGTAAAGGTACGCATTTTTCCAGATCGTTACTCGATTATCTTTCAAAAAAAGTGCAAAAACCGGTTTTTGTCCCATCAAAAAGGCCCGAAGCATCCGCTTCAGGCCTTTTTCGAGTAATTTCAGGACGTTTTCCGTCATGTCGGATCAACCGCACTTCGAATAGCCGCACGACATGCAGGTCAGACAGCCGTTCTGGTAGGCCATGTTCTCCTGACCGCAGTTCGGGCATTTGCCCTTCGATTTGGTACCGTCGACGATATACTGCTTCAGGGCGCGGCAGACACCCGTCTTCCACGTATTGATCGACACGCTGTCCAGATGCAGCGACTCGATGAGCGAAACCGTCTTCTCGATCGGCATGCCGTGGCGCAGCACACCCGAGATCAGCTTGGCGTAGTTCCAGAACTCCTCGTTGAACAGACGCGAGATTCCGCCGATCGTATTCGTATATCCGTAGCGGTCCGTGTACTGGAAGTCGTAACGCTTCGTTCCGTCCTCCTCGCGCACCTTAATAATATAGCCCTTCTTGATCTTCGGCGGAATGTACATGGCATCCTCCTCGATCTTACCGGTGAAGATCTCGTACGGGCGGCCGTTCTGCAGTCCGACGAAGGCGATCCAGTCCTCCGAACCGTTCTTGAAGCGGACGATATCGGCCGGGATCGACTTCGGACGCTTCGCCACCACACCCGGATGCTCCTCGCAGGAGGATTTCTTCTCCTTCGAGTTCTTGTCGAGCAGCACACCCGAGCGGCAACCGTCGCGGTAGACCGTGACGCCCTTGCAGCCGCACTCCCAGGCCGTGCGATAGACATCGGCCACCAGCGCCTCCGAGACGTTGTTCGGCAGGTTGACCGTCACCGAGATCGAGTGGTCGACCCACTTCTGGATGGCACCCTGCATCTTCACCTTGGCCACCCAGTCGATATCGTTGGCCGTTGCGCCGTGGTAGGGCGAAGCCTTCACCCACTCGTCGAGCTCCTCGTCGGAGATCGTGGCCAGTTTCGACGTATCGTATCCGTTCGCCTCGAGCCACTTGACGAAGTTGTGGTGGTAGACGTTGTACTCCTGGAACTTTTCGCCCGTTTCGTCCTCGTAGTCGACATGCGTGTCGTGGTCCGAGGGGTTGATCTTGCGGCGGCGCTTGTAGACCGTCCGGAAGACCGGCTCGATACCCGACGTGGTCTGCGACATGAGCGACGTGGTGCCCGTCGGTGCGATGGTCAGCATGGCGATGTTGCGGCGGCCGACCTTGGCCATCTCCTCATAGAGTTCCGGATCGGCCTCGCGGATGCGGGCGATCATCGGGTTGTTGACCTCCTTGGCCGTGTCGTAGATCGGGAACGGACCGCGTTCGGCAGCCATCCGCACCGAAGCCCGATAGGCGGCCAGCGCCAGCGTCTTCTGCACCTCGACGGCGAAATCGATCGCCTCCGGCGAACCGTAGCGCAGCCCCAGAGCCGCCAGCATGTCGCCTTCGGCCGTGATGCCGAGGCCCGTACGGCGGCCCTTGAGCGCCATCGTGCGGATCTTCTTCCAGAGCTCCAGCTCCACCCGGCGGACATCGAGATCCTCCGGATCGTTCTCGATCTTCTGAATGATCAGGTCGACCTTCTCCAGTTCGAGATCGATGATATCATCCATCATGTGCATGGCCTTGCCGACATGGTCGCGGAACTTCTCGAAGTTGAACTTCGCATCGGCCTTGAACGGGTTGTCGACATAGCTGAAGAGGTTCATCGCCAGCAGACGGCACGAGTCGTAGGGGCAGAGCGGGATCTCACCGCAGGGGTTGGTCGAAACCGTCACGAAGCCCTCGTCGGCATAGCAGTCGGGGATGCTTTCGCGGATGACCGTATCCCAGAAGAGCACGCCCGGTTCGGCCGACTTCCACGCATTGTGGATAATCTTCTCCCAGAGCTTCTTGGCATCGATATCCTGTTCGTATTTCGGGTGGTTCGAATCGATCGGGAACTGCTGGTGGTACTTCTTGCCGGCCAGGGCCGCACGCATGAACTCGTCATCGATCTTGATCGAGACGTTGGCGCCGGTCACCTTGCCCGTATCGACCTTGGCGTCGATGAAGCGCTCGGCATCGGGGTGTTTGATCGAGAGGGTCAGCATCAACGCACCGCGGCGGCCGTCCTGCGCCACCTCGCGCGTCGAGTTCGAGTAGCGCTCCATGAAGGGGACGATACCCGTCGACGTGAGGGCCGAGTTGAGCACCGGGCTGCCCGTCGGACGGATGTGCGAGAGGTCGTGGCCGACGCCTCCGCGGCGCTTCATCAGCTGCACCTGCTCCTCGTCCATGCGGAAGATGCCGCCGTAGGAGTCGGCCGGATGCTTGTGGCCGATGACGAAGCAGTTCGACAGCGAAGCGACCTGGAAGTTGTTGCCGATACCGGTCATGGGACCGCCCTGCGGGATGATGTAGCGGAAATGGTCGAGCAGATCGAAAGCCTCCTCCTTGGAGAGGGGGTTGGGATACTTGCGCTCGATGCGCTCGATCTCGGCGGCGATACGCTGGTGCATCTCCCGGGGCGAACGCTCGTAGATATTTCCGAAAGAGTCCTTGAGGGCATACTTGCTCACCCACACCGTGGCGGCAAGGTCGTCACCTTCAAAATACTTTTTCGACTCGGCGACCGCATCGTTGTAATCCACCTTCTGCGGCGCTTCGGCTTGGTTTGTTTTTGACATAACTAATTGATACTTATATTTTTATCGTTTTTATCGACAAACAACCGGATAAAGCCGGTTCTACAAATTTCAGACTTTTCCCCCTAAAAATCCAACGTGCGGGACCAAACTTATCGACAATTTATCTACAAAAGGCGAAAAGGCGCGCCCCAGGTATCCCGGGGCGCGCATGCTTCCTGTGCGGCCGGCTACTTCACGCAGACGGCATCGATCTCCACCAGGGCGCCCATCGGAAGAGCCGCCACCTGGTAGCAGACCCGTGCGGGTTTGTCGCCCGTGAAGAACTCGGCATAGACGCCGTTCATCGCGGCAAAGTCGCCCATCGACTGCAGCAGTACGGTCGTCTTGACCACGTCCGAAAAGTCATATCCGGCCTCACGGAGGATATGGCCGATGTTGGTCAGCGACTGACGCGTCTGTGCCTCGACGCCGTCGGCCATCGTGCCCGTAGCGCCGTCGATCGGCAGCTGTCCCGAAACATAGAGAGTCCCGCCCGTCTCAACGGCCTGGGAATAAGGCCCCACGGCTTTGGGGGCATGCGGTGAAGCGATAATCTTTTTCATACGTTATTGGATCGTTGGGTTGTCAAAGGTACGATTTATTTTCTACATTTAAGAATATCGGAGGCGGTTCGGCAAAAAAATTCCCGGCCGCATCTCCGCCCGGTCCTCCGGCAAACGACAGACGGCTCGCGGCCGACGGCCGGGATCCGACGGCTGTGCAGCCGGGGGGAGAGGCCGTTTGACGGATCCGCCCCCGAAAACCCTCTTTTCATTTGGCCCGCCAGCCACCTTTTCGTATCTTTGCGCCACGACAGAAACTCATAAGATCATGAAAAATCTCTTTCGCATGGCGGCAGTTGCCGGGCTCGTGGCCCTGATGGTCGGATGCTGCCCCTGCCGCTCCTACCAGCGGAAAACGCGCCGTCCGCTCACCGGCACCGAATGGCAGCTGATCCAGCTCGGCGGTGAGACCATCCGCCCCGCCGAGGGGAACTTCACCATCACGCTCTCGGCCACCGACGGACAGCTCTCGGGTGTTGCCGCCGGCAACCGGATCATGGGCACCTTCACGAGCGACGTCAACCGTACGTTGAAGATCAGCCCGCTGGCCTCGACCCGCATGGCAAGTAGCGATCCGAAGCACGAACAGGCCTTCATCGAAGCCCTCGAATCGGCCACCCATTACGACATGGACGGTCCGATGCTGCTGATTCTCTCGAACGGCGAACTGCGGGCCGTCTTCCAGGCCCTTCCTGCCCCGACGGACAAAAAGGCAGCCAACTAGTCCGCATCCCGCGACACGGAACGGCGGAACCGAGTCACTTCGGTTCCGCCGTTTCCATGCAGCTGCCGCGCCATAGCCGCTTCGGCCCGGCCCGCACCCCGACCCTCCAGGGAGTATCTACCGGCATACGAAAAAGCCGTCCTCCCACGCGGGGAAGACGGCTTCGTTTTTCGGATGCGGATCCGATTACTTGAGGTTCGGATTCAGCTCGCCCCACTTGTCGATGGCGGGCAGAACTCCCATTTCGATCACCTCGTCGCGCAGCTTGACAAGGTGCTCGTAGCTCTCGCGCAGCTTCTTGTGCTCCTCGGGAGTACCCTTGACATCCTTGTAGTGAACGCCCTCCTTCGTGATCTCGGTCTCCATGGCCATCATGATGTGGTTGAACTCACCATTGTGGACATACGTACCGGCAGGATACTCGAAGGGTTTGCCACCCATGGTAGCCGCGATCATGCAGATCGAGACGTATGCCGGGCTCTGGAACGACGAGCGGCCGCGCAGGTCGATGATGTGCTTGCCACCCTGGATCACACGCTGCTGCAGGGCCTCCCAGTCAGCCTCGGGCATCTCCTTGCCGATGAGCTCCGACAGGGGCTTGCCGGCAACCATCGTCGTCGAAGCGAAGACGGCCATCTGCTCGCCGTGGCCACCGAAGGTACGGCAGTTGCGAACCTCGTCGGGCGAGATCTTGAAGTACTTGGCCAGCTCCGAACGCAGACGCGTCGAGTCGAGAGCGGCCAGCGTCGTCAGCTGCGAGGGTTTCAGACCGCTGTAGATCAGCGTGATCAGACCCGTAATGTCAGCCGGGTTGAAGATAACGACCACGTGCTTTACATCGGGGCAGTAAGCCTTGAGGTTCTTACCGAAGTCCTCGGCGATCTGCGCGTTGCCCTTCAGCAGGTCCTCACGCGTCATGCCGGCCTTGCGGGCAGCACCTCCCGACGATACGACATAGGCAGCACCCGTCAGGGCCTCCTTGACGTCGGTCGTCCAGGTGATGTTCACACCCTCGAATGCGCAGTGGTAGAGCTCCTCGGCCACACCTTCCAGTGCCGGACCAAAGGGGTCATAGAGGCAAATGTTCGGCGTAAGACGCATCATCAGCGCCGTCTGAGCCATGTTCGAGCCGATCATACCGGCTGCACCCACGATCGTGAGTTTCTCGTTTGTCAGGAATTCCATAATAATTATTTTTTATGAAAAGTGAGTATTCCGTTCGGTTATCACCGTTTTTTATGTTTCTTGTTTACGGGACCGCGGCCGGGTTTATCCCGTTCCGTTTCTCCCTTATATCTTATTCCGTTCCCCCTATAATCGGGTTCACCCTCTTGTTTTCCCTTGTTTTCTCTTGTTCACCCCTTTGTTCACCCCCTTGTTCTCCGCTCCGGCTTCGTTTCCTCCGGGCTTTGCAACAGGCAGAGGTTCTCACACCACCGGTTTCACGCCCCGATTTCGCGCCCCTTCCGTCGTTGCTCCTTCGTTTCCTTCGGTCTTCGTTCCTTTGGCCTTCGTTCCCCTTCCGTCTTCACCCCCTCGGTCTTCGGCCCTCTTCAATCCCCTCTTCGGCCCCCTCGCGTCACCGGCTTCGCACTGCCGCCTTTGCGCCCCGCGGCTCTTCCGCACGGGCTATTCGATCTCGCGACGGTTGCGCAACGCGTGGGTAATGGTCAATTCGTCGACATACTCCAACTCGTCGCCAAACCCAATGCCTCGCGCTATCGAGGTGATCTTCAAACCCGGATAGCGGCGCAGACGGTTCATCAGGTAAAAGAGCGTCGTCTCACCCTCGACCGAGGTCGAGATGGCCAGGATCACCTCCTTCACACCCCCCGCCGCAATCCGGTCGCACAGCAGGTCGATCTTCAGATCCGAAGGGGCGATTCCCTGCATCGGGGAGATCACCCCGCCCAGCACGTGGTACAGACCGCGATACTGGTGCGTATTCTCGATCGACAGCACGTCGGCCACCTGCTCGACGACGCAGATCGTCGCATGGTCGCGTTCCGGATCGGCGCAGATCGGACACACCTCTTCGTCCGAAAGGTTGTTGCACTGTGCGCAGTGGCGGATCTCGTTGCGGAAGCGGTCGATGCTCTCCGTCATCTCGGCCACCGATTCCGGCTCCATGCGCAGCAGGTGCATCGCCAGCCGCAAGGCTGTCCGCCGGCCGATTCCCGGGAGTTTCGACAACTCGCCGACCACGTTCTGCAACAGCTGCGACATCTAAATCGTCTCGATCGTTTTCGACTCCAGCCACCCCTTCTTGCCGTCGGCGATGGTCACCTCGCACCACCCCTCGAGGCGGTTGGTAATCTCGACCAGCGTCCCTTCGTGCAGCACGAAGAGGTCGGTAGCCGACTTGTCGGGCGAACTCTTCACGGCCGTCGACAGCGACATCACGACGGCCTGCGTATCGTCCAGCATCTCGCGTCGCTCACCCCATGCGAACCACGTTGTCACCACGAAGAGCAGCAGCGCCACCAGCGTTCCGTAGAACCCGCCCTTGCGCAGCGAGAGCCGCCGGGCCAGCAGGTAGAGCAGCGACAGCGCCAGTGCGGCGACCAGTGCCACCAGCGAGAAGATGCTCCACGCCGTGCAGCTCATCATGTGGCGGACGCTCCGGAGCCACTCCGTCAGGAAGAACTCCGGGATCTGTTCGATGTTGTCCTTCGTGCGGGCCTCGGCCACCCCCAGGTTGTAGCGGATGTCGTCGTTGCCCGGAGCCAGACGCAGTGCCCGATGGTAGTAGAGGATCGCCTCGCCCAGTTCGCCCTCCTTGAAGCAGGCGTTGCCCAGGTTGTAGTAGAGCTTCATCGAGCTCACTCCGCGGGCGAGGATCTCCTTGTAGATCTCCGTCGCCGCGTGGTAATCCTCGTTGATATAGGCCGTATTGGCGCGGTCCCACAACTGATCGGGAGTCGCCTCGCCTTCGGCGGGCTGTGCGGCATCCGCCTCCCGGGCCTCCGTCGCCACCGTATCGGCAGCCCCGGCAACCGCCGGCCGGACCACACTGTCGGCCGCCTCCTGGGAGCGGGCCTCGCCAACTCCCCAGACCACGATCATCAGAAACAAAAGCAGTCGTTTCATAACTCGATCATCGTTTTATTACCGATTCGATCTGTGAAATCAGGTTCACACCCTCCGAATAGACCTCACCCATGCGGGTCGACTCCACGGGCGAGTACTGCGCCTCGTCGCAGCGGGAGATGATGTCCGTAAATCGCTGCGAATCCTCGGCCGAGACGCCGCGTTTGTGCAGCTCCTCGCGGACGTTCTCCTTCGTGAGGTTGGCCATCGGGATGTTGAACTTGTCGCTCATGTATCCCCACAGCGCCCGCAGCATCTCCTCGTAGAAGGCGTGCCGGTTCTGCTCCTCCATGTATCGCTTGGCCGTGCGGAAACGCTGCACGGCGACCTTGTTGGCCCGCTTGCCGCGCACCAGAGCGACGTTCTGCGACTCGCGGATCCGGTGGCGCAGCGCCACGTAGGCCCAGGCAAAGAGGATCAGAACGGCGACCAGCAATACCCAGTAGGTCGGGCTGAAGAGGAACGGCACGGCGACCGCCCGCAACTGGGCGCTGCCCAGCTTGATGAAGCGGATATCCTCGCCCAGCAGGCGAACCTCCTCCTTCGAGACGCCCCGGCCCTGCATCACCACCGCATCGCCCCCGCCGTTGGCATCGGGCAGGATCTCGAGCGGCAGCGACTTCGACTTCAGCGTCACGTACTCCATGCGCTGCGGGTCGAAATAGGTGAACTCGACGGGGTCGACCTCATACGAGCCCTCGGCCCGGGCGATGAAGGGATACTCGAACTGGCGGTATCCCGAGATGCCCGTCGACGAGGCGTTGATCGACTCGGTAGTCTTCACGTTATAGAGCTCGAACGAGGCGGGCAGCTGCAGCTTCGGCGCCTGCACGAAGGTCAGGTTGCCGCGGCCCGAGATCTTCACCGTGATGTTGGCTCCCGAGTTGGCGGCCAGCCGCTCCGAGGGGAATTCGGTATCCATCGTGAAGCTGCCCACGGCCCCGCTGAAGCTGGCCGGAGCTCCCGACGGCAGCGCCTTGACGTTGACCGTCGTCCGCTGGCTCTGCACCTTGCGCGGGACGTTGAGCACCTCGCGGCCCGTTCCGAAGAAGGGGTCGGCATTCCGGCTCTGGATGACCACCTGTGCCACGACGGTCATCTCCACGGGGTCGATCGTCAGCTGTCCGACCTGCTGCGGATAGAGCAGATAGTCGTACAGCACGCGCGTCTCGTAGACCTTTCCGTTGTAGGTTTCGCGGCTCACCTGCACCGAATTGGGATCGGTCAGGTCCTGCGACCAGAAGCCGTTGAACGACGGCGCCGACTCGGGCACGATGTTGACATACGGAACCCGCGTATAGAGTTTGAAGGCCACATGCAGCGGTTCGTTCTTGAAGACCGAATTGCGCGACACGACAGCCCGCAGCAGAATGTCCTCCTTGCCAATCTGGTTCTGCACGTCGTTGCGGTTGCGGGAGTCGTTCCCGCCGCCCGACGAGGCGTGCTGACCGCCGCCGCTCTGCCCCTCGTCGACCACCTCGATGGGCAACGGCTGGGTGCGGTAGGTGCGGCCGTCGACCTTGACCTCCGCCGCACCGATCGTCACCGTGCCGGCCGACTGCGGCAGCAGCACGTACGTATAGGTGTGGCTCACGCTCTTGGTCATCGAACCGTTGATGATCTGAATCGAGGAGCCCGTGGACTCGGCCGGACCGGCCAGCACGTCGAACCCTTCGAACGACGGAGCCTGGAACGTTCCGTTGTCGGGTTTGGCGTTGAGCGCAAACTCCACGCGGAACGCCCCGCCCACGGACACCGTCAGCGGAGAGTTGGCCTCGAAGGTGACCTCTTCGTCGGCCAGGGCCGGGAAGACCGCCAGCACCAGAAGCGCCACCAGAGATAATTTTGCAAAGAAGACTCTCATTACAAATTACAAAGCGATAGATCGGTTAATCATGCACACCGCAACCCGCCGCCCGACCAACCCGTCCGACGCCGTCATGCGCCAGCCGGAATTCGGAACAGAGGGTCGCCTCACTCACCTTGCCGACCGCGGCGGGGATCTCCCGTCCGACAGGAGATCTCCACCGGGGACCGCAGGTCTTCAACTACAACGCCTGTGCGTTGTGGTTTAGTATCTCCGAAGAGCGGATTTTCAGTGCTTGAAATCGGCGAAAAAGTCGTTGCCCTTGTCGTCGACGATGATGAATGCCGGGAAGTTCTCGACATAGATCTTGCGCACGGCCTCCATGCCCAGCTCGGGGAAGTCGACCACCTCGACCGACTTGATCGAGTTCTTGGCCAGAATGGCGGCCGGACCGCCGATCGAACCGAGGTAGAATCCGCCGTTGGCCTTGCAGGCATCCGTCACGGCCTGCGAGCGGTTGCCCTTGGCCACCATCACCAGCGAACCGCCGTGCTTCTGGAACAGATCCACGTAGGGGTCCATACGTCCGGCCGTCGTCGGGCCGAACGATCCCGAAGCCATGCCCTGCGGCGTCTTGGCCGGGCCGGCGTAGTAAACCGGGTGCTTCTTGAAGTACTCGGGCATCGGCTTGCCCTCGTCGAGCATCTGCTTGATACGGGCGTGAGCGATGTCGCGGGCCACGATGAGCGTACCGCGCAGGTTCAGACGCGTCTTGATCGGGTATTTGGTCAGGATCTCGCGCACCTTGTCCATGCCCTCGTCCAGGTCGATGTCGACGGCCGGCGACATGGCCGGAGCCTCGGCCGGCAGGAAGCGGGCCGGATTCTTCTCGAGCTCCTCGAGGAAGATGCCTTCGGGCGTAATCTTGGCCTTGATGTTGCGGTCGGCCGAGCAGCTGACGCCGATGGCCACGGGGCACGAGGCGGCGTGACGCGGGGCGCGGATCACGCGCACGTCATGCACGAGGTACTTGCCGCCGAACTGGGCGCCGACACCGCTCTCGCGGCAGATCTTGAGCACCTTCTCCTCCCACTCCAGATCGCGGAAGCAGCGGCCGCCCTCGTTGCCCGACGTGGGCAGCTCGTCGAGATAGCCGGCCGAAGCCTTCTTCACGGTCGAGAGGCACATCTCGGCCGACGTTCCGCCGATGCAGATGGCCAGGTGGTAGGGCGGGCAGGCCGACGTACCGAGGTCGAAGATATGCTGCTGGATGAACTTCGTGAGCGACTCCTCGTTCAAGAGCGCCTTGGTCTGCTGGTAGAGGAAGGTCTTGTTGGCCGAGCCGCCGCCCTTGGTGATGAAGAGGAACTCATACTCCATGCCGGGCTTTCCGCCGTAGATGTCGATCTGTGCCGGAAGGTTCGTCGCGGAGTTCTTCTCGTCGATCATCGAGAAGGGGACCACCTGCGAATAGCGCAGGTTGCGGTCGCGGTAGGTCTCGTAGACACCGCGGGCGATGCACTCGGCATCGTCGGCGCCGGTCCACACGTCCTCACCCTTGTGGGCGATGCAGATGGCCGTACCGGTATCCTGGCAGGTCGGGAGCTCGCCCTCGGCGGCCACGCACTGGTTGAGCAGCATCGTGTAGGCCACGAACTTGTCGTTGTCGGTGGCTTCGGGATCCTCGAGGATGTTGCGCAGTTTCTGAAGGTGAGCCGGACGCAGATAGAACGACACGTCGCTGTAGGCTGCCTTCGACAACATCTCCAGCCCCTTGGGGTCGACCTTGAGGATCTTGCGGCCGTCGCACTCGACGACCTTCACGTAATCCTTCGTCAAAAGACGGTACTTGGTTTTGTCCTCCTGAATCGGGAACGGCTCCTGATAAATGAATTCTGCCATGATCGTATTGTGTTTGTTGTTGTAAGCGTGGTTTCCTACGGCAAAAGTACAAAAAACAATCCGGATTGTCCAACTATTTCCCGATCTCTGTTATTTTTTTCACAAAAAGAGATTATTATTTAGAATTTTTAGTAAATTTGTGCGGTTTTTGAATGCACAATTTTCATTAACACAACTAATATTATGGTATCGTACAAAGATCTGGGCCTCGTAAACACCCGTGAGATGTTTGCCAAGGCCATCAAGGGAGGTTATGCCGTTCCGGCATTCAACTTCAACAACATGGAGCAGCTCCAGGCCATTATCCAGGCTGCTGCCGAGACCAAGTCGCCGGTTATCCTGCAGGTTTCGAAGGGCGCCCGCAACTACGCCAACCAGACCCTGCTGCGCTACATGGCAGAGGGTGCCGTCGAGTATGCCAAGGAGCTCGGCTGGGCTCATCCCCAGATCGTGCTGCACCTGGACCACGGAGATTCGTTCGAGCTCTGCAAGAGCTGCGTTGACATGGGCTTCTCGTCGGTGATGATCGACGGTTCGTCGCTGCCCTATGACGAGAACGTCGCCCTGACGAAGAAGGTTGTCGAGTATGCACACCAGTTCGACGTAACGGTCGAGGGTGAGCTGGGCGTACTGGCCGGCGTCGAGGACGAGGTTGCTGCCGAGGAGAGCCACTACACCAAACCCGAAGAGGTCGTTGACTTCGTAACGAAGACCGGCGTTGACTCGCTGGCCATCTCGATCGGCACCTCGCACGGAGCCTACAAGTTCACCCCCGAGCAGTGCACCGTTGACCCGAAGACGGGCCGTCTGGTTCCGCCCCCCCTGGCATTCGACGTACTCGAGGCCATCGAGAAGGAGCTTCCGGGCTTCCCCATCGTGCTCCACGGATCGTCGTCGGTTCCCCAGGAGGAGGTTGACACGATCAACAAGTATGGTGGTGCACTGAAGGCTGCCGTAGGTATTCCCGAGGAGGAGCTGCGCAAGGCTGCCAAGAGCGCCGTTTGCAAGATCAACATCGACTCCGACTCGCGTCTGGCCATGACCGCCGCCATCCGTGAGGTCTTCGCAACGAAGCCCGCCGAGTTCGACCCCCGCAAGTACCTGGGTCCGGCTCGTGACAACATGAAGAAGCTCTACATCCACAAGATCAAGGAGGTTCTGGGTTCGGACGGCAAGGCCGAATAATCGGAGCATCCCGTAAATGAAAACCGGGGGTTCGCAAGAACCTCCGGTTTTTTGTTATGCAGGGGGGGGTACCCGGTCTTGGCAGAGATGCCCGCGGGATCCGGCATTCACCCTCCACGGCGCTGCCGCCCGGCCCGACAAACGATCACTCGGGAATGTAGCGCCCGACGAACTCGCCCACGCGACGCGTATACTCCTCGCGCTGATCGTGATACGACATGGCGTGCGTCGCTCCCGGTACGATCCACAACTCCTTCTCGCCCGGTTTGGCATCATACAGCGGATAGACCATCCACGTCGGCACGTAGTCGTCCGCATCGCCGTGGATAAAGAGCATCGGCAGTCCGCACCGGGCCACCTGCTTCAGCGAGGAGGCCTCACGGAACGTCCAGCCGAACTTCACGCCGCATAGCCCGCTGGCCACATCCAGCAGCGGGAAGGCCGGCAGGTGGAACTGTTCGTGCAGCTCCTTCGCGAACTCGTCCCAGACGCTCGTGTAGCCGCAATCCTCGACGAAGCACCGCACGTAGGGCTGCTGCACCTCGCCCGAGACCATCATCGTCGTGGCGGCCCCCATCGAGATGCCGTGGACCACCATGCGCGTCCGCCCGCCGAAGAGGCCGTTGGCCACCTCCATCCACCGCAGCACGTCGAGCCGGTCCTTCCACCCCATCTGGATGGCACGGCCGGCACTCTCGCCGTGGTAGTAGAGATCCGGCAGCAGGATGTTGAAACCAAGGTCGCGGTTGTAGAGGTAGCCGATCATCAGCATCCGCACGGCATTGTCCGTATAACCGTGGACGATGACCGCCGTACGGTCCGTGGGCCGCGGAGCCCGCACGTAGAGGGCATGAAGCCGTTCGCCCTCGCGCCCGAGGATCGACGTGTCGCGCAACGCCCCCGCACGGTGGAGGCTGTCGACCCACGGTCGGAGGAAGGGGTACTCCTCATACATATATTGATACGAGGAGGCGTTCTTGGCCTCGATCGTGGCCAGCGGCTGCAGCGAATAGTGCAGCAGATAGAGGCTCCCGCCCACGAGAACCACCAGGCATACCGCCAGTATGCCCACGATCCAGCGGATGATCTTCTTTCCGTTCATCGATTATTTCGTTTGATCCGACTCTTCCATCACCGAGAGCGGCTGATCCGGCGCTCCGACATAAAACATGGCCAGTTCGACGGGTTCGTCACCCCGGTTCTCGCCGTAGTGCAAAGTTCCTACCATTTCGATAATCCCCTCCCCGGCGTGGAACGTCCGTTCCGTGCCGTCATCGGCCACCACGGTCAGCTCGCCGCGCAGCACGAACCCGGCATTGATCACCGGATGGGTATGCCGTGCCAGGCGGGCATGCGGCGGGATGACGATCCGCAGCAGCGTAACGAAAGGCCGCTCCACCGCACAGGCGGGAAGCGGCGCTCCGTTCCAACTCGACGACGAAGCGGCCACCCGCTCCGTCGTCGGTTTGTCGTTTCGATCCATGGTTGTCGGATTACTCTTTACCGAGTTTGGTGCGGATGTGGGCCAGCATGTCGTCGGTCATCCGCGAAAGATCCCATTCGGGTTTCCATCCCCACTCCTCACGGGCGCAGGTGTCGTCCAGCGAGTTGGGCCAGCTTTCGGCGATCTCCTTCTTCACAGGGTCGATGTCGTAGTCCATCACGAAGTCGGGCAGCCGCTTCCGGATCTCGGCGTAGATGATTTCGGGCGTAAAGCTCATCGAGGCGAGGTTGAAGCTGTTGCGGTGGATGAGTTTCGTCGGGTCGGCCTCCATCAGCTCGACGCAGGCGCGCAGGGCATCGGGCATGTAGATCATGTCCATGTAGACGTCGCCCGGGACGGGGCAGGTGAAACGTCCGCTGCGGATCGCCTCGTAGTAGATCTCGACGGCGTAGTCGGTCGTGCCGCCGCCGGGCAGCGTGACATTCGAGATGATGCCGGGGAAGCGCACCGAACGGGTATCGACACCGTATTTGTGGTGATAGTAGTTGCTGAGCAGTTCGCCCGTGACCTTGCAGACGCCGTAGATGGTCGTCGGCTGCATGATCGTATCCTGCGGGGTTTTGTCCTTGGGCGACGTCGGGCCGAAGGCGCCGATCGACGACGGAGTGAAGAGGGCGCAGTGGTGCTGGCGGGCCACCTCGAGCGAGTTGTTCAGGGCACCCATGTTGACATTCCAGGCCATCTGGGGGTTACGCTCGCCGACGGCCGAGAGCAGCGCCACGAGGTTGAAGATTGCATCGACGTGGTAACGGGCCACCACCGAGGCCATGGCCGTAGCGTCGAGGGCATTGAGGACCTCGAAGGGTCCGTCTTCGCCGAGATTGCGGCATTCGCGCATATCGGTGGCAACGACATTCGCGCCTCCGTAAATTCCGCGCAGATAAACTGTCAGCTCGGAACCAATCTGGCCTCCGGCGCCTACTATCAGGATACGTTTCATCTGGATTTGGTTATAATTTGGTAGTAAAGATAGAAAATAATTGGGAAAAGTGCATATTTTTTTTGTCCTTTTCATTTTTTTATGTACTTTTGCACCACTCAACAAAAGGAACTGCTGTTGTAGCTCAGTGGTAGAGCACTTCCTTGGTAAGGAAGAGGTCACGAGTTCAAGCCTCGTCAACAGCTCTGGAAGGCGCCGCGAAAAGACGTCGAAACAAGCAAAAAGCCTTATGTATCCATGATACGTAAGGCTTTTTCATTTTTGGCCGGTTCCTGAGAGGACCTTCCCGGGCAGCGAGTCCGAAACCCACACCGGCGGCCCGTTCCGGGCGATCAGAAGGGGAGCGCCCGCCTGAAGGAGATTGCGGCGATATTTTCATCCGGACAAGAGACTTTTGCCCCGCGCGAAGACACCCAATCGAATTATTGCGTACCTTTGTTACGACTGCTTTCAAGCCCGATACGCGCATGAATCTTCCGCTCTACGAATACTCGCTCTGCATCGCCCTGCCGCTGATGATCTTCTTCGGCGCCTACTTCCTGCTGGCTCCGACCCCCGACAAGGCCATCTTCGCAAACTACCTCCGTTCGCGGCGCATCATGGGCTGTGCACTGCTGCTCCTGGCGGCCAACTACGCGGTCCACTTCTTCTTCGAGGTGCGAATCCGCGACGTGCATGCGGCCATTCTGATGAACCTCTCGACCTATTTCCTCTGTTACTGGCTCTTCAGTTCGGCGCTCACCACCCTGCTCGACCGCTTCTACATCACGCGCCGCCGGCTGCGTTTCCACCTCTCGGCATGGGTGCTCTTCACGCTCCTCTCGGGTGTCATCCTGCTGGGGTTGTCCGAGGGTGCGGCCCAGAGGGCGGGGCTGACCGTGATGGCCGCCTGGCTCGTCGGCTACGGGCTGTGGCTCGCCCGACGGCTGATCCGCGCCTACCGCCGCGCCGTGCGCCTCTTCGACGACACCCACTCCGACGATATCGGCGCCTACATCCGCTGGATGTCCGTCTTCACTTGGTGGGCCGTCATCTTCGGCGTCGGCTGCGGGCTGCTCACCTTCCTGCCCGACCGCTACGTCTTCCTGTGGATTCTCTCGTCGGTCCCCTTCTACATCTATCTCTACTGCTCCTACATGAACTACCTGCTCCTCTACGAGCGGGTCGAGCAGGCGCTCGAGGAGGAGATCCCCACGGAGGAGGAGGCCGCTGCGGAGGCGCCAAGCGATTCGGACGGTCCGGGCGACATGCCGGACCGCGAGGCCCGCTCCCTCCATACCGACCTTGCGGTGCGGCTCACCGGGTGGATTGCCGCCGACGGCTACCTCCGGCCGGGGCTGACCATCCGCGAACTGGCCGATACGCTGCACACCAACCGCACCTACCTCTCGGAATACATCAAGGCGACCGGCAACGGCTCGTTCCGCGACTGGATCACCGACCTGCGGATGGAGTACGCCAAACGGCACATGCTCCGGCACCCCGAGCTGAACATCACCGAAATCGCCGAGGCCGCGGGCTTCGTCTCGCCCAGCCATTTCACCCGCATGTTCAAGGCCCGGGAGGGGGCCTCCCCCTCCAACTGGCGCAAAACACAGGGCGGAGAGAGCTCCATTCTGTAGCTCCGACCGGCCTCTGATGGCCCCGCTTTCTTGCCTGAACGACCATTTTTTTCTTGCCTGAACAACAAATTTTCTTGCCTAAACGACAAAATCGACAACCGGGACTTTCCAGTTCCGGTTTTTCTGTTAATTTTGTTCTCGGGCTCCGTTCCGATGCCCTGCTTTCCGACTTCCATCCGAACACAATTCCCGTTACCATGAATAGATTGCTGACCCTTTTATTTACACTGGGCCTCCTTGCAGGTCCGACCTTCGGCCAGACGGCAGACAACCCCTCCGACCCTGCCCCGGCCGAGTATACCTTCCGCTTCGTGGCGGGCGACGACATGTTCTACATTCCGTGGAGCGGCAACGGCGAGGAGCTCGACCGCCTGTTGGCCTGCATCGCCGAAAACCGCGCAGCCATTGTCGACGGCACAGTTCCCGTCGAGGTCGACGGCTACTGCACCTCGCAGCCCTCGGAGGCCGAGAACCTCGCCATGGCCAAGACGCGTTCGAATCGCGTGAAAACCGAGATGATCCTCCGCGGCGGGCTCACCGAGGAGTACTTCCGGACACAAAACCACGCTGCCGAAGGCAACTTCGTCACCGTGCGCCTCGTCATCCCCGCCGGGCCATCGGAGGCCGAGCTTGCAACCCGTCGCGCTGCCGAGAAGGCCGAAGCCGAGCGTCTGGAGGCCGCGAAGCGTGCCGAAGAGGAGCGCCTTGCCGCCGAACGGGCCGCCGCCGAAGAGCGCCGCAGAGCAGAAGAAGAGGCACGCCGGGCCGCCGGGACTGCCGAAACACCCCCCGACGTCTTTGAACCGGTTTTCGAGATATTCGAGCTCCACAAAACACATCTCTCCCTGCGGGCCAACCTGCTGCGCTGGGCGACGTTGACGCCCGACCTCGGGCTGGAGTGGCACATCTCCGACCGCTGGAGCCTGGGCGTCAATGGATCATGGACCTCATGGACGTGGAACGACAAGCAGCGCCGCTACGCCCTCTGGGAGGTAGCTCCCGAGGTGCGCTATTATATGGGTAAGGAGCGGCGCGGCTACCTTGGCCTGCTATTCAAGACCGGCGCCTTCAACTACAAGTTCTCCGAAACAGGTCGCCAAGGCGACCTTCTGGGCGGCGGAGTGACCGGAGGCTACATCCTGCCCATCGGCAAGCGCCTCTCGCTCGATTTCTCGCTCGGGCTCGGATACCTGAATGCCGACTATGAGAAATACGTGGTCATCGACGGCGTGCGCGTGCGCCAGGGCTCGGAGACCAGGGACTGGTGGGGCCCCGTTCATGCCGGCATCACCCTGAAGTGGAACCTTTTCTAAACCATGGAGGACGACGATATGAAACCGACACGATATATTCCGATTCTGGCCGCCGCAGCCGCCGCGCTGCTGACCGCCTCCTGCGTCAAGGACACGCTCTACAACACGCCGCACCCCGACCACGGCAAGATTACGGTCACGACCGACTGGTCGGCCCGCGGCGAGGGTATCGACATCCCCGCCACGTGGGCCCTCTCGATGGGTGACTATACGGGGACGGAGACCGCCGCCACCCACGCTCCCGAACATCTGTTTGCGCCGGGCAGCTACACACTCGTGGTGTGGAACCCGGCCGAGGGCTTCACCGTCAGCGGCACCATGGCCACCGTCGCCCCGGCCTCGGGCAGCCAGACGACGGGCTCCTTCATCGACAACGTCCCGGGGTGGTTCTTCACCCATGCCGAGCCGGTGTCGATCGAGAAGGACTCCGACTATTCGTTTACCGCCGCGATGAAGCAGCAGGTGCGCGAGCTGCAGCTGGAGCTGGAGGTGACCCAGGGACGCCCCGAACTCATCCAGAGCGTGACGGCCACCCTCAGCGGCATAGCCGGAGCCTTCGACATGGCGCGGGGGCAGACCTCGGGCGAACCGGCCTCCACGGTCTTCTCCTTCACCCGTGACGGCAGCCGGCTCACGGCCGACGCCCGCCTGCTGGGTACGATGGGAGCCGTGCAGACCATGGTGCTGGACATCGTATTTGTGGACGGCGGACGCACACAGCGCACGGAGGTCGATTTGACCGAGGCCATGAAGGACTTCAACGGCGACATGACCACCGCCTACCGCGTGACCGGGACCCTGGAGACCCCCGTCGGCATGGAGGAATGCAATGCCGAGATTACCGGCTGGGAGTCGGTGGAAGGTGGCAATGCCAGTGCGGAAATGTAACTAAAACGATGCAACAACAAGAAAAACCCCATACACCATGAAAACCCGATTTTTTGCTTTCGCAGCGCTGGCATTGACACTTGCCGCCTGTAACAACGACAACGAGAACCTGAATGACGGCCCGGTAGCCGCCAAGTTTATCGCCGACATTACGCCCGCTACCCGCGTCAATTCGGAAGGAACCGAGTGGACCGAAGGCGACCGCATCGGCGTCACCGGCGCCGGCTTTACCAACGTGCCCTACAAGAGAGAGTACGGTATGTTCATGCCTGACGGTACGGTCATCTATTTTGACGACACCGAAACCCATACCTTCCATGCCTACTATCCGTATCAGGCTGAGGGCGGAATGGTGACCGTCAGCACCACAGCCGACAAGCAGGGCTCAGGCATCGACTTCCTCTTTGCCTCGGGAGCCACGGGTGACACCCACAACCCGACGGTAGAGTTCACCGGCGATCATGCGTTCCACCACCGCATGAGTCTCATCAAATTCACCTTCAAGCCAGGCGACGGCCTCATTTTCAACGGAATGGAACCTGCTGACTACACGTTGGACGGACTGAAGCACGAAGGCACTTTCGACACGGCTACCGGAACGACTGCCGTAACCGCAGCCGTCGACTCGCCGATTAACATGCAGCTGGGCGGTGCCACCACTTCGCAAGTCATCATTCTCCCGCAGGGAGTGACCACCTCTCTTGACCTTAAAGTGTCTTTCAACGGACTGGACTATACAACCACACTGCCGAATCCATCCAAGCCCGAAGCGAATCAGTTCTCCGCAGGCTATGCCTATACCTACAACATAACGCTCAACAACAAGGGCATCACGGTGGAAGAACCGGAGATTACCCCGTGGGAACCCGGAGATTCGAACAATGTAAGCATCACGCTGTAAGCCCTACATACCGCTGCCCCGGCGCAAGCGTCAAGCCGGAGCTGCCCATAGACACTATGGTGCGACGGCCGCCTTCGCAGGCGGCGGCAGCACAAAACGAAAACAAATAAAAAGACAACCCGATATGAAGAAAAGACATTCCATCCATCTGCTTCTTGCCGCAGCCGCCCTGCTCCTTGCCACGGCAGCCTGCACGAAGGACGAACTGGCGGACGGCGACCGTCTGCCCGAAGGACAATACCCGCTGGAGATAGCCCGCATCACCCTCAGTGTGGAGGGCGGCGAGGCACAGCCCTGGGGTGCCCCGGCGACGCGCGTCAGCGAGATTGCGGACGGCACGGGCAGCGTGTTCGACGCGGGCGACCGGTTCGCCGTGCAGATAGACGGCAAGGAAGAGGTCGGCACCTACACCGTGCAGGACGACCACACCGTCAGAGCCGAAACACCCCTGTACTGGTACGACCGCAACGACCACACCGTCACCGCCTGGTATCCCGCCACGGACGGCACCATCGACCTCGGCAACCAGAGCCAAAGTCTTGCCTATGTGCTGAGCGGTACGGGCACGGGCAAATATCCGGATCCCGTCACGCTGAACTTCACCCACGCTCTGGCGAAGGTACGCATCACGCCTTCGGACGATGCACTCGGCGAAGTGCAAAGCCTTCAGCTCTATACCTATACACAGTGTACGTACAGGCAGGGAACCGCCGTAAGCGGCACGGCCGAGGGCTGGATCGAGATGAAGAAGTGCGAATACACCGAGAACGGCGCAACCATCACCTGCTGGGAGGCAAACGTGGTACCCGGCTACGAGATAACCAAGCTGATGGCCAATAACGATGGCAAGGAGCGCACCCTCTCCGCCGCCTTCATCCCCGAGGTGGGCAAGTTCTACAACATCACGCTGGACTATGACCCGGGCTATACCACCACGACCGACGACCAGGGACAGACCATCTACAACACGGACAACGAGAAGGGTCTGAAGAACATCGCCAAGCTGGTGAACGAAGAGGGGAAGACCGACATCGACATCACCCTGACCGGCGACATCACCCTGACCGGGGAGTGGACGCCGATAGGAACCTATGACAACCCATACACCGGCACCTTCGACGGCGGCAACCATACCATCACGGGGCTGAAGATTGACCAATCGGGAACGGACAATGTAGGACTGATTGGCCGTCTCGGCAGCGGAGGCAAGGTGCAGGACGTAACGCTGACAGAAGTGAACGTAACAGGTGGCACGTACGTCGGCGGCATTGCGGGACAGACCGATGGCACTGTAGAGAATTGCTCGGTCAATGGCACGGTGACAGGACAAAACCAGACCGGCGGTATCGTAGGACAAAATTTTAGCACCATCTCCGGCTGCTCAGCGGAAGGGACTGTGACGGGTAATACCAATGTCGGTGGAATATCCGGACTCTGTGTTCCTAATTATGACACAGGAACCGGCAGCTTAATCGGGTCAACCATCGAGGGCTGCCATTCCACAGCGGCTGTATCGGGCATTAGCTCTGTCGGCGGCGTGGTGGGCAACTTGGGAAATGGCTGCTCGCTCATGGCCTGCTACTCCACGGGCAACGTTACTGCCACGATAACGTATGGTCACGCTAATGTCGGCGGCGTGGTGGGTATAAACGGCCAAGGTACCGTAACCGCCTGCTATCACGCCACGGGCGAAATCACCAGTTCAGTAGGAGATAGAATCGGCGGCATCGCTGGCTGCAATGACCAAGGTACTTTCACCGCCTGCTACTGGGAGAACAATCAGGAACAAGGCACCGGCAGCGGAAGCACCGGCGGAACCGCCAAGGTGGAAGGCTCGATGACATGGGAAACCGCTATGAATGCCATGAACTCAGCATTAGAGAGCAACGGCAGCGAGTGGCGGTACGAACTCACTGGAGAATTGCCTACCTTGAAAAAATAGTAAACCGTCGAGCGGAATCCCGGTTCCGCCCGCCACGGATTTTGTTTTTCAAAAATTTTTCCTATATTTGCTCCCGTCAACCTCAACGACGCACCATGAAACGCAATACCTTTGCATACCGCTTTCGTTTCTTTTTCTTTACCGGAAAAAGCGGGACGGCATGCAACTGATACTCGAAAATCATTCAGCCTCGTATAGATGCACGCAGATCCCGCACGAAACCCCGTGCGGGATTTTTCTTTCGAACCCTCAAAAACCTCCGCCATGGAACAGATCGCCATACAGGGCATCGCAGGATGCTACCACGAATCCGCCGCCCGCCTCTTCTTCGCTCCGCAGACGATCGACGTCGTCCCCTGCCCGAGCTTCGAACAGCTCTTCGAACGGCTCGCGGCGGATCGCGCCCTGCTCGGAATCGCCGCCATCGAAAATACCATCGCCGGCAGCCTGCTCCCCAACCACGAACTGCTCCGCAACAGCCGCCTGCGCATCGTCGGCGAACAGAAACTCCGCATCTCGCACGTCATCGCCGCTCTGCGTGGACAATCCCTCGAAGCGATCCGCGAGGTCCACTCCCATCCCATCGCCCTGATGCAGTGCGGCGAGTATCTCAAGCGCCACCCCGCCATGAAGGTCGTCGAACGCGACGACACCGCCGGCAGCGCCCGCGAAATCGCCCGAAACAGACTCCCGGCAACGGCCGCCATCTGCGGTGCCGATGCCGCCGCGATGTACGGCCTCGAGATCCTCCAGCGCGGCATCGAGACAAACCCCCACAACTTCACCCGCTTTCTGGTGCTGGCCGACGAGAGCCGCGCCGCGGAGTTCGCCGATCCGGCCCGCGCGAACAAGGCGTCGCTCGTCTTCACCCTCCGCCACACGTGCGGAAGCCTCTCGAAGGTGCTGACCCTCCTCTCGTTCTACGACATCAACCTCACGAAGATCCAGTCGCTGCCGATCATCGGGCGCGAATGGGAGTACCGCTTCTACGTCGATGTCACCTTCGACGACCCGCAGCGCTACCGGCAGGCCATCGAGGCGGCCCGCCCGCTGACCAGCTCCTTCCGCATCCTGGGCGAGTATGCCGAAGGGGCCGACCCGGCGCTCCAGCCAAACAACTGACAACAACAGACTCACGAAAAACCGAAATACCATGAACGATATTCTGCCCATCACACTCCCCGGGGTCGATCCCCGGCGTCCGCTGGTCATCGCCGGCCCGTGCAGCGCCGAAACCGAGGAGCAGGTCATCGAAACGGCCCGCCAGCTGGCCGCCGAAGGGATCCGCATCTACCGCGCCGGACTCTGGAAACCCCGCACCAAACCCGGCGGTTTCGAAGGGGTCGGCGAACAGGGAATCCCCTGGCTGCAGCGCGTCAAGCACGAAACCGGCATGTATACCGCCACCGAGGTGGCCACGCGCCAGCATGTCGAGGCGGCGCTGCGGGGCGGGGTCGACCTGCTGTGGATCGGCGCCCGCACGGCCGCCAACCCCTTCGCCATGCAGGAGGTGGCCGATGCGCTGCGCGGCGTGGATGTCCCGGTGCTGGTGAAGAACCCCGTCAGCCCCGACCTCGAACTCTGGATCGGCGCCATCGAACGGATCCACAACGCCGGAATCCGCCGACTGGGCGCCATCCACCGCGGCTTCACCTCGATCGACACGAGCCTCTACCGCAACCACCCGATGTGGTCCCTGCCGATCGAACTCCACCGGCGGCTGCCGCGTCTGCCGCTCTTCTGCGACCCGAGCCACATCGGCGGCAAACGCGAACTGATCGCGCCGCTGTCGCAGCAGGCCATGGATCTCGGATTCGACGGCCTGATCATCGAGTCGCACTGCTCGCCCGACAGCGCCTGGAGCGACAAGGCCCAGCAGGTGACCCCCGAAGCGCTGGCCTACATCCTGCGCAACCTGGTGATCCGCCAGCAGAGCGTCACGACGGAGAGCCTCAACGAACTGCGCGCCCGGATCGACAAGCTCGACGACCAGCTGCTTGAACTGCTGGCCCGCCGGATGCGCGTCTCGCGCGACATCGGCCAGTACAAGAAGGAGCACGACATGGCGGTGCTCCAGAGCCGCCGCTACGAGGAGCTGCTGGCCCGGCGCACGGCCCAGGCCGTCGAACTGGGCATGGACCCCGACTTCATGCGCACCGTCCTGCAGGCCATCCACGAAGAGTCGGTCCGCCAGCAGATGGAGATCCTCGGCCGATGAGCGGATTTGTTACATTTCGGTGAAATGTCCGACACGAAGGATGTAACATCCGTGAATGTTGTGTAAATTTGGCGCGGATTCAAACCCGAAGAAGCTATGGCAAAACACAAAATCCTCGTGGTCGACGACGAAGAGTCGCTGTGCGAAATCCTGCAGTTCAACCTCGAAGTCGAGGGTTATGACGTCGACGTGGCCTACAGCGCCGAACAGGCCCTGGAGATGCATCCCGAACGCTATTCGCTCATCCTGCTCGACGTGATGATGGGCGAGATGAGCGGCTTCCGGATGGCCCGCATCCTGAAGGCGAATCCCGAAACGGCCCACGTGCCGGTGATCTTCTGCACGGCCAAGGATTCCGAAGACGATACGGTCGCCGGCCTGAACCTCGGCGCCGACGACTACATCACCAAACCCTTCTCGATCCGCGAGGTGCTGGCCCGCGTGCGGAGCGTCCTGCGCCGGTCGGCCGCCGCGGAACCCGAACACGAAACCATCGCCTTCGAAGGGCTCGAGATGGATCTCAAGCGCAAGATCTGCACCCTCGACGGCGAAGAGCTCCCGCTGACCAAGAAGGAGTTCGAAATCCTCGCCCTGCTGCTCGGCCACCGCGGCGTGATCTTCTCGCGCGAGGAGATCCTCCACCGCATCTGGAGCGACGAGGTGATCGTCCTCGACCGTACGATCGATGTCAACATCACCCGCCTGCGCCGCAAGATCGGCCCCTACGGCAAACACATCGTAACGCGTCTGGGCTATGGCTACGGCTTTGAAGAGTAGGCTCTCCTACCACCGACGGCTCTTCCTGCTGCTGCTCGTCTTCTCGTGGTCGCTCGTGGCCTGCTTCGTGCTGTTCCAGTACGGCCGCGAGAAGCACTTCAAGGCCGAACACCTCAACGGCGAACTGCAGCTCTTCAACATGCGCCTGATCGACGCCCTGGAGGAGGGCATCCCCCCCGAACGCTTCATCGCCACCCACGACGAACCCTTCCGCGAACTGCGCGTCACGCTCATCGACCGCTCGGGACGCGTTCTCTTCGACAATACGCTCGACTCGCTCCCGACGGCCAACCACCTCGACCGTCCCGAAGTCATCGACGCCCTGGCCCACGGCACGGGCTACATCATCCGCCGCCATTCGGAGAGCACCCACCTCAACTACTTCTACTCGGCCATGGCCGGCGACGGCTGCATCGTCCGTTCGGCCGTTCCCTACAGCGTCTCGCTGAGCGAGGTGCTGGCCGCCGACAGCGACTTTCTCTGGTTCATGCTGGGGATCACGCTGCTGATGAGCATCGCCGGCTACTTCGCCACGCGGCGGCTGGGGCACAACATCTCGCGGCTCAACGACTTTGCCGAACGGGCCGAACGCGGCGAACGGATCGACGAGATGGAGCCCTTCCCGCACGACGAACTGGGCGAGATCTCGAACCACATCATCCAGCTCTACGCCCGCCTGCAGCGGACCACCGCCGACCGCGACCGCGAACACGCCCTGGCGCTGCACGAGGAGCAGGAGAAGATCCGCATCAAGAAACAGCTCACCAACAACATCAACCACGAACTGAAGACCCCCGTGGCGGCCATTCAGGGCTATCTGGAGACGCTGCTGGCCAACCCGCAGATCGACGAGCGCAAGCGCCGCGACTTCCTCGAGAAGAGCGCCGCCCAGACCGAACGGCTGCGGCGGCTGCTCGCCGACGTCTCGACCATCACGCGCATGGACGAGGCGAGCCAGCTGATCCAGAAGGAGCCCGTCGTGCTGAACGACCTGATCGACGAGGTGGCCGACGAAATGGCACTCCGCCCCGCCGACCAGCGGCTGCGCGTGAACGTCGACTTCCCGAAACGGGTCGTCATCGAGGGCAATCCCGCCCTGCTGGGGTCGATCTTCCGCAACCTGGCGGACAATGCCGCCGCCTACTCGGGCGGCCGCGACATCTACATCCGTCTGCTCGACGATACGCCCGACGAATGCACGATCCTCTTTGCCGACAACGGCATCGGCGTCGGCGAGGAGCACCTCCCGCACCTCTTCGAACGCTTCTACCGCGTCGACAAGGGCCGCTCGCGCAAACTGGGCGGCACGGGACTCGGACTCTCGATCGTCAAGAACGCCGTGATGATCCACGGCGGCACGATCTCGGTCCGCAACCGCGACCGCGGCGGACTCGAATTCACCTTCACCCTGAAGAAAAAGAGCTGAACGCCGATGTTTCACGACGTTGCAATACGCTCTTAACGCATTTGTAATATCTGTTTCGGACCTTTGCTGCCGGTAAGCCTCACCCCGGCATGTCCCCGGCAAAGCGCCGCTCCACCGGCTCCGACAAGGAGTATCTCCCGGCCGCCGCGCGTCGACACCCCGGAGAGGGCTTTTCCCTACGGAAAAACTCTAAACGGAACAGATATATGTCGCCCTTGTTTACCGCCATCGTCATCATTCTGGCCATCCTGGCCGTGATGGGCATTGTCGTGGGTGTCGCCAACGACGCCATCAACTTTCTCAATTCGGCCATCGGCTCGAAGGTCGCCCCGCGCCGCGTGATCCTCTGGATCGCCGCCGCCGGCATCCTCATCGGTACGCTCACCTCCAGCGGCATGATGGAGGTCGCCCGCAGCGGCGTCTTCTATCCCGCACAGTTCTCCTTCCCGGAGATCATGCTGCTGTTTCTGGGCATGATGCTCGGCAACGTCCTGCTGCTGGACCTCTACAACACACTCGGCCTGCCGACCTCGACCACCGTCTCGATGGTCTTCGGACTGCTCGGCGCCGCCGTCGCCACGGCCCTCTTCCGCATCTCGGCCGATCCGGCCGTCTCGCTGCAGGACCTCTCGCAGTTCATCAACACCGGAAAGGCCATGGCCATCATCGCCGCCATCCTCCTCTCGGTCGCCTTCGCCTTCATCACGGGACTCATCTACATGTACATCTCGCGACTGATCTTCTCGTTCCGCTATGCGCCGGTCTTCCGCCGCTGGGGCGCCGTGTGGTGCGGCATCTCGCTTGCCGGAATCCTCTACTTCGCCCTCTTCAAGGGGCTCAAGAGCTCGGGACTCATCCCCACGGAGATCTCCGCCTACGTCACCGACCATGTGCTGCTCACGCTGCTGGTCTTCTGGATCGCGGCGGCCATCGTGCTGTGGATCTTCCAGCGCCTCTTCCGCCTGAACATCATGCGCATCACCATCCTCTCGGGCACCTTCGCCCTGGCCCTGGCCTTCGCCGGCAACGACCTGGTGAACTTCATCGGCGTGCCGCTGGCCAGCTTCGACGCCTGGCAGATCGCCCGTGACGCCGGCAGCGAGGCCATCATGATGGGGCAGCTCGAGGAGCCGGCCCGCGCCAACTTCCTGATCCTGCTCGCCTCGGGCCTGATCATGGTACTGACGCTTTTCTTCTCGAAAAAGTCGCAGCACGTAGCCGAGACCGAGCTCTCGCTCGCCTCGCAGCACGAGGAGGAGGAGCGTTTCGGCTCGACCTTCCTCTCGCGCAGTCTGGTGCGGCTGACGCTCATGGCCAACCACCTCTGGTCGGGCATCGTCCCCGAGCGCGTACAGAAGGCCATCGACCGCCGCTTCGAACCGCTGCCCGTCGAGGAGCGCACCTCGGCCCAGTATGACATGATCCGCGCCGTGGTCAACCTGACGGCCGCCTCGGTGCTGATCGCCATCGGCACGTCGTACAAACTCCCGCTCTCGACCACCTACGTCGTCTTCATGGTGGCGATGGGTTCGTCGCTGGCCGACCGCACGTGGGGCCGCGAGAGCGCCGTCTACCGCATCACCGGCGTGATGGCCGTCATCTCGGGATGGTTCATCACCGCCCTGGGCGGATTCCTCATCGCCCTGGCCGTCACGGCCCTGCTGCTCTGGGGCGGATGGATCGCCGTCGTGGCCCTGACGCTCCTCTGCGCCTGGCTGCTCGTCCGCAGCCACCGCAAGACCCCCGCGCTGAAGGAGGAGGCCGAAAAGGCCCTGCTCCCGCTCGAGAAGGCCGAAACCCCCGACGAGGTGCTCTGCGCCTGCATCGGCGAGGTCTGCAACACGATGCAGGAGGTGACGCGCATCTACAACCGCACGCTGGTGGCCGTCTTCAAGGAGAACCGCAAGGTGTTGAAGGAGATGGTCCGCGACTCGAACCGGCTCTTCGAGGAGGCGCGCGACCGCAAATACAACATCATGCCGACGCTGCGGCGCCTGCAGCGGTGCGACATCGACACGGGCCACTTCTACGTCCAGGTGGTCGACTACCTCTCGGAGGTGACCAAGGCGCTGATCCACATCACCCGCCCCTCGTTCGAACACATTGACAACAACCACGAGGGGATGTCCAAGGAGCAGATCGTCGACCTGATGCGCGTGAACGACCAGGTCGAGGAGATCTTCGACAAGATCAACGACATGCTCGCCACGAAGGACTTCTCGGATCTGGATCTGGTGCTCGAGATGCGCGACCGCCTCTTCGACACGATCGTCGAGGCCGTCAAGAGCCAGCTGCGCCGCATCAACGGCGATCCGTCGACCTCGACCCGCGCCAGCGTCCTCTACCTGACGATCCTCAACGAGACGAAGACCATGGTGCTCCAGTCGCGCAACCTGCTCAAGTCGCAGCGCTACTTCCTCGAGTCGCAGCACGAGATGGCGCCCGCCGCCGAAAGCTCGAAATAACCCGCCGCGCGAATCGTCATACGAATGTAACGGGGCCGTCATTTCGCTGAAACGACGGCCCCGTATCTTTGCAGTGTGAAAACCAATGAGAGGTTTCACAAGTTGGTTTTAGGTTACATAAGTAGGTTAGTGGGAGATGCAGTGACGCGACGTCACGGCATCTTTCCGTTTACAAGAGGGAGGGCATCGGTCGAACGGTGCCCTTTTCTGCATCCGGAGCAGCCCCCGGCGCCGCTACAGCTCCATGTCGCGCAGGTGGATCTCCAGCGCCCGCACCGAGATCTGAATCTCGCGGAACGAGACGCCGAGCGAGGCGATCAACAGCAGCAGCGCAATGCCGAAAACCCAGGCCGAAAGGGTGAAGAGCCCGATGTAGATCAGAAACATCGTCACGACGCAGAGAAAGAGGCTCGAGACGCCGAGCGCCTGCATCGTGCGTGTGAGGTGGAGCCGGCGGCGGAGGTTGTCGATCTGGGCGCGCGTCACCTTCGACGGGTGCTCGAGATGCTGCTCCTTGAGCGTGCGCACCAGCTGTGCGTAGGAGAGGAAACGGTTGGTGTAGGCCAACAGGATCAGCGATACGGCCGAAAACAACAGGGCCGGCGTGGTAAGCGTAAGTTCTTCCATGACGATAAGGATGAGGTCAGGGGCAAAGGTAGCCATTTTCCGCCGATTTCGAAAAGCGGGGCCGCTCCGCACCGGATACCGAGAAACAGGTATTTTTTTAATTTTTATAAAAATTTGCGGCGTGAATCGTGGCGGATGGGAAAATTCGCCTATCTTTGTGCACCGAAAGAAGACAATCTTAATCCCAAAACGAACAACAACGCATCTTTATGGAACTGAACAAAACCTTTATCGACGGGCTTTGGAGCAAGGAGATCAACGTCACGAGTTTCGTGCAGACGAACATCACCCCCTATCTGGGCGACGCGTCGTTCCTGCAGGGACCGACCGAACGGACCAAACACATCTGGAATCTCTGCCTGAAGGCCCTCGAGGAGGAGCGTCAGAACAACGGCGTCCGCTCGCTGGACAACAAGACCGTCTCGACCATCACCTCCCACAAGGCCGGTTACATCGACCGTGAGAACGAACTGATCGTGGGTCTGCAGACCGACGAACTGCTCAAGCGCGCCATCAAGCCCTTCGGCGGCATCAACGTCGTCTCGCGCGCCTGCAAGGAGAACGGAACGGACATCGACGAGAAGGTGCGCGACATCTTCACCCACTACCGCAAGACGCACAACGACGGCGTCTTCGACGTCTACACCGAGGAGATCCGCTCGTTCCGCTCGCTGGGCTTCCTGACCGGTCTGCCGGACAACTACGCCCGCGGCCGCATCATCGGCGACTACCGCCGTCTGGCCCTCTACGGAACGGACCGTCTGATCGAGGCCAAGCAGCAGGATCTGCGCGCGCTGACCGGTCCGATGACCGACGCCCGCATCCGCCTGCGCGAAGAGGTCGCCGAGCAGATCAAGGCCCTGAAGGAGATCCGCACGCTGGGCGAGTACTACGGGCTGGATCTGAGCCGCCCGGCCACGTCGGCCCGCGAGGCCGTGCAGTGGGTCTACATGGCCTATCTGGCCGCTGTCAAGGAGCAGGACGGAGCCGCCATGTCGCTGGGCAACGTCTCGTCGTTTCTCGACATCTTCATCGAGTATGACCTCGCCCACGGCCTGATCGACGAGTCGTTCGCCCAGGAACTCATCGACCAGTTCGTCATCAAGCTCCGCATGGTGCGCCACCTGCGCATGCAGTCCTACAACGACATCTTCGCCGGCGACCCGACGTGGGTGACCGAGGCCATCGGCGGACGCTTCAACGACGGCCGCACGAAGGTGACGAAGACCTCGTTCCGCTTCCTGCAGACGCTCTACAACCTCGGCCCCTCGCCCGAACCCAACCTCACGATCCTCTGGAGCCCCGACCTGCCGCAGGGATTCAAGGATTTCTGCGCCCGCGTCTCGGCCGACACCAGCTCGATCCAGTACGAGAACGACGACCTGATGCGCGAAGTGCGCCACTCGGACGACTACGGCATCGCCTGCTGCGTGTCGTATCAGGACATCGGCCGCCAGATCCAGTTCTTCGGCGCCCGCTGCAACCTGGCCAAGGCGCTGCTGCTGGCCCTGAACGAGGGCCGCTGCGAGAACACCGGCACGCTGATGGTCAAGGGAATCCCGGCGCTGTCGGAGGGTCCGCTGCGCTTCGAGGAGGTGATGCAGAACTACAAGAAGGTGCTGCACGAGATCGCCCGCGTCTACAACGAGGCGATGAACATCATCCACTACATGCACGACAAGTACTACTACGAGAAGGCCCAGATGGCGTTCGTCGACACCGACCCGCGCATCAACCTCGCCTACGGCGTGGCCGGCCTCTCGATCGCCCTCGACTCGCTCTCGGCCATCAAGTACGCCAAGGTGACCCCCCGCCGCAACGAGCAGGGTCTGACCGAAGGGTTCGACATCGAGGGTGAATTCCCCTGCTTCGGCAACAACGACGACCGCGTCGACCACCTGGGAGTCGATCTGGTCTACTACTTCAGCGAGGAGCTCAAGAAGCTGTCCGTCTACAAGAATGCCCGCCCGACGCTCTCGCTGCTGACGATCACCTCGAACGTGATGTACGGCAAGAAGACCGGCGCCACGCCCGACGGCCGTGCCAAGGGTGTCGCCTTCGCTCCGGGGGCCAACCCCATGCACGGACGCGACAAGAGCGGTGCCATCGCCTCGCTCTCGTCGGTGGCCAAGCTGCGCTACCGCGACTCGCAGGACGGCATTTCGAACACCTTCTCGATCATCCCCAAGTCGCTGGGTCCGACGCCCGAAGAGCGGGTCGAGAACCTCGTCACGATGCTCGACGGCTACTTCACGAAGGGTGCCCACCACCTGAACGTCAACGTGCTGAACCGCGAGATGCTCGAGGATGCCATGGAGCACCCGGAGAAGTATCCGCAGCTGACGATCCGCGTCTCGGGCTACGCCGTGAACTTCACCAAGCTGAGCCGCGAACACCAGCTCGAGGTCATCAGCCGCAGTTTTCATGAGCGGATGTAGCATCTGGAATCGATTCCGCAACGACGCAACAAGATGATCCGCGTACACTCCTACGAATCGATGGGAACCTTCGACGGGCCGGGACTCCGGCTCGTCGTTTTCCTGCAGGGCTGCCCGTTCCGCTGCCTCTACTGCGCCAACCCCGACACGATCGAGGCGGGCGGCGGCAAGTCCACCGACGCGGCGGAGATCCTCCGCATGGCAGTCGATCAGAAGCCCTTCTACGGGCGGCGCGGCGGCGTGACCTTCTCGGGAGGCGAACCGACGTTCCAGGCCGCGGCCCTCACGCCGCTGGTGCGGGAGCTGAAGGACGCCGGGATCCACGTCTGTCTGGACTCGAACGGCGGGGTGTGGAACCCGGCTGTCGAGGAGCTGCTGGGGCTGGTGGACCTGGTGCTGCTCGACGTCAAGCAGGCCAACCCCGCACGTCACCGCATGCTCACCGGGTGCGAAAACACGCAGACGCTCCGCACGGCTGCCTGGCTCGAGGAGCACGGCAAGCCCTTCTGGCTGCGCTACGTGCTCGTCCCGGGCTACAGCGATGCCGAAGAGGATATCCGTGCGCTGGGCGAGCGGCTGGGCGGCTACCGTTCGATCGAACGGGTCGAGCTGCTGCCCTACCACACGCTCGGAGTCCACAAATACGAGGCGATGGGGCTTCCGTACCGGCTGGCCGACGTACGGGAGAACACCCCCGAACAGATCGACCGCGCGGCGGCGCTGCTGCGGGAGTACTTCCCGACGGTGGTGGTCAACTGACCCATCCCGGCCGCCGAACCGATAGACAGAGAGCGCCCCGGACCGAACGAACGGTCCGGGGCGCTCTTCGTCAACGGACCCGGGAAGCCCTGCCGACAGCCCGACCGGCAGCAAAAAGCCGAAAAAAAACATACGATTCGGAGAGCCCGCAACGTTATTGAATGTGTCGGGCCGAAGAGACCCGGCCACAACATAAAGAGTGCGATTATGAACAGAATGTTTTTGATTTTGGCCGCACTGTTTTTGATACATACGGCCGCCGAGGCCCAGACCGAGCGTCGGATCTACACGCAAGCCGAGCAGACCGAAGCCCAACAGCGGGCCCTCGAAAAGCAGATGCAGGAGATGCAGGACTCCGTCAACTATGCCCATGCGCTGGAGGCGCTCAACAAGCTGGACTTCGTGCTCGAAGCCGACAAACTGGTCTTCAAGCGCGGTAATTCGGCCTTCGTCAGCTCGACGACCAACTTCGTGTCGCTCAAGGATGACCGGGCCGTCGTACAGATTGCCCCCTTCAACGGCGGCGGTCCCAACGGAGTCGGAGGTATCACGCTCGAAGACCGCGCCTCGAACATCACCGTCAAGACCGACCGCAAGGGCAATACCTACTTCACGATGAATGTCATGGGATCGGGGCTTTCGGCCGCGGTGACCTTCACGCTGCCGAAGGGGAGCAACAACGCCACCGTAACGGTCGATCCCACCTTCAGCAGCAACCGCGTCACCTTCTACGGGCGGCTGGTGCCGACAGCCCGATCGAGGGTCTACGAGGGGCGGAGTTTCTGACCCCGGTGCCGACGATTCACGACGTCGCACCTCGCTACGAAAAAGCGGTCTTCCCGTTGTGGGAAGACCGCTTTTTTTGTGCCTCTATGGATGGCAGATGGCTACTCCGTCGTCAGGCGGAGCCGGCACGGACGGAGCCCCGGAGCCGATGCCTCGACGAGAATCTCGCCCGGGCGGTCACCGCTCTGGATCAGGGCCGTCAACGCGCCGCTGAAGAGGTGCATTTCGGGGTGGTGGAAGAGTTCGAGCGACGTCGGATCGCCGTTGGCCATGGCTCGGAAGCGTCCCTCACCCGTCACCCGGATCTTCACCCGCCGGGTGTCGGTCGGCACGGGATTGCCCGCCCGGTCGACCACGCTGACCCGTACGTAGGCCAGATCCTCGCCGTCGGCCGACAGCCGCGACCGGTCGGGCTCCAAACGCAGCGCCCAGGGCCGCCCGGGGGTCACCACCCGCTGTTCGCCGACCGCATGCCCCTCGGCATCGTAGGCCACCACGCGCAGCTCGCCCGGCTCGTAACGCACGTCGTTCCACATCAGGCGGAAGCGGTGCATCACCGTCGAGTCGCACTTCTCGCGGCGTCCCTGGCTCACGCCGTTGACGAAAAGTTCGGCCGCGGGCCACGACGTATAGACATAGACCGGTGTCACCTCACCCTCGCGTCCAGGCCAGTTCCAGTGGGGAAGGAGGTGCAGCGTCGGTTCGTCCCGGTTCCAGACGCTGCGGTAGAGCCAGTAGCGGTCCTTCGGGATCGAGGCCAGGTCGATGATGCCGAAGACCGACGAATGGTTGGGCCAGGCATCCGTATCGTAGGGGGTGGGCTCGCCGAGGTAGTCGAATCCCGTCCAGACGAACTGCCCGATGACCCATTCGCGATCCTCGTCCATGGCCAGATCCACGTCCGGGATGTTCGACCACGGACAGTATTCGACGTCGTACGACGAGGAGTGATGGTCGGCGTGAAGCATGCCGGCTCCCGGCTCCACGGGGAAGTGGTAGACGCCGCGCGAGCTGACCGTCGAGGCGGTCTCCGACCCGAGGATGAGATTCTGCGGCAGGCGGGCGTAGGCCTCGTCGTAGCGGCGGGGCTTGTAGTTGAATCCGGCGATGTCGAGCTGGGCCGCGAAGCCGTTGTTGACCACCGCATCGAACTGATCCATGCCGCACGTCACGGGACGTGTCGGATCCTCGCGGTGGCAGATCGCCTGCAGGCGTGCCGCCACCCGGTAGCCGTCGGCCGACCACTGCGTCGGCACCTCGTTGCCGATCGACCACATCACCACCGAGGGGTTGTTGCGGAAGTGGTGCAGCATGTTGACCATGTCGCGTTCGGCCCACTCGTCGAAGAAACGGTGGTACCCGTTCGCACACTTGGCCGTCTCCCACTCGTCGAAGGGTTCGACCATGAGCATGAAGCCCATCTCGTCGCACAGCTCGACCAGCTCCTCGGCCGGCATGTTATGCGACGTGCGGATGGCATCGCACCCCATCTCGCGCAGCAGGGTCAGCTGCCGGCGGATGGCTGCGCGGTTGACCGCCGCACCGAGCGGTCCGAGGTCGTGATGGAGGCAGACGCCGCGGAACTTCCGCCGCTCGCCGTTGAGAAAGAATCCGCGGTCGGCCCGCAGCTCGACGGTGCGGATGCCGAAGCGCGTCGTGCAGCTGTCAACCAGCCGCTCGTCGACGTAGATGTGCGACTCGGCCGTGTAGAGCGTCGGTGTCTCGGGCGACCACCGTTCCGGCCGGAGGACCGTCAGGTGCTGCTCGGCCGGTTCGCCATGGTTCAGCCGGCGAAGGTCGTTCTTCGTGGCGACGACCCGCCCTTCACGGTCGCGGATGCGGCTCTCGATCCGGATCTCGGCCCCCTCGCCGAGCCCCTCGATCTGCGTGCGGAGCGTCACCGAGGCGTAGTCGTCACCGACGTAGGGGGTCGTCACCGTCACCCCCCAGACCGGCACGTGCACCGGCGGAAGGGTCAGCAGCCGCACCTTGCGGTAGAGCCCCGCACCGGGGTACCAGCGCGACGACTGCGGCCGGTTCTCGAGCTGCACGGAGAGACGGTTCTCCCCCTCGTGCAGGGCATCGGTCACATCGCACCAGAAGGCGTTGTAGCCGTAGGGCCAGAAGCAGACCAGCGAATCGTTGACCCGGACGCGGGCCTCGCTCATCGCCCCGTCGAAGAGCAGCACGTAACGCGCCTCACCCTTTGCCGGGAGATTCAGCGTGCGGCGGTAACACCCCTGCCCGACATAGGGGAGGCCCCCCGTGCGGCCGGTCTTGACCGTGGCGACACGCTCGCCGTTCTGCGTCACGGCCACCTCCTGCAGGTCATTGTCGCGTGAAAAGGGGCCGAAGATCGCCCAGTCGTGGGGGATAGTGACCGGTTGCCACCCGTTCGTGGCCTGAAGATCGTCTCCGAGCCGGAATTCCCATTCACGGAGCAGTTGTTCGCTGCGCGGCTGTGCATCGAGGATCAATGCCGTCCATACGGCGGCCAGCAATCCCAGGATTCGTAAGATTCGCATATTTTTCTTTGTAGTTTTGAGTTCTCCATATGGGGTAACCAGCCCCGCTGTTAAGCACCATTGAGACCGAAGCGTTTTCATGAAACCATCTTCCGAAAACATGCATCCTGCAGCTCCGGGGGGGGGAAAAAAGATCCGGACAGTCTCAAAGAATGCCCAGATCCTTCGCCACACGGCAGGCCTCGATCGAGTTGCGCACCTGCAGCTTGCCCAGAATCTCCTGCCGGTGGCGGCTGACCGTATGCACACTGATCGAAAGCCGCTGTGCAATGGCCTTGCTCGTCATCCCGCCGTCGATCAGACGCAGCACCTCCCGTTCGCGTTCGGAGAGGATCCGCAGATCGTCACGCCGCTCGAGCGGCTGCAGCCGCCCGGTGGCCGTGTGGACCACCACCGCATCGTGCGGCAGATCCAGAACCAGTGGATTGTAGAGGCAGAGCGTCAGCCAGAGGCTGTTGTCGTGCGGCGAGGTGATGTAGAAGAGCCGGTGCAGGGTCGGCAGCCAGTTGCCGAAGCGATCCTTCATCCGCAGCCGCTGCGCCAGGCAGTAATTGCTCCGCGAAGGGCCCGGCTGGTGCTTCATGAAGTGGAAGAAGCGCAGCTCCTGCAGATACTTCGCCGCCAGATCCTCGGGATGGATACGCGACAGGATGGACTCTTCCCACACCGAGTCGATCTCGTCCACGGCCCCCGATCCAGACTCGAGTCCCAACGTCCGCGCAAAACCGCCATAACAGATATGACTGCGGTTCGACCGCAGATCGCTCAGCACCGAAAGGCAATTCTCCATGCGGGCGTAGTCCTCGGCCAGCAGCTTGCAGCGCGCCAACTCGTCGGCATCCCGGGCACTCTCCGGACGGGAAAAATCCTGATTGAGGAACTCCCGGTTCAGTTGGTGGAGGATCTCCATGGCAAGAAATGGTTATTTATGATCATTGCAGGTTCAATACCAGTCATCTACCTTTGCAAAGGTAATACAAACGGATGGTTATCCCTCCGCCGCAAAAGAGAATATTCAATTCAAAAGTCCGAAAAAATGAAAAAACTGCTGACACTGACGCTGATGCTCGCCGCATCGCTCTACACGCTCCAGGCCCAGACGCTGGAGAAGATGAACTGGTTCAACGAGCCCGAAAAGTGGGAGATCCACCAGGGAAAGCTCTCGATGGATGTCACCCCGCAGAGCGACTACTGGCGCATCTCGCACTACGGATTTACGGTCGACGACGCCCCGTTCTACTACGCCACCTACGGCGGTGAGTTCGAGGCCAAGGTCAAGATCACGGGCGACTACCGCGAACGGTTCGACCAGGCCGGGCTGATGCTGCGCATCGACCACGAAAACTACATCAAGGCGGGCATCGAGTTCGTCGACGGCAAGTTCAACCTCAGCACCGTGGTTACGCACCACACCTCCGACTGGAGCGTCATCACGCTGGAGAAGGCCGTGCCCTGCATCTGGATCAAGGCCGTCCGCCGGCTGGATGCCGTCGAGATCTTCTACTCGTTCGACGACAAGGAGTACACGCTCATGCGCAACGCCTGGCTGCAGGACAATACGCCGGTCATGGTGGGCATGATGGCCGCCTGCCCCGACGGAAAGGGCTTCCGCGCCACCTTCGAACACTTCCAGGTCAAGCATCTGCCCGATCTGCGACGCCTCGAGTGGCTGAGCAAGAATGCCGAATAACGACAAACGCCGGTAGTGTTTCAAAAAGTGTGTCTGGATAGGAGCCTTCAGATTCTTCAGATATGCAAATATAGCGATTCTTGTTTTCAGATCCACACGCCGCGGCGTGTGGATCTTATTTTTGTGTTATAGTCTTCACTCGGGGAATAATTCCCGATCCAGGTCGATCCGCGGCACCGGCCTCAGATAGGATTTCTTAT